>CAZTTH010000034.1:0-30340 GCA_964615975.1 uncultured Lentisphaerales bacterium | reverse complement strand
CATCTGCGATTGGATAAACCGTTTACCCAGTTTCAGTTGGCCGAAGCCTTGCGGGTCGCGTTGCAAGGTTCGTAACCTGCGGCAATCTAAGCAATTCCCGCAGCTAAAAATCATCCCCTTGATCAGCACGTTATCTGACACGAATCACATCAAATAATATCCAACCTGATAAAACCTCGACTTGAGTGTGGCGTTGCCAAATGTATTTCAATCGTCCAAGCCGGGACGGGGAGGAGGGGTGTCGATGTCTTTCCAACCCACCCATAAATGAGTGGGCTACATTCACCATGTCCCTAACGGGACTGATTCGTCCCGCGAATGCCGATTACACAAGGAAGGACCACATCCCTGGTTGATCGCGAATTTAACGCAATCAGATACTAGCCCGGCAGAGTTAACGGAAGGCGGACATTCCTGTCCGCCAGAAGGCGGGTAAGAAAACCCTTCCTCCTTTGAACACCAGGCGTCGCTAAACAGATCCATAACTACTGTTTTATTTAACATTTTTTATCGAGAATCTCATAGTATCTGGTTCTACCGAATCTATGATTACTTGATATCTACTATTATCCGAGAAATCCATATGAAAATTCACAGAATCTACCTGTTCATCCTCCTGGGGATTATCATGATCGTTATGGGGTGCTGGAAATGGGGTCATTGGAAAAAAGGCGCCCTCCTGCCCATCAAGGTCGGTATCCTGCATTCATTGTCGGGAACGATGGCGCTAAGCGAGCGCGGCGTGGCGGATGCGACTCTGCTGGCCATCGCGGAAATCAACGCGGCAGGCGGTCTGTTGGGCCGGGAGATCGCGCCAATGCTGGTGGATGGACGCTCCGACGCGAAGACATTTGCGGTGGCGGCTAGACGGTTGATTGAAGAAGATAAGGTCAATGTCATCTTCGGTTGCTGGACGTCGGACAGCCGCAAAACGGTGAGACCAATCATTGAGGAACACGATCATCTGTTATTTTATCCAGTCCAGTACGAAGGCTTGGAGCAATCGCCAAACATCGTTTATACTGGCGCCGCGCCCAATCAGCAGATTATTCCGGCAGTCAAATGGGCGCGGGATAATTTGGGTAAACGTTTTTTCCTGGTTGGTTCGGATTACATTTTTCCCCGGACTGCCAATGCCATCATTCGGGTGCAGCTCAACGCGATCGGAGGCGAAATAATGGGGGAAGAATACCTGTTGCTGGGCAGCCGGGAGGTCCAGGAGATCATCGATAAAATTGTAAAAACCCGGCCGGATGTAATTTTGAACACCATCAATGGCGATAGCAATGGGTCATTCTTTGCCGCTTTGCGGCAAGCGGGGATTTCCCCCCAGCAAACTCCGACAATCTCTTTCAGTATCGCCGAAAATGAGATTGCCAGCATGGATCCGCAACAATTGACGGGGGATTATGCGGCTTGGAATTATTTCCAAAGCATTGACAGTTCGGAGAATGCTTATTTCGTGGCGCAATTCAAGAAACGTTTTGGCGCGAATCGGGCAGTCAGTGACCCGATGGAGGCGGCCTGGTTCGGCGTCCATATCTGGGCGCAGGCAGTAAACGAAGCCGGTACCACGGATCCAAAAACAGTCAGGCAGGCAATCCGGAAACAGCAGTTCATGGCCCCCGAAGGTTGGGTATCCATCGATCGGGACAATAATCTCACCTGGAAGACGGTAAGAATCGGGAAAATCCGCGGTGATGGACAATTCGATATAGTTTGGAGTTCGGGATCACCGATCCCCCCCGTCCCCTATCCCGGATTTCTTTTGCCCTCGGAGTGGCATCGCCTGCTGGATGACCTTTATCGGGGATGGGATCAGCACTGGGCCAATCCCGGGAGGTCCATGCCATGAAGAAACTTCAGAATTTTTTTGCCAGGCTGACGCTGCGCTCCCGGGTCTTCGGTTGGATGCTGGTAATTTCACTCGTGCCTTTAGTGGCGATTTATGTGACCTATCAGATGTTCGAGTCAGTTCTAACCCAACGCATGTTAACTCATCTGGAGGCAATTTCCGATGCTCACGCCAATCAAATTGAAACCTTCGCGGACCGCAAGATCCAGGAGATTACCGCCTTCACTCTCAACCCCCATTATGCGGCGGTAATTGAAAAGTATGTGAACGCCTTCGCGCTTCAGGGCATAAATGGAACGGAGTATCAGGCTGTGGATCTGGAGTATCGTCCCTTGCTTGCGGGCCAAAAGGAGATGGGAGGGTATTCCGATTTATTATTGCTCGATCTAAACGGCAATGTGATTTTCACGACGGTCGGCGCTGAGATCGCTGGCGCCAACCTGCGTTCCAGCCCCCATAAACAGACGCCGCTGGCAAATGTTTTTGAACGCACCCTGATCTTGCTAAAAAGTGAAATCTCGGAATTCGATAAATTTCCTCCCGGCAACAAACCGGCGATATTTATTGCCGCCCCGGTTTTCCATCATGGCGCCTTGATCGGGGTCATCGCGTTTCAATTTAATAATAAGGAAATTTATGCACTGGTCAATGATTACACGGGCTTGGGAAATACGGGGGAAACGATCATCGCGGTTCGCAATGCCGATGAAATCGTCTTCGTCGCACCGACTCGACACGCCTCCGATGCGGCATTTAAGATTCGCTATACCGCGGGGACAAAAAAATATCTGGCGACCTATCGCGCGTTAACCGAAAAACGCGGCGCCGAGATTGCTCGGGATTATCGGGATGTGGCGGTGGTCACCGCCTGGCAGTATCTGCCATCATTTCGCTGGGGCATGGTTACCAAGGTGGATGTGTCAGAGGTCATGGCGCCGCTGACCGCGATGCAGCGATTCGGCATTTTCGCCGGCATTGTCACCCTGCTGACCCTGACCGTGGTCTCATTGTTATTGACGCGCTCGGTGATTTCTCCGGCGCTGGCAATGGTGGAAGGCACCAAACGACTCCGGCAACATGACTTCAACGCCCGCGTGCCGGAATCCGGACCTCGGGAATTCGTCATCCTCGGACAAGCTCTAAACAGAATGGCGGCGGAATTGGCCAATTTCTATAAAAATCTCGAGGAACAGGTGGCTGAACGAACCCGCGCGTTAACCACTGAAATCACCGAGAGCCGGCTCAAGGAAGCCGAAATTTCCCGTCAGCATAGTTTGCTCAGCGCCATTATGGATGGCACCGATGACGCCATCTTCAGCAAAGATAGCGAAGGTCGTTATCAAATCATCAATGCCGCGGGGGCGCGGCTTCTCGGACATCCGATTGCGACGGTGATCGGTCGCACCGATGCCGAATTGATTGATCCCGCCACCGCCAAAGTCTTCAAAGCAACCGATACCGAGGTTATGGCAAGCGGAAAAAGCATGGTCCGAGAGGAAACCGGCCAGATCGCGAATACCATCTATACCTTCATGACTCATAAAACACCCTGGCGCGACACCACCGGCAAGATTATCGGGATAATTGGTGTATCACGCGACATCACTGAACACAAAAAAGTGACGGCAAAAGTTCATGAGCAGGCACGCCTCCTTGACCTGATCTTCACGCATTCCCTGGATTGTATTGTCCTGCTCGACAAAGACTATAATTTCATCAAAGTCAGTGATTCTTACGCAAAGGTTTGCGGCCGTTCAGTCGCGGAATTTTCCGGTCATAATCACTTCGAATTATATCCCTCACCGCTCAAGGACGAATTCGATTTGGCTATCCAACAGCGGCAGGTCTACAGCCGAAAATCCCGCCCATTCGTATTTCCAGATCATCCTGAATGGGGCGTCACCTATTGGGATTTGGGAATGGCAGCGATACAGGGCGCCAACAATGAAATCGAACTGATTGTCTTTACCCTGAAGGATGTGACCAATTATAAGCATGCGGAAGAAGCGCTGCGTTTAACCTCAAATCGCCTGATGCTGGCGACGCGCGCCGCGAATGTGGGCATCTGGGATTGGGATATCGCCAACAATGAAATAATCTGGAATGATGAGATGTACCGGCTGTATGGCATTGACTCAATTGCCACAACCATCACCTATGATATCTGGGAAAACAGCCTGCACCCTGAAGACCGGGAGCGAGTGGATAATGAAGTTCAGGCAGCATTGCGAGGCGAGCGGGAATTCGACATGGAATTTCGTCTGCTTTGGCCCGATGAGACCGTTCATCACATTCAAGCCAATGCCGTGGTATTACGCGATGCAGCCGGCAACCCCATCCGCATGATCGGCACGAATCTGGACCTCACCAAACGGATCAATACCGAATTAATCGCAAAACGGGCACAACGAATGGAAGCTATTGGCACACTGGCTGGCGGCCTGGCCCACGATCTCAATAACGCGCTCTCGCCCATCATGATGGGGGTGGAATATCTGCATGTGGAAAACTCTGACGAAATCGAAGTTCTCGAATCCATGAAAGCCAGTATCCGGCGCGCGGCGGATATGGTGCGCCAGTTGTTGACTTACGCCCGGGGTTTGGAAGGTCAACGAGTGTTGATTCAGCCTTTCCATTTCGCGAAGGAAATGGAGAAAAACATTCGCGGCACTTTTCCCCGAAACATTCAATTCAAATTGCGTTTGGAACCTAATCTGCCCGGGATTCTGGGCGACCCCGCCCTGTTGAATCAGGTGGTGATGAATCTGTGTGTCAATGCCCGCGAAGCAATGCCGCACGGTGGATCGCTCATCGTTGAAATGGAGACCCTGGACGTGAATTCCAGCTTTCTGTCGAGAGCTCATGTGACGGCAGCCAAACCCGGTCAATATCTGGTCATCCGGGTTATCGATACCGGAGTGGGGATCCCGCCCCAAATCATTGACCGCATCTTTGATCCATTTTTCACCACCAAACAATTGGAAAAAAGCACGGGATTGGGATTGTCGACAGTTCAGGGCATAGTCAAGGGACATGGCGGATTTATTCAAGTCTTATCGCGGGTGAGCAATGGTTCGGCGTTCACGGTTTATCTGCCAATCGAAAAGGTCCTACCGGTTGAAGAACCGGTGACGAAATCATATGCTGATTACTCCGGAAATAAAGAAACCGTGCTCTTTGTGGATGACAATGCCGAGGTCCGTTATGTCGCGGGCGCGGTTCTGACCCAATTGAATTTCACCCCGGTGCTGGCAATTGACGGCATCAATGCGCTCGAACAGGTGTCCAAATACCGTGACGATCTCCGAGTTATCATCACAGATTTGAACATGCCCCAGATGGATGGACTCTCTTTTGTTTCGGCTTTGCGCAAGCAGATGCCGGATATCCCGGTGGTTGTTGCCAGCGGCCGCCTGGAGGAACATCATAAGCAAGAGTTTAAGGCGATGGGGGTTCATCTAACTCTAGATAAACCTTTCACCCTGCAACAAATAGCCGATGTGTTATATCGCGCATTACACCGGACCACGGCACCGGCAGAGCCAACGAAGATCATATGATTATCCCAAGCCTGACGCGGGCAACGTACCTGTTGAGCGTGAGCATTGAGGTCAATAAGGTTGGGAGTTCTCCTGCCGAATGGCAGGATGACGCGGTGTCTTGAGGACCAATCCCTCTGCGGCAGTCCCGCATTGCGGGACTGGACTCCAACAGCGTCAGGCGAAGATAGGACAATCATTGGTGTAACCCCGTTAGCGTAACGTCCCGCAATGCGGGACGGCTTCCGATGACGACCGAAGAGCAGAGCAGGCTTAAGTCTGTACTCCAACCGACTCTTAACACATATCGGGCAGTGTCCGCGTCAGGAGAGAACAATGACGCCATGCCATGGATATCACATCATGCAAAATCGAAATACCTGAACCTTTCCATGCTCCGAAGACCACTAACTTGCTGGCTGTTGCTGCTTGCCATATTAGCCATTGCCCAGGGAACCTCACGAGCGGGAGACCCGGTTGAATCATTAACCCCCGGCCCCATCGAGTCGGCGATCACCAAGGCGGTTGTCAGCATGCTTGCCACTTCCCATTATCAGCATTATCCGCTCGATGACGCCATCACCCTTGAATTATTCACCCGTTACCTGCAGGCGCTGGATCCGCAACGCCTTTATTTAATGGAGGATGATATCGCGCGATTCGCCGCCGCTAAAGACCAATGGGATGATTACCTCCGGCAGGGAGATGTGACACCGGCATTTGCACTCTATGCCATTTATTTGGAGCGGTTGCGTGAACGTCTGGAGTTTGTCAAATCATTCTGCCAGCAAACGCTCGATTTTACCTTGGATGAGTATTTTCGGATCGACCGGGCTGATCAACCATGGTGTCGGGATAAAACCGAACTCAATGAAGTATGGCGGCTTAAATTGAAAAATGAAGCCTTATTGCGCCGTTTGAAGCATGGCGAAAACGCCATTGATTGCACCGCGTTATTACAACCCTATGTCACGCTATTGAATCATCGTGAAAGCAACGACCGCATTTCCATCCTGGAGATATTTCTGACCACCCTCGCTCAGGTCTATGATCCGCATACAGCCTACCTGGCGCCGATCTCCAGGGATGATTTTGAAATCGCCATGTCGTTGTCATTGGAAGGAATCGGCGCGGCGCTCCACAGTGACCCGTCAGGTCTGCGAGTCGCCGGAATCATCCCCGGTGGGCCGGCCGAACGGGATGGGCGCTTGCGTTGGGGTGACCGGATCATTGCCGTCACCCAGGATGGCGGCAGTCCGGTTGATGTCACCCTCATGCCCATGCGCCGGGCTGTAAATCTGATCCGCGGACCGCGTGGCACCCGGGTGTGCCTGACCGTGATTCCAATACATTCCAATCCCGCTGAACCGCCCGCTGAAATCACCCTGGTCAGAGATGTGATCGACTTGCGCAGCCATGAAGCCAGGCTCAAAACCGTTTCCCTGCCCAGGTCAGAGCCGAATCAGGCGGCAGGTATTGGAGAGAATAATCCAGTGCCAGAAAGAGATGAGGAAATCACCTCATCTCAACCGACAACCCCGGTTGCCCAAAGTAGTCCCTTGATGGATGAGCAGAAAAATGACGCTGCTTCCGGTTCCCAGTCTGATGAAGATACGCGCATAAGCAAAAACTCTTCACTCACGCATCTCCCCGATCTTGATCCGGGATCAGCCGCGAGTTCGAAATCCCCGCATTCCTCTTTGTCCCAACCTTCAGATCGGCAGATTGGCATCGTTTCCCTGCATTCATTCTATCGGGAAGCAAATGAGCCTCAATCCCACTCGCATCCGACCAAAAGCGCCGCCCATGATGTCCTCAGGGAAATTCGCAAAGCAATAGCGGGTAACAATGTGGGCTTGATTGTGGATTTGCGTTTCAACGGCGGCGGCAATCTCGAAGCTGCCATCGAGATGGCGGGATTGTTTATCCCGCTGGGGCCGATCGTACAGGTGCGCGATATATATGGCCGGGTACATATCAAGACCGATGTCGACGGGACTGTCGCTTATGGAGGACCGCTGGTGGTCCTGGTTAATCGCCATACTGCTTCCGCCAGTGAAATCTTTGCCGCCGCGATGCAGGATTATCAACGCGCGGTCATTGTCGGGGAAGCGACGACATTTGGCAAAGGCACCATGCAAAGCCTCAAACCCCTGGCCATCAGCCGGGATCAGGGTATTTCCCGGGCGGCATTCGATCCGGGAGTATTGAAATTGACTTCCGGGAAGATCTATCGGGTCAATGGCAGTTCAATCCAGCGGAAAGGAGTCACCCCGGATATCATATTTCCTTCCAGTCATGATCACTTATCGATGGGGGAACAGGAGATGCCGAACGCCTTGTTTTGGGATGCCATAACGTCCTTGAATGTGGTTTCCGATTGGGATGTCAGAACCGGTCTGTTAACCTTGCGGAATCGATCGCGACTGCGGTGGGAAGGTCAAGAGGAATGGCACACCGCGGCCCGGCAGGCCGCGGCCATGGCGGTTGCCGATAAAAATGAGATGGTTTCCTTGAATCTGGATAAGCGTCAGGTCGATGAACATGCAAAGAAGCAGACGGCGGATAAACTCACCTCCTACCGGCGTCAGGAAGCGGATTGGCAACTCCAGGAAGCAATCGCTGTATTGCAGGATTTGATTGAACTGGAGGGGTTGAAGTGAGAAGGAGCAGCTCGCGATGAAAACATTTCTACCAGGACCACAGTAAGCATTTTAATGCGTTTTATTTTTAATCCCAAGATGATAATAATCAGAACCATTACTTTCGCAATATCGAATGCCTTTGGGATTACATGAGAGATAATAACTGCGATAAAAACGAAGCGAATTTTAATGTGGGTTTAATTTTAGAACTCCTGATTTAAAGGAATTGATATTTTTCTTAATTTGCATCATAAAGATAGGAAATCGAAGAGATTGCATATCGACAGGAAAAATTAAACGGACGACTTTCCTTGGGAAAAACGGATGACACCTTTGTCCTTTGAATACGCCCATAAATCTGGCGCGGAAAGGAGTCAAAAATGGGTCAGGGAATTTTGTCGTTACTGCCTGATGGATCGACATCGATCAACGAGTTGGTGAGTGTGATCCGGGGTGAAAAGGAGTGGATTTATTATTGCGGGTTTAATCCTGTATTCTGTCATCAAGCGAAGGACGAGAGGTCATTTCGCATGTTTGTAAGTCAGTTGACAGATAGCGGGATGTGCAAGCAGGTGGAGATCGTCAAAGCATTTGGGGTGTCTGCCAGAAGTGTGAAGCGGTGGGTGAAAGTTTATCGTAAAGAGGGGGTGAATGGGTTTTATAAGGAGCGGGGGAAGCGTGGCGGTGCGGTAATCAAGGCGGCAGAGATCAAACGGGCGGAGAGGTTGTTTCAAAGCGGGAAGAGTCGGAGCGAAGTGGCACGGGAATTGGGGGTGAAACCGGATGCGTTGCGAAAAGCGATCAAAGCAGGTCGAATCTGTGAGGCGAAAGGCGAAGATAAGGAAGCTGGTCGGAGTAAATCAGAGCGCGGGGAAGCGGACGTAGAGGCCAGTGCCGGACTGGGGATGGGGTGTACTCGACCATTAGAGCGCACGCTGGCGGCAATGGGCATGTTGACCGCTGGGGCGCCGACGCGTTTTGAAGCATGCGTGGATGTGTCATACGGGGGATTGTTATGCGCCTTGCCGGCGTTATTGGCCAATGGCTTGTTGCGCCATGTGGATGGATGTTTCGCGAAATTGAAAGGGTATTATACGGTGGCACATGTGTTGAATTTATTGTCGTACATGGCATTGGGGCGTCTGCGAACGGTGGAACGATTGCGCTATGAATCTCCGGGTGATTTGGGCAAATTGATGGGATTGGATCGGATTCCGGAAGTGCGGATCCCGCATTGCGGGAGGAGAAATTGGCGGAAATGAGTCAAGCTGGAGCGGCAGAGAAATGGAGCGGGCATTTGAGCTCGGAGTGGTTGCAGGAGGCAGGTGAGATGGTCGGAGTGTTGTATGTCGACGGGCATGTGCGTGTGTATCATGGAAAACTGACGAAATTGCCGCGCCGGTATGTGTCGCGGCAGCGATTATGTTTGCGGGGGACGACGGATTATTGGGTGAATGATGCGGCGGGGCAGCCGTATTTTGCGGTGACGCAAACGATCGACAAAGGCTTGATCAAAACCATGGAAGAGGAGATAATTCCGCGGTTGCTCAAGGAAGTTCCGCACCCTGGGGAAGCGGAATTGGAAGCCGATGCCTACCGGCATTGGATGATTCTGGTTTTTGATCGTGCGGGGTACAGTCCGGGGTGGTTCAAGAAGATGTGGCGGCGCTATTGGATTGCCTGTGTGACCTATCGGAAGAACCCCGGCGCGGATTGGCCGGTGGAATGGTTCAAGGAAGAAACGGCAACGCTGACGACAGGGGAAAAGGTGACGATGAAGTTGGCGGAGATGGGCAGTTGGATCGGGGATGCCAAAAACGGGTTGTGGATGCGTGAGGTGCGGCGGCTTACCGAGAGCGGTCATCAAACCAGTTTGATCAGCACGGCATATAGCCGCTTTGCCCTCCAGGATGCGATCTTATTGTTCAATCGATGGTGCCAGGAAAATTACTTCAAATATATGATGGAACACTTTGGCATTGATCTTCTTGGAGAATATGGAACGGCGCCGATTTCTGTCCCCGCCAAGGTGGTGACTCCACGCTGGCGGGCGGTCGATTCGAAGTGCCGTTCGAAACAGGCAAAACTCTTTCGTTATCAAGCCGAATTCGCCGCCTTGGAACTCCATCCGGAGATGGCGGAAAGGAAAATGGAAACGTGGACGAGGAAGAAAGGAGAATTGCGCGAAACCATCACCCATTTGGAGGTCGAGTTGACCCAACTCAAAGCGCAGCGCAAGGCCACCACCAAACACATTGCTTTCGATGAGTTGCCGGAAGCCGATCGTTTCGAACCATTGGCTCCCAGCCGTAAACATCTTATGGACACGGTGAAAATGATTGCTTATCATGCGGAAACGGCGATGGCTTCGTTATTGCGTCCCCATCTCGGACGTCCCGAGGATGCGCGTGCTTTACTCCGCGACCTTTACCGTTCCGAAGCTGATCTGTTGCCAGACGAAGCCCGGCAACAATTGGTGATGCGAATTCATCCGATGGCCAATCCACAAGCCCAGCGTGCGATTCAGTTGCTGCTGCAAGAATTGAACGCGGCCGAGTTTGTCTACCCCGGCACAAGCATGCGGTTAAATTACAAGATAATCGGCGAAACAGTAGCAGCTTAAAATTGTATATGAGGGACATCGCAATTTCCCTCGGGTAAGGAAATCTGAACATGATGTCACACTCAAGTTTCCAAAAGAAGACCAAAAATCTTAAAGTATTTGAGGGTTAAACGCATTTCACGCGTTTAACTGTTAATATGAATGATTCACAATTAGATCAAAATTTATCTGCTCTGGCAAAATTGGAGATAGCGACTTCCCCACCATCACTAAGAGATCAGGTTTGGCTGAAAATCAGGCAAACCCAATCCCTATCCTTTTTTTCATGGATGGAAGTAACCATTTTCAATGGGCGTTATGCAATTGCAACATTGTGCCTGGCCATGTTATTCGGGATCGGGTTCGGTCATTGGTATGAAAGTGATGGCCGGCAACAAACACACATTCAAGCAGTGCTAGGATTAGAAGTTTTTGGCTCACCCAAACTATTGAATCGACCATGAATCCACTTCGATGAAACAACATAATATTCCCAGAATTTTATTAATGCTGGCTTTGATAGCCGCCGTTTCGATAATTTCCTGTTTAATCGTTTGTTACTTAATACCTCACCCATCATCCCCATCTCTGACATCCAGCCATTATTGGCTGCATGAACAACTCAAATTGACTACCGTTCAGGATAAGGCACTGACGGATATCGAACAATCCTTTAGTGACCAACGGCAAAAACATTTGACAGAACTCAATACTTTGAATCTTGAATTATCCCGCCTGATTCTGGTCGAAGAACGCTTATCTCCCAAAATACAATCCGTCATTGAACGCATTCACCAGCATCAGAGCGCTTTGCAGCAACTCGTTATCGCTCATTTATTTGAAATGCAGTCGATATTAACACCGGAACAAAGTCAGAAGTTGCGTAAGTTAACCGCAAAAGCTCTGGCTGAACCCTGGAATCAATGAAACATACTGAATATTCATGGAGGATTTAGAGCTTATTACTGCGCTGCAATCAGGGAATGAATCGGCATTGACCGACATCATGAAGCGCTATCAGGAGCAATTGTACCGTTTTATCTATCGTTATGTTGGCAATGCTGCTGAAGCGCAAGATTTACTGCAGGAAACCTTTGTTCGCGTCTATTTTCAATGTCATCGCTATCAACCCCGTGCGAGCTTTAAGACCTGGCTATATCAAATCGCCTTGAATCTCTGTCGTGATCACAGTCGGAGAAATCGCTGGCGACGATTATGGTCTCGGATGTTATCCGGGAATGAGGCTTTAGTACCGACTTATAATGAGGGAGATCTTACTCATATTGCCACGTCATCATCAACACCAGCAGAACAGGTGATCACTGCGGATGAAATGAATCAGACATTGAGTGCCATCGAATCCCTTCCTCACGTTCTTAAAACGGCCATGATCCTGCACGTTCTGGAGGGAAATTCACAACAAGAGTGCGCCGAAATTTTAGGATGCACCAGCAAGGCGATTGAAACCCGAATATCTCGAAGCCGTAAAATCCTGAAGCAAAAATTAAGCAGATAATCCGAAAATTTCGTTAAGGAAGCGATGCTCATCAGACATAGAAAAAAAACAATTTGATTCTCGTACCAAGCCCCAAATGAGCAATTTCGCATAACAGCAGTTAAAGGAAAATGGTGTCATTTGCATAAAGATTGGAGGGATAAGAGAAAAATCAGCGTTTAATATGGAAACAAGCGATCACCAAATTCTTAAAAACAGGGAAAGGGACATTCGGTAGTTTGTATAACCCAAAGATTGATAAATCGATTCTGAGACTTTCGCCACACACTGAGTGTGACCTGACTACAAACCGATAACGCAACTACTCAGGCTTCGATTTTGAGGCGAGATTGATGAACGGTTGCGTACGGATGGCGGGTTTTCCAACCCACTAAGACAAGAAAGTCCGCCCTCCGTTAACCTCATATCAACACTTGAGTAGCTATGGTATAATAATAAAATCCGTCCGCATGAGGTTCGCGGATAGATAAAAAGGAGAAGTATTTATGAAAATGATATATCTCTATCTCAGATTCAGTGTGATTCTCACTCTCTTTGGTACATCATTTCTCAATCCATTGTTCGCCCATGAAGGGCACAACAAAGTTGAAACCCAAGGGTTTGACCTCGATGCACCCCGCAAGATATCACCTGAGACCGCAACTCTGATAGGCGTTAAGCTCGCGGAGGTTGACTTCGGAGCGATTGAGTCTGTGGTGCATCTCACTGGTATGGTAAGGCCGTTGCCAAACCGAGTACAGGCAGTCACATCACTAGTCGCGGGGGCCATCAAGTCGGTTCACGTCCAGGTAGGCGATATGGTTCGAACGGGCAACCCACTGATCGAGATCGCATCGCCTGATTATCTAAAGCTCCGCACGGAGGTTGTACAATCCAAATGGCGCATAATGCAGCTTGAGGCTGAACTCGAAGCTCGCCGCGAACAAGCGGAGGTCGCTAAATTGGAGTTCACACGCGTTTCGTCGAACGCTGATGTCGTAACAGCTAACCTGCTGAGCGAAAAGCGCAGTACTGAAATCACGACGCGCTCAGAGGTAAGTCGAATTGAGATAGAAATCAGACAAGCTCAGGCTGGACTAGACGCCATGAAGCAGCTCGTGGGTGAGATTGAGCAGGGCAAAGCACATGAAAGTGGACGGCTGATCCTTCACGCTCTCTTTGACGGGGTCGTGACTGAACGAAATGCGGTCATTGGCGCAGGGGTACAGGCGGGGGAGACGCTCCTGCGTGTTGCCGATTACAAGACCATGCAGGTTGATGCCGAAGTGCCGGAATCACTATTGCCGCGGTTATCAAGTTCAATCGGAAACAAAGTGCGCATACGACCCAAAAGTAATGGCGATTTAGTCGTAGACGGGATGGTTCGCATGATTAGTCCAGTTGTTGATCCGGTCAAGCACACCGCCCACCTCATCATCGAAACAGATAACACCACAGGTATATTATTTGACGGCATGTTTGTGGAAGCCACAGTTGTGCTTCGAGAAGAGAAGAATGCAGTTGTGGTTCCAGTGTCAGCCTTGTTTAAGGACGGTCCCATCACCTTTGTGTTTATCCAAGACAGCGAAGCATACATAAAAAAAAATGTCCTTTCGGGTGTGAGAGATGACCAGTTTGTCGAAATCTTGGAAGGTCTGGCGCCAGGCGACATGGTGGTCATCGCCGGCGGCTACAGCCTGAGTCAGATTCGTCCGAAATCACTGGTTAAAAATGCAGAGACCATTAACCCGGCCCCACCTGCCAATGATGGCCATGGCCACTCACATTAAGAGAAAGTTTAGATTACTATGCTGAACGCAATCATTCGGGCATCTCTTAAGCACAGAATGCTCGTTTTGGTCTTGGCCGGATTGTTACTCACCTACGGAACATTCACGGCATTAAAATTACCCACCGATGTCCTCCCGGATCTGAACCGTCCGGTGGTGACGATCTTTGTTGAAGCCACTGGCCTCGCTCCAGAGGAAATTGAAACCCAGGTAACATATCCGATTGAAACCGCGGTAAACGGTTCCCCAGGTGTCGAACGGGTACGAAGTGTCAACAGTTTGGGTTTGGCAATCGTCTTCGTTGAATTCTCCTGGAATACCGATATTCGCTATGCCCGTCAGACAGTGCAGGAACGACTGGCCCAGGCAAGTGAGAAGTTGCCGCCAGACGTTGTTCCAGTGATGGGTCCCATCAGCAGCATCATGGGGGAAATCATGCTTATTGGGCTGCAGAATCCAAGCAGTTCGCCGATGGAAGTGCGCAGCCTTGCGGACTGGGTCATCCGCCCTGCTCTTCTCTCCATAACCGGAGTGAGCCAGGTTACCGTGATGGGAGGCGAGCTCAAGCAGTTTATAGTGAAAGCGGACACTGATCTACTGCGGAAATATGATCTCACTTTGGAAAACCTGGAACAGGCGCTCGCCCTGTCAAACAAAAATACCGGAGGAGGATTCATCGTTGCACGCAGCGAGGAGCTCGTCGTTCGCAACCTGGGACGTGTTCGCTCGGTCGGTGACATCGAAGAGACACTTGTTGCGACGCGACCAAGTGCAGATGGACACGGTGTTCCTCGCCTAGTGCTCGTGCGTGATGTCGCACGAGTCGTCGAGTCGGGTGCAGTCATCAAACGTGGCGAAGGATCAATGAATGGAGCATCAGCCGTGATCATGGCAGTGCAGAAACAACCTGGCGCTGACACCCGTGAACTCACCGCCAAAATCGACATGGAACTTGACCTATTGCGCGACTCGTTACCGGCGGATCTGGTACTGAACGCCAATCTCTTCCGTCAGGCAAATTTCATCCACGAAGCGGTAAAAAACGTCATCCATGCCCTGCGCGACGGAAGTATTTTTGTCGTGATCATCCTGATTCTCTTCCTTCAGAACTTCCGCACGACCTTTATAACACTCACGGCAATCCCGCTCAGCATCGTGATAACCGCGATTGTGTTTGCCGCTACCGGGATGAGCGTGAACACGATGACCCTCGGAGGCATAGCGGTCGCTATTGGCGAACTCGTGGATGATGCCGTGGTTGATGTCGAAAACGTGTTCCGCAGGCTGCGTGAAAATCGCACTCAACGTGTACCATCACCCTCAATACAAGTGATCTTCCATGCCTCGAGTGAAATCCGAAACGCGATCGTGATCGGCACGATCATCGTGCTTCTGGTGTTCATTCCACTTTTCGCTCTTTCCGGTATCGAGGGCCGCCTATTCCGGCCGCTGGCAGTGGCTTATATCGTCAGCATCATGGCATCGCTGGCAGTGTCACTTACTGTAACCCCTGTGCTCTGCTCATTCCTTTTACCGCAAATGAAACGCATGGAGCACCAGAAGGACGGATCAGTATTACGTTTTTTTAAGATTTTAGCTCGTTTTGCCTACACCCTCTCGATGCCACATCCGAAGATTGTAATAACAGTCTGCGCCGGCCTCGTCATCGCGGGCGCATTCCTGGTGACGCGTCTTGGCGTCGAATTCTTGCCTCCCTTCAATGAAGGCACCGCCACGGTTAATGTGACCGCTCAACCCGGCATCTCGCTCACCCAATCGGATGAACTGGGTAGGAAAGCAGAAGAGCTGTTGCTTACAGTCCCAGAGGTGAAAAGCACAGGCAGACGAACAGGCAGGGCGGAGCAAGACGAACATGCCGAAGGTGTACACTACTCTGAAATCGACGTCGATTTTTGGACGAAACAGGAGATTAAGGGTACAAATGACGCCTCGCGTTCAGAGAGTCGCATGCCACCTAAGTCTGTGCGAGACCGGGCCGTTGTCTTTGCTGCCATGCAGGAAAAGCTCGAACAGCTCCCCGGAGTCGCGTCCTCAATCGGACAACCAATTGGACACCGTATTGACCACCTCCTGAGTGGCATCCGCGCTCAAATCGCGGTCAAGATCACTGGCGACGATCTTGGATTATTGCGAAAACTTGCCGAGCAAGCGCAGGCCGCCATGAAGGGTATCCCGGGAGTGGTCGATCTCCAAACCGAACAGCAAGTGCTCATCCCTCAGGTTCATTTGAAAATAAAACGAGAATCCGCCGCACGGTTCGGGTTCTCTCCCGGACAACTCACCGATGAGCTTGAGACCGCCATGAAGGGGAAGGTCGTGAGCCAGGTCCTCGAAGGGCAGAGAAGTTACGATCTGGTCGTCAAGGTGGATGAGCGTCAGACGCAAGATTTCAGGAAGCTTGGTGAATTACGGCTCGTGAGTCCGACTGGGGCCATCGTATTGCTTCAGGATGTAGTAGACATCGTCGAACAACTCGGCCCCAACCAGGTGCTCCGCGAAAACCTGAGGAGGCGCATTGTCATCCAGTGTAACGTGCGCGGCCGCGACCTGGGAAGCACAGTCAGAGAGATTGAGAAAAGTCTCGCCATGGATATTTTACTCCCGCAGGGCTATGCGCTGACTATCGGCGGACAGTTCGAGAGTCAACGCGAAGCAACACGGCTGCTCATACTCCTTGGCCTTGCGAGCTTCATCGCGATGTTTTTCGTGCTCTACTGCAACTACCAATCGGCCATGGTTGCGGGCCAGATCATGTTGAACATCCCATTTGCGTTCATTGGCAGTGTGGGGGTGCTTTACATCACCGGTACCGAATTCAGTGTGGCGAGTCTCGTGGGTTTTATCAGCCTGACTGGAATCGCCACTCGAAACGGTGTCCTCATGATCAGCCACTACATTAACCTCATGGTCGAGGAGGGTATGGAATTCGGGAAGGAAATGGTCATTCGCGGAAGCCAGGAACGAGTTGCTCCCGTGCTCATGACCGCGTTCACTGCGAGTCTTTCGCTGATCCCTCTTGCGCTCTCAGCCGGTCAACCCGGGCGGGAAATCCTCCACCCTGTCGCGCTCGTCGTGCTCGGCGGACTGCTCACCAGCACGGCTCTCGATTTCTTCGTAACGCCGACGGTGTTCCTTAACTATGGCGGTACTGCGGCGCGAAGGCTCGTGGCGCGACGGCGGGAGGAAGCGCTCGACTTTACCGCTAAGATCACCTCAACTGCGGCAGCGGTCAGCAATAAGCCCGGCACTCACCCAATGAGTGCTGATGGCATCTCATCAGAATCAACAACACACTAAAATATAAAAGGAGAAAGGTTATGAAAAGTCGCTACATCACCTCGAAGTTATCAACCCACTATACAGAAGGAGAAACATTATGAAAACAAGCTGCAACACCACAGAAAGCCAATGGAAACTGAACAGGTTCATCCCCCATTCATTTATTATGCTGGGAGCTGTTATCACCCTTATCATAGGACTCACTATGGGCAGGGCCGCTTTCTCACAGGGGCACCATGACCATCACGACCATGGTGATCATAGCCATGGGGATCACAAACATGGAAAAGAAAGCCAGAAGAAACAGGCTGCCAGGATGCCGTCGAGTTATGGAATTGCCATGCTCGCTATCGACGATCGGCTGAAGAACATCCAAGGATTAATCGATACCAATAAGCTTGATGACATTCATGGTGAAGCAGAGATGATCCATGATGTCGCGAAGACCCTGGCGCAGCTCGCTCTTAAGGCGGATTCGGGAGTGCCCAGGGAAGCAGTAAAAGAGATCAACCTCACTGCCAAGGCGCTAGCGGATAAATTCAAACCAATCGATGAGGCAGGACACTCAGGTAATCTTGAAGCGACCAAAAAGATCTACCAGGAGATGCTCGCCTTCCAAGTGACACTTAAGAAACATGTTCCGAACATGGAGAAGAACAAATAGGATGGCAATCCCAGCCAGCATGGATTAATGAATGCGTGGGCCGGATATACGTACCAATCGTCCGGCCCACGGAATTCTATGGTGATACTATGATACAACGAGAGATGATAAACGCAGTGGTCGTAAGCGCTCTACTCCTCGCAGGGTGTTCCACAGTGAACCTTGAACGTGACATTCACCGCGTCTCTTCCCTCGTCGAATCCCGCTCGGGAATCCAGAATGCATGGAGTGATGATAACCTACCGTCCCTGTGGGATGGTATCTCTCCACTATCATCCACGCAGGCAGAAATAATAGCACTTCGAAACAATCGTGAACTGCGCGTGGAATTGGAACTGATCTCAGTCACACGGGCAGACTTGATCCAGGCAGGACTTTTACCCAACCCGGTCGTCAACCTCGCGTTCCGACTCCCACTCTCTGGCGGTACTTCAACCTTTGATGTGGGTGTCATCCAACAATTTACCGATTTATGGCTGCGACCCTATCGAATGGGGGCGGCACAGGCGGAGCTCGATCGGACAGTGCTCTCGGCATCTGACAGATCGCTTCAGCTTGTCACTCGAGTACGACAGGCGCATGGGCATGTGGTATATGGTCAAAAGGGCATCGAATTAACCCAGCAGGACATTGCTCTACTCGAACGATCAATCTTAACCACGGAGAGCCGAGTGCGTGCCGGTGAAGCGACCGTGCTCGATGTGAACCGTGTTCGACAGCAACTCCTTGGACTTCAGGCGGAGCTTCAGCATGAACAAGCCGCGCTTGTGAAGCGCAAGCTCGAGCTCATGCTTGAAATGGGTTTAGTTGATGGGGATACGGAATGGGTCGCAGACATGGACACTGCATCAAGTTCTGATGAATCTTCTCATTGGACCGAAAAAGAACTTGGGGCCCGCGTTCGTGCACAACGTCTCGATGTACTTGCCGCGCAATTTGAGGTCGAAACACGCAGACAGGAACTCAAGGCGAGCCAGTGGCGCCAGGGAAAGGCAGATGTCGATGCAGGCGTGAGCTACGAGTCAGCGGATGGAATAAGCGAGATTGGGCCCGCAGTCGATCTCACCATCCCCTTCTTCGACCTGGGGACAGTCAGGGTGGAAAAGGCGAAATCACTGATCCGCATCGCGGAGGCGCGAGCTGAGCAGGTAGAACAGAACGCT
Organism: uncultured Lentisphaerales bacterium; assembly: GCA_964615975.1. Lineage (GTDB taxonomy): Bacteria > Verrucomicrobiota > Lentisphaeria > JABSQK01 > JAJFLO01 > CAZTTH01. The sequence goes on along the minus strand of CAZTTH010000034.1, from coordinate 11,287 downwards.
GTGATCGAAGCGCGGGCAGCTCTAGTTGAGCTTCGCCGCGCCAGTCAACTCACCGAGTTCTACCGGAACCAGGTTCTGAAATTAGCTCAGGATAACCTCCATGGTGTGGAGGCGGCGATACGTTCCGGAACGACGGATCAAACAGTATTGATCGAAACACAGCGCGAACTTATTGAAGCGCGGCGGATCTTGAATCGGCTTGAGGAAGATCAGGCCACCGCCCGTCCCGCACTGGAGTACGCAGTCGGGGGTTGGCTTGAGGTTCGGCAGGCTGTTGCCCCATCTGCGCATTAAAAACCACAAATTTTTCACGGACTATACCGGTCATGGAGGAGCACAATTAAAGACAAAGCAAAATTCAAAGTTGCTCAAAATCATATCAAATCACTTGAAGAATACTGGTTGGCCTGTTCCAAATTGGAACATGATGTTGAAGTATTACTTTTATTTAAAGATTCGATGGATGTCCAAGCCAAAGTCAATTCCATCACCGGTAACGAGGAAACAGCATCCTTGCTTTATGTAAAATGATGAATAAAAAAAGTAAACTTATTTCCATGTTATTATGGTTGAGCTTCTTTGCTCTTCCGTTGCTTTTGCAAAGTGCCGAAAGTCCATCCACCGTTATCGCCAGGGAGGAAATATCTGCAAATCCAATCCAAGCGAATGACGACACACCGGAGAACAGGCTGATTCAAATTCTCACTGGAGAAATCCAACTTCCCACTTTGATCGAATTGGGTATCGCGCGCAATCCGTCGGTGCGCATCGCCAAGGCCGGATGGCGAGTAGTGATTGAAAAATATCCGCAAGTAACCGCGCTTCCGGATCCGATGATCCGCTATGACTATTTTGGTGATAGTGTTGAGACCCGGGTTGGTCCGCAAAAGCAGCGCTTCGGATTCTCTCAGTCATTGCCATTCCCGGGGACATTACATGCCGCCGGCGAGGTAATCCTTAAAGATATAGCCATCGCCCACCTCCAATATGAGCAGTCGATCCGTGACTTCATTGTCGACATGAAGTTAAGCTACTTCGAACTCTCCTACCTCCAGAGAGCTATTACACTTACACAACAAAACCAGGAACTGATGCAACAGGTCCTGCGCGTTACAACGACTCAATACACAAAAAACGAAGCCAAATACAATGATGTGTTAAAAGCCGAGAGTCAGTTAGCGCAGTTGAGTTATGACCTAATCCTTTTGCAGGAATTGACCGCAGTCGAAGAAGTGAAAATCATGGCGCTCCTGGATCTGCCGGCACGACTATCATTTGGAGAACTGAAGGCAGGGTCAGTGGTATTCAGCGATATCCCTATCGACAAACTGGAACTGATGGCATTGGAGAAACGGCAGGAAATCAGCATTGCCGGGAATCAGGTCGCCAAATCACAAGCGGCGATTACCCTCGCGAGGAAGGAGACGTTGCCGAAATTCAGCATTGACCTGATGACCATTGACACCGGGGAGGCATTGAATCCCACAACCCCGGATAACGGCAAGGACCCGTGGTCGATTGGCTTCGGCATCACAATTCCCTGGTGGATTAATAAAAATCGTTCTCATATTCGCGAAGCCGAATACAAGCAGGAAGTGGCTGTAGAAACTCAGCGCCAGCTCGAGAATACGACCAGGTCAGGGATCGCGGGGATTTATTTTCGTATGGAGAACGCCAGGCGCCTGATCGAACTTTACGAAAAAACGCTGATCCCCCAATCCGAGAAGGCAATGGAAATCGCCGAGATCTGGCAACGGGATAACGTCAAGGATATCAGTGGTTTTCTCGAGACCCAAAGTGTCTGGCTCAACTTCAATCTCGCCCGCTTAAGGGCGCTCACCGATTACCTTCAATATCAGGCTCGCATGGAGCGTATGGTCGGTGGAAGTCTGAGGGATCTGGAAGAGGAGAAAAGCCATGATGAATAACCCATTTTCATACCGATATTTCAACAAAACCATTTTCGCTATCAGAAAACTTTTCTCGACAATTCTCAATGTCATTCCCTCGTTTGGCCGCAGGCATCCCTCGCCACATGTTTTTGGTGTCCCACGGACTTCACGTAGTGCATCCGCTACAAAACCTCTGGGTTACATGGCATTCCTGTTCACCATCCTGCTTACAGGCGGTTGTGTGACGCGGTACCAGACCTATCACCAATTAAAACACGACACGAACGACATCCAATATAGCGAGTATTACCGCTCCGCGGTCAAGCCGGATGGGTCGAACACCACTGCGGTCACGAATGAGGATGTTGATTTTAAATCACAAATTGATGAAAAAATCATGCGGCTAAAAAGGAACTGGGAAAAGACTCTGTCAGAAATTCCGGTATTGAGTAGAGATCTGGTGAACTCGAATGAATTCTCTCTTAACTCAACGGCACAGAACCAATCGGATATAGACTTGATTCAGGCAGATCAACACCTCTCATCCAACCTTGATTGGGATTTCCTGTTGAGATTGTCGAAGGCGCGAAATCCAAGCATTAAAGCCGCTCGCGAAAATGTCAAGGCGACTCTTGAACAGTATCCGCAGACGGTCTATCTCGACGATATCCTGCAGCAGTACAATGCGTTTACAAAACAGTTGAATACTCAAATCAGCACGCAGAAACAGAAGAAAATGCAGTCAATGTCTTTTCCATTCCCGGATACTCTGGCGCTCAAGGGGCAAGTGGTGAATGAAGATGTCGAGATTGCCCGGCTCCAGGAAGAGATCGTCGTCAGGGATGTGGTCACCGAAGTGAAGACAGCCTGGTTCGAATGGATTTATCTTGATGAAGCCATTCGTATCGACCGGGAAAATCAGGAATTGCTGGAGCAGATCCTGAAAGTCGCACAGAGTAAGATCCGCGTCGACCGGACTAATTATAACAGTGTCATCATGACCCAGGTAGAATTGTCGAAATTGACGGATGATATCATTACCCTGGAAGACAAGCGTCAGACCGTCATCGCCCGCATCAATACCCTGTTAAATCGTCCGCCTCAGGCGGCGCTCGGTACGCCGTTACCAGCCGGGGATTTCGAACCAGTAATCCCCATAATCGATATTTATGAACGTGCGATAGAGGAACGACAGGAGCTTAATCTGCAACGTCGTTTAATCTCACGGATGAAGCTGATGGTGGAATTGGTGAAGCGAATGACCTATCCCGATGCCACAACCGGTTCGAGTTATTTTGAAGATCGCATGCGATTGTCCAGTGGGACTGACGACCAGTCTTCGCCGCCGTTCGCGACGCAGAATACGGGTAAAATGATCAGTACACCCTGGTATGGTCAACAGGATGCCTATATCCGGGAGATCGAATTAAAAATAAACTCCATTTCTGACAAATTGACCGCCTTCGAAGACGACGTTCGCTTCCGAATTCGACAGGAGCATTTTGGATTGGAAACGGCTAAAAGAAGCATTTCTCTCTATCGGGATACACTCTTGCCTCAAGCCTATCAGGCGGTGGGAGCGGCCAATACCGGATATCAAAGCGGCAAATCTGATTTTCTCACTTTTCTCGATTCTCAGCGAACCCTGCTGAAATTTCAGATTGAAGAACAAAAAGCACTGCGGAATCATCGCCAGCACCTTGCCCGTTTGGACCAATTGGTAGGGCGCTCTTTGGCAAAACAAAAATTGGAATTGCGGGTATCTAAAGATGAAAAGGGAGAATAAATGAGAAAACAAAAGCAATTACTAATTGCGGCTCTATTGATAATTACCGCGTTTGTGATCGGGAGGTTCTCCGGTGGCGGTGGATCTCATGATCATGTTCAAAACTCAGATGCGGCAGTTTCCTCATCGACACAAGAAACAACCATCTGGACCTGTTCGATGCATCCTCAGATTCGTCAACCCAAGCCGGGGAAATGTCCGATCTGCGGGATGACCTTGATACCAGTGTCAAGTAGTGGTGACGACAAACAGGGACCCCGCGAGCTGAAACTGACTGAATCGGCGCGGAAACTTGCAGAAATAGAGGTGGCGCCGGTGGAAAGGAAATCCGTTAAAATTGATGTCAGGATGGTTGGCAAGGTCGAGTATGATGAGACGCGTATGGCCTATCTCACCGCCTGGGTGCCGGGGCGTCTCGATCGATTGTATGTCGATTATACTGGGGTGCCGGTGAAAAAAGGCGATCACATGGTCTATATCTACAGCCCGGACATTCTTATCGCGCAGGAGGAATTGTTGCAGGCAGTGGCAGCGGTTAAAAATTTAGCGAACAGCAATGTTGAAATTGTACGCCAATCGGCAGCGGCAACAGTTGAGGCATCGCGAGAAAAACTCCACCTCTGGGGGCTGACCGACGAGCAGATTCAATCCATTGAAATGTCGGAAAAACCCATGGATCATATCACCATTTACGCGCCCATCGGCGGCATTGTCATACACAAAAATGCCCTTGAAGGATCCTATGTCCAAACAGGAACCAATATCTACACGATTGCGGATCTGGAGCATGTTTGGGTAAAACTTGATGCCTATGAATCTGATCTGCCATGGCTGCGCTATGGCCAGGAAGTCGAATTTTATACCGAAGCGTATCCCGGAGAATCATTTCGCGGGCGTATTGCGTTCATTGATCCGGTGTTAAATGAGAAGACTCGAACGGTCAAAGTGCGTGTCAATGTTCCGAATAGTAACGGCAAATTAAAGCCGAACATGTTTGTCCGTGCAGTCGTTCAAGCCAATGTGGCGGCAGGTGGAAGCGTCATCGATGCCAATCTCGCCGGCAAATGGATCAGCCCCATGCATCCTGAAATTGTGAAAGATGATCCGGGTACCTGTGATATCTGCGGCATGCCATTGGTAAAAGCCGAATCGCTGGGGTTTTTGCCTCCCGAAATCGGCAGTGCCAGCGCACCGTTGGTTATTCCGGATTCCGCGCCGTTGCTTACTGGGAAACGGGCGGTTGTCTATGTCCAATCCCCGAACGATCCTGCCCGCTTCGAAGGACGGACAATCTCATTGGGATCTCGCGCCGGACCATATTATATAGTTGATGCCGGTTTAAGTGAAGGCGAGTTGGTGGTCATCAAAGGTAATTTTAAGATTGACAGCGCCCTCCAAATTCAGGCTCAGCCGAGCATGATGAACCCGGAAGGTGGTGGTCCGGCGCCCGGTCATCATCATGGTGGCGCCGGCGATCATACTCAGCATAGCACTTCATCGCTGCCGGTGGGAGTTATTCCCGGCGGCATTGAAGAAACGATTTTCAGCAATATCCCCGCAGAATTTTCACGCCAACTTGAGGCAACTCTCATGGTGTATATAACTCTCCAAGATGATCTTAGCAGGGACCACTACAAAGAGGCACAGGTGACAGCGAATATGTTACTCACCAAACTTGAATCGATCGACATGGGAACACTGTCGGATAAACCGCATATGGCATGGATGACTGTTTTCAGTGAACTGAAACAAAGCACTGAGATGATCCTGAAGGCAAATGATATCGAAGGCAGCCGTCGAGGATTCGCTGAGTTATCCGAGGCCATGACAGATGCCGTTCGACGATTTGGCCATGGCTTGACTGGAAAAATCGTGCAGATCAAGTGCCCGATGGCCTTTAACAATCGTGGCGGCATCTGGCTGCAGAATAAGGAACAGGTTGAAAACCCGTATTTCGGCAGCACGATGCGGCGTTGCGGGGAACTTGTCGAGGTACTGATATCTGGTGGCCAGGAGGCGAAAGACAAGGATGTAAATGCAGAAGAGCAACATGAACACGATGGTAATCATATACATAAAGGCAGTTCTCATTGAGGTTTCGAATCTCGGATGAGATGATGAATGGATGTTTCTTGGGGTGGTGTGACGGGGGATAAAATGATGATGTCGCCCGCCGCGGCGGGCGACATCATCATTTTATCCGATTTTCGCAGCCAGAATAAACTCAATAGGAATATGAAATAATGACTAACACCAATAACGATAACGGCAATCCTCCCCCCTTCTCTGCCGCGTCCGAAGGCGATCCTCGCCGCTCTGGAAGTGAGATATCTGATTCTTCCTCCGGCAGTTTGGATCCGTCAGCTTCTTTCCTCAACCGCATCATCCACTTCTGTTTGTACAACAAACTCGTGGTCTTTCTCGTAACCGGTTTTATCATTTTATGGGGAATCATGGTCGCGCCGTTCGACTGGGACATCCATTGGCTGCCGCGGAATCCGGTTCCGGTAGATGCCATTCCTGATATCGGTGAAAACCAGCAGATCGTCTATACGGAATGGATGGGGCGTTCTCCCCAGGACATGGAAGATCAGGTGAGTTATCCGTTGACGGTGGCCATGCTCGGCATACCCGGTGTCAAGACTGTCCGCAGTTATTCGCTTTTCGGGTTTTCCATGATCTACATCATTTTTAAGGAAGATATCGATTTTTACTGGTCGCGATCACGGGTACTCGAGAAATTGAACAGTCTTCCCGGTGGTAGCCTGCCGGACGGAGTTCAACCGACTCTGGGACCCGATGCCACGGCCCTTGGACAAGTTTACTGGTACACTCTTGAAGGTCGCGATGAAGATGGGAATCCAGCGGGCGGCTGGGATCCTCACGAATTGCGTTCGATCCAGGATTGGTATGTACGTTATGCATTGCTTTCAGCGGACGGTATCAGTGAGGTAGCATCCATCGGCGGCTACGTGCAGGAGTACCAGATCGATGTCGACCCGGATGCCATGCGTGCCTATAACGTTAAACTCGATGAGGTGTTCATGGCCGTCAAAATGGCCAATATCGATGTTGGGGCGAGAACCATTGAGGTGAACAAAGTTGAATATATCATTCGCGGGTTGGGATTTATCAAGGATTTGAAGGATATCGAAAATTCCGTAATCAAGGTCAATGACAACGTCCCTATTTTTATAAAGAATGTAGCCCATGTCAGCCTGGGGCCGGCGCTTCGACGGGGGGCATTGGATAAGGGCGGTACTGAGGCGACTGGTGGCGTGGTAGTGGTTCGCTATGGCGGCAATCCCCTGGCAGCGATAAAAAATGTCAAAAAGATGATTGCTCAAATCTCTCCGGGGTTACCGGAAAAAGTCCTTATCGATTTCCGGAAAGTCGACAAACAGACGGTCATAAAATTCGCCGACTCTCAGGGATTTCAAGCCTTTGATGACACGACGCTAAATCAGGTCGAATGGCTGAAATGGATAAAAAATGTGAAGAAGGAAGAGCGCCCCCCATGGGTAAACTTGAGCAAGGTCACTATTATCCCGTTTTATGACCGTACCGGTTTGATCTACGAGACCCTGGGAACCCTTAACACCGCTCTCTCCGAGGAAATCCTGGTGACCATCATTGTCATCATCATTATGCTGATGCACCTGCGCAGTTCGCTGGTGATTTCAGGGACCTTGCCGCTGGCCGTACTCCTCTGTTTCATCGCGATGAAGGCGTTTCATGTCGATGCGAATATCGTCTCTCTCTCCGGTATTGCCATCGCGATCGGCGCGATTGTGGATATGGGAATCATTGTCTGCGAGAATATTCTGAAGCATCTTGACGCGGCGAAACCGAATGAGGATCGCATCGCGATCGTTTACCGTGCCACCTGCGAAGTCGGCAGTGCGGTACTGACCGCGATTATGACCACGATTGTCAGCTTTCTTCCGGTTTTTACGATGATCGGCGCGGAAGGCAAACTGTTCAAGCCGCTGGCCTTTACCAAAACCTTTGCATTACTCGCCTCCGTCATGGTAGCGTTGACCATTGTTCCGGCACTGGCACACCTGTTTTTCACCTTCCGCATTCGTTCAACCAGAGGTCGAATCGGCATTTTGGGATTACTACTGCTGATGGGAATAGTAATAGCGGTCAAATATTCCGGGTGGGCCGGGCTCATCGTCGCGGCATTTGCGATCTATCATCTGGCATACAAATTTATTCCCGAAAAAGTCAGTACCTGGTTGTTGCGGGCGACCAGCATAATCGCGGCATTCATCGTCGGATTGATCCTCACCAAGCACTGGCTGCCTCTGGGACCCGGTGCTGGATTTATTCCCAATGCCATCATGGTGATGGGGCCGATTGTCGGTTTGTTAGCTTTCTTCAAGGTTTTCATCAAGGTTTACCCCGCGATTCTTCATTGGTGCCTCAACAACAAACTGCTCTTTCTCAGTTTTCCTGCGTTCATTATTGTTGTCGGTTTTTCCATCTGGCTCGGGTTCGATACGCTTTTCGGGTGGATGCCCGACATTGTCAAAAACAGAACAATTTACGCAAAAATCAGTCACCTGATTCCCGGATTGGGCAAGGAATTCATGCCGCCGCTAGATGAAGGTTCGTACTTGTACATGCCGACCACCATGCCCCACGCATCGATTGGGGAAGTGCTCGATGTGCTCCAAAAACAAGATATGGCATTCAACGCCATTCCCGAAATTGAACTGGCGGTTGGCAAACTTGGCCGGGCGGAAACCCCGCTTGATCCCGCGCCGATCTCGATGATTGAAACTGTTATTAATTACAAGCCGGAATATCTCGTCGATAAAGACGGCACTCCGCTTCGTTATAAATACGACCCCAAACGGATGGATTATTTTCGCGATGAACAGGGCCTGCCTGTTGTCGCCAACGACGGCAAACCCTATTTAATAAACGGCGCCTTTGTTCGCGATCAGGATGGTAATTTGATCACGGATGAAGAAGGCAGGTTGTTTCGTCTGTGGCGTCCGCCGCTTGATCCGGATCTGAATGATGGTCGTGACGCCTGGCCGGGCATTCGAAAACCGGATGATATCTGGAAGGAAATCATTAAAGCAGGTGAAATTCCCGGAACGACATCGGCGCCAAAATTACAGCCGATCGCGGCGCGAATTGTCATGCTCCAAAGTGGCATGCGCGCCCCCATGGGAATGAAGATCAAGGGCCCGGATCTGGAAACAATTGAAAAGGTCGGTTTGCAAATTGAACGTTATCTCAAGGAGGTTCCCAGCGTGGAGGCAGCCGCGGTCATAGCCGACCGGATTGTCGGGAAACCGTATCTGGAAATTGAAATCGATCGCGAAGCCATCGCCCGTTATGGCATTCCTGTCAGCAAAGTTCAGGATGTCATCGAAGTGGGGATTGGCGGACGAAAAATCATGACCACCGTGGAAGGACGCGAACGTTATCCGGTTCGCGTCCGCTATTTGCGTGAATTGCGAGATCAGATTGAATCGATCGGTCGAATCCTGGTGCCGGCTCCGACTGGCGAGCAGATCCCCATATCACAATTGGCAACGATTAATTATGTCCGCGGCCCGCAAGTCATTAAAAGCGAAGACACGTTTCTGCTTGGATATGTATTGTTTGATATGAAGCCCGGCCATGCGGAAGTCGATGTTGTCGAAGATTGTCAACGGTATCTTCGGGAGAAAATTGACCGGGGTGAATTTATTCTCCCCAAGGGTGTCTCATATACCTTTGCCGGCAGTTATGAAAACCAGCTTCGCGCCCAGAAAACGCTGTCAATTGTCCTGCCGCTGGCACTTTTTATCATCTTTATGATCCTCTACCTGCAGTTCAAATCCATTCCGATAACATCCCTGGTTTTCAGTGGTATTGCCGTCGCATGGGCTGGTGGGTTTATCTTGATCTGGCTTTATGGGCAGTCCTGGTTTCTCAATTTTGAACTGCTGGGAGCAAATCTGAGAGAATTATTTCAAATTAAAACCATCAATCTGAGCGTTGCCATTTGGGTGGGATTTTTAGCTCTGTTTGGGATTGCGACCGATGACGGGGTGATCATGGCGACCTATTTGGACCAATCCTTTGCAAAAGCCAAGATACAGAATATTAATGAAATCCGCATCGCCGTGCTTGAGGGGGCCATGCGTCGAATCAGGCCATGTCTGATGACTGCGGCCACAACCATATTGGCACTACTGCCGATACTGACTTCGTCCGGCCGGGGTTCCGATATCATGATCCCTATGGCCATCCCGTCATTCGGCGGCATGATGATTGTACTCATGACGATGTACATCGTTCCTGTCCTCTATTGCGCTATCAAGGAATTGAATTTTAGATATGTCGATCACACTCATGAAAACCAAAAATGAGATATTTCTGGCTGTTATCTAAACTATCCATCATCGGGCTTTCGAAAAAGATCGATGAAATATCCTAAAAAAACTTGAATAGATTTGGTAACGATGAAAACATCCACTAAAAACTATCGACGTGTGATATTCTTGGCAAGGGCACCATGCAAAGCCTCAAACCCTTGGCCATCAGCCGGGATCCGGGTATTTCCCGGGCGGCATTCGACCCGGGAGTATTGAAATTGACTTCCGGGAAGATCTATCGGGTCAATGGCAGTTCAATCCAGCGGAAAGGAGTCACCCCGGATATCATATTTCCTTCCAGTCATGATCACTTATCGATGGGGGAACAGGAGATGCCGAACGCCTTGTTTTGGGATGCCATAACGTCCTTGAATGTGGTTTCCGATTGGGATGTCAGAACCGGTCTGTTAACCTTGCGGAATCGATCGCGACTGCGGTGGGAAGGTCAAGAGGAATGGCACACCGCGGCCCGGCAGGCCGCGGCCATGGCGGTTGCCGATAAAAATGAGATGGTTTCCTTGAATCTGGATAAGCGTCAGGTCGATGAACATGCAAAGAAGCAGACGGCGGATAAACTCACCTCCTACCGGCGTCAGGAAGCGGATTGGCAACTCCAGGAAGCAATCGCTGTATTGCAGGATTTGATTGAACTGGAGGGGTTGAAGTGAGAAGGAGCAGCTCGCGATGAAAACATTTCTACCAGGACCACAGTAAGCATTTTAATGCGTTTTATTTTTAATCCCAAGATGATAATAATCAGAACCATTACTTTCGCAATATCGAATGCCTTTGGGATTACATGAGAGATAATAACTGCGATAAAAACGATGCGAATTTAAATGTGGGTTTAATTTTGTCTGGGCTTTTAAACTCTCTCCCCTGCCCGAAATCATTCACTGTTGCGGAACCAGTATTAAGAGGCTGGTTTATTTGATTTATTTCTTGTTTATTCATGGGGACAAGACAAATACTGTTTGGCGTAAGCGTCTGACAATCATTCTAGCAAAAGAACTTGGAGAATTCTAATATATAACTTTTATCATCGAGATTGCGAAAAACGATCCTCTCATAATTTTGGGAGTAGACGTTCGTAGTAAGCCACGATTAGTGGCGTTCTTAGGCGTGCATGCATTGTCGCTCACGGCACTGATCGTGCCTTACTACCAACTCCTGTTCAATGTTGAATTTTCGAAAACTCGAAGACGATGAGTATAATGTCACGCGCG
>CAZTTH010000033.1:21819-40964 GCA_964615975.1 uncultured Lentisphaerales bacterium | reverse complement strand
TACCAACTACTGTTCAATGTTGAATTTTCGAAAACTCGAAGACGATGAGTATAATGCGACAGAATCGCCTGTCCCATGGTCATGAGAAGAGTGCTTACCGTTAATTCCACCCGCAGGGATGCCGGTCTTCGGCTCTGATCCGGCAAGCCTGGGGTAGGTACCAAGGACATCCCGCCAGTGTCCCTTTGGTCCTGGGCCATCAAACATCCCATCTTTGAGTTCAAAACTGCCGCAAACGTGGTGAATCTATTCTACTGCAAAAATAAATTTCCGAAATGACGTAACCATTCACCTATTGACAACGACTACAAGGATGAAAACGAGTGCGCACTCGCTATATCGGTTAAGAGCAAAGTAAACTAACTATGTAATATTAAGGAGAATTTATCATGAAGAAGTTTATCTATCTGGCATTCGGTATGGTTTTTGTCAACGTATTAGTCTTACAGGTATTGGCCCATCAATGGGGGGAAAGGGGGCGCTGGCGGTCTGGATGTTCGGTGGACGATTCCGATCGCCGTCCTGGAAAATGGCTTCGTGAGCAACTCCAGGAGTTAAGTATCACCGAAGAACAAAAGCAGCAGATCGCCCGCATCCTGTTAAACGCGCGACCACAAGCCCTGGAGTTGTTCTCCGAGTTGCGTGATCGTCGTCAAGACCTGGTTGGCATGGTCATGGGGCAGAATCTGGTAGATGAAGTCGCGATTCGAGATCATAGTGATCGACTGGCCGAAACGCAAGCGGTATTGGCGTTGATGGCCGCCGATGTCTGGCAGCAAATTCGACTTATCCTCAGCTCAGATCAACTCGCTAAGATCGATGAATTGCGCTCGGAAACCAACGGAAGACTGGCTGGAACGTTTGGATTTCTCCATATCATTGCCAATGAATGGATCGATGATCACGTCCAGCGTTAAAATCGCTTCATGATCAGCATTCAGAAGTAACAACATTGATTTAATTTATATCAAAAAAACAAGTTCGGGAGCGCGACAAAGTGATTCGTCGAGGCGCTCCCGGATCATCATCATCAATTTCATGCAATCGATTAGATCAATTCCAATGTCCTCGTGTAATTCCTTCAGTGATATGGTGTTGAACCTTATGGAGGGAATCAATCAGAATGGTGATGAAATCAGCATCGACGCGCCGATGGCCGGGCAACCGGAAGATGAGTTGATCATACAGGATGTGCTGGAGGGAAATGTCGATGAGTTTGAGCGCTTGATAAAGCGGTATCAAAATTATGTGTTCACTGTCGTCAGTCGTCATATCCCGGCATCCTGGGTGGAGGAGGTGGTTCATGATACTTTTGTCGATGGATATAAATCGTTGGGCAGTTATAAAGGGCGTCGACAACTGCGTTTCTGGTTGTCAACCATCGCGATTCGGAGGTGCCACGATTTTTGGCGGCAGCGCTATCATCGTGGGCAGGTGGATGGGCGGACAATCACAAATACCGTCGGCAATCAATGTGATGAACATGAAACCAGGGTGGCTGCCAATACCATGCCAGGCGGTATGGATCATCAGTCTGAGGTTCGCGAGCTATTGCACTGGTCACTGGCCAGTTTAACCCCGGATGAGCGGATGGCGGTGCAAATGGTATATCTTGAGGAACGTTCAATCAAGGAAACTAGCGCGATGTTGGGGTGGGGGAGTATCAAATTGAAAGTTTGTCTGTATCGTGCCCGAAGAAAATTACGCCAGATATTGGCGCCCTTGAGATAGGCACAGGAGAATATAAACGATGAGGAAAAACCAACACAACGATCCATTGAGTAGCCAGCAGGAAATATTGCAAACTGAATTTCAATCAACTCCTGTGGTTCAGCCGGGGCCGGATTGGCGGCGGCGGGTAATGGCTGATATTCGCGTGTTGGCAGCGACTAATCAAGCCGCGGCGTTAAGCGATGTGGGATTGAAATGGGTATTTCCACTTTCATCAGCGACCATGCTCGTTGCCAGTCTGTTATTAGGCGTGGCGCTCCAGAGCGGTTTATTCAATTATAATGATTTATTTCTGGTTTGGAATACCGAGGCCATCTGGTTACTGGAGGTGTTGTTTTAATCATGTTAACCACCAATAAAAAATTAATGTTATCCGGAATTCTGATTTTCTTGTCAGGGATTCTGTTGGGGGCTATTGGGACCGGCTATTTGATCAAATCAACCATTCAAAAGCATCGTCATGGCAATGTGGAGAAACGAGTTGATCATATGATGAAATTTCTGAAATGGAGATTGAACCTCAGCGAAGAACAAGAGGAACGTATCCGCCCGATTGTATTTCAAGCTCATAAAAAGGCCATGCACCTGCATCAGGAAATGGAACCACGAATCACGAATATCATTGAGGATGCATTTCGTGATGTCGATAAACAACTGTCCCCGCCACAACAGGTTAAACTAAGCCGGATGGCCAAACGAATGAAAGGTCGTTGGTTCAGCAGTCCACCGCCTCACTCCCGCCAGCCACCGTCAACATTCATGCCGTCATCAGTCACCTCAAACAACCGGATCCAATAGCTTTGGTTAACAGTTTATGCATGCTGGAATCTATGCCCGGTACAAAAAATTGCCCGAGTATCGCCTTTAATCCGATCCCCTCAACTGATCGCTTTCCCTCGTGTTATCTCAAATGGAGGCACGCATCAATTGTGTATACTGATTCGCCCAATAGGTGATGATGATGTCGGCGCCTGAGCGTTGGAGTGCGATCAGGGATTCCCGGACTAAATCTTCGAGTTTACCACCACCCTTTTCAGACAAGGCATGCAGCATCGTATATTCTCCGCTGACATTGTAAGCGGCAATCGGGACTTCAGTGAGTTGTCGCAGGCGATAAATAATGTCGAGATAGAATAACGACGGTTTAACCATGATAAAGTCAGCACCTTCGGCAATATCCAGACGACTTTCTCGTACGGCTTGCAAGGGATCATCATAAGGAGCCTGATAAGTCTGACGACCGCCGGAAGCCGGGGACGATTCTGCTGCTTCACGAAATGGGCCATAGAGGGACGAGGCGAACTTGGAGGAATAACTCATGATCATCGTATTCGTCTGGCCGCCATTATCCAATTCCCGGCGTATCGCCTGAACCTGACCATCCATCATGGCGCTGGGCGCGACACCGTCGGCGCCGGCAACGGCATGAACCAGCGCCATTTTTGCAAGCTGTGGCAGGGTGGCGTCATTGTCGACATTGCCGTGTTTATCAAGAATTCCGCAATGACCATGCTGAGTATACGCGCACAGGCAGACGTCGGTAAAAATTGCCAGATCGGGAAATTCCCGCCGGATAAGCCGCACAGCTTTTGGGATTAACCCGTCCTCACGAATGGCCTGGTTTCCCATCGGGTCTTTCCCTTCATCGATTACCCCAAACAACATGATCCCGCCCAGGCCGGCAGCGACCAACGGTGACAAATCCGGGATCAGTCGGTCGCAGCTATAGCGGTATTGGTCGGGCAGCAAAGAAATGGGGATCTTTTTGGCTTTCCCGGGAATGAGAAATACCGGCCAGATCAAACGCTCCATGCCATGGGGTTTGATTCCCACCAGGGCGCGGATTGCCGGGGTTTGCCGCAAACGGCGCAATCGAATTTGAGGGAAACATGTCACCGTATAATCAACTCCATCTTAATATTTTGCCTTCTCATAATTTTTCCTATATTTGGCTGTCGCTTTTCTTGCGCGAGTGATTCGCATTGGATCTTTGAAATATAATCAATATCATTAAAAACCGTTGCTGCTTCTGAAAAAGAAACTTGCTGATCAATCCAGTTACTTATGGCATGTGATTCATCTCATTCAAGCAATTATGATTTCATGAAAGCGATGATTGATTTTGTGAGTAAATCTGGGGCAATGGGTTCACGAAAACAGCTTGATAAATTTCTCCCCAACCAGCCCGGCGGCCAGAGAGGCAATACTTCCAGCCAAGGTTGGATCACGGGAAATAATGGTAGGAGTTATTCCCTGAGCATCCATTACCTTGGCTGTCGGTTGGCCAATTGCCAAAGTGATTTTTCCTGATAAAGCCGGTGCTCCCCAGCGTTCAATAAAGACTTTGAATGCCGAGCCGCTGGCATAATAAACCACATCGAATTCGGGAAGATGGGGATAATCAACAGGCTGATTGCGATATAAAATACTGTCGGTAACCATGACGCCCATTGCGGACAATGCGGTTGTGACTTTATCATCCGCCAATTCCGAACGCAATCGCAATACCTTGTCGCCGGATGAAAGATGCTGAGCGGCGATCGCGATCAAGCTCTCACTGCCGGGTAGATCAGTGGCCTCTGCGGCCGGGAAAATTCCCGTTGCAGCCAGCATCCGCGATACCCCAGGACCGGAAGCAAGGATTCTCGGAAGATGACGCAGGTCGACTTTCATTTCATTCATCAGAGTGATCAGGCAATGCACTGCTGAAGGCGAGGTTAGTATCACCCAATCAAATTCGTGCAAATTTGTGATTGCCGATCTGGCATTGGGGGCGGGAAGTAATTTGATCAAGGGAAAATGAATGGGAATTCCCCCCAGATCAATGATCAGGCGCGCGCAGCGTTCCTGAATTTCCTCGCTCCCGGTTATCAATATCCGATTCCCTGATAATGCGCCTCGATCATCGGGATACAAATAGCGCTGATCCGCGGTGGCGCCCACCAATAAAATTCCTGGCAGGCAGGTTGGATGGGCTGCGAGTTTTTCTACGATCGACACTAAAGTGCCAGAAATAATACGTTGTTCCGGCATGCCCGCCGCGAAGACCATGGTAATTGGTTCTTCATCGGAACGGCCTTCAGCGCGCAGTTGAGTGACCATATCGCCAACCTTACCGACTGCCATAAACACTGCCAAGGGGAGAGATTTCCTGACTTCGAAATCAATTGATTCTTCCCGGCCATCGGCCAGACGAGGGGTCAAGGTTGTAAAACCGCGTGCCACTCCCCGGCGGGTTAATAATAATCCGGTGCCGGTGGTCGCGGCCAACAGGCTGCTGACACCGGGGATGACGCGATAGGGTAAATGCCACCGATCAAGGGCTGCCACTTCTTCGGCCAGCCGCCCAAATATGCCTGGGTCGCCGCCTTTCAGGCGCACCACTTTTTTTCCCTGGCGGATAAAATCAACCAATAACCGATCCAGTTCACCACGGGTGACCTTATACGCACCGCGACGTTTGCCAACATCGATGGCCCGACTCCCCGCGGGAAGTAATTGTAATAATTCGATTGGGGCCAGGGCGTCATACAGGCAGATGTCACAATGTTTCAGGGTTTGTGCTCCGGCTAACGTGCATAAATCAGGATGTCCCGGACCGGCGCCAATGAATTCCGCGGTTTTTATAAACAGGCTGCGCAACCGGATCATCCGTTCGTCGCCGCTGCGAAAGGTGATGGCTAAATGTCCCTGTCCGTCCGGCGGCGACAACTCCGTCAGCGGAATCCATTCACTGATACGATCATGCAAATCCAAACGCAGTAATGCTGCCGCCGCCATGATCAGGATATCGAAATCGCCCTGATCCAGTTGGCGCAGACGGTCTTCAATGTTGCCGCGGATATTTTTCAGAACCGCCTGGGGAAAACGCTGACGGCAATAGTCTTCACGGCGCTGGCTGCTGATCCCGGCGATGGGATGAACCGGCAGATCGGCCACCGTCATTCCGGAGCGCAGGACGATGACATCCCGCGCATCTTCACGCCATGGCAGCCAAAACCAATCGAGCCCGGCAGCCATCGGATCAGGTAAATCCTTGGCACTGTGGATCGCGGCGTCGATTCCTTCATTTAAGACTGCTTCATCAAGATAACGGGTAAAAAAATCAGGAGCGCTGGCCGTTAACGGTGTCGCCCGGTCCTCATCGCCCGGACTTTGCATGGAAATGAGATGGATCGTCAACCACGGCAAATTTCCGGTTAATTTCGCGATGCCATCCTGAGCTTGTTTCAGGGATAAGGGACTGGAGCGGGCGCCGAATTTCATCTCAATGGGATGGTGCGATTTAATGGACTGAATATCGGTGTCGATGACTGAATGTGATCTCATGAAGGAAAAGAATGGAGTTTTTTGACTTCGTGATGAATAGGTTCCTTGATGTCATTCCCAAATTACTGCCATGAAACTCAGGGGCCGTATATCCAAGTACCGAGCATTCAGGCTGACATCAAGGATTTTTATGCTGCCGTAATATGCATCCATTTTTTTAAATCATCCCACATGCCGCGTGCCAATACTCATTCTATGATCTGCCGGCAAGGTCTTTCAGTATCCAGGGTATCACGGTCCACATCCCAAAATAAGTATTCGGAAAATTCAGGTAACATATAACAGTGAATATGATTCATAAATAAAATATTCACGGGGCATGGACAGGTTCCGATATAATTTTTTTCGCCTCATCGCTGCCGACGAACTCCTGCTTGAGCGATAATGCCCGGGTGATGAACCTTTTCCCTTCTTCCATTTGATCAAGCGCATAAAGCACGCGTCCATAATGGTAAATTACCGTGGCTTCTTCAGCCAATCCCACGAGGGCGATTTCAATGTTCTTTTTAGCTTGTTGATAATCGTGTTTGTGATAACAGGCCCACCCAAAGGTGTCGGCGAAATGAGGATTAAGCGGATATTGATTACGTAGTTCCTGAGCCAGGGCATACGCGCGGTCGATCTGGTTGCCTTCGGTTAATAAGATCATGGCGAGATTGTTTTTGATGATGGGATCGCGAGGAGAAATTTCGCGCAGCTTTTCATAGGCAGCGATGGCTCCAGGATAATCCCGCAATTGATCGCAATACTGGGCGATGGCAAAAAGTGGGGTTGGATTTGCCGGCGCCAGTGACGCGGCATGATTCATTCGTGTGAAAGCGCGGTCACGATCGCCACTTTTTTGATAGGCGAGCGCGGCTAATAAGGTCAACTCGAGTTGTTGCGGATAGTAGATCTCGATTTTGTCAATGACAGCGAGAGCTTCGGCGGGCTGGTTTTGCCCCAGACAGGCTTTGGCTAGAAGTATGGCTGCCGGCAAATGACGTTGATGGGGTTGCCAGATTTTTCGCGCGTGTTCAGCTGCCAGACTATAGAGTTTTTGTTGCAGATAGAGTTTGGCAATGATCAAATTGGCTTTGTCATGGTCAGGTGCGTCAGTCAGGACGTGCTGCAGCAGATCAAAACCCGCATTGATATCGCCGCTCTCGATGGAGAGGTCCGCCAGACGGATTTTCAGCATGTGATTATTGGGAAATTCCCGAGCCAGTTCTCGATAGGTGGTTAACGATTGAGTCGTTTCGCCTTGCATGCCATACAGTTCAGCGCGGCTGGCTCTGGCGCTGAGATTCTTAGGGTCTTTTGAGAGGACGGCATTTAATTCAACCAGTGCCGATTCAAATTGTCGGTTGCTCGCATACCAGTCTGCCAGGCCGACATGGGCTTGGAAATAGTCGGCATCCAGTTGCAGTGCCTGGCGATAGTATTTTTCTACGTTCTGGTTATCCTGCAATTGTTCGAAAAGTTGCGCGGTGGACTGACAGTGAGGAGCGCTGATCAGGGGTAATCGGATAATCACGGCAGCCTGTTCGCGCGCGGCATTGAGATCGCCGGTGCGGATAAAAGATGCGGCTCGCAGGAGATGTGCTTCGATGTTTTGCGGGTCAAACTGGATCACCTTTTCCGCGTGTTTCTGGGCTTTGTCATGGTCGCCAATGCTGTAATAGTTTTTTCCAAGTTGCAGATTGGCTTGCGGTTGCAGGGGATCAAGAAGAACAGTCTTTTCAAAATAGTCATGGGCTTCTGTGAGACGATTTAACTGGTTCAGGCATTCCGCCATTCCCAACGTATGCAGGGAATTCTGCGGATCAAGTTTTAGGGCATTGCGATATTCCAATAATGCCTCCTGAAAATTTCCGGCAGCATACAACTTGTCTGCTTGCGCGAAAAACTTGGCCGCTTTCATCGGGGTACTTTCAAGTGGGGATGAGGATTCCGCTTGGGTTTTGAATATTGCCGTAGTCTGTTTCAGGCGCATCCTGATTTCTTTTTTAACGTCTCCCGGCAGACCGAATTTCAGGGTCAAATAACTCCCGGCGCCAATCAGCCCCCAATACGACATTAATAACAGACCCAGAGCCATCATGCGCAGAGTCCCCGGCCGCCATTGATTATAGGTTGTCAGCATGTTCATCTGGCAATAGCTGTCATTGGGCAGCCCTGAACTTGATCGTTTGCAATCACTGCAGAGCTGTTTGAAAATGTGATGATTGCCATATTGGGAGCCTGGGAGGCAGGCATTCTGGCCGGAAGCGGTTTTTTGCGAAAAGCATTTAAATGGGAAAGTATTGGCACGAGGCATTTCCACCATGGTCTTGAACGAACCATCGATCAACCATAATAATCCCTTGAGATAATGGATGGTGAGCCAAAACAGATCAATTGGAAGACGTATAAGTTTCATCTGGAAGATTCGATTAATTCGATTGCGGGCGTATCTGGTATGATATGGTTTAATCTAAATCACAAAGCCATGTTTTAATACATGTAGAGACGATTAACTTATTGATTGAACATGAATCTTCGAGACCAGCGGAGCAAGTTTTTCTCTGGGAATCAGATCCGGATCTCTTGGGACGACAAAATAGCATGGAGCGATAATGAGCAAAGGCACTACAGAATCTTATAACATAATTCAGGATTCATTGGGATTGGAATATTGTCATATCCCGCGGCGGCCGTTTTTATACAGTAAAAATAATGTGTTAACCCAATTGCTCGGGCCATTCTATATCGCGAAATACACGGTTACTAATATTCAATTCCGTTATTTTGTCGAGCAAACCGGTTACCCATATAACGCTTTTGATATCATGGAACAGATCTCTCCTGAACAAGGATGTCCAGCGGCCGCGATCAGTTGGCAGGATGCCAAAGCATATGCCCGCTGGCTGCGCACTATCACCGGTGATTATTACAGTTTGCCCTCTGAAGAGGAGTGGGAAATTGCCGCGCGTGGACTGGATGGCCGGTATTATCCCTGGGGCAATACCCCGCCTTCAGATCTGCATGGCACTTTTTCCATGAACATGACCCGTCGGCAAACCAATGTTTGCGGTCGTTTCCCCATGAATGTGAGCCTTTTTGGCTGTGTTGACATGGTTGGCAACATCTGGGAATGGTGCCTCGATGCCCTTGACGATGACAATCAGGCTCATCCCCTGCGGGGTGGTTCCTGCCGGGATGACGAGACTGTCTGCAACTGTCTCTGCCGCCGCATAGAAACACCATCCCGGAAACGTGTATTATATGCTGGTTTCCGTTTGATTTATCTTACCAAAGAAATGTTTGAACGCTATAAACAGATATTCGCGGAACAAGCGCACCGGAATCAGGCCTGATCGGCGAGAAAATGACTTTGCGATTAAAATTTTAACCCCTGCAATAAAGAGGGAAATGATCCATGGCTAACCAAAGTTCGCACAAGAAACACCTGCGGATACATCTGATTTCGGATTCTTCGGGGAATTTGATCGAGCACATATTCAAGGCCATCCTGACGCAATTTCCCCACAACAGTTTCCACATCCATTGTCATTCCTTTATTGATCATAAGGTTAAGGCGAAAAGTCTTATCCGAAAAATTGAAGCCGGTATTGTCTGTTATTCGATCGTCGACTCGGAGATACAAGATGCCCTGATCGCAGAATGCCGACACTTTGATTATCCCTGTTGGGATGTCACGACACCTACAGTATCATTCATTGAAAAATACACGGGAATTCTTCGCGCCACCGATCCACAGCCTATTCATACCCTGGATTCAAGTTATATGGGACGTATGGAAGCAATTGAATTTGCTTTGCAGCATGATGATAATCGGCGGATTGAACAGTTGCGTGACGCTGATATTATTCTGGTTGGCATCAGTCGGGTATCCAAAAGTCCGACTTCCTTGTTTCTGGCGTATCGAGGATTCAAGGTGGCCAATGTCTCCTGGTCTCCCCTGGAAGGCATGCCGGTCCAGCTGGCCCGCTATCGGCGGAAGAATGTGATCGCTTTGACGATGCAACCGCGCAAGTTGGCAGCGATTCGGCAACGTCGCTTCGCGAAATGGGATTTAAAGGATTTTAGTTATGGTGATACCGCTGCCGTGATCCATGAAAGCCGGGCGGCGGAAGAATATTATGCCAGAAAAGGATGGCCAATGATCGACACAACCCAACTGGCAGTCGAAGAAACCAGTTCATTGATATTGGATGAACTGGGGTTAAAAGATAAAATCTTCAATTGATAAGACCAGGGCATTAACATGGGAAATTCTTCACATCGCGGGATTCCTCGTTTATATCGGGCCTTTATAAATTCAGCCAAAGGGTTAGCGACCGCTTGGCGTGAGGAAGAAGCTTTCCGATGGGAGGTTATCATCGCTGTGATAATGATCCCTTTGGGGATTAAGCTTGGTGGATCGGGGATTGAACAAGCGATCCTGGCTGGAAGTTGGCTGGGAGTATTGATTGTTGAAATTTTAAACTCCGCCATCGAGGCGGCAATTGATCGCATTGGTCTGGAACATCATCCATTATCCGGTAAAGCCAAGGACTTTGGTTCGGCGGCTGTATTATTGAGTATTGCTTTTGCGTTGGGAGTGTGGGGACTGGTGTTATGGGATGGGATGAGCTGAAATTGATGGTGGTACACCCACTGATTTTCTTCAAAGATATTTTTTCAACATGGCTTTAATCGCATCGCATGAATAAGGTTTGGTCAGCAGGTCGGTGCAGCCGGCGACCTGGGATTCCGCGATCGATTCATCATCCGCGCTCGCGGTCAACGCGATGATGGGAATCCGTCTAAATAATTTCTGAGACCTCAGCTTGCGTGTGGCGGTCAACCCGTTCATGACCGGCATATGCATGTCCATGAGGATCAGATCCGGAGAAAATGTCGCCGCCAGTCTAAGCGCCTCTTCGCCATTGCGGGCAATATCAACCTCATAGCTGGATTCTATCATATCCCGGATCAATGCCAGATTTATATCATTGTCTTCAACGATCAAGATCCGTTTTTTATTGGTGTTGACATTCTCTTTCTCGGGCAGTTGATCGGATAATAATTGCTGCGTGGCGCTGATCCGATCAATGCGGTAGGGGATTGTAAACCAAAAGGTACTGCCTTGATTGACCTTGCTGGTGAATCCCACCTGTCCTTCCAACAGATGGACCAAGCGGCGGGTTAATGCCAATCCGAGACCAGTGCCGCCCAATTCAGTATCACGAATTCGCTCAGCCTGATAAAAATCAGTAAAGATATAAGGATGTTTTTCCACTGAAATGCCCACGCCTTGATCTTGAATTTCAAATTTGATGAAGGCCTCCGTATCAAGGTAAACACGGATGGAAATCGTGCCCTGGGGATGGGAAAATTTTACCGCGTTGGAGATGAAGTTAATCAGGATTTGATGCAATCGCCGGCGATCGGTGACCACATTTTCTTTAGGCAAATCAATGGTTTTTTCAAGGATCAGTTCTCGTTGTTTAATTTGTTTGTTGAATAAATCCGCGGTTTCATTGACAATTTGCAGGATGGATATGGGTTCCCAGTTTATATCGACCGAACCGCCATCAATTTTAGAAATTTCAAAAAGATCCGAGATTAATTCCAACAGATGTTTGCCGCTATTATGGATTGATTTTATGTGATGGAGTTGTTGATCATTCATCGGCCCATAAAATTGTCCGGCCATTAATTCGGTGAACCCCAGAATGGCATTCAGCGGGGTACGTAATTCATGACCGATGGCGGAGAGAAATTTGCTTCTTTCCAAGCTGGATTTTTCCAGCAAACGATTGGCAGTAATGAGATGTTGATTATTATTTTCCAATGTGGAATAAATTTCATAGCGATCAATGGTATGAACGAAGATATCGCCCACCATGGTGAGCATGTTGATTATCACATTTGACCAGGATCGCTCAGCGGTCACGGCATCGAGTCCCAGCATTCCCCATAATTGATTGTGGGCAATGAGCGGAACATTGATCATTGATTTGATCTCTTGCGCTTGTAAAATATTCCGTTCCGCATCGGCGATTTCCGGCAGGCTGGACAGTTGTGGTATATT
Source organism: uncultured Lentisphaerales bacterium (assembly GCA_964615975.1). GTDB lineage: Bacteria > Verrucomicrobiota > Lentisphaeria > JABSQK01 > JAJFLO01 > CAZTTH01. The sequence goes on along the minus strand of CAZTTH010000033.1, from coordinate 28,843 downwards.
GATGGTCGCGTGGCGGCGAATCTGTTCGGCATACCAGGGAAAATCATCCAGGTTTAAATGCTGCAGTTTGTCAATTTGCACATTGATATTGGGGGCACACCATTCATGGGTATTGCTGAGGTAAAGGCCGTCCGCGGAGAACCGGAATAGATAAGCGCGATCAGCACGGGCGAATTCACCGGCTTCCTTTAATGCCATTTGGATCCCTTCATCGAGCTGATTCCAGGAGATATTGGTGAAATGTGCCATCATGCGAATAATCTTGTTTTCCAAGAGCGTGCAGCGATTTAATTCATTATGGCTTATATGGAGCAGCAACATTTGGATCATTGCATGCAAATCGATATCCTTGAAGGGTTTGACCAGATAGCCAAAGGGATAGGTGGATTTGGCTCGATTAATAAAACTTTCTTCACTGTAGGCGGTAAGATAAATTACCGGTATTTCCAGATGGCGGCGGATTTGATGTGCTGCGTCAATGCCATCGCGATCACCTTCGAGAATGATATCCATAATGATCAAATCGGGAAGATGCTGTGCCGCCAATTGAAAGGCCTCTTCTGCCGAGGATGCCGAAGCAATGATCTGATAGCCATATTTAGGCAAGCAATTATAGAGATAACGAATAAGGTTGGGATCGTCGTCGACAATCAGGATTTTAGCCGAAATAATTTCCGGGGTATTTTCGCTGTGTAACAAAATCTGTTTTTCGATTTTATTGGTGAATCCCATGGGGCAAAATCCGGATAATAATTTTGTCTGTCATATCATGCTGAGAGCTGCTCCCCCGCACCCTGACCGTGGGGTAGGGTAAGCCTGTAATAATTAAAATCCAAGGGTGTCGCGATCATGATTGATGGCGCAATTCGGCGATGGCGGCAGGATAACCATGCGGAGATTTAAAGATACTTGTTCCCGCAACCATTAATTTGGCGCCCGCCCGACTGGCCAGCGGAGCGGTGAACCTATCGATACCGCCGTCGACTTCTAAATGTACTGGCAGGTTCGCTTCCTGCAACCAGCCGGCAATGGTCGCGATTTTAGGTTGCATATCGTGACGGAATGATTGTCCCCCAAACCCAGGCTCAACTGTCATTACCAGTATCAAATCCACCTTGTCCAAATAGGGACGCAAGCAGTCGGGATTGGTATCCGGTTTTAGTGACAATCCCACCGAACAACCAGTGTCGTGAATTGCGTCGATCGTGCGTGCCACGTCATCTTCAGCCTCGATATGGAAGGTGATGTGGTCAGCGCCAGCGGCAACAAATGGCGCAATAAACTGTGCCGGACGTGAGACCATCAAATGGACATCAAACACCAATTTGGTGCAGGGGCGAATGGCGCTGACTACTGCCGGTCCCATGGAAAGATTGGGGACGAAATGCCCATCCATGATATCCAGATGAAAAAAATCGGCGCCGCCGGATTCCGTGGCATTGACTTCATCGCCCAATCGAGAAAAATCCGCCGCCAACAACGAAGGAGCAACCAGGATACGATCATAGGACAGTGAACTGAATGTCGATTGGGACATGATAAACTCATCTATCCCATGAATTGATGTTATCTGAGTTGGAAGGGTCTGTGTCAGTGGCACTATCAAGTCCATCGAAACCTTTGGACCAAACAATGACATTGGTTTGCAGTAATCCGAAACCATAAACCTTATCATCATTGATATCTCCATCGTAATCCAAATCCAATGAGACCTGTAAATCCCGTTGCCACGGATCGAGAAACTTATTATTCTTATCCAGGCTGAGAAACTTTAATTTGCGCGGATTGGAAGCGGTGTCCAATGCGCCCAACGTATTGACCAGGAGTGAATATTGGGTCGAGGAAACCAGGGTATCTGCGTTGAGGCCAGTGAATGGAAGAAAGCCATAGGTGGTTTCGTATTGCTTGATCGCCAGATGCATAGATTTTACCGCAGCCAGTGCCTGGCTGCGTTTGGCTCGCTTCAAGGCTTTATTAAGCGCCGGCACCAATAATCCCATTAATACGGCAATGATCGAGATAACCACCAAAATTTCAATTAATGTAAATCGTTTTGCTTTCATCTTTTTTCCTTAAAGTTCAGTTTAATTCGGTTTGGGGAATGGGCTGACGTCCAGTATAACCGGCGTTCACCCCATGGTAGAATTTAATTTCCTCTTCATCACTGCGCCAACATAATAAGACATGTTCATTATTGATTATCGCAGGAAAGTCAACCAATCCTACCGTGAAATTAAAATCGCGATAGGAACAACCTAACGTTTCCAATTCCATGATTAATTCCTTTAATTCATCGAATGAACTTTCGACCTCGGGATTACTGTCAAATGATTCCCCCATACGTTCGGCCAATCCCCTGATACGTTGTCCGACGACCAGAATATCAGCGACAATTTTTTTCACCAGTGGCAAAGTTTTATTGGCTTCTTGCAGGGAAAAAACTGAGGTGTTTTTGTTCATAAGGAAGCTGGTTTTCTCGGCGTATTACCCTAATGTTTATTTCGTAATTCATGCAGTTTAAACTCGTACATAGTATATCATTTATACATTATAAAAGACAATCTCTTTTAGATAAAGTTTGCATGCGTCATTCGTCCAGTCTGTATGATGCTAAAGATGGGAACTCCAGCGAATCAAGTTCACGGATGTTTTGGGCGTGGGTTTAAGGGGTGGATCGTCGCCTGCTTTCACCAGGGCGGGTAACCATGCTGATTGATGACATAGCCAGAAAGTTCATGTATTTAAAACACGTCAGCATTTTAATTCCTCGATCATACCAGCAAGCTCATACACCGATTTCGAATTATACCTGTCACCTCATATTTACAATCCAGAAAACTTCCATCATATTACCGAATCAGAAAGCGGCGATTATGTATATGCAACCCAATTTAGGGATTATCGTTTCATCTCCTACCTGCTACAGGGGACGATTCCCATCAATTGATGAGCTTGACATCTGTATAATTCTGTCCAGCGTATTGACGGGGAGACACGGGATAAGTAGATATGTACGCCAACGTGTAATTTTTCCACTTTATTTCAGGAGATTATCATGCCTGCCAAGCCAGAGCTGACACAAATAGAAAAAGATAAACTCGCGATCGATCCGAATTTCGATTTTCGCGATATCGCGCAACGCCCATTCAAAGACATTACCACCAATGAAATTGGCATGTTTAAATGGAGTGGAGTTTATCATCAGTTGCAAAAGGGGTTTTTCATGATCCGCTTGCGCTTGCCCGGCGGGATCATGACTTCCGAACAACTGAATATTGCCGGCACACTGGCCGATAAGTATGCTCAGGGGCAGCTTTGCATCACGACCCGGCAAACGCTGCAGTTTCATTGGGTGCGCCAGGAAGACATCCATAAAATTATGGAGGGGATGCAGAATGTCGGTATCAGCAGTCAGAATGCCTGCGGCGATGTGACTCGCAATGTCGTAACCTGTGAACTTCAGGGGGTTTGCCCTCATGAGGTTGGCGATATTCTGTCGACAATCGAAATGATCGCCAATGATGGGGAAATCAAAGATGAGCAACGGAATCTACCCCGCAAGCATAAAATCAGTGTATCCGGTTGTGGCCGCGCCTGCGGACAGACGCTGATGAATTGTCAGGGTTGGTACCCTGTTACCCGTCACAACCCGGAGGGTGACAAGGAGCGGGGATGGAAATTTCATGCGGGCGGCGGTCTGGGCGCTCGGCCATACATGGCGCAATTAATTTTTTCCTGGGTTCCGGAGGATCTGGTTTTGGAAGTAGTCCGCGCCTCAACGGAAGTGTATCGTCGCTATGGCAATCGTCGTCTCCGCGCGTACGCGCGGTTAAAAATGGTGGTCGATGAACTTGGCGCTTCAGGCTACGCTGATGCGGTCCTGGCGGTGTTGAGTGAACGTAAGATTGAGGGTTTGGAGCGGATTGAAATTGCGCGTGAACCCGCTCATTTAGAAGAAAGTTTTCTTGATGGGCAAACGGTCATTCCGCAGCGGCAAAAGGGTTTCAATGCTATTCGTGTTCTCATTGATCGGTCAGAGATCTCGGGATTGGAAGCGCATCGATTTTCCCGTTGGGCCAAGGAATTCGGCAACGGGTCCATCATGTACACCAATCGGCAGAATCTGATCCTTCGTTTTGTCCCCGATCACAAGGTGGAATCGGCACTCGCCGCGATCCGAATTGCCGGGTACCGTCTTGACGGTTTTGAACGTTTGGCCGATGCGGTTGCTTGTGTGGGTACCACCATGTGTAATCTGGCGGTATCAGATACTCCCAACGTGTATCGCATGATCATGGATGAATTGGGTAAGGATCGGCAATTGATGGAGAAAGTTGGTCATTTGCGCATCAACATGAATGGATGTCCGAATTCCTGCGCGCAGCACTGGATTGCTGATATTGGATTACGCGGGTTACGCAAACGGGAGGAAATCGGCAGTGAAGACGGTTTCAGCATTTATGTCGGCGGCAAGTTATCCGGTCCCGGATATATCGCGCATTATCTTGGCGATGTGATCTCGGCGGATGTTGTCCCCGCGATCCGCCGCCTGCTGCAGGTATATCTGGATAACCGATCATCTGCAAATGAAACCTTCGGCGCTTATGTGCGTCGAGTTGCTCCGGAAAAACTGGCGGAACTCATCGGAGTAAGACCGTTTGTCGAAGAGCCGATCAATATCCGCAATTTGCGCTTGGAACCAGTGTTTAATGAAGTCATGCGCGAGGTGGAAGTTTAATATGAATACCATTGAAGAGCTACTAGAAAAAGCGGGCGCAATGCTTGCCGCTCGGGAAAATGACAAGGCCATAGATGTGTTGCGTTCCCAGGGACCGCCCAATGATCACCGTCAGTGCGCGTTGTTGGCACGCGCCTATTTTCAACGTGGTGACGCACGCGGTGACATGTATGCCAGTCATTATTTTTCTCAGCGCGCTTTGGAATTGGGCAACAAGGAAGCCTTGACCTGGGCGATCAAGGCGATGAGTTCTTATAAAAAAGAATTATATCGGGAGGCAATCAGCGCGTTTGCTGAATTTATTACGGCTGCGTCAAAACCTAATTCACAATATCTTTACAGTCTGGCGTTGATGCAGGATGGTCGGTTGGAGGAAGCAGCCGAATGGATTGATTCCGCGCTCGCCCAGGATCCGCAAAACCAAACCTTTCAGATTGCCAGGCAGCATATCCAGACTCTCCAGACCTCACCACCGGTGGAGACATATCCGCGGATTTGTCCGACCGGGAATATCTACGCCAGTGTGATAGAACAGGCGCGAGACCTTCCCGCCGCTGAGGTGGCGGCGCCTTATGATTTTAACGCGCTCTCCAAATTGCGCGGGCGCGGACGACATCCCAAGGATTTTTATTGGCTGGAAAAAAACATCCCCTGCCAAAAGGCCTGCCCGGCCGGCACCAACATTCCTGAATACCTCAATGCGATCTATCGCCACGATTACGATCGTGCCTATCGCATCAATCTTTGGGATAATGTATTTCCCGCGGTTTTGGGACGGGTATGTTCCCGGCCTTGCGAAAGTGAGTGTCGACATGGTTGGGATGGCCTGGGGGAATCGGTGGCGATCTGTTTCTCGAAACGATCCGCCGCGGATTTCAAAAGCGAAGATGTGGTTATACTATCCAAACTCTATCCTGCCAGCGGGAAAAAAGTGGCGATCATTGGCGCGGGTGTTGCCGGTCTGGCGGCAGCCCGCAATCTCGCCTTGCTTGGACATCAGGTCACGGTATATGAAATGCATTCTCGGCCGGGCGGGATGATGAATCAGGGCATCCCGGAATTCCGTTTGCCCCGACATTTTATCGATCGCGAGATCGCGCAAATCACGCAGTTGGGAGTTATCCTTGTCTGCAATACCAAAATCGGCCGGGATTTGCCCTTGAACAAACTACTTGCGGAATTCGATGCTGTGGTCATGGCTGCTGGAACCTTGCGCCCCAATGTCCTGGATTTGCCGGGCAGTGAATTGCAGGGGATCCGTCATGGGTTGGAATTTCTCCTCCAGGTCAACGACACGGATAAAGCCCTTGTTGGCCGCAATGTCATTGTCATCGGCGGCGGCTTTACGGCCATGGATTGCGCGCGCACCGCACTGCGCATTGGCGCCCAATTCGTCCGTCTCGAAGATCCCTTGAGTTGTGAGAATGAAATCGAATCAATCCGTGTGGCGTATCGGCGTTCGGCTAAGGAAATGCTGATCACACCGGGTGAGCTTGAAGAACTGAATTTTGAAGGTATCCCCATGGATTTCATGGTCAGTCCCCTGAGTTATATCGGCAATGGCGATCAGAATGTGCACAAAATGCGCTTGATCCACACCAAACTGGGCGAGCCCGATGCCAGCGGTCGCCGCCGTCCGATTGAGGTTGCAGGCAGCGAATTCGAGGTCCAGGCACAAACCGTGTTGCTGGCGACCGGTCAATTTCCCGACACCTCCTGGATCGACCAGGATTTGCGCTCTTCATTGGTGGATGTTGATCAGTGGTTGCGGAGCGGCAAAGCGACAAAAACCGCGATCCCCAAACTTTTTGTTGCCGGCGATTTTGCTACCGGCGCCCGCACCTTGATCGATGCCATCGCCCATGCCAAGCAATGCGCCCGTCATGTCGATGAATTTTTAGTCGGAGAATCCCGGCTTATCGATGTCGCTACAATCCAGGATGCGGATGGCCCGGGCCGTATTCGCGAAATGGATTATGTGCCATTGCAAAAAATGCCGATGATTCCCCAGGCCGAACGCTCGCTAAAGGCCGAAGTGGAGCAGGGCTATACTCAGACTCTTGCCGATGATGAAACGCAACGCTGTTATCTCTGCCATTACAAGTACGAAATTGATCCCGACAAGTGTATTTATTGCGACTGGTGCATCAAGGCCAAGCCGCGGCCGGACTGTATCGTCAAGGTCAGTTCGTTGCAAACCGATGATCAGGGGCGGATCACCGGGTTTAACCGCGCCAAAGGCAGTGAAGATACCTTTTTGATCTATATCAATCAGGAAGATTGTAT
>CAZTTH010000033.1:0-21719 GCA_964615975.1 uncultured Lentisphaerales bacterium | reverse complement strand
GCGCCAAAGGCAGTGAAGATACCTTTTTGATCTATATCAATCAGGAAGATTGTATTCGTTGCAATGCCTGTGTCGAAGCCTGTCCGGTTGATTGTATCACCGTCCAGAAAGTCAGCCTGCAAACCATTACCAATGATGGACAGGCGTGTGGTTATGAGCTGTGATCCACGCCAATAAATAAGGTTAATTAGGGCTCATCTCGACTCACTCAAAAAAAGCCGCAGGAAATGTACAACACCTCCGGTATTAAATTTTCCGATAAAACTTAAAACCGGAGGTGTGACCCCAAACGATGTTTAAGCGCATAATCCGGCGAATTTCTGGAATTAGTAGTTTGCGATCGTGTAAATTGTCGTTCGGGGGATTTCATGTAAAAAATTTTGCTTCCCTTTGATCTTTGATAAAAAACGGCTCAGTTTCCCACTACAATATCAACGAACTGAATTTAAATCTAACACCACGATATCAGTGTTAGATTTAAATTCTTATACCCAATCACTAGTTATGAAATTCGAATTCACGATTGCCACAAGCTATAAAGAAGCGCTGAAAACTTCTGTAGTACTCCAAATCATCACTTTCGTGGTCTGTGGCTTAATTCTGCATCCGTTGCCAAACCAGATTGCAATGATGGCATTTGCCGGATATGCCCCAGCGGTAATGTGGGTTATCGTTCGTCGTCCGGAAAGCCCGACAAAGTGCGACATTCATTTTGTCTCGGGTGGATTTTTATTGGCGCTATTTTTGGCTGGCATTCTTGTGACATTTATTTGGAGATGGCGAGGATTATTGTGACGCGGGAGAAGGGGGGACTGACCCATAAAAATTATTATAATTGATTTATAATAATGTTGTTACGCAATAAATCGTTTTAAATAAACCGTCTTAAATCAGATTTTTTAATGTAAAATATTGATTTAATATTTCCCGAGGCGGTTTTCAAGCAATTCTATCAATGGTACACAAAACATTGATCGAAAAGTTCGCGGTCGGCCACCGGGTGCCTAAATCTAACTGGGCCTAGGCCTTTACCATTGTGGACCGGGATTGGTTGAAGGAGATTTACCGGCATTTTAATTTCAAGTATCTTTTAGGGTCAGACCCTGAATGTCCCGAAAGCCGAACCTAAATTTGTCAGTCGTCCCTGCGGGACTGATTGATGGCTCCAATCGATTCCCGCCAGTGAACTGGCGGGCTAAATTCGGTTGTCTCGTACGAGACCAAGAGAAAGTAGAGTAAATTAGGATCACACCTCTAATATTAAGTTTTTCGAATTGCCAATCATGTTTCCTGTGACAGGCTGTGATTATGGCTCGACCTCTTAGAATTGAATTCCCGAATGCGTGTTATCACGTCATTAATCGCGGCAATCCGCGCGGTATGGTGTTTCATAACGATTTGCATTATGAATATTTTATCGCAAATCTGGGAGAGTTCGCCGCCGAGTTTCACGTAATCGTGTATGCCTATTGCTACATGCCCAATCACTTTCATCTTTATTTGCGTCCCGGTGAAGCGAATCTGAGCCGGTTCATGCAGAGTTTTCTGACCTCGTTTTGCGTCGGCAGCAACAAGAAGCGCAGGACAAGCGACCATATCTTTCAAGGTTGATTCAAAGCGCATTTGGTGGAAGCCGACCGCTATCATTCGCGCTTGTCGCGGTATAGTATTGTGTGTGTATGTATTGCCGTGGCAGCAGGAGTCTAAGTGTGATGGCCAGTCGATTTGGCGTAAGCGCCAGTGCCTTGGTTCAAGCCAGAGACGCTGTTAACCGGGAGTTACCGACGCATCTGCGTAACGCATTAAAAGAGCTGAAGGAAATCATCGCCAAAACTTAATATTAGAGGCGTGACCCTAAAGCCGCAGGCGATATTCCTTCTCGGCTAATCGATAATCATTTTCGACCATGATTTTTGCCAATTCTCCCATACCGGTTTCAGGAGACCATCCCAACCGGCGTTTGGCTTTATCCGGGTTGCCTTGCAGTATATCCACTTCAGCAGGGCGAAAATAGCGGGGATCAATGCCCACGATTTCAGTTCCCTGAACGAGTTTGGTTTTGTGATCCCATCGGCAGGGGGCAATGTTTTCTATTATCCCAATCTCATCATTCCCCTGATTTTTCCAATCTATGGTAATCCCCAATTCGCCAAACACCAATTCGACGAAGGTGCGGACACTAAAACTTTTATTCGTGGCAATTACGTAATCATCCCCCGTGGGTTGTTGCAGCATCAGCCACATTGCCCTGACATAGTCTTTCGCGTAACCCCAGTCGCGAACGGCATTAAGATTGCCGAGATAAAGTTTGTCCTGCAGTCCCATGATGATACGGGTTGCGGCGCGGGTAATTTTGCGCGTGACAAAGGTCTCACCCCGCCGTTCTGATTCGTGATTGAACAAAATGCCATTGCTGCAATGCATGCCATAGGATTCGCGATAATTAATGGTTTGCCAATATGCAAATACCTTGGCGCAGCCATAGGGCGAACGGGGATAAAATGGAGTTTTTTCGGTTTGCGGTGTTTCTTGAACCCGTCCATACATTTCCGATGAGGACGCCTGATAAAAGCGGATCGATTTTCCCAGATCCTCCTGACCATCCCGGACCGCATCCAGCAATCTCAAGGCGCCCATTCCCGAGATATCCGCGGTGTATTCCGGTTGGTAAAACGAGACCATGACATGCGATTGCGCGCCCAGGTTATAAACTTCATCGGGTTTGGTGCGCATGACCAGATTTCTCAACCCGGAGGCATCAGAGAGATCACCATAGTGCAAAGTAAGTGATTTGCCGCTGGTGTGCGGATCGTGATAGAGATGCTCGATGCGATCGGTGTTAAAGGAGGACGAACGACGGATGACGCCATGCACATCATAGCCGTTATCCAAAAGTAATTCGGCTAAAAACGAACCATCCTGACCGGTAATCCCTGTGATTAATGCGATTTTTTTCATGAATAATGATAATGATCTGAATTAAAATTTTATCCCGTTTTTTATGAGAGTATCATCCTTTCTATACCACTCATAGGTTTTGACCAACCCGTCTTTTAATGCGGTTTTAAACTGCCAGCCCAATGCGGTTAACTTCCCGACGTCCATCAACTTGCGCGGTGTGCCGTCCGGCTTGCTTCGATCCCAGATAATTTCTCCTGGATAGCCTACCACTTCCCTAATCATCTCAGTTAAGTCCTTGATGCTGATCTCAACGCCGGTGCCGACATTGAGATAGCCGGGACCAGTGAAATGATTTAAGATGAAGATCAACGCCTCAGCCAGATCATCAACAAAGAGAAACTCACGCATGGGCGTTCCTGATCCCCAACAGGTCACGGTTGGCGCCTGATTGCTTTTGGCTTCATGGAAGCGCCGCATTAATCCCGGAATGACATGTGAGTGCTGAGGGTGGAAATTATCGCCGATCCCATAAAGATTGCAAGGCATGGCGGAAATATAGTGTCGGCCATATTGGCGATGAATAGCATCACATAATTTGATGCCGGCAATTTTGGCGATGGCGTAGGCTTCATTGGTCGGTTCCAGTGTGCCGGTAAGCAAGGCATCTTCGGTGATCGGCTGCGGGGCAAACTTCGGATAAATACAGGATGATCCGAGAAACAGGAAATGCGGCACTTCGGCGGTTAATGCGGCATGAATCAGATTGGTTTGCATGATCAGGTTTTCATAGAGAAATTCTGTCGGATAGGTATTATTTGCCAGAATCCCTCCCACTCTCGCTGCGGCAGCGATGATGATCTCCGGTTTTTCCCGTTTCAGGTAAGTTTGCACTTCCTCTTGTCTGGTAAGATCGACTTCGTTCCGGCCAACCGGCAACAGGTTAATATAACCCTGCCGGTTTAGTTCACGAACCAGCGCACTGCCGACCATCCCGCGACACCCGGCTATCATGATTTTATCGCTTTTATCCATCGATCAATGCAACTCTGGAGATATTTGTGTCATCTCATTCCCTTGTTAGTCATATGTATTACTGTATTAATATTCCTAATTATCACCATTCTGGGAGATTAAGCAATCATAACTTGTTACAAAAGAAGTAATCGTCGATACCATCATGAAAATAAAATTCCAGTCGGTTCTTTTAATCGTATTAATCACTCTGTTTATTGTCAATATTTCGGGATGTGCCACCACCCGCATCGGGGCGGATTATGATCATGAAGTAAATTTTAAATCTTTGAAAACTTTTGGCTGGCTGCCGGCAGCGGCTGACGACGCGTCCAAGGACAAGGTCCGCAACGCCATATTGGAGAAGCGCTTCAAGCGGGCATTGGAAGCCGAAATGACCGGCAAAGGATTTGTTTTTAATGAGGATGCACCTGATATGTTTGTTTCATTTCAGGTGCTGGCTTCGCAAAAGGAGGATGTTCATTATCGCTATTATGGGCGGTTTGATAGTGGTTTCTATAATCGCGGTTATGGATGGGGGGTAGGGTTTCCCCTCTACGAGGACCGCTACACCTATGATTATCTGGAAGCAACCATCGTCGTTGATATCATCAATGCGAAAAATCGCGATCTGATCTGGCGCGGGTGGAAGCCGACAGTCATAGATGGCCCATCGATTCCCGAAAACAAAATCATCGCCGCTGTCTCCAGCATTCTCACCCTCTTCCCACCCTTGTAGGATACTTTCTTGTGTAAAATCTCCTTGATACAATTACACTTTTAGAAATCATTGATATTGATTGAGGAATACCATAGAATTTTCGAGCTGTCCATATAATCATTCAATAACGGCTAATTATTACCATATTTAACCATGAATTATCTGCGTGATGTGGTACAACATCATATATTCGATCCGAAAACCGTGATCGGAGCAGTATTTTTTGGCATGGTGTTTCTGATTGCTTCAATGGCGATGGCAACCCTTGTCATAAAGGCTGAGCGGCACGTTCAGTCACATATATCAGACGAAACTGGGATTAGTTTTGCCAGCTCACTGGGCCAAATCCTTGCCTACCTTGTCGGATTTGTTCTCTATGCCCATCTTGTCCCGCAACTGCGCGTCTTGGGAACGGCGTGGCTCGCCGGGGTAATCGTCGTCTCTGTCGGGTTGGGGCTCGCGGTGCAAAATACCCTGGGTAATCTTATGGCCGGGCTGTCCCTGGTGCTATACCGCCCGATTCGCATTGGCGACAAGGTCCAGTTGAATACGCCCAAGGGCTTGATTATTGTATCGGTGGAGCTGATATCACTTGGATATTCTTTTTTGCGAGACAATGACCCTATCCAGATTATGGTGCCCAATAGCGTGAGGATAAGCAGTGTTATAATTCGGTCAGGGGGACACCGCGATTCATGACCACTAATGATCACCCGGAGGGGTCACATGTTGCTGACAAAAGATTGGCACGCTTGGTGTTATTTACCTTTGTTCTGACTTTTGTCGCGGCACGCATTCTGGTGTTATTGATTATGACGCAACAACTGCCGGACTTCTTTCTGCATGTGGGCGGCACACATGTTCATCATCTGAACTATGGGATCTTTCTGTTGTGTGGGGTTGGCGCCTATTTACTGTTCGCTCATCCCACTGGCGGTAGGCTGCGATTGACAGCCGTGTTCTATGCCATCGGCCTGGCGCTAACATTCGACGAGTTTGGAATGTGGCTTCATCTGGGGGGCAGTTATTGGCAGCGGGCCAGCTATGATGCGATTGGCGTGATCACTGGAACCCTCGGTTATATCGCTTTCTTCCCGTCCCGGCAAGCGATTCGCCAATGGAACTGGTGGCAGGCGGTTGTGATGGCAGTAGTGATTATCGGGTTTTTTGTTATGGTGGCTGACTCTTTCCGGCATATCAACAAGATGGTTGAACCCACTCTGGAACAGATTGAGAAGAAAGGTCCAAAATAACATGGTCACCGAAACTCCCCGTTGGTCGGGATTCACATATATCCGTGGGGTGGCACTGTTTGAGGCGGTAAAGGGATCTGTCGTTATTCTCGCTGGTTTCGGTCTGCTATCGCTGATCCACCATGATCTCCAGGCTGTTGCAGAGCAATTCGTCGCCAGTCTGCATCTGAATCCCGCTAAACATTTGGGGCGTATATTTATCGAAGCTGCCGCCAATCTCAATGACACCCGATTGCTTTTACTTGCCCTGATGGCATTATTCTATGCTGTCTTGCGATACATTGAGGCTTATGGGTTGTGGTTTGGTAAGCGCTGGGCTGAATGGCTTGCTGTGGTCAGCGGTGGGGTTTATGTGGTCGTCGAGGCAGTGGAATTGAGCCGGGGTTTTGCGTGGCTTAAGGTTTTCAGTCTGGTCGCGAATCTGGTTGTCGTTGCCTATCTTTGCTTTGTCCTGTCGTCAAAAAATAATCCCATAACCCATTCGCCTGAATAACGAGTCAGGGAATGATTCCAGCATAATGACAATTAAAGAGATAGAAATCCTGTATGAATTATATAAAGAGACCAACAAGTTTATAATCAAGTTCGAATAGATGTCCAATAAAAAGTTTCAGTGAATTTCAAGTACTCATAAGGCCTCATCTAAGGAGGTACACAGAATATGATCTATCAATTCAAAGTTAAACTTACCCATACCAAGCGCATTTGGAGGATTATCGAGATCGAGGGTAATCAGACATTTGCTGATTTGCATGACGCCATTTTCGAAGCCTTCGACAGGGACGATGAGCATCTTTACAGTTTCTATCTCACCAAAGGCCGGAAGGGTCACCGGCGACATGTGATGTCACCGGAAATTACCTGCCCGATGATCATGGAAGGCTATGAAGGCGATAGCGATAAACACGATGCCGAAACGACATGCATTCAGGATATCGGTTTAAAGGAAGGTGAAATATTTGAGTATGTGTTCGATTTTGGTGATAATTGGGAACATGAAATTGTCTTGGAGAAACTAATCGACAAGCAAACCGGTGAATTGTATCCCCGAATCCTTAAGCGCAATGGCGCATCTCCAGCTCAATATCCTGAATACGAAGATTAACGAAGGAGGATCATATGCCGGAACTGACAATAACGACATTTCTGAGTATTGAAACGTTAAAATTCTAAAGATTCCCTTCCAGCATCGCGATATCGCCCAGGTCTTTAGCACGACCCGATGCCTTTTTATTGCGCAACAAATCTTCCCTGCCGATTACCGGAATTTTTAGATCATCGATTTGAACTATCATCCGTTGTGGCCAAGCGGCATCAAATTTTATGCCATCAATGATTGTCGTGATATCAATACGGCGGGGAACCATGCCAATCTGAAAAACGATGTCTTCTTTTTCCAAATCGGAAATGGTAAGATCGAATAAGGGAGCGCCAAAAATTTTTAAGGCGCGCCATACCCGTAGCGCATTCTCCGGGGTACAGCGAATCCACAAATCAATATCGCCTGTGGCACGGGGGTAGCCATGGACAGCTAGAGCATAAGCGCCAACCAGAAGGTAATCAACCTGTTCGGCGGCAAATGCGGACAATATGTCTTTGAAGTCGGGATTCAGCAACAGGATCTCCAGCGAAAGTCCAGGCATCAACGGTAAGCTGCCACATCATGGCCAGTCGTTCCGCGGGGGTAGACGAAGGGATGAGCGGCAGCGTATTTTGCCCTTTGAGGGTAGTTTTATAAACCAGATGACGATGGCTTTGCATGGAGTAACATATAAACTTCATTCATCTAAAACAACATTGAGATACAAAATTCAACAAAACTTCAGGAGAATTTATCGTGCTTTATTAGGCTGCTATGTTGCGGGTATTGCCGTTATTATATTTAGTTACTCCAGAGTATAATATCCATGCAGTATAAATGAGCCTGACACGATCTCATTGTCTTCCATCATCATGGTCGCGAACTTATTTCATGATCACACCATTCGATACATTCACATTCGATCCCAATGGGGTATGCCTGATTGAAGCGAGCGCGGGAACCGGCAAGACCTGGAACATCACCAGCATTTACCTGCGTTTATTAATAGAGAATCCCCAGCTTACCGGCGCCAACATTCTGGTGGTGACTTTCACGGAAGCGGCCACCTTGGAATTGAAGACCCGCATCCGCAAAGTGCTGGCGGATGCATGTGTCGGGTTTTCCAGCGGGCAATCCGATGATCCCCTGATCGCTACATTCCTCGCGCATTATGGGACGGAGCTTTGCGCAAGGCAGGTACCGCGTCTGCTCATGGAGAAAAACAATATTGATCTGGCGGCGATCATGACGATTCATGGTTTTTGCCATCAGTTGTTAACCGATTTCGCGTTTGAAACCCGCGGCGGTTTCGCGGTGGAAATACAAACCGACAGTACACCTTTATTACAGGAAATCGCCGATCATTTCTGGCGTGAGCGGGTACTCTCCCTGCCACCAGTTTTTCAAGCGTATATCAGCGCGCAAAAAACTACTCCTGATCGCTTGCTGGAAATCATCGTCAATGGTTTGAATAAATTTAATCTTACGTTTATCCCGGCGGCTGAAATCGCGGATTTCAGTGAATTTGAAGCGTCACTTTCACCCGCATTCAATGCCTTGTCGACCGCCTGGAAGCGTGATCATCACCAGATCATCAATATCCTCAAGGATGCCAGTGGTGTCGAAGGCCAGTTAAAACGCCAGCGATATCACGAGACCCGAATTTGCGAATGGGACAATGTCATCTCATTTTGGATCAACCGGCATTTTTCTTTGATTCCACCGGATGAACTCCATTTTTTTTGTGCCGATCAACTGGCCAAGGCAACCAAAAAGGGAAAACAATGCCCCCCACATCATTTTTTTGATTTGGCCGAAGATTATTGGCGTCAGTCCGCAGTGTGGGCCACACGGATGAAGACTAGTTACATTGCCTTGATCCAGGAGTTTTTCGCTTATGTGCAAAACCGGATGACAAACGCCAAGGAAAAATTGCACTGGATCACATTCGATGACTTGTTGTTCAAGGTGCATGCGGCCTTGAAGCAACCCGAATTTCACGAGAGCATAACTTCTCTGATCAGGGCCCGATATCCGGTGGCATTGATCGATGAATTCCAAGACACTGATCCCTTGCAATTGGAAATATTTGAACTCTTGTTTCTTCACCCCGACAGTCGGTTGATCATGATCGGCGATCCCAAGCAGGCAGTTTATTCTTTTCGCGGCGCGGATATTTACTCTTATCTGACGGTTAAACAGCGATGTGCCCGGCACTATTCACTTAACGTCAATCGCCGGTCGGTTACGCCATTGGTGGCTGCGATCAATCAATTATTCGGCAATGTCGAACATCCTTTTATCATTCCAGAAATTACTTTTACCCCCTCCCTTGCTGGCGCCGCTTCCGATAACACACCGCTGACGGAACGCAATCATTCCCGGTCGCCATTCCAGATATGGAGCCTACCTGGTGAGGGTGATGATGAGGAGTCTTTGTCACGAGATGAAACGACAACGCAATTGGGATATGCGATTGCCAATGAGATTATCACCTTATTATCCACCGAAAAGGGTGCGCGTATTGGTGAACGTCCATTGGGGTTGAACGACTTCGCCATTCTGGTGCGTACCAATCGTCAGGCTCTGGCGATCAAGGAGATCCTCGATGCCAGTCAAATTCCCACTGTGATCACCAGTTCCCAAAGTGTGTTTGATACCATGGAAGCGCGGGAGCTGGAGTTGATCCTTGCCGCGCTCGCCGCCCCGGAAGATACCGGGTTGATCCGGGCAGCGTTATTAACTGAACTGATGGGGTATTCCGTGAATGATCTGGATCGCTTTAATGAAAATGAAAGCGGTTGGGATATGATCCAGGAACAATTCGACCGCTGCCTACGCGATTGGCAACCGGGGCGATTTGCCGTGATCTTTGGTGAATTTTCACGTGCCTTGGAATTACCGCAGCGTCTCCTCCGATTTCATGGCGGTGAACGGCGTCTCACCAATCTTTTTCACCTTGTGGACCTGCTTCAGGATGCATCCGCCGAGTATCATTTAAGCACTTCAGGTTTGCTTCAATGGCTGCATGATAAACGCCAGGACAAATGCCAGCTTCAGGAATATGATCTGAGACTGGATAAGGACAGTGACGCAGTGCGCATCCTGACAATTCATAAGAGCAAGGGGCTTGAATTTCCGATAGTATTCTGTCCATTCGCATGGGAACCATCCCGGAAAATCACCAAATCATCAACATTCTTTTTTCATCGATTGGATGAAAATAATCGCTATCAACTTTACCTCGATTTGGGCTCCGCGGAACGAGAGCAGCATCGGGAAATGGCCAACCGGGAATCCCTGGCGGAAGAAATGCGCCTATTATATGTCGCAATAACCCGCGCGATCCATCGCTGTTATCTGGCTTGGAAATCGGTAAAACCCGAATCCCCATCCGCATTGAGCCATTTGTTGTTCCCAGTTGCTACGGCCACAGCCAATGTGAATGCCAGCCCGACTGCCAAGGAAATTCAGGCTGGCGATAGCGCGGATGTGATTCCTCTGGCTTTGCGCCCATGGTGTGAATTTCATCAGTTGACATCCATTCGAGCCCCCAGGATTTATCACCCAGAACCCCAGACATCTGCCCGCGAGCTGTTTTTGCTATCCTTTACCGGCGCGATTGAAACCAACTGGCGAATCACCAGTTTTACTGCTCTATCGCGAACTGAGACTCACTATCAGTCGATCGTGCTTGAGGATGATGTGGAAATTGAATCGATAGCAGAGCCGGTCACGGATTCGCTCTCGGTTGCGGAGGCTTCTGATAGTATTTTTAATTATCCTGCCGGCGCCATTTATGGCAATCTGATGCATAACCTGCTGGAAGAATATGAATATTCGTGCCGGGATGGCAAAACTCTGATTGGTTTAATTGAATCCTTGCATCGCCGGTATGGGCTGGTCAATCTTGAGCGCTTTTATCCCGCGTTGATCGCGTTGATTGAGCGGATAATCAGTACCCCCTTGGGAACATCGGATGATTTATTTTGCCTCAAGGATTGCGCGGCCCATCAGCGTCTTCATGAAATGGAATTTTATCTTCCCCTGCAATTAATTCATTCCCAAGATTTACACCGTTTGTTTGCTGGTCATGAAACCCTCTCCACACCCGAAATGCTCCGGCAATCTCTGGCCCACCTCGACTTTCATCCGGTTAAGGGCATGCTCAAAGGATATATCGATCTAATCGTCCAGCATGGGAACCAATTTTTCGTCATCGATTGGAAAAGCAATCGATTGGGAGGACAACCAGGGGATTATGCTCCGGCATATCTTGAAGCAGAAATGGCCCGGCATCATTATCATCTGCAATACCACCTGTACCTACTGGCTTTGCACCAATATCTCAAACTGCGTCTGCCCGACTACAATTACGACCAGCATATTGGCGGGGTTTATTACCTCTTTCTTCGTGGGATCGAAGCCGAACCGAAAAGTCGGAATGGGATTTATTTCGACCGGCCTTCCCGTCATCTGATTGAAGCACTGGCACGGCGATTGGTAAAGAGAACTGGAAACTAGGCGGGAGGCATTTTCCCGCGGTGAGGGATTACTGTAGGGAGCCACCCCAAACCAGCCCTGTAAGAGCGACATAAAAAGTTAATTTTGTAGCATGGGATTTATCCTTATTCCGCGGATAATGGAATGGTGATGGTGAAGGTCGCGCCTTCTCCAGGTTTGCTTTGACAATCGATAGTGCCCCCCAGATTCTGACAAATCAGGTTGTAAATGATGTGTAATCCCAAACCACTGCCACCGGATCCTTTTTTGGTGGTAAAAAAGGGTTGGTAAATTTTTGAACGCACATCGTCATCCATGCCTTTGCCGTCATCCGAATAGATAATCGTCAGAGTTCCATCGCGTTTAATCGCGCTGATCGCGATGGTACCTTCGTCATCGTCATCATAACCATGCAGGATCGAATTGAGTATCAGATTGGCGATGATTTGCGAAAAAAAGCCGGGATAACTGTCCAGTACAAGACCGTTGTCACAAGTTAGGTTGACGGAAAGTTTGGTTCGTTTAAGCTTGGGGTTCAAACTGTTGATCGTATCTTCGATACATTTGCGCAGCGCGAATTTTCTCTTATCTTCGCTGGTCTGATCGATAGCGACCTGCTTGAATCCCTGTACCAGTTCGGACGCACGTTCGAGATTGGTGAGAATTAATTTATTGCTGGTTTTTCCGCTTTCGATAACGCGCTCGAGATCAGCGCGAGACAGGTCATTCAGATGATACTTCTTTTCGAATGACTCCAGATCCTCCTGAAATGTTGATGCGGCCGTTACTCCGACACCAATCGGGGTGTTGATCTCATGGGCAACCCCCGCCACCAGGCTGCCCAGCGCCGCCATCTTCTCTGATTCCACCAATTGATGCTGGGCCGCTTTGAGGTTATCCAAGGCCAGCGACAATTCTTCCGTTCGGTCCCGGACTTTTTGTTCCAGATTGCGGCTATAATCCTTAAGGCTTTCAGACATCGCGATAAACGCCTTGGCCAGCAAACCGACCTCATTTCTCGACCTGATTCGGATCCGATCCACAGCCTTGAAATCACCTTCCGCAATTCGATTGGCAATCCCGGTGAGTTCTACCAGCGGATCCGATAGCTTTGTGGCGACAAACAAAACGATCACGATGCCGACCGCCAGGAAGATTAACAGAGTGAGAGTCGAACGGATAACCATGGTCCGGATCTGTTGCCTGACTTCTTGGCGTGATTTGCTGATTTCACGATCCAGGTGTTCATAAGAGAACCCCAAACGGAGATGCCCCCAGAGAGCGGTCGCAAAGTAAATGGGTCTGATGAATTCTATATAATCGATACCGTTCCTCTTAAAATCGTGGGTAGCCGGAGCGGTTTGTCTGGCGGCTTTCAAATCTTCTTCGCCAATCAACGTTTCCTTTTTCAATGATGGATCCGTCGTGTGAATGTACACAACACGCGATGAATCAGTGACCATCGCATAACTCAATTCCCGGTTACTTTTAACCGCGTTATCCAATTGTTCGGAAAGATTGGAAAAATTATATTCGGCAATATTGCTCTTAACCTGTTGGGTTAAATTATCCGCCTGGGTATTACCGATTAGCAGCAGATTGTCCTTCATTATCTGCACCCGCTTATCAATCTCATTTTCAAGAGATTGTTTATGGTAATGGATCTGAAAACCATTTTGAATTGTCAACAGGACGACTAGGAGTCCAATCATGGTTGCCAGAAGACCCCGTCGTATTGAAAACTTAATCGCTGTCGGTGTTGTCATTATTTTATGATTCGATTCACCATACTCAATGCGCGTTTGTCAAGCTTGATGCCGTATTCCTCGATCTTCACCATGTTAATGGTGATTTCCGAGCCCGCTGGCGGCTGGAACATAATTGTAACCGGTTTTTTACCGAGGATATCATTTGCCAATTCTCCCGCCTGCCCGCCTATCGTCGGGACATCGGCCGAGATGGTTAAAGCAGCTCCCAACTCCGCATACATCGGATCGTAGGCGAATATTGGTATTTTCATGAGATTCGCCCCACTGAAGATTGCCTGAATACGTTTTTCGGAGGATATGACGATGGGATCCGAGATCAGCCAGACCGCCTCAACCTGCTTAAACATTTTCCCCATTTTCCAAGAAACATCGACTGGCTTCATGACAGAGAACCCAATAATTTCAATGCCTTTGTGCCGGCCAACCTTAACTGCTGTTTCCAGCCACTGCTCATTAAAGTTGGGGCTATACAGTACCCCGATTTTCCGAATATCGGGAAAAAAGAGCCGGAATAAATTTATCTGCATCCCTGCCGGCAGCTCATTGGCGATCCCATAGGTGCGCGCGTCAAACGGCAGCCGCTGCCAGTTGATCACCGAGGTGACCAGTTTGATGCGATCATGAAACAGTTGTGATCCGTGCGCTGCCGCCTTGGAGCCGATGCAATAGATCAAATTCGGATTCCACTTCGCAATCATTCTCAGCAGATCCATTTCCGCCAGGCGCCCGCCTCCCATATCCACAATCTTAACCGGACTGCTTGCCGTCTGCAAAAACGATTGTTGTACTAATGCATATTTGTCCACCGTTTGATCAGAATTGAGAATCACGATGTTTTTGTCCGCAAGCGATTCAAATGCGAATAGTATGATTATCAATGAAATTGTCGATAGTAATTTCATGCGGTTTTGTGGAAATACCCGGTTATAATCTTTCTGCCAAATTTTAAAATTTTCGCCAATATGGTTGTCCTGCCATGATCGGTCACACTGTATACCTCATTGCTGAGCATTATCACTCCCTTCATTTTTCAAGCATTTTTCGGTCATCATCATCGATTCGTTTGAATCCTTCCAAATTAATCAGGTTGAGAACCATCGCCCCGGCTGACGTATTCGACATTTCTTCCATTAGCTGGATCAATGCCAAAGTCTCCTTATTGTCTGCATGTGGAACTCCAACGATCGGCAACAACCAGTCACCCCGGGTTGGCGCCCGGGTTAATAATGCGTGCTCATCCGGACTGATACGCGCATAATCCTCCAGTGATGGCGCCGCCACAATGGCATAGTCGACAATACCAAATTCTATCGACATCAGCGCATCTATATCCTTGGGAACAAATATTATTCTGACTGTCGAGATCGGCTCTGTATTCGGTAATGAAAGGATCTCTTGGAGAACGTTGATGGTAAATGTCCGATTGGTAGCGGAGGCGATTTTGGCGCCGTGAATAACTTCTTCTTCAATTATGGGACCACGCTTGCAAAGATAATACTTTTGGGTAGACTTGCCTTTTGCTATTCCAATCAGGATCGGGTCAATCGAGAAATCCTTCTTTAATTCGCGAAAATACCAGCTTGAGACAAGAAAGGCGATGCCATCCAAATTTGTAAAGTGCTGTTCAAATAATGCCCGACTGCTGAACGGGTGAAATTCAAACGCCGCGGTTGCAATCAGGTAGGAATCAAACTCGTCTTTAAGTAACGCAAAATTATTGATATTCGACTCGGGGATGTAAAAATGGAGGGCGGGCTTGGTTGAACCTGAACAAGCGGATGACAGGCAGAAAAAATGCGCCAGAAGCACAACCATGAATTGCGCGCTCGGTGAGTTTCTACAGAATTTAAGGAATGACTGCCACCCCTGAAAATTGGTCGATTCCATCAACGAATACCCATTTTTTTGAGTGTATAATTCAATCGTTGTCGGCTGATTCCAAGCAATTGCGCGGCAACACTTTGATTGCCGTCGGTACGATCCATGGCATCCTTGATTACCGATTCGGTTACCTCGGCAAGCGTCGGGAAATTACCCAATATCGGGAAATCAAGGCGAAAATTTCTGTTTCCAGAATTTGCATCATTGTTATCGGCAATTTTCGCTCTGCCGATTTTATCATGCAACCAATCGAATGGCAGAACATCACCGGTACAACGGTTGACAGCATCGAATATCAATGCCTCTAATTCACGGATGTTACCGGGGAAGTCATATTCTTCTAAAATGGACAGAAATTGCGGCGTAATCCGCGGAATGGGACGGCCAATCTCAAGGGCTGTCTTCCTGACGAACACATCGGTCAGCAGCGGAATGTCACCCTTCCGTTCACGTAGTGGTGGAATTTCAATTTGGTGCGTGCTCAAGCGATAATACAGATCGCGCCGGAATTTACCGGCCTGTGTTCGCTCTTGCAGATCATGATGAGTAGCAACCAGGATGCGGGCGTCAGATTGTTTGAGGATATCGGAACCAAGTGTGTAGTACTGATGATCCTGCAACAGGCGCAAAAGCTTAACCTGTGATTCCGGCGCCATGTCGCCGATTTCATCCAGAAACAGTGTGCCGCCCGCTGCTTTTTCGATCAGTCCCATGCGTGCCTTATCAGCACCGGTAAAGGCGCCTTTTTCGTGGCCGAAAAGGGTATCTGAAAATAAATTGTCATCCAATCCCGCGACATTCACTGTCACCAGCTCTCCCTGCCGTCCACTGAGCTTGTGCATCACCTTGGCCACCAGTTCCTTGCCTACACCGGTTTCACCGGTAATCAGCGCCGCCCGCGCTGATTTCGCCGTTAATTCGAGGTAACGAAATAATGACCGAACTTTTACATCCATCGTTTTGATCGGGGCAAATGCTTCCGGATTTTCCAGCTCGCCATCAGGAAGAAATCGCTTCAGCAAACGATTTTCGCTCTGCGCCTCTTCTTTGATCGCAGTAACCTGGGTAAGCAATTCATAGCTCCTGAGCGATGCGATCACGGCAGTAAATAATTTTGCTCTGGTCAATTCGGTTTTGGCCTTGTAGTCATTTATATCGTAATCCATTACAATCCTGTTTTCCGGGGCCTGACCGGGATGGCCGGTGCGCAAAATGATCCGGGTTGTTTGGTTACCGAGTTGTTCACGGAGGTGTTTCACTACCTTCAATCCCGCATCATCAGATTCCATGACTACGTCCAGCAAAATCAACGCGATTTCCGGTGATTGCGACAAAATTGCGAGTGTTTCCTGTCCTGAATAAGCGCTCACAAAGGCGATTTTTCGCCCCTTATAGGTCACATTTGCTAGCGCATAACGGGTGACCTCGTGGACATCCGCTTCATCATCCGCGATCAGTATTTTCCATGCCTTGGAGCTGGTCTCGGCAACGGTATTGGCGTCACCTCTGGTTTTATCCTTAAAAATCATTTTGCGGTCATGGCTATTCAGATTCAATTAATTTTACGACTCTTAAAAATTGCTGCTGGTGCAGGTCAACTTAACACCCAGCAAAATTAGTGTCAAATATTTTTACAAATTCGATTTGCATTTTTAAAAATAATTTTCAAAATCTCTAAAAATTATTTATTTGTAATGTTATATCTTTCTTTAATAATGGACCGCTATGATAATCCCGGCCGTCATAAGGGATTCAGAAATTCATCAGTGATGGGCAGTAGACCAAAAGGCAAAATAAGTGCTGTGGACGATAGTGTAAACATTCCAGAAGTCGCCATTTATCGTGGCTGAATTCATACTTGAAGAGGAGCATTCCGCCATGAATCAGTATAACTACAAAATCCTGATCATACTGGTAACGGGATTATTTTTTCAGGTGGGGGACGTTTTGAGCGAACCGGCCCCGCCTTCTGAAAATGGGGACACACTACAAACTCTGTTGCAGGAGGAAATCGAATGGTTGCACGCGGAGTCCTATATTTACAGCGCCTCGCGCCAGGAAGAACGCTTGTTCACCACCCCTGCGGCAGCCTATGTGGTTACCCAGGAAGAAATCCGGCGATCGGGCGCCCGCAGCATACCTGAGCTCTTGCGCAGGGTTCCCGGAGTTCAGGTTTCCCGGATCGACGCCAGCAAGTGGGAGGTGACGATTCGCGGCTTCAATAATCGCTTTGCCTCAAAATTACTTATCCTGGTCGATGGCCGCAATATTTATTCACCGCTGTTTGGCGGTGTCTTCTGGGAAATGCAGGATTTGCTGCTGGATGATATCGAGCGTATTGAAGTCATTCGTGGTCCGGGCGCCACGCTCTGGGGCGCCAATTCCGAGAACGGCGTAATCAATATAATCACTAAACACAGCGCGAAAACCCAGGGAACTTACATCGAAGGCGGTGCCGGCAATCAGGAAACCGGTTTTGCCGGACTGCGTTATGGCGGCAAGGTAAATGACCAACTCAGCTTCCGGATCTATGGTAAAAACTTCAGCCACGATGATTTCGCGCCTATTATTCCCCAGGGCTCAGAGGATGATTGGCGTTCATGGTCCGGCGGATTCAGAATGGACTGGCAGGGTACCCCCAAAGATGATCTGATGTTTGAAGGCAACCTCTACGACGCGCTCGCCGGTTCCACCCGGCGTGAAGTCGATCCGGTCACCCCCATCCCGCCGCCGCCCGACTTTCTCCGCTTTATCGAAGCAGACCAGGCTCTGCGCGGCGGCAATTTACTGGCACGCTGGAATCATCGCTTTTCGGCTTCCCGCGACCTGCGTCTGCAAATGATCTACGATCAATATGACAACGACCTGGTTCGTGATCTCAAGGAACAACGAAAAACATTCGACATTGACGGTCAATACCATCTGATGATAGGCAGCGCCCACAATATCGTTACCGGCGGTGGCTATCGCCTCTCGGCGGATGATACAGAAGGTTCGACAACCATATCACTGGACGATGAAGATCTGACCCTGAATCTTTATAACCTTTTTGTTCAGGACCGGATCACCCTGATCACCGACCTGGTGTATTTAACGTTGGGTTCCAAATTTGAACACAATGATTACACCGGCCTGGAAATTCAGCCCAATGCGCGTCTGTTATGGACTCCCCGGGAAAACCAAACCGTCTGGCTATCAATGGCCAGGGCCGTGCGCTTCCCCACCCGCACCGAATCCAGTCTACATGCCATCAATGGACGCAATGTTGTACCCCAGGGCCCCAATGCCGGCAATGTCATTACCAGACATGCATTCGGAAATGACGACCTCGAAGGTGAAAAACTGATCGCTTATGAACTCGGCTATCGGATCCAACCGACCAAAGTCCTGTTGGTGGATATCGCTCTGTTTTATAATGACTACACCGACCTGATCAATACCGAACCGGCGTCGCCCCGGGATTTCGGTCTCCCTCCTGCCAGCAATCAGGCATTGACACTCACCAACAATCAGGAGGCCGATGTATACGGCTTCGAAATCAATGCCGAATGGACGATTACCGACTTCTGGCGTGTGACCGCGAACTATTCCAATATCCAGATCGACGTAGATTTTGGCAGCAATCCCGCTGCCGCTGCCAATGCCACGAGACTGGAAGATAGCAGCCCAACCCACCTGGCGAACCTGTGGTCAATGTTTGACCTGCCCTGGAACCTTGAATTCGATTTGGGATTGAACTATGTGGATGAAATTTTTGGCTCCACCGGCCCCAACGCTCTCGGGCCGCCGACCATCCCGGATTATCTTCGCCTGGACCTTCGCCTCGGCTGGGCGCCGACCCAAAATGTCGAAGTCAGTTTTGTTGTGCAAAACGCCCTTGACTCGCGTCACCTCGAGTCCAGCCCGTCAAACGCCGCCGTTTCCACTGAAATCGAACGCAGCATATACGGCATGGTCACCCTCAGATTTTGAGAGATAATGAAGCACCGAAATGCGCTGGGGTTAGAGATCCGAGTTACATATTCCAGCTGGGGACAAGGAATTCTGGCATAGGTCTCTCCTCGAACCGAAATATTAGCTTGATTAAATCACCATCGCCGAATCTCAAATCACTTAACCCCACCGCCAACTGTCGATTGGGCAAGATTTTGATTATTTGAAAATAGATGTTGCGATTGAATTGGTATTTAGCTTTTGGGGGTTGGGATTTGGTACTCATCGAGATCACCGGTTATGCCCCCTCTTTCATCTTCTCAATCATATCTCCACAACCCCCTTCCATCTACTCATTGCCCTTAATCTTTGCCGGCAAAATTACTGTCTAATATTTTGACATTGCCATCCTTTCATTCTCCATTATCGATCTAATAGATTTACATAACTCATTGATTTTAAGAAGGTATCATATTATAAAAATATTCCGGCGCGATCCCTGCATTAACTGGTGTAAGTGTTTTTACCGCCCACGATGTTGGGCCAAATAATCATACATCATTTTAATATAAGGAATTCCCGCCCATGAAAACCCATCCATTAATATTCAGTCTGATAATCACGCTCTTCATTTTTTTTACCAATAATCTCAGTGCCAATACTATCCATGTCAGCCAAGACAGCTTCATTAAAGTAGCTGAAAACGGCAATAACGGCAATGACAAAACCCTGATCGTCCACGGTCCGGGAGAGTCCAAAAACGGAAAAAGCAATGGGAATAAGGAGAATTGGACATTCATTCGCTTTGATTTATCAACTCTGCCATTAAATGTCCCGGTCACCCAGGCGTATCTGCGCCTGTTCGTCAGCAAGGTTAAAGAAGCCGGTTCGATTCGCATTTCACCTGTCCTGGCAAACTGGGACGAATCCACACTGAGCGGTAAAAATATGCCGGCAGTCGATGACTTTATCATCGCGGAGGTGACGATCTCGGAGAGTGACGAGGATAATTTCATCATCATCGACCTTACCGCAACAGTTCGCGCCTGGAGAGATTTGCCGGATGCCAATTTTGGCCTCGCCCTCATTGGCGGGACCACGCTCGATGTCGAAGTCGAGTTTGATGCGAAGGAAAACAAGGATACCGGCCATCCGGCAGAATTGGATATCGTCCTTGGCGACATCACTGCAGTTCAGGTTGGCAAAGGGTTGACTGGTGGTGGTGAAAGCGGAGACCTTCAGATTGAAGTGGCTGATGGCGGTGTTGGTACCGTCGAATTAGCCGATGATTCGGTAACCAGTGAGAAGATCATTGACGGCGAGGTCAAAACCCAGGATATCGCCGATGCGGCGGTGACCGAAGATAAACTTCAATTCGAAGTCGCTACTCAAATCGAACTGGATGCCGAGGCAGCCGCGAGAATTGCCGCGGATGTGGATGAAACGGCTGCGCGAGAGACAGGGGATGCGAATCTGCAGTCAGCTTTGGATGCAGAAATCACCGACCGAATCAGTGGTGATGATGCGTCGCGAACTGATTTATTAAGTGAAGCAACTGCCCGCTTGGATGCCGATGCTGCCGAAGCTACGGTTCGGCAAGCCGCGGATGACACTTTGCAAAACAACATCGACAGCGAAGCCCAGGCCAGATTAGATGCTGACACAGCGGAATCACAGGCCCGCGCCGATGCCGATGCTGCCGAAGCTGCCGCCAGGGAAAATGCTGACACCACCTTGCAGATCAATATCGATAATGAGGCTGCCATCAGGGAAGCCACGGATGACGCTGAAGCCCAAGCCCGTGCTGATGCGGATATCACGGAAACAATTGCCAGACAAGCCGCCGATGAAGCAGAAACCCTCGCCCGCACCAACGCGGATTCCACACTGCAAAGTAATATCGAATCCGAGGCACAAGAGAGAGAAGCAGCCGACTCTGCCCTGCAAAACAATCTTGATAGCGAAGCAACGGCCCGGGCTACTGCCGACCTTGAGGAAGAAGCCGAACGTATCGCCGCAGATCTTGGAGAAGCAACAGCCCGCTCGGATGCCGATGCTGCCGAAGCCCAGGCCAGAACCGATGCCGACACCACCTTGCAGGGCAATATCGATAATGAGGCTGCCATCAGGGAAGCCGCGGATGACGCTGAAGCCCAAGCCCGGGCCGATGCCGATATCACGGAAGCAAACGCCAGACAAGCGGCCGACGAAGCAGAAATCCTCGCCCGCACCAACGCGGATGCCACACTGCAAAGTAATATCGAATCCGAGGCACAAGTGAGAGAAGCAGCCGACACTGCCCTGCAAAACAATCTTGATAGCGAAGCAACGGCCCGGGCTACTGCCGACCTTGAGGAAGAAGCCGAACGTATCGCCGCAGACCTGGGTGAAGCCTCTGCCCGCTCGGATGCCGATGCTGCTGAAGCTACGGCTCGGCAAGCTGCGGATGACGCTGAAGCCCAAGCCCGAGCCGATGCCGATATCACGGAAGCAAACGCCAGACAAGCGGCTGACGAAGCTGAAACCCTCGCCCGCACCAACGCGGATGCCACACTGCAAAGTAATATCGAATCCGAGGCACAAGTGAGAGAAGCAGCCGACACTGCCCTGCAAAACAATCTTGATAGCGAAGCAACGGCCCGGGCTACTGCCGACCTTGAGGAAGA
>CAZTTH010000032.1:39518-40967 GCA_964615975.1 uncultured Lentisphaerales bacterium | reverse complement strand
CAGCCACGACCAGTGGCGTTCTTAGGCGTGCATGCATTGTCGCTCACGGCACTGGACGTGCCTTACTGCCAACTGCCCATCACTGTCGAATTTTCAAAAACCCGATGACGATGAGGATACAAACCAAGATGCACGCCAACCCGATGTCTTAATACATTATAATTTCGTCAATTCGTCTTCGATGATATCCAACCCCTGATTCAACAATTCGTCGGAAATCGTCAACGGACTGAGGATGCGAATGATATTTTTATAAGTTCCCGCAGTTATCAGAATTAACCCGCTCTTGATACATGCCGCTGTCAACCGCTCACAGGTGGCGCGATCGGGTTGATGGGGATCGCCGTCAAGGACAAATTCGATCGCCTGCATCGCCCCCAGTCCACGAAAATCGCCGATTGACGGAAAGCGGTCTTTCAATGGGGAAATTCTGCTGTGTACGATCCTGCTGATCTGCTGGGCGCGGGTATTGAGATCCTGCGATTCCAGGTAGTTTATGGTGGCGATTGCAGCGGCACAACAGACCGGATTGCCCAAATAAGTTCCGCCGATTGTTCCGGGGAGCGCGCCATCCATGATATCCTGCCTGCCAATTACCGCGCCAATCGGCATCCCTGATCCCAGTGATTTCGCCCAGGTGGAAATATCCGGTGTAATGTCATAGTGGTGATAGGCCGCCCATTTCCCGGTGCGGCAGAAGCCGGACTGCACTTCATCAATGATAAAAACAATCTTGTGATCAGCGCAAATTTTTCGCAGCCCCTGAATGAATTTCAGCGGTGCGACATTGAAGCCGCCTTCGCCCTGCACCAGTTCAATGATCACCGCCGCTACCGCCTCCGGCGCCACCATGTTTTTGAAAGCATTCTGAAACTGATATAACGCCTGCGCGGCAAATTCATCTTCATTCAAGCCATTGCCATCCCGATAAAAATTGGGAAACGGCAGCCGATACACTTCCGGAGCAAATGGCCCGCAGTTAAATTTGTAATCGACCTTGGAGGTCAGCGACATCGCCATCATGCTGCGGCCGTGAAAGGCATCGGTAAAGCAAATGATACCGGATCGGCGGGTTGCCTGGCGGGCGATTTTGATGGCATTTTCCACCGCTTCAGCGCCGGTATTGGTCAACATCACCTTGGTATGCGCCCCATGCGGGAATAATCCTGCCAGTTTTTCACAGAGTTCGACATAGGGTTCATAGGTGGCAATATGAAAGCAGGTATGGATCAGGGTTTCTGCCTGGCGCTTGATCGCCGCCACCACCGGCGCCGGACAATGACCGGCATTGAGAACACCAATGCCACCGGCGAAATCGATCAGCTTCCGGCCATCCTCATCGATAATAATCCCGTCTTTGGCACTTCGTGCAGTACTGTGCACAAAGACCCCGACACCATCGGCAACCACATGTTTGCGGCGGGCGATCAATGCTTCTGCTTTGGTTTG
>CAZTTH010000032.1:0-39418 GCA_964615975.1 uncultured Lentisphaerales bacterium | reverse complement strand
CACCATCGGCAACCACATGTTTGCGGCGGGCGATCAATGCTTCTGCTTTGGTTTGATTCCGATCCATACTGAGCTCCTAAGTTCAACGAAAAGGGTTAATCATATTTTTGGGGTCGTCATTCAAGGTGGGCTGATTCATCTTGTTGAGACGATCACCCGTCGTGTTAATTATAAGGGTTATCAGTGAAATTACAACCTTTTTGGCGGAGATGGCTGTCGTGATAAAATGATCGGCCCCCATCAGGTAGCAGGCGGATTAACCGGGGTAATGAAATTCTCAATCCCAAGATCTCCAGAGGGATACAGTGGGATGATGAACAACATCATCCCACCATTAGGTAGGAGAACGTCAAATATTCCAAGCGCGAAATAGACGGTAAACAAGTACCGGCATCCATGCCCACTAGTGACAAGCAGATCTTGATCTTGAATCATGTCCACATATGGACTGATTCGCTGAATCAGGCATTCAATTCACCTCCCGGAGTGATAGCTGGGTTTTTTCAACACCACTCCGACCGCGTTTGCCAGCAGATTACAGCCACGATTCAGACCATCATGCAGATTGAGTATTTTCGCTAAAAATCCGAGGCCGACCGGGAAGAAATAGAGATATCGCGCCTCCTCCAGGATCATGCCGCAGGAGTGTGCTTCATGTATCAGCTCGGATAGGAGGTAGGCTCTTTTGTTATCGATGCCAAGAGTTTTGACAATGATCGCGCGGATGGATTTTTGATTCAGAGTGGTTAATATGACATGTCCTCCCGGTTTCAAAACCCGGCTGAATTCGAAAAGGCATCGGCTCGCGTTTTCGAGATATTGCATGACCCCCACTGAAATAATGAGATCACAGGATTTGCCGGCAATCGGGAGATTTTCAATATCCCCACGACAGCAAGACAACCCTTTGCGCACAGCAGTTCCCAGCATGGCCCTCGATAAGTCAACCCCGATGACTTGCATTCCCATGTTCTTCCCCAGTTCAAGATAGGAACCAACACCGCATCCACCGTCAAGCAAGGTAAAATTCGGACGCGCGATTCTTTTCAGGGTGTGTCTGATAAATCGATAACGAATCGCGAAGCCTGACTGCGACCAATCGGCGGTGAATACCGGATCAGCGGAAATCGCGGCGCGGCGTTCGAAAAAATCACGCCAATAGTGTTTGTTCATACCTGATCGTGATCGGATGGATTACCGCAACGGCAATTGAATGAGAGAATAATCGGCCTCATCGTAAATGACCGCGGCC
The DNA here is from genome assembly GCA_964615975.1 of uncultured Lentisphaerales bacterium. Classification (GTDB taxonomy): domain Bacteria; phylum Verrucomicrobiota; class Lentisphaeria; order JABSQK01; family JAJFLO01; genus CAZTTH01. The sequence continues at coordinate 38,166 of CAZTTH010000032.1, read as the reverse complement.
GGCGGCGGATGAGATAAAATGAACTCCGATGGCGAACGTGCCGCGGTTAATTTTTTAATATAGTCATTGTAAGGATTCACATAAACTTTCCGATCACGGTAGACACTTTTATGGTAGTATTTCTTGCCAATCATAAAATGGGTGACGCCATAACGGTAGTACAGGGCATTGACGGTCTCCCGGTCGGTGGCGTAGTAGGCAGCGAAGACCGCCTCGGTGCGCTGCTTGATTTCTCGGTAATAATCCGAATACCAGGGATGGGCCAGTTTATAATTGCATAATACCGAGCGCCGTCCCTGAATGGCGATGTCATCCATGTGGAAAGGGTGACCGGCGATGAGGATTTTGGCGGGCAGGTTTCTGATGAAGGCCGACACATCGCCATACCTTTTTTGATTCAGGGTGTTTTCTCCCTGATCGAGGGAATCCGTTGATAAATATCCGGCAATCGCCATCAGTCCGGCCAGGCCGACTGCCCGCGCCCATGGGCGCGATACCCGCTCCAATATCACCTGCCAGTTCGCGGTATTCCATAATATCACCAGCACCGCGATGGAATAACGGCTGTAGCGGTTGGGGATGTATAAATGGGGAAAACAGTATCCCGCGATGATATAACCAACCGCCGATGCCAGGAACAGCGCGGTCCAACTCCGTTCCCAGATGATGTTTTTCCTGCCCAGGAGGAAAAAAATCAGAATCCCGCTGAAGACGGTGAACGGATGGGATACCTGATCGAGCAATTCCTTATACAGCAGCGGAATGGGCAGATAAAAATTCAACCCGCCCGCGTACATTTCCGGCATGGTCATTAATTCCGCCCTGGCCGTCAATGGTCCGATCCCTGCCGGGGGATTGACATATTTGATCGCCAGCACCGTCACAGCCAGGATGCTGCCAAGACACAGGTGTTGAAAAATTGACCGCGCCTGCGCCTTCATGCCATCCTTCCACATGAGAATGAAATATGCCAAAAGCGTCATCCCGATAAGCACGGCAGCCATCGGGTAGGCAAGAGCGGCAAAGGGCATGAGCGCCAGGATGCCGCGCCATTTCTGGCGCTGCATCAAATAGATGCACACGAACAACAAGGGGATCATCCAGGCCTTGGAAAAACCGCCATTGAAGTATTCAAATTGATCGGGAAACAAGGTAAAAAACGCGGCGCAAAGAAAGCCGGCGAGGATGCGGTGGAACAAGCGGCAGCCAAGGACGAAGAACAGCATTGACGCCGCCCCATAACTGACCACGGAATAGTATTTTGAAAAAGTAATAAAATCGAACCGGTACGTGCCGAGATAAAAGATCAGATTTTGCAAGGGGCTCTCATTGTGGGTGGCCAGCCGGAGGAGCAAATCGTCGTCTTGAAAGGTATCGGAATGATAGGCGGCCCAGTGGGGAGATTGCCTTGTATCCGAGCGATAGGTGGTGTAGCTTTTGAGCGCCGGCCAGTGGAGGTAAATCGCGGTGCCAGCCCCGATGACAAATGTCAGCATGGCAACGCTTAAAAATTTTAATGGCAACTTATTCAAGATCTTCATATGGGCACAATTACTACATTGGATTTCACCGAATCCGAGGTCCGACAACGTTGGAATAATTATCTCAACGCCAATCCTGAAACCAATTATACTGATCTGGCCGAATGGCGGCTTTTATTCCATGATCTCTATGGCATCAAGAGTCATAATCTCGCTTACATGGATCACAATAACATCCTGGGAATTGCTTCGGTATATCATATTAATTCTCCTTTCATGGGCAATATGCTGGTCACCTCGCCCTTTTTCGGTCATGGCGGTCTCTATGCGCAAAATGACAGCATTGAGAGGGCGCTGATTGCCGAGACCGAAGCCATCGCCCACCGCCTTAATGTTGACTATATCGAGTTTCGCCTGCGCCGGCAATTAGCAAAGCCCTATGAAAATAATGACGCATTCCTGGAATGTGATCTGGCCTTTGCCGAATCTCCCGAAGGGTTGTGGAAGAAATCATTTTCAGCCAATGTCAGACAGAATCTCCGCCGTTCCGAAGAAGCGTCATTGCAGTTTCGCAAATCACGAGATTGCAAGTTGATCCACGATCTCCTCAGTGAGACGATCCGTGATCTGGGAACACCATTTCATGCGCTTGATTTTTTTGTTCTCCTGGCAAAATATTTTCCTGATCATATTTATTTCGCGAACGTGCTGGGCGCGGATTCCCTGATTGCCGGCGGCGTGGTATTTCAGTATCGCGACACCATCAACACCCCCTACATCGGCAGCCTGATCCGCCATCGTCACACGCGCGCGAACTACTTCCAATACTGGTCAATCATTAAGGATGGCTACACCCACAACGCGCGCTGTTTCGCGATGGGCAGAAGTCCCAAAAATTCGACCCACATTCAATTCAAACAAAAGTGGGGCGCCACGCCCATCATCATGTACTATAACTATCGTGTGATCAATCCGCTAAGACAATATTGCTCGGTCAGCAGCCCGGGGGTTATCTATCGCCTGGCCGTCAACGTCTGGAAAAAGCTCCCGTTGTTCGTCACCCGCGCTTTCGGACACCGTTTCTTTCGCTATATTCCTTAACGCTCCCGCCTGCCGGTTTAACGTCGACAATATGGCGCGCCCAGAAACAAGCGCTGAAATCCCCCGGTACTTGATGGTCTAAAGAAGGGGTCATCGTTCGGGGTAATCGGGTTCCTGATACACATTAAACGGCTTACCCGGCGAAGGGTAATATTGCAGATTGGTTATCAGACGCGGTCGATAGAGAACAAAAATCAAGGCGACAGCAAGCAGGTGCGCCAGCAGCAACTGGCAGCGGCGTTTGGGGGGGATGCTTGGCAGGTTTAAGCCAGATTGATTGAGTACAATGATGATGGTGAGCCCGAGAAGCAACTCCATTAAGACATAGTGCCCGGTAGAGAAAACCGTCAGAAGAATCAGGAATATGGCCTGCCAGCGATTTTGTCCTGTCCCAGAGAGAAGATAAAACCAACAGAGATAAAATGTCAAGGCGCCAACTTTGAGGAGGTTGGCCAAATTGATTGGAGACGTTTTCCCTGTCACGAGAAACCATGTCCCCAGTCCAAAAGCGACATAAAGCGATACGTTTGGCCACTGTCGCAGGGCGCGACCACCCAACCACCCCAACAGCACACCGGGCAACATCAGGAGGATAAAAAAGCAAGGAACGGCCAAAAGTCCGGCGCGATAAGGTGAATCCGGCAATCCGTGCGCCGCGATCCATTGAACGAATGCCGTGAAGCGGGATTCCGGGATTGCGACGGTAAGAAAGAGCGCAAATGGACACAGGAAAAACCACCCCATGGCCGTCCGTTTCTCAAGAGAATCACGAAAAAGCGACCACGTGATTGTGCTCCAAAACATCCATAACCAGCCGATGAAAAACAGGTGATGGTAATTGCGGATGAATTTCAATTCTCCGCCAATCCATAGCCATGGAATTGAGAACGCGTCAGCCCTGATACTCCATAATCCCACCAGCGTCAACATACTGCCGAAACAGATTTGGATATTCCATGAGAGCGGTGAGTCCCGATCATAAAACAACTTGGTCAGAAAGAGAACGGTAAACCATTCACACCAAATTTTGAACAATTCTTCATAGCAACTAAATACTTCAATCTGGGTAAAGATTTCCTCATGACTCAAATCCGGCCAGAGCCGCGACCACAGATAAAGACCATGACTGGCAAGATCAGACATGCCATGGAGGACGGCAAACACTACAACCATGCCAAAATAGGGAATCAACGCCTTCTTTTCTGTGATCCCTTTCATCAAGCGAAACAGAATAACGCAGCCGATAATCGCGGTCATTAAAATGATCACATCATCGGTGTAATGTGTGATTGTACGCGGCAATTGGGTCACGTTTCGCTGCACATAATACCCGATTTCTTCATGCCACTGGTAATATTCGTCGAGGATGGCAAGCCCGATCACCGGGGTAAAGAGCAGGGCGATCTTCCTTTTTCCCGCGCTTAAATCGGGTTTGCGCAGCGCTGAAAAACACAGGATGAAACAAATCCACATTAAACTCAGACTCAGCATGGTGCCGGGTTTATTCTCCTCGAATCTGCGAAAGACCGACCACCCGGCGAGTGTAAGTGTGAAAGTGATAATTGCCAGTACCACCGGCGCATAATGCATGGCCATGGGAGAAAGCACCAAATCCCAATTGGACTTTATGTTTTTCGTCGGTTCAGCAGGTGAATGTTTCATAAGCGCTGGCTCTATAAGGTGCCCGTCATTGGGGAATGAATTGGTTACTCAGGGTTCCGAGCCACCGCGATAAATCGGCGGTGGCGATGATGAGGTAATAATGATCACGATAAAGACAAAGGTGTTCGGGCACCTGACTCAAGAGCGCATGCGGCGATGGCCTGAGTTCATCGCGCACCCAACGCTTAAACGGCTGAAACGCAAAGCGCGGGTTATGATTGAGATAATTACTGGAAAAATGATGGCGTTCAATAATCATGTAATCAATCTGGTGTTTCGCGATGAAATCCAGGATGGTCTCAGGGTTGGTCGCGTAATAGGCGCGAAAAAAGTCCTTCATTCGGGTTGAGACAACCTCCCAGTAGGCGGTCCACCAGGGATGGCAGAGTTCTTCCGAAACCAGCACGGACTTGCCGGTCATTATCGGGATTACCGCCGCCAATGTGGGATGCAATGCGAGCATGGGGCGCCCCGGCAGCGTGCGAATTGCCGCGTATAATTCCTCATTTTTCCATTCATGGGTTTCGCTCCCCTGACGCAGTCGATGCTTGAATTCATCGTAGCCAATCCCGATCAGGATGATGATGCAGAGAAAACTGTAGCCGATCCTGACCTTAAATGCCGGTAAACTTATGATGATCCTTTTAAGGTTATCGCCAGCCACGGCAAGGCTGAGCCAATACCCGCCGGCAAACGCCATGAAGATGGGCAGGGAGCGCAACAGGTAACGGTTGGGAACATATAATTGTATGACCAAAAACTCGGCCGCTTGATATAGGAATATGCTTGCGAACAACAGAGGATATAAACCACGCGGTAATTTGAAGATCTTTTTGCCGGCAAAAAAATACGCGACAAAAAACAAGCCGATATGAAAATTGTTCTCGGTCCAGTAATCATGGATTTCAGCCCAGATGGAGCGAATGGGGATCAAATCCATGCGTCCCGCAATGGTGAACTCGACACGATTGCCGATCTCATCGCCGGTGACCAGGCGGCCGAATTCGTTCTCACCTCCCAGGTACTTAAATAAGATCGGCGCGGCTCCGACAAGCGCAGCCGCCAGCAGGGGCAGAAGTTTGGTTTTCCAGACTGCTGTATCATGCCACTTTTTCAGGTCATTGGCGATGATATCAAGTAAAAAGATCACCCCGATGTGGATCGCCGCCATGGGATAAAGGAGCGCCGCGAATCCCATCGTCGGGATGGCCCACCGCCACTTTTCCCGCACGATGATATACACTGCCAGACAGAGAAACACCGCCGATCCGCCAGAGCCAAAACCGCCGGTAAAAAAGAGAAAATTGCCGGGAAAGAAGAGATAGATGATCACCGCCGTCCAACCGCAGAAGCGATCGCGCATGGCATGGCCAGTGAGATAGATCAGCATGGCGGTAAAGGAAAAATAGAATATTCCGATGAGTTTTCCCCAAAAAATATCGATGCCGGTATGTGCCAGAGCTCCATACAGCCAATTTTCCAAGGGTGCGGTATTGAATTTACAATACCGCAGGTAAAGATCGTTGGGATGATAGGTGCTTTGAATTGCCGGAGCCATCCAGTGCGGCGACTGCCGCCAGTTGTCATGGAAGCGCAACGGATCAATCAAAGCCGGCCAATCGATATAAATAGCGACAGCCATGGCGACAATAATCACCCGGAGGACATCTTTATTATAATGGGAGGGGAATTTCGTCATCAACTTTAAATCTATGATACCGTGAATTTGAGTGGCTACGCTAGTGAATTTTCGCGCTTAGTATAATGAACTTCCATTATCTTCTCAAATGAATCATCAGGGATCGGGAAAGGCGGTGATCAATTCGCGGAGCTGCAGCGAAATACTCGATTCGTTATTCCAATTACTGTCCGCGAACCCTTTCACATAGCCGCCCGCGTAAAGGATATTGCCATAGCGGGTATAACCGCTGCCCAATATCGAAGGATGGTTGTTCAACCGGTCGCTCATCAGGCTGGTATCCGCCTGGGTGAAAGTTTCAGCCAAGCCGGGGGAATCACGGAAGTCGCCATGATCATCCACATAGAGATAATTGCAGCTGGTGATGATCGCGGGTGGCCCCAAATCGATGGTGGCGGCAATTTGTCGACTTGGACAGGTATAGGAGGTGGCCGTGGTGATGTATTGCTCGCGCACCATCAGATTTAACGCGGTAGTTGATTCATTGGCGGAAGGATACCAGTCAAAATTATCAATTGAATATGAATTTAACGCCAGTCCAATATCCTTTAAGTTACCCAGACATTTTACCCGGCGGACCTTTTCCCGGGCTTTTGTAAGCGAGGGAAGCAACATCCCTGAGACGATGGCAATGATGGCGATTACCACCAGAAGTTCGATCAAGGTAAAGCGGGTTTTTTGGGGTTCCGATTTCATTGGTGATTCCTTGCTCATGGATTGTGATATTCGGTTAAATCAGCGCCGGTGAATTTTTAACCTCCCGATTGAAACGGGGGCGGGGTTAGGCTAAATACAATCCCCAAGATTAATCTATGCAACACCTTTCTCCAAAAATTGTAATCCCGACTCCAGATCATCATAAGCAAATCCTCGCGACTGCAGGCAGTCGAATTTTCGTACACTGCCATTTTTTTAATCAGACTGAACATCGTGCATTTTCTTCTCTAACTTAATGGGGTTGAGTAGAGAATGTGAAAGATAACGGTATCCGGGGGGTGATTTACCCCAGGGATTATTCATGACGGTCCGGCGTGTGATTTTGGGTCTGGCATGCCATCAGGGATCAGGAAAGGCGGTGATCAAATCCCGCAGCTGCAAGGTTATCCCCGGCGAGTTATTCCAATTGCGATCGGAAAACCCTTTCACATGTCCGCCGGCATAAAGCACATTGCCGAATCTGGTAAAACCGGCGCCTTCCTTGGCAAGATGGTTATTCAAGCGATCACTGAGCAGGCTGGTTTCACTATTGGTAATCAGCTCGGACAGACCGGGGTTGTCTCGAAAGTCGCCATGATCATCGATATAAAGATAATTAGAGCTCGTGATTGTGGCCGGCGGACCGGGATCAATGGCGGCAAGGACCCGTTGGCTGGGACAGGAAAACGAGGTGGCAACACTGAGGTAATCCTCCCGCACCAGGAGATTCAAGGCGGTGGTTGATTCGTTGGCGGAGGGAAACCATTCGAAATTATCGATCGAATATGATCTCAGCGCGATCCCGATGTCCTTCAGATTTCCCAGACATTTTATCCGGCGGCCTTTTTCCCGGGCTTTGTTCAAGACCGGCAATATCATGCCGGCTAACAAGCTGATGATGGCAAACACCACCAATAGTTCAATCAAGGTATAGTTTTTATGAATTCTGAATAATTTCATCGATTATTCCTTCAACCGGATTGCTTTTCTCCGGTTATTCCCAGTATACTAATTCCGGTCATGCTGGTTGTGGCGGTGGATCGGGATGGAAACTGTCACGAATAGCAACATCAATTAACCAACCTGTGCCGGTTAATTAAAAACCACCTAAATATCAATTATTAAAAGAGTTAATCAAATCGGAGTAATAAAATCCAGGCAGAATTTTTTCCCTGGATTTCACTTCCCATAATTCCAGGCGCCCCAACCACCCAGAAGATGCACTTGTCTCTTGTAATTTTAGCAGCGGGAATCGGCAAACGATTTGGCGGTCTCAAACAGATTGAACCTGTTGGTCCGCGGAATGAGTTGATTGTCGATTATTCGATCTATGATGCCCTCAAGGCGGGATTCACGGATGTCGTCTTTATTATCCGTGAAGACATGGCCATAACCTTCGCCGATCTGATTGGCAGGCGAGTGGCTCGTCATGTGCCGGTATCCTATGTCTATCAAGACCAGATCAACCAGGAATTTCATGGCCGGTCGCTGCCGGCGCGCGGCAAACCGTGGGGCACTGGCCACGCGCTGCTTACCTGTCAGGCGCAGGTGAATAATCCTTTCGCGGTGATCAACGCCGATGATTATTATGGCCCGCAGTCTTATCGCCTGTTGGCAGATATGATCCGGCAGACTGTCGCTGATAGCTCATCCGGAATACGACCGGCAGGTGTCCCGGAAGTTTATACGATGATTGCCTATCAACTTGCCAATACCCTATCCGAGTTCGGCACGGTCAGTCGCGGCATTTGCCAGGTTGATGATCAGGGGGGGTTGAAGCAGATAGACGAATGCCGTGGCATCGTTAAAACTGAAAGCGGCGCCAAATATCCGGTTTCTGATACCGAGTGGCGTCATTGCTCCGGAACTGAACTGGTGTCCATGAATTTGTGGGGATTCACTCCCGCGGTGTTTCCCCAGTTGGCAAAATTATTTCATGACTTTATCCGGGACAATGGCAATCATCCTGATGCCGAATTCTTTCTCCCCACGGCCATCGATTGTTTGATCAAAAATCATCAGGCCCGGGTCCGGGTCACGATTTCTCCAGAAAAATGGTTTGGCATTACCTATACCCAGGATCTGGCATCGGTAAAAGGATATATCAGTGAACAAATCGCCGGAGGGCAGTATCCGCGGTCACTCTGGGAGTAGGGATACCCAATTCTTCGCTACCCCGGGCACGCCGAATCCCGGCTCGGCACCCTGGAGACTTACCAATAAATTATCCCGACAGTCAAGCGCCATATCATCATCTCCAGCGATGAAACATTGGACTGCGATCACCTCGTCCCGTGAGGAACGAATCGAACGTAGCCCACTAATTTGATGGGCGGGTATTGTATATGACTGCGCGACAGTCTCATCGGGACGGACTAAACGGGGTTCACTGAATATCTTCTCTATAAATGCATCTTGCACATGAGCTGGCGGTAGGCTTCGTAAGCGATGATGGCGACCGCATTGGCGAGATTATGACTGCGGGCAAATTCACCGGGCATGGGAATATGGTAGAGCTGGTGTTTATGGAGCTGATAAAAAGCTGCCGGCAAGCCATGGGTTTCATTGCCAAATATAAGGAATGATCCGGGGTGAAAACCATGATCCAGATAGGATCGCTCTCCCCTGGTGCTGGAGAAGAAGAGCTGCTCCGGCGCCGGCTGATTTTTTTCCACGAATTCCTCCCAGTTTTCATGCACCTCGACATCCAGATTTTTCCAGTAATCCAATCCCGCCCGTTTGAGGTAGGAATCCGCCAGACTGAATCCCAATGGTTTGATAAGATGCAGACGGACCCCCAGGCAGACGCATAACCGGCCGATGGCGCCGGTATTTTGCGGTATTTCAGGAGCGATCAAGACGATATCGAAGTCCATCACACACTCCGTTTTCGATGCCATTAATGGTTGAAGTAACTAATTTAGACAATATACTCATAAAGTTACTAATAATGTGCATTTCGATGAGTATAAATAATTCATATTGTACTTATTTACTGGCAAGGGTAAGGCAAAGTTTTGCCTTGCCGCCAGTTTGGATACTGATTACATTCATCGTTGCAAATAAGAATTTGATGGCAAACAAGTGCATTCAATTATTAAGTATTATTTCATAAAATTACTTCATATCGAAAATCAAATGATAACTGTTTTTTTTAAAAATGTTATCGTGTAATTAGTGAGACAAAGTGGGTGAGCAAAGCCCCCTGTAAAGCAAAAACATTTTTAGAGAAAAGTGAAGATGATTATTTACCAATACCAAATTAGCTATTAGCAATTGATAACCCCTTCGATGCTGAATAAACTTTTCTATCAATGTTCGCCCACAAAGATAGCAACTTGGATTACATGATCAATATGATATATCTCGATCATAACGCTACGACTCCAATTCATCCAGTAGTCATTGAAACAATGATGCCTTATCTCACTAGTGAATGGGGTAACCCATCAAGTAGTTATAAATTTGGTTCCAGGTTAAAATCGATAATTGGAATGGCAAGAGAGCAATTAGCAAATTTGATCGGGGCGAATTCAATGGGAATCATTTTTACTTCATGCGCTACTGAAAGCAATAATTCAGCAATAAATTCCGCTTTGAAGGCTAATCCCCATAAGCGACATATTATCACTTCAGTAGTTGAACATTCTTCGATATTAAATTATTGCAAGTCACTGGAAAAAGAAGGATATCGTTTGACTTACTTACCCGTTGATAGAGAAGGATTGCTGAACTTGACTGACTTGGAAAATATAATTACCGATGATACCGCCATCGTATCCTTGATGTGGGCAAATAATGAGACGGGCGTATTGTTTCCGGTAGAGGAGATCGTTGAGATATGCCAATCACGAGGTGTTCTCTTTCATTGTGATGCAGTGCAAGCAGCTGGTAAAGTGTCGATTGATGTTCAAAAGATTCCGGTCGATTACCTATCACTGACAGGACATAAATTTAATGCACCCAAAGGAGTTGGTATCCTTTATGTGCGGCGAAAAGCTCCAATTTCTGCCTATATACATGGTGGTCATCAGGAAAGGAATCATCGCGGTGGAACAGAGAATGTGCCGCTAATAGTAGGTATAGGAAAAGCCGCCGAAATAGCACAAAAACATCTGCCAAGCTATGAAAAGGAGGTGCAACCACTCCGTAATGCGTTAGAGATTGGAATTCTATCTTCAGTGCCGAACACTGTATTAAATGGTCACCAAACTCTACGCCTTGCTAATACTTCCAATATCACATTTCATGGCATCCAATCCGAAGCGTTACTGCTACTACTTGATCAAGCTGGGATCTGTGCGTCCTCTGGTTCTGCATGCCTGGCAGACTCTGATGAACCATCTCATGTCATTAAAGCCATGTACCCAGATGACCCTGCGGTTTCACGACAAACGATTCGCTTTTCACTAAGTTTTACCAACCACATTCACGATGTGATGAAGACTGTTTCGATTGTGAATGACATAGTTAAGCAGTTGCGAAACTGATGCATAATAACCCTTCATAAATGATTGAGATTTCAGAGGGATAACATTCCCTTCAAGTTACTTGACAAGTAGGAAAATCGCCTTTGATTATGCGGAGTTAACATTCCATTTTTTACTGAAAAGTTCCTTCCTCCCAATGTGATATTAGATGATAATCCTTTGTTTGACTATTATATTGGACTACTTATATCGATACCAAGAGCAAAACATAATGCTGGGCCTACTTCTTGGAGTTTTTTTGAAGTAAGCGTTGTGATTAATCCCCCGATTTTTCTTTTCGGTACGGTCTGAAGATGATGAAAATTTATCGCACAATCATTGGCCATACCATCCATTATACTTAATCCGACTTCAGAAGCAACACCTCGTATCGTGGATGTAATTGGAGCTATGGTTACATCATTCAAATATGGGAGTATGGAATCTCGTGTAAGGATAAGCACAGGACGGCGTTTATCTGGTGACTGAAAATTATACCAATGAACTTCTCCTCGTTTCATGATTCCCCCCATGCTTGTTCAGATTCCCATCCGTCAAATTCACCAGCTTCTACAGGCTTACTAATGTAGGCATTGATCTCCTGTTGTTCCAGATGTTCGATACTCCATTCGTGCAGAGAGCGACTTAGCAACAGGCGCACATAATCAGGTGTCGAAAATCCTGCGGACAATGCCGCTTTTTCTATTCGCTCAAATAAATTTTCATTAACCTGAAATTCCATCGTCTTCATGGTACTTATTATTCCTTTAGGTATGGTGCGGTACAGTCATATTATTTTTATAGCTACTGCAAAACCTAAAACATTCAAAAACCAAATTGAATTCACAATTGCCTTCAATTGATATGAAATCAAAGTTTTGATTTGCCATATTTCCATTAATAACCACGATCTCTCCAGAACTGTCGTGAATAACCGGTCAATAGTTTTCCCTGTAGCCTTAAAGCAGCCTCAGTCTTGTTTAACTTCTGGCGAATTACACCGGAGAGGATTTGTCGCTGCTGGGTATCAGTCAATGTTTGAGGTGAGTAGTGAATGCCACACTCTGCAAGTTCAGCAAAATTAGTAGCATGATCACCTGTGGTGATGAATTTATCAGCGTCTTGAGATGCTAACCACACAGGGAATCCCCATGATCTTCCTTGCCGTGCTAGTGAGCCGAGTAGACCTGCTTTACTTTCCTTGGGAAGCAATAAATGAGCTTCATCAACAAACAAAACCATCTTGATGGGTTGGATTCCATTTTTGATTGCTAAATTCCGATTCATTTTTTTCATCAGAAAGTTGAGGATAAGAGCTACTGCCAGAGCCTTGGTGTCGTTATCAGTCCCAAATTCCTTGAAATCTATTACAAGTGACTTACTTAACCAATGTTCCGGGCTGATTGCGGTAAAGTTCGAAGCAAACAAATTGCAATCAACGATACGCTTTACTATTGAGAGCGGCACACCAGAAATTCCTTCATTCTCCAATTTTTCAAGAAGACTAGTAAAATCAGGACTTGGAAGATTCTGATATGCATCACTGAGAGCTTGTTGTTGATTGGCCCCAAATTGTGGTACGAAGGATCGAATAAGTGAAGCTATCTCATTGGCTATTTGAGCGTTAACTGCCGGATTGTGGTCTCGAAAAAGTGGATTGATGGGCAAATCTTGACGAATGAGGCGTATATATTGTGCTTTGGTCAATTCAAGAAATTGTTTCCGATTCTCACGTTGTTGGATATTGTTGGGATCGTCTTCCAATTCACCCTTGAGGTCGAAAAAAACAAATCGCACACCATGTGTAGCCAATTGTGCCAATAAATCAAGCGCCAATTGACTTTTACCAGAACCAGGCTGTCCGGAGATTACTAGTAGACCATTAGAAGTGCCAGGCCCGTTAAGCGACCACCTATCAGGAGCATCAACAAAAACTTTAAGTTTCACTTCAGTTTCAACCACTGGCATTGGGACTACCGCCTTTGGACTAATTATATTGGTCAAACCAATATTAACATCGGTAAATTTCAACAAGGTTGTGACGAAATGAACTTGGTCGTTGCCAGATTCTCTCCAAATTCGTTGCAGTTGTTGACATCCATATTCAAAGTATTTCCGAAACTCTTGTCGATAACCGGTTTCATCAAGTGTACTTCCTGTGCGGTAATTCAATGCGGCCCGCACTAAATCACGCAGATCATCTCCGACAACTTGTTCATCGTTTAAGGTCACGCCTTTTGAATCCCTTGGTTTAAACTCAGACGGTATACCTTGTCCTATTGCCCAAAAGAGAGCCGCACGACCAAGAATGGCCTTGTTGTTTGCACCAACTCGAGCAAAGACATTCTCGATAAACTCATGGGCATCACTGCTGATATTAAATTTCATAAGTCATGACCAAAGTAATCGTTTGTTATTCTCACTTCATAGTTCCGACTGTCGGGGCGGCCATGCGGGTGCAAGGTATATACCCTTGCAAGTCGGTCGCGAATAGTGTCAAAAAGCGGTCCTTCAGGATCAATCTCGGCATTCGTACTAAGAATAATGGATTGATGACCATTCAGGTAAAGCTGATCGAGTACGTTGGCGCGGACTTCCTTGTCAAGACGAGCCAGCGGAGTGTCTACAACCAGTGGCGGTACAAGTTTAGCGAGACGACGCAGGGCTTCGTAGAATGCCAACATCCGAACTTGCCGCTGACCGGCAGATGTATTGGTGTCTTCCCATGATGCCTTCTTTTTATCACGCCTTAATAGTTGGCATTGCCAATGACTGTCAAAGTCCATGCCCTCAAACTCGTTTTCTCTTTCGGTAATTTGCACCCATAATCTGCCGACTTCTGTGGAGATTTGACGACGCATCTGATTAGCTGCGCGGTTACGAATCTCGCCAGCAGCTTCCCGATAGCGCATTGCCATAGATGCCAGGGTTTCACCCTTTTCAGCTCGATTAGTAATCTCACGTTGATTCGTTTCTTGACGTTTTAAGTCTTTAAGTTCAGTATCAAGACGAATTATTTCAGCATCAATTTCCTTGAGGAGCTTGGTTAATTGATCGTGGCGAGTGTTGAGCTCGCCGCGTTTCTCATGGAGTTTTGCGCCGTGATTATTTGCCGCTGTATTCTGCTGCATCTGTTTTAATTTCTGGTCTAATTCACGCAATTCCACATCCTTCTTTTCAATTTCCATACAAGTTTTAACCAAATCATCAACTTCTTTTGGACTCGCTGAAAGTTGATTTCGAACGTGAATACTAAGTTCATTACGATCAACCAAATAAATCCGATCCGACATTCCTTGTGGTGGGGGATGAAAAAGCTGATGAAGCGCATCCTCTAATTGCTTTATATAATATGATTCCACATCTGGTTGAAGCTGAAACTCAGATGGGGGATTGCCAAATACATTTTGTTTTACTTGGGGAATTTTTGGTTCAACAGCAGATTTGGCGCTCAGCCAGTCCCGGCGACGCTCTTCCGCATGGAGAGCCTCAAACAACTCCCTTCGGAAAATTCCCATCAGTGAAATTGGCAATGAGTTCTCCCACATACCAGTTAGCTTCGTTTCAAGTTTAGCTTTAGTTTCTGACAATTCACTTCGGCGATGTTGAGACATTCTTAATTCTTCCGGGTCTACAGCACCTAGAGTTTTCAAATTGTCTTCCACCTCGAGTAGTTCGTCATCTATTTCTTTTAATTCTCTGACAACGTTTTCATACTCACGTCGTTTCGCTTTCAATGTTCCATCAGCTGCAATAACCTTGCCATTTAATTCAGCGAGTGTAGTCTCAGGGTTAGGGCCGCCTGTGGAATTGAACACGCGCGGAATTTTTGTTTTGATCAATTGACGAAGATCAGTTTCTAGTTCAGAGTAGGTCCAAAGGCCAAGAACTCGACTCACTCCATCGATGATATCCTTCTGTCCCAAATTAATACTTTGACTGCGTTCAGCATCAAAAAAAAAGAATCGCGCCAAATGTCGAGGTAGAAAAGCCTCCCTCAGTTTATGTATCTTATGCTCATCTTCAATTCTACCATGTGTATCGGAACGGGTGGCAAAATGTTCCCATAATGGTGGAGAATTGGGACGAAAGCGAATTTCACGAAGTAGTTCTATTTTTCGACTTCCAACTCGATGACCTCGTAAACTAACAATCGCTTTCAGACGCACAGTATACTTTCCTTCAGAAGAAGCGCGGCGATTAAGCGATTGATCAAAAACAAACTGTGTCGCGTCCGAACCGGTCTCAACTTTCTTCAAGTCCCCAACTCCACTTTCACCAACAACAGCTAGATATAAAGCGCGGAGTAAATGGGTTTTACCAGCTCCATTTTTGCCACCAATGAGAACTCCACATTTACCATCCAAGCTTCGGAAATCGATAGTGGTCTCACCATAGAACGGCCCGAAATTATCAACGGTTAACGAGTCAATATAAACTTCCGCCATGTTTAGTCCTTTTGTCCTGACGACTGTTCTACCAAATCGTCCTTTAGGATGTTGAGCAGGTCGTCTGGAAGGCCATGAGCACGATGACTTTCACTATATTCCTCCACTTTTGCCAGCATACGTCGAAGGCTTTTAATGTTGATGTTCTTTTCGTTGGCGACTTCTTTTTCTATCTCGCGTAGTTTGTTAGATTCAATAGGGTCTATATTCATTATGACACCATGTTGTTGGTCGAAAATCCTCGCGACTCCTGAGCCGTCATCGGGGTCGCGAGCTGCTTTCCAAGATTGTTGAATCATTAAAAGTTCTTCTGAACTTATTAGTTGCAAGCCGATTTCATTCTGTAAATTAAGAAGTTTCTGTAATAATTCACGGCGGGCTGAAATTTTTAATGGCCCTGGACCGATATTGCCATTGATACGACGATTATCTCTCTTGTTGTTTTCAGGATCACGATAATGGAGGAGTATTTCGCGAAACTCTATGAGTTTCGCCATGCGTTCGTCACCAGCTGCCAGCAATCCCTCGCTGGTTTTATCACGTTCCACTACAGTACAAGTCCAACAGCCAAAACGCGAATGACCGCAACTTGGTGTGCTTGTATCTATCTGGATGGGGCACTCACCGGTAGAGGCATTTGCATAGAGCATATAGAGCGCTCGATTATCGCTACCCCATGGATTAGAGTGCTGGAGAAGATAAGCCCAAACTTCCTCTGTAGTGAGAAATTCAATGGGATTGGAAACCCACACACGTGGTAAATCTGGGTGACGGCGAAGACCATTTCGCGTTTTATTTACTGCCATGGTTTGCGCTCGAGAAGAACTCTCGGCACGACGAGCTCCCAGATGCAAGATGGCTTCGCCCCAATGACCAATATTTTGTTGAACAAAATGATTTACTGGGTCGATTTTCATCCGCTGAGTACACCATCGGAATGTGCGATTCGGGGGTGGATATCCTCGTCCGATGATGTTTACCCAAAAGGATTGTTCCGGTGACGGTTTTAATAGATGGACAGTTATGCCGAGATTCTGATTTGCGGAGTATTGCTCCATCATTGCCAATTGGAATTCCACATTTTCAACGATGGCTGGTATTTCTACTCGTGTATCAGTGCAAACAATTGATACTGACTTTTTACGAAGATCCTGAGGTATATTAGCGATTATCTCAAATACCATTGAAGCGACCATGGTGCTATCCTTGCCGCCACTGAATCCAACCAACCAAGGACGTAGATCATCCAGGTAAAGATTTGTTAATTTGTTTTTTATATCAGTAAACATCAGAATGATTATTAATTCAGTTATTTTTGTTCAAAAAAATTGCTTGGCAATGGAGAAGGTAATAATAAACTTTAGGTGGCCAATATCCACTCCTATTCGATTTCTCGTTCTAAAACTTTTAGTTTAATTGGTATATTCATTCAAAATTGGTTGTCTGGTATATAGGCCATTTTTTATATAACTAAATATTTTCTTTTGAACGAAGAGAGTATTCAATCACGTATAAGGCTGTATTTAAGTAATAACATACAACCATTGCTATATTACCAAATTTTAAGACAAATGATTCCTGTACATATTGAGGCGAATTAATACACTGACACCCTAACCCAAGTGTTAATATTAAAATTGCATGTGTGGCACTAAGAAAAAAACGAGCGGATGCTGGTGTATACTGATTGTTAAGCGAAATTCCCATTCCATTCACCATGTTTATTTATTTAAAATTCATGTCTGAGTGATGTTTAATAAAGTTTCAGTTCGTTTAAAGGCTGAGAAAATGGCCAATCACCGACATGACTTCCGCCGCCGCTATTTCCCGGGTGTCAGCCTGCGGGAATGGAACGATTATCACTGGCAGTTGCGGCATCGCCTGCAAAGCGCCGCCGATATCAATCGCATCATCCCATTAACTGACAAAGAGACCGCCGCGATGAACTCGACAGCACGCACCTTCAGTGTCAGCATCACCCCCTATTACGCCAGTCTTATTGATGCCGCGTCGCCACAGGATCCCGTGCGCCGCACTGTCATTCCCACTCCCGATGAATTCCAGCATACCCATGGAGAATTACGCGACCCGCTGGCTGAAGACAATCATACTCCAGTACCCGGACTGGTGCATCGCTATCCGGATCGGGCATTGTTCCTGGTCACCGATTATTGTCCGGTGTACTGCCGCTACTGCACCCGCTCCCGGCTCGTGGGTGGTAAGGCAAATTTCGATATCAACCGCCAGCAATGGCAGCGGGCGCTGGATTATATCGCGGCCACTCCGGCGATTCGTGATGTCCTGGTATCCGGCGGCGATCCGTTGATCTATGATGATGAGCGGTTGGAATGGCTGCTGCAACGGTTGCGTGCCATATCTCATCTGGAGATGATCCGCGTTGGCACCAAAGTGCCGTTTGTCCTGCCGCAACGCGTCACCCCGCAATTAAGCCGCATGCTCAAGCGTTATCATCCCCTGTATTTCAGTCTGCATGTGATTCATCCCGCGGAAATTACCCCGGAGTCCACCCGGGCATGTCATCGGCTGGCCGATGCCGGCATACCCCTGGGAAGTCAGACCGTTCTCTTAAAGGGAGTTAACGACGATGTCGAGACCATTCGCGCACTGATGCATCAATTGTTGAAAATCCGGGTAAAGCCCTATTATTTGCTGCAATGCGATCCGATTCTCGGTTCAGCGCATTTTCGCACCCCGGTGGCTCGCGGCGCCGACATCATTGATGGACTGCGCGGACATACGTCCGGTTATGCGGTGCCGCATTTCATCATCGATATTCCCAATGGCGGCGGCAAGGTCTCGCTGGTGCCTGAATACGTTACCGGCCATGATGACCTCAATCTCTATCTGCGCAATTATCAGGGAAAAACCGGGCTCGCGTATCCCGATCCGGTCGTCCCAAGGTAACGGCAAACGCCCCAGTGTGGCGGAGCAACAACCCCAATATGTAAAAATAGTAATTTATCCATCGTTAGTAGATCAAATCCTTGTATCAATCATTACCCCATATATTTTCGTGTGGTTAGTGTTTTTCATGGTTAATCAACCCCATCAATCTCAACTGCAATTATGGAATCCAGTATCACCAAAAAATTAGCGCAATTAACCGCGCGAAAATATGAGATCGAAGATACTATCGCCCATGGTGGCATGGGGGAGATATTGGAAGCGAAAGATCTCACCATCAAGCGCACTGTGGCGATGAAAATGCTGCTCGCCAACAGGGAAAAAACCCCCGATGTCCTGTTGCGCTTCATCGAAGAAGCCCAGATTACCGGCCAGCTCGAACATCCCGGTATTGTCCCCGTTCATGAACTGGGCTTTAATGATCGCAATGAAATCTTTTACACCATGAAATACGTCAAGGGAGTCACCTTGAAGGAAATCATCAGGAAAATCCGCGCGGGCGATGCGGAAACGATCACCAATTATCCCCTCTCCCGATTGTTAACCATTTTTCAAAAGGTCTGTGATGCCGTAGCTTATGCCCATTCCAAAGGAGTCATTCATCGTGATTTGAAATCGGAAAACATCATGATCGGTGATTTCGGCGAGGTTCTGACCCTTGACTGGGGATTGGCGAAAATCAAGGAATACTCCCTGCACAATGGCTTGCAGACCTTGCGTTCCGACGTCATCATCGATCTCAATACCGACATGGACGGAGGCGATCCAACCGCGGATCCTAAAACCACTCAAAGCGAACAAGATCATCCTGATCAAAGCCAGGATGTTGATACTCAGAATGGCGACAATATTCACACCCTGAAAGGCATGCAAACTATTGATGGCAAGATTCTTGGCACGCCCAATTATATGTCGCCGGAACAGGCTACCGGGCAAAACGACGCGATTGACCATCGCTCTGATATTTACGCGCTCGGTGGAATTCTCTACCATATGCTGACCCTGTGTCCGCCGATTACCGGCAAAAGCTTTACCGAAATGATGATCAATATTGTCAAGGGCAATATCCTGCCGCCCACCGCGTTTCAGTCAAAAGTAAAAAAAACCTACGGCATTACGCCTTTTTCCCGGTTTAATGACGCGCTTGCCGATGAAGAACTGGCTCCGGAAGATTTGATCGATAAAATGGTTTTCGCACATTGTCCGGGTAATAAAATTCCCGAATCTCTCTCTGCGGTCGCGATGAAGGCGCTGGCGCGCCAGCCGGCACGGCGTTATCAGAGTGTTGGCGCGCTGCAACGAGAAATCCAGGCGTATCAGGAGGGTTTCGCCACCACTGCGGAAGACGCGGGATTGCCGAAGCAGATACTTTTATTGATCAAACGCAACAAGACCGTGGCCATCATTTCCGCCGTCAGTATCATGACTTTTATCGCCATGATCGTGGTCTTCGTTGCCAAGGTCGAAGAAAAGAATCTCGAATTGCAACAAACCGCCGCGGTGCTGGAGACACAGAACAAATTATTGGAGCGCAAGGAAGATGAAATCCAGCAATCCTGGGAGAAACTGCAATTTGAACATGTCAGGGTGGAACAGGAACGACGCGGCAAAGAAGTCGAGCGGCTGGCCAAAGAGGAAGAACGCCGGGCGCGAGAACGGGAAATGCAATTGAAAATCGAAGAAAAAATTCTGCGCACCAAGGAACAGTATGCGCGTGAGCAGGTAAGCAAGCTATCCGCTCCAGAATTTGTCAACAAGGCTTTGGGGTTGGCTGAAGCCGGCGATTGGGATGAAGCCGTCAGGACAATCCAGATCGCCATCGAATTGGATGACTCCCTTGAAGAAGCCTGGTTATTATCCGGCCGCCTGTTTCTGGGATCGTTGCGTTTTGACGAGGCGCGGTCGGCATTCGCGCGCACCCGGCAACCGGATCACCTCGGGATCACCGCACTGTTCGATACCTACCAACCTCGACGTGATAAATCTACAGGAAAGCTGAATCTCACCGATCTCCGCCTGCTGCGCCGGCACTGCCAGGAATTGAACGACACCTTATTGAGCAGTCATTTCAAATTAATGGAAATTACCGCGGAAAAAGACCTCAGCATTCAGATAGCCGCGTCTAAAAACATGTTGTTCTCCAGCAATCCCGGACTGAAATCGATCCGCTGTGACTGGGGTGTGGATGAAGAAAAAATCTTCCTGGATTTAAGCGGGAACCAGGAATTACGCGAGCTCAAAGGGATTGCCAACCTGCCGCTGACGGAGCTGCACCTGCAAAATACCGGGGTTACTGATATCACTGTACTCAAGGACATGCCGCTCGCTGTATTATCAATTTCCCATCGCGTCGAGAAAGGGTGGGAAGTCATCCCCACTCTTCCACTCGTCGACCTGCATGTTCATGGCCCTCCTTATCAGGATCTCAAATCCTTATTGAATGGCGCCGCCATCCATCTCCACCTCCATCTTGCCGACCATGAATTCAACCCCATCGCTTTCCCGGATATCGTGCGGCATATTGATCCGGGCGCTACCCATCTGTATCTGCATGGCCCTGGAATCATGAGTGTTTACTTCCTTTTCAACATACCCTTTCAAGAATTGAGCCTGGTGGGAACCCAGGTTGAGGATTTGGAAACCTTGATCGCCACCCCGCTGCGCGTTCTTGATCTAGCGAACGCGCCCATAAAAAATCTCAAGATCCTCCGCGGCAAACCAATCACCCATCTGAATCTCGATCGCACCCAGGTCCGGGATATCAGCCCGCTCGCCGACATGCCCATCGTCAATCTCTCGCTAGCCGAAACCAAGATTAAAAACCTCGATGTGCTCACCGGCATGCCATTGAAAGTATTGAATGTCGGCAATACCAGCATCACCGACTTTAGTATTTTATGGCCGCTGCCGCTCACCGATCTTTCATTGGCGGGACTGCCGATCATTGAAGTCAACTTTCTCAAGGGCAAGGCGTTGCAGACGCTTGATATCTCCGGGACAGTGGTCAGCGACCTCTCTCCCTTGATCGGCATGCCGTTAAAAAGTCTGGATATCAGCCGCACCCGGGTCGGCAATGGCTCCGCGCTGACAGCATTACCACTGCGGAAGTTGAGGTTCAATAAGACTGCCATCGTTGATCTGGCGTTTGTCAGGCAGATGTCATTGCGCTACCTGGAATTCGATCAGACCATGGTCAAGGATCTGGCGCCATTGCGAGGCTTGCCCATTGCCCATTTGAGTCTGGCGGAAACCGCCGTCAAGGATTTGACCCCCTTGGCTGATTTGCCGCTGGTAGAGTTATCGTTAAGGGGCTGCACCCAAATTATTTCCCTGGCGCCGTTAGCCCGGTGTCAGCAATTGCGCCGGCTGATTCTGCCCGCTACCGCGACCGCTGATATTGAATCGCTGAAATCCCTGCCTGATCTTGAGTTTATCGCCACCAGCGGGGAGCTTGGCGCCATGACCCAAACCGCCGCCCAATTCTGGGAAAAATACCTCTCGACGCCAGTCCAGCCCTGAGGGCTCATCTCCTTGTTTCTTCTCCCCAGGGCGTTGCCATGGGTCGTCCTACTTTCTGGCATTCAGCCTGGAGATTTCTGATTGTTGCATGGCAATAATATGAGTCTTAAGGACTCATATTGCATCGCCCAGGGCACCACCCTGCGGATGCGTTTAGAGAAATTGGTTTTAGCTTCATGAATATTGGTTATCCCCATCTGACCCCTCCAATCAATAATCGACTAATGCCAGTCCATCAAGTAAATAAATCAATACAAAAATCTGGCAATATGAAGGGCTCATATTTCATCGCATAATTTCAACTCCAGGTTTTTCTGCATTGGCAATCCAGATCCTGCCTTTGTTGCTCAGCCGATGCTGCTACTGGTGACTGTTGGTATTTGAATTTTTTCCTAATCTCTCCCTTCATTTCCTCATCCCCGCGCGATGGTGAAGACCTCGACAGCACTGGCGCCGGCGGCGGCGAGGACATTGGCACATGCGGTCAAGGTCGACCCCGTGGTGAAGACATCGTCAATCAGGAGAATGCTTTTGTTTTCAATTATCAGATTCGTTTTGAGGACAAAAGAGTTTTTCAAATTCGCCTGCCGCTGGGTGAGGTTCAAACTGGCTTGCGGCCGGGTCCACTTGCGTCGTTTCAGGATGGGGACAAAAGGAATCCCGCTCACCGCGGAAAATTCGCGGGCGATTAATTCCGCCTGATTGTAGCCGCGTTTCATTTTTTTCAGCCAATGCAACGGCACCGCGGTGATGAGATCATAATCGGGTTCGGCGGAACGAGCAGATAAAACCGCGCGCATCTCGGTCGACCACAATCGGGTTAACGCCACATCGCCGTGGTACTTGAAACGGTGCACTAATTCTCTGGTTGTACCCGAAAAATTAAAAAGCGATAGTGCGTGCCGCCAGGGACGCGTGAACCGCAGACATTCACCGCACAGCTCAAGAGCGTTGTCCAAAGACCCCCCGCACCCCCGGCAATAAGGCGATTGAATGAAAGACAATGAAGTCCGGCATGATTGACAGACTGCTCCGGATGAAAGGGGTTGACTTTTCAGGCACACCACACAGATCTCGGGGTAAACCACTGCCCGCAAACCCATGAGCATATTCCTGATCATGGAATTGCTGATTAGACCGATGTGAAAGAATATATTCATGACGGTAAAATATGAACTCTCAATCTTTTCTGCCAATGGGCGAATGGGCGATGCCGGTTATATTTTACCGGCAACCGCATGGTTAACTCTGTAGGTATCGACTAAAGCGGCATAGCTGCAACCGAATTTTGAATTTCTGATTTTAGATTTGGCCAATGCAAACGAATGCCTCAGATCGTCCAGAATCACTTATTATTTTTTGCGGAAGTTGGTAGAGAAGTGACTAAAGCAGCATGCGCATTCCGCACTCATGACTGAAATACAAATTCCCATATGCTCAAGTTATGGTCAATCATCAACCTGTTCAACCGACATTAGCCATTGCCTGCGGCGGCACCGGCGGTCATTTCTTTCCCGGTCTGGCGATCGCGCGTGAGTTCAACCAATTGGGTGGGCAAAGTTGGTTATTCATCGCCGGCCAGCATCGGGAAGAGCAACTGGAACTGGCGCGGCGCGAAGGGATAACCGGAATATTGGTGGATGCCGTCAGGCTCCCGGTCAGGAAATGGGGGTGGCCGGTATTTGGGGTGAAATTTTTCCGGGCGGTAGTCCGCCATAGGCAATTGTTATGCCGTTATCACATCAACCGGGCGTTGGTCATGGGAAGTTTTGCCAGCGCGCCGTTGGGCTTTGCCACGCTTTTGACCCGCAATCCATTATTCATCCATGAAGGCAATTCAATCATGGGTAAAAGCAATAAAATGCTTTCGCGCTGGGCGAGTCAAGTATTGCTTTCCTTTCCGGACCAGAGTCTTTCAACTTCATCGGCGTCACGTCTATTCATCGGCATGCCGATCCGGCAAACCATGATTGATGCCGGTGATCGGGAATGGCATCCCGATGAGCGCATCAGCTTATGCCGTGAACTCAAGCTAAAACCGGAGCAGCCGATACTCATGGTCTTCGGCGGCAGTCAGGGGGCACATTTCATAAATTCACTGATCCAGCGCGCGCTCATGTTATATTCTCCGGGAACCATTCCATTCCAACTGATTCATCTGACCGGACAGGAGGATAATACTGAATTGATGGGGGTTTATCAAAAACATGGCCTCACCGCGGTAGTAAAAAAATTCACCGCCGAAATCGATAAATTTCTGCGTCTGGCAGATTACATTATCTGCCGTGCCGGCGGCTCGACGATCTTCGAGCTGGCGCACCTGGGCAAGGCGGCATTGTACATTCCACTGGCCTCGGCGATGGATAATCATCAACAGGTAAACGCACGCTATCTGGTTGAAAATGAAGCTGGATTGATGCTGGAGGAAAAAGAATGCACCCCCGATAAGTTGAAAGATCATTTGCAACGCTGGTGCGATCAACCCGAGGTGATTGCCGGATATGGCCGCAATGCCAAACGGCTAGCTCGTCCTCATGCTGCCGCTGAAGCGGCGAAAATAATTTTCACCTATCGGAGAAATTAAAACGATCATGGGAATTTATGCTGCACCAAACACAGAAAGATGATGGGTTGGCCATAAACCGTGACCTCAATCATGATCGCGGGTCTGTGAGATCAAGTATCGGTGTATTTGCCAGCGCATCCTGGTCACAGACAACCAGATCCCATCGATCCCGGATGTTAACGTCCAAGGGCTTGGTTTTATTGATTTTCCTCCATTTCTTCAGTTTTACCATGAGGGCAGAGACCGCCACACCGCCAATACTCACGGATGATTTCGAGAGTCCGGACCCGCTGTCCAGTTACCAGGTCTTTGGGTTCGGCAAGGTCACTGCCTCCTCTACCTTTGTCCATGCGGGCAAACAAGCGCTCCAATTTAAAACCAATGGCAAGGGCTGGGGATGTGTGGCGATGCGATCCCTACCTGCGGAGACGGAACTCACCCCTCAGCATGCCCTATCCTATTGGGTGTATGCTCCCGGAGTTTACTTTCCTGATGCCACCCTGGCAGTCAAGGTAATCTTCGCCAACGGCAGTGAATGGGCGTTGCGGGAGGAGCATCAATTGCCGATCAGCGAAACTGGCAGCGGATGGACACCGCTGCAGGTCTTTCTGGAGAAAGATAATTTTCAGTGGGAAAGCGGCACCGTCCCGGAAAAACAGGGGATTTTCGCACTTGATCAATTAACCCAATTCGGAATCGTGTTCTACTCGGGCCGGCATGTACTGGAAATTTATGTCGACGACCTGACAGTTCAAAGGATCGCCAGTGGTGTGGCGCCCCCAGTCTCTTCTGCCACCGCTCCACCGCTCCCGACTGTTCCTGCTGAATCTCCCGCCCCCGTGACAACGCCAGAACCAGAAAAAACTCTGCCACCTGCCAACCTGACTTTCCCTCCCTCAGTTACCGAGGTTCCAATAAAAACACTTCCTCCGCCAGCGCCGATACCTCCAGATGCTGTTCCTGCATCACCCCCGGCGCCGGTGTCTGAAGGGAGCCCACCCGTTGACCCGGTTCTCCCCAGCTCCAGTGCCGCGCCCATATCCCCGCCGCCGCCAGAGCGGGCCGTGGCGCCTGCCGCGATCATCCCTCCAGCGGTCGCTTCCGCGCCGCCAAAAGTGCTTGCGTCATTGCCGCCAACATCAGTTCCTGACCTGCTGATCATCAAAAGACCAGCGTTTAAAACGCCGGCGTCGATCCCTGCCTATACCGGGTTAATCGATGATTTCAGTCCTCCCGAACAGTATAACAATGATCATCGCAACGATGTGATCATCCCCGGCCAGCGCACCGGCGGCATCACCGATGTTCACTGCCTGATCATTGAACAAACTGCTAAAAATCGAGTCCATACCGATGGCATCCTTGCTCTCGCCTGGTCGCGGCCGAACATGTGCTGGTTCACCACGCTGTCACGCACTGGTGTTGATATCAGCAACAATCAATTTCTGGTGGTGCGTCTGCGCTGCAGGAATCCGGAAGCCCGCATTACTGTTGCTCTTGACTCCACCGGCTCCGGTGAAGGCGAACCATGGGAGTTGCCGCCATCAAGTTTGCGACCCGAATTCACGACCATCAACATCCCTCTGGCACATTTGGGATCACCCTCTGATCTGCGGCGGGTCAATGCCCTGACCTTTTCCTTTCTGGATGACGAAGGGGTGCTGGAAATCGACCAGATCGGTCTTTCGGAGTGCCGGCATCCAGACAAAATTACCCTCAATCTCCCCCATGGCGACATCGTCGATAGTGGACAAAACCTGTTTATCGAGGTCTCATTGTTTGACGACCTTGGAGAGCCGCTGGATGATTTCTCGAAAAAGATCGAATTCACAGTAACCGGCGGACACCTTATTCCCAGTTACATCACCAACTTCAAGGATGGCCGCGCCACCGGTCTTTTCAAAATCTTCGGCGATGGCAGTCAGGAACTGATCGCCAAAGATCCACTCACCGAGGTTCGCGATACCCCCCCTTAGCTCTTTCCTGGTCAACTTCTGTCATTGCGCTGTACAGCAGGACGAAAACCGGTCGCGGGCAGCGCCGGATATGGGTTTAGCGGCGGTTGAAGTATCGGCTTCAGCTTGCTCTGCTCTTCGGCCGTCATCGGAAGCCGTCCCGCATTGCGGGACGGCTTCCGATGACGGGGTTACACCAATGATTGTCACATCTTCGCCTGACGCTGTTGGAATCCAGTCCCGCCATGCAGGACTGCCGCAGAGGGAATTATCCTCAAGATACCGAGTTCTCCTGCCATTCGGCAGGAGAACTCCCAACTTTATTGACCTCCCTGCTCACGCTAAACACATACAGCGCCCGCATGAGCAGGGAATCAGTATGGCGCCCAATCATGCCGGTAAATGTGTTAACGAAATCGTGATTTTGAGAGGCCGGGCGCGCTCGATTTTATGGGTATCAATCATGATTTCAAGGAGTTACTTATCAGGGTGTGCATAAAATCAAAAAAACCTTGCTTCAACTCTTTCAAAGATATCGACTTACATAATCATTGAAATTATAACTAACTGAAAACAGAAAGGTTATGTCATTTGTTACTATTTGGTACTATCCGCATGATAACTGTTAATAAGCTGTCAATAACGGTGTGTAAAAAATGTTAAAGCTTATTCCTATCTCTATCAAAATTCGCAGGTTATATCTTAATGCAAAGACTTTGACATAAATCTTGAATCGCGATCGATTCATCGATGTTGTAGCGCATGGTTTTTATCCACGCTTCAGTGACTTGTAACTGACGCAGCGCTTCATCGGGTGTAAGTGAAAAAGATGACGCCGGGTTGGTGAGGGATGGTGAGAGCTCAGGATGGGGAAATAATATGGGATCAACGCCATTGGCCAAAAAGTATTGCTGGCCAAACCAGGTATGAATGGCGCTCAAAAATTGTTCGCGTTGACCGAGATATGCGGCATTCCGCTGCGCCTCCATCGCTGCGGTGACGGCATCCTGAATATCAATATCGCCAGCGATGACCTCATCCTTGCCCCGCCGCTTGCGCCCCACCGGTTTTTTATCGTCCTTGTAGGCGGATTTAAATCCTTGCAGTATCTGCAGCAATTCACCCGCGCCCTGAATCGCCGCCATGGCGCCAGTTCCCTTTTGTAATCCAATGAGAATGGTGTCGAGCAACTCGTGACCAGGGAAATTATAGGCATTTCGGTTGGTGCGCAGGGTCATGGTCAAACAACGCGAACGAATCGTGGGGATCAATATTTCCGGATTGATCGTGACCAGGACGATGATGCAGGATGAAGGCGGTTCTTCCAACGTTTTCAAAAACGTGTTTTGCGAAATCAGGCTCAACCGATCCGCTTCCCAAATGATCCCGATGCGTTTGGCGTTACTGGATTTCATGAACAACCAATGCTCCAGATCATGCATATCATCCACCACTATCTGCCGGGATTTGGATACCGGCTTGATGGTCATCATCTGGGAATATTCCTCCCGGACAATGGCCTGACAATTTTGACAGGCGCCGCAGCTATCACCATGGGCAGTGAGTGCGGTACATGCCCAACCCTGCAGCCAGGCTTGAACAAAGCGTTTGAGCATGTCGAGGTCTTCGCCCCGGACAATCCAGGAGTGCGCGATTCTCCCTGACAGGCGTTGGTTGCATAATCTTGTGACCAGATAGGGAAATTGCTCAGTGAATTCTGCCAAGGGCATGATGTACCTCCGTGCAGATGCGATGGTGCAATTCCTCGCGATCCTGATCGGCATTGATGATCACGATCCGTTCGGGGTGGGCGGCGGCAATAGCGAGATAACCGGCGCGTACCTGCTCATGAAACTTTTGCGATTCATCCTCAATACGATCCGGGATGAACAGGCTTTCCAGGCGCATCTGACCACGATTCAGGGCTTGAGTAATCTCCAGATCGAGAAGCAATGTCAGATCCGGCCAGCGCCCCTTCAAGGACAAACGATGCAACCGGGCAATCAGATCGCGATCAATGCCGCGCGCGTATCCCTGATAGGCGGTGGTGGAATCGGCAAACCGGTCGGAAATAACAATGCCTCCACTCGCCAGATGGGGGAGGATAACCTTGTGCATCAATTGCGCCCGGCTGGCACAGAAAAGGAGAAGTTCCGCTTCATCGCAGACGGCTTCATCGCCCTGCAAATGCTTGACGAGTTTGCGTACTTCCTCGCCCACCCTGGTGCCGCCGGGTTCACGGGTTTCACATACTTCATAGCCTAGAGCGCGCAAATAAGCAGCAAGCAGCTTCTGCTGAGTTGATTTACCGGCGCATTCAGGGCCTTCGAAGGTAACCAGGAACCCCCCCTTTATCCGTTTGTTGCTTGTCATAATAATTCGCAAATAGTGACAAAATATAATGCCTGGAAGATAAATAAAATCATCCCCAATAAATCTCCTCTCATTTGCCGATGCAAAAGCGATGAAAAATATGGTCGAGGATATCAGGCTGGATGGTTCTACCAGTTATCATCCCCAATGCGTCACTGGCGGTGCGCAAATGAATCGCCAGCAATTCATACTCTTCGCGCGCGATTATAGGAAATGCCTGCCGGATCGCGGTTTGTGCCTGTTCGAGAAGAATGCCATGCCGGGCATTGACGGCGACTTCCGGCTCTTCACCGGCCGGATATTGCCATACCAGGGAGACAATCATATCATATAATTCCTCCAGCCCCTGAGCCGTCAAGGCCGAGAAGCGAATAACCGGATGCGGCAGGGAAATATCCGGTTGCCAATCCGGCAGGAGATCAATTTTATTGGCGATTATGATGGTCTTTTTAGCGGTGGGAATGGTGATGCCAGACAACTGTGGATCGAGTGGGTGGCTCAGATCAATCACCCAGATCAGAAGCTGCGCCTGATCCATGGCGGTCCGGCTGCGGATAATGCCTTCCTGTTCAATGCGATCCGTTGCCATGCGAATGCCGGCGGTATCAATGATTTTTATGGGAATGCCCTTGATTTGTATGGCCTCCTCCAAGGTATCGCGGGTGGTGCCGGGGATGTCGGTAACGATGGCGCGATTGTGTCCGAGGATGAGATTCAGGAGGCTGGATTTGCCGGCATTGGGCGCCCCGATAATCGCCAGGCGAATGCCTTGATAAAGAATTTCCCCGGCACTCCGCGAGCGCAGCAACGCCTCGATTGCCGATAGCGCCTGGGTCAACAAATCATGAATTTGACCGGGGGTGTGCCAATCGAGATTTTCATCAACAAAATCGAGGCGCACTTCCACCTCCATCAACAGCTCGATGAGCATCCCTTCGATGGCATCAATGCGGGATTTCAGCTGCCCGGTCAATTGCCGGTTGGCAACCCGCAATGCCAGCGCGCTTTGTGATGCGATCATCTGCTGCACCGCTTCCGCCTGAGTCAAGTCAATACGGCCATTGAGAAAGGCCCGCTTGGTGAATTCCCCCGGGGCGGCGGCACGAGCGCCATGCGCTTGCAACAATGCCAGGATCATTTTGCTGACCAGCGCTCCGCCATGACAGTGGAATTCAACCACATCCTCTCCGGTATAACTATGGGGCTTCGGCATATACACCGTCAGGCATTCCGGATCCACAATGATGTCGCCATCCTCAATGGCGCCCAAGAGTAACTTGCGCTGGGATATCGCCCGTGCGGCAGTTCTGGGACGCCAAATCTGCCGCCAGATGTTCCCGGCCTGATTCCCGGAAAGTCGGATAACGGCGATACTGCCGCCAATGCCGGAGGCAAGCGCGCATATCGTATCCTCATCGGTTGACGGTGAAAAGAGACTCATGGTAAATCAAATCATTCATATAAGTTGGAAAATATTAGTTTTAAAAGTAGATTACACGTCATTTTCTAGTTGAACCATCAGCAATTACGAAGCATTTGAGAGACCGGATGGCAACCATGGCAAAACCAATAAAAATTATCTGTTAACATACCGAATTGTGGATCATTGAGATTTGCGACCTATGCCCAATGATCGTGCGAAGATATGAATTACCCTGTTTGCATGAAAAATCACGTTAAAAGCGAAAAATAGATTATGGAACTTACGAAACTTAAATATTTAAATGCCCGCGATAAAAAACTCTACGACACCGGCTGCAAGGCAATCGAACAAAAAAATTATAAATATGCTGTCGATATGCTAAGAAATTTATTGAAATATCATCCGGGATTGATGGAGGTGCGGGATAGATTGCGGTTATTTGAACTGGACAAGTTTGACAATAAGGTGGATAAGACCAGACAAGCATTGTTGCCGATTCTCAAGGTGTTTAATGTGATCAAAGGGCCGATGCTCATTAATAAAGGAAAATATATCGAGGCACTGGATAATGCGGAAGCCTTGATGGCATTCGACCCCACCTCGCCGATCGCCATTAAAATGTTAGCCCAGGCGGCTGATGCCGCGCAGATGGCACAGATCACCATCAACACCCTCGAAATGGCCGTTAAGTTTTACCCGAACAGCGTGGAGTGGTGGGATTGGCTGGCGCGTACCTACCTCACCGCCGGAATGGGCGGCAAGGCCGTCGAATGCCGGGAAAAGATCGCCAGACTGGACCCCAAAAACAGCAAATACCGGGACGACCTGAATGAAGCCAAGGCGATAGCTTCCGAGGATGATCGGGACATGGAGGATACATCGACCTTATCAATTTATATTACCAAATCAAGCGGGAAAATCGATGATAAAAGCAGGCAGGCACTGGAAAAACAAATTCAAATCCAGGAAAGCCTGGTCCAGCGCCTGAATAACCCCGAAAACCAAAAAAAAATGGGAGATCTCTATGCGGTTGCCAGGGAATTTGAAAAAGCCCTGGAAGCCTACAATATCACGGTTGAATTGATCGGCATGATGGATCCCGCCTTGGAGTTTGCCATCACCCAGGTCATGGCTCATCAGTATGATGCTTCGATCGAAGAGTGGCAAAAATACATGAGAACTCCCAATCTGAGCAATGAAGAAAAAGAACATGCCCGCAACGAAATCAATAATTTTCAAGCACACAAAATGGAAATGCTCATTGAACGCGCTCAGCAACGCCTGCAGCGCCAGCCGCATGATGGCGGGATACGCTTGGAACTGGCGCAAATGCTCTTTGTATCCCAGCGTTATGATGAAGCCATTCCCAAGCTTGAACAACTCCGCTCAACCTCCCAACATGGCGATATCGCCACGATTTATCTGGCAAAATGTTTTCATGCGAAAAATCAAAGCAGCAAAGCCGTTGAGCTGCTCCAACAAGCGATTGCTGGCATCCCGCGCTTTAGCAAAACCAAAAAACTTGCCTGTTACACTTTGGGTAAGATCTGTGACAGCATGAAAAACGAGGAAGAAGCGTGGAAAGCGTATAATTTGATTTACGCTATTGATGAAAACTACAAGGACGTGAGTGTCATCGTCGAAAAGATGGCACAACGGCGATTGATGGCCAGTTTGTAAGTGATTTCCCGCCGCAGAATGCAACGGTAACGATGTGAAACAATATCTTGAACTCCTTGATCATATCCTCGCGCATGGCATTGCCAAATCCGACCGCACCGGAGTTGGAACTCTGAGTCTTTTTGGTTATCAGAATCGCTATGATCTGGCGGCTGGTTTTCCGCTCCTGACCACCAAAAAACTACACCTGAAATCGATCATTTATGAACTGTTGTGGTTTTTGCGCGGTGAAACTTCAATCAAATTTCTTAATGATCATGGAGTCAATATCTGGAACGAATGGGCTGATGTCAACGGCGATTTAGGGCCGATTTATGGCTCTCAATGGCGGTCATGGCCAACTCTGGATGGCGGCGCCATTGACCAAATCAGCGCCCTGATCCAGCAGATCAAAACCACTCCCGATTCCCGGCGCTTGATTGTCAGCGCCTGGAATGTAGCCGATATCCCCCGCATGGCTCTTCCCCCCTGCCATCTGCTGATGCAATTTTATGTCGTGGCGGGACGATTGTCCTGCCAACTGTACCAGCGCAGCGCGGATGTGTTTCTCGGCGTCCCCTTCAATATCGCGTCCTATGCCCTCTTGACTATGATGGTGGCGCAGGCAACCGGACTGCGGGCTGGCGAGTTCATTCATACCTTCGGCGATGTGCATTTATATATGAATCATGTCGAACAGGCTAAACTGCAGTTGCGCCGCGCCCCCAGGCCATTGCCGACCATGTTGATCAATCCCGCAGTACAATCGATTTTCGCGTATAAATATGAAGACTTCATCCTCGAGAATTATGATCCACACCCCCATATCAAAGCCCCGGTGGCGGTCTGACAGGCTGAACCGAGGAAAATAATCCCTCCGAAAACCGAGTCCCAACCCGGCAAAATTAACTGAAGTGGCGTGTTTATCCCCGCCGCATGTCGAAAACTTATTATTCAATTGATAATTACAGCGCAGGGAAGCGCTCCGCTCAGGCGCTCCCGGGATGGGGATTCTCCCATTTATTGAAGGGAAACATCTACCATTCGCCGGGCGGCGATTCATTCCCCCCTTATTTTCTCCAATTCCGCGATGATTTTCAGGGTAGCCTTATCACACGGCAGACGATCAATCTCGTGACGATCCAGCCATTGCCAGTGTGCTTCTGAAACAGGAATGTGGATTGTTGACTTAAGGGTCTTTGGCACAGTGACAGAATAAGCGGTCAGGGTGATCTTGAAATGGGAATAGGAATGGTTGACAGACGCACATGCGGCATTGATCCGCACCGGCAACCCGGTTTTTTCTCGCAACCACTTGGCCAGATAATCAGCGGCATTGCCGACCAATGATTCCATCCTCACGCTCGGAAATTCCCACAATCCTCCCAACATCATCTCTGGCTGGCGGCGTACCATTAAGATGCGATCCTGATGCCGGATGATCCCGGCGGCGACCTGAAAATGAGGAGAACTTTTTCGTTTTCGTTTGATGGGAAGATGCGCGGTCCAATCTTTGGCAAATGCCGCACACCCACGCTGCAGGGGACATTCCGGACAGCGGGGTAGGCGTGGCGTACAGATGGTGGCGCCCAAATCCATGATGCTTTGATTAAAATGTGAGGGATCGAAGTGGATGATAGCGGCTTGGAGACGATTGAAAAGACGCCTTCGCACATCGGGTTGGTCAACCGCTCTGTGGATGCCCCAATAGCGGGCAAAGACGCGCAGGACATTGCCGTCAACCGCGGGAACCGGCTGCCCCCAGGCAATGCTGGCGATGGCCGCGGCGGTATAGTCACCCAAGCCCGGCAGTTTCTTAAGTTCGGCGAACGTCTTTGGTATCAATCCATCATGTTGATGCATGACGACTTGTGACGCCCGATGCAAATGTCTGGCGCGGGAATAATATCCCAATCCTTCCCACAGCTTCAGGACAACTTCTAACTCGACTGCCGCCAATGTTGCCAGAGAGGGAAAACGCCGGAGAAATCGTTCATAATAGGGAATCACGGTGCCGGTCTGGGTTTGTTGCAGCATCACTTCGCTGACCCAGATTCGATATGCTTCGCGGGTCTGCCGCCAGGGAAAGGAGCGCTGATTTTTCTCATACCACTCCAACAGGCAAATGAGATCCTTCAACGCGGCAGTTGCCTTGGTTTTGTCATGGGTTGTCATGATGGGTAAATACTAATTGTCAGCAGGAACCGTTATACTGAAAACTATCAGGTTTTATTCACACTTATCTACCAACTTCCGCGAAAAATAAAAAGAGTATCTAGTGATCATCAATTTCACGCTTGGAAGAATTTTGAGTTCATCTATTTTATTGAACCCATCTTATCTTTAATCAAATATAAACTATTGTTTCAACCCTAAATGCCGTTTACCGCCAAAACGAGAACCGCTTAACAGGCACAAATACTCATTGTCATCAGGGTTTCGCAATTTGATTGCTCTGGGATGTATGACTTTTTCCGTCCCGCTTAGCGGAAGCTGAGATCAATCTACCCCGGGCAACGACCGGGGTAGATTCAAAACAATGAAATCCTGGCTCTGAGTCTCCTCCTGCCGGTTCTGCTGCCCCGCATAACCGGCAGGAGGAGACGGCATCCGACCGAAAGGGAGGATGGCGAAGCGGCAACGAACGTAATAAGTGTTGAATATTTCGCAAATCTGATTCATACAATTATATAATCCGGGAATAAACGAGTGAATCTTTCATCTATTTTTATTAAACGACCGGTCATGACGACGCTGGTCACGGCCGCGATCATGATCTTTGGGATCATTGCTTATCTTAAGTTGCCGGTCAGCGATCTCCCGAACGTTGATTTCCCTACCATCCAAGTATCCGCCTCGCTGCCGGGAGCTTCGCCGGAAACCATGGCCAGTTCCGTTGCCACGCCGTTGGAACGTCAATTTACCACCATCGCCGGTCTTGATTCGATGACCTCAACCAGCAACGTGGGATCAACCCAGATCACGCTGCAATTCAATCTCGAACGTAATATTGATGCTGCCGCCCAGGATGTGCAAACCGCCATTTCCCGCACCTTGCGCCAATTGCCGCCCGACATGCCGACACCGCCAAGCTACAACAAGGTCAATCCCGCTGATCAACCGATCATGTACATGGCCCTTGCCTCGGATATCCTGCCGGTTTCGCAATTGGATGAATACGGCCAAATCATGATGGCGCAACGCATTTCCACCATCCAGGGCGTGGCGCAGGTCTCGGTTTTTGGTTCACAGAAATTCGCGGTGCGAATAAAAGTTGACCCCAAAGAACTGATTGCGCGCGATATTGGGATTGACGAGGTCGCCGCCGCAGTGGATCGCAATAACGTTAATTCACCAACCGGAACTCTCTATGGTGACCACAAGGCGTATACCATCGAATCCTCTGGTCAGCTCTACGACGCGAAGTCCTATCTGCCATTGGCAGTCACTTATCGCAACGGCGCGCCGGTACGACTGAAGGAGGTGGGATCAACGCATGATAGTGTCGAAAACGATAAGACCTCCGCCTGGTACGTGACTCCAGACAAGGCGACCCGCTCAGTGGTATTGGCGGTGCAAAAACAACCGGGCACAAACACCGTGGAAATCTGCCGGTCGATTGCCAAGTTGCTGCCGGTTTTCCAGGCAGCGCTGCCGCCCTCCGCGGAGTTGCATATCATCAGCGACCGTTCCATCCCGATCCATGAATCGGTCAATGAAGTGCAACACACCTTGCTCATCACCATTGGTCTGGTCATATTGGTTATCTTTCTCTTTCTCCGCAATCTGCGCACCACCATCATCCCGGCGCTGGCGGTGCCACTGTCACTGATCGGCACCGCGATCGTGATGTACCTCCTGGATTACAGCCTGAATAACATCTCATTGATGGCCTTGACGCTCTCGGTCGGCTTTGTGGTTGACGACGCGGTGGTCATGCTCGAAAACATCGTCCGGCATATGGAAAGGGGCGAATCCCGCATGGAAGCAGCCTTTAAGGGCGCCCGAGAAATCGGTTTTACCATCATCTCCATGACCATTTCGTTGGCGGCGGTGTTTATTCCGGTCTTGTTCATGGGGGGGATTATCGGCCGTTTGTACAAGGAATTCGCGGTCACCATCGGAGTCGCGATTCTGATCTCCGGGTTTATTTCTCTCAGCCTCACCCCGATGCTGTGCAGCCGGTTTCTCCCCCACTCGAACCGGGAAGAGCAAGGGTGGTTCAACCGACTTTTGGAATGGCCCTTCACTATCGCCCAAAAAGTATATCATCGCACCTTGTTGTGGACCTTCCGGATCAAGGCCTTGATCCTGCTGATTTCCATTGGGTTAACCATCTATGCGATTCATCTTTACAGAGTTATTCCCACTGGTTTCATGCCCCCCATCGACATGTCGCAAATCTTCGGTATTGCCGAAGCCGCTCAGGGCATTTCCTTCAGTTCATTGGTGGAACACCAGAAACGCATCAATCAGATCATTCAAAAGAATGAGAATGTCGAAGTCTTCTTTTCCAGCGCCGGCGGCCGCGGCGGCATTACTTCCAGCAATACCGGAATTGTCTTTCTCCGTCTCAAGCCGAAATCAGAACGACAATTGTCCGTCGAAGGAGTTATTGGCGAGTTGCGCGGTCAACTGGCCCAGGTGCCGGGGGTGCGGGTATTCATGCAAAATCCGCCGCCGATCCGCCTGGGCGGGCGTTTAACCAAGGCGCTCTACCAGTTTTCCCTGCAAAGCACAGAGTCCGACACGCTTTATGAATTCGCCCCATTAATGGTCGATAAACTCGCTCAGATTCCCGGCTTTCAAGATGTCTCCAGCGACTTGCAGAACAGCAATCCTGAAGTGACCATCGCGATCGATCGGGATAAGGCCGCCAGCCTGGGATTGACGGTTGAGCAGATTCAGAATGCCCTATATTACGCCTATGGCTCGCGCCAGATTTCAACGATCTATACCGCCAGCAATTCATACCAGGTCATCCTGGAAGTTGAACCGGAATATCAGGTGGATCCATCTTTATTGTCCCTGCTCTACATACGTTCCGGAAATGGCAGCCTCATTCCGCTTGATACCGTCGCCACTTTGACGAATACCCTGGGACCATTGACCATCAATCATCTTGGCCAATTGCCGGCGGTCACCATTTCTTTCAATCTCGAACCCGGGTTCTCGCTCAGTGACGCGGTGGTCCAGATCGAACGCGAGGCGCGTTTGCTCCTGCCCGCCACCATCAGCGTCATGTTTCAGGGATCCGCCGAAGCCTTTCAAGCGTCAATTGGGAAAATGACAATTCTTATTATCATCTCCATTCTGGTCATCTACATGGTATTAGGCATACTCTATGAAAGCTTCATTCATCCCCTTACCATTCTGACCGCATTGCCGTTCGCCGGGCTGGGGGCATTACTCACCCTGATTCATTTCAAGTATGACTTGAATCTTTATGGCTTTGTCGGACTGATCATGCTCATTGGGATTGTGAAGAAAAATGGGATCATGATGATCGATTTCGCTCTGGAAGCCCAACGGCGCCAAAATATGCCGCCAGAACAGGCGATAATTGAGGCGTGCATCATCCGTTTCCGCCCGATCATGATGACGACCATGGCGGCGTTATTAGGCGCCCTGCCACTGACTTTGGCGCAGGGTGTGGGTTCCGAATCCCGCGAACAATTGGGGTTGGTCGTCATTGGCGGCCTGATATTCTCGCAGTTCCTTACCCTTTATGTCACCCCCATCTTTTATGTCTACATGGACAAATTATCCCGCTTCTTCAAGTGGATATTTGTCCGTTCGAGTCCAGTGGCGCCACCGGCGGTTTCGGCCGAGCCGGTGTAATTCAACTGAACTCGAACAGGTTGAGAAAAAAAGTGCCTGGTTAGCTACTCGATTGGAACGGCGAAGTTCGAAAATTCGACTGCTTGCATTCTCCCTCAGAGTCATTCAACCCGAGGGAGAGGGACAAGAAAATAGGGCGTGATATGCTGGACGTATATCCAGCCGTCTCTAATTTATTTATTGGATTATTTTTCTTTGCGGCTAGCAAAGTTTTTCATGAGTTTTTTCTGACGACCTAAATCGTGATTGAAAAAAGACGGAAATGATTGGAGATTATTCGTAATTTATTGTTTCGTTGCACGAAGTATGTGTTTAGCGTAGAGTTTGAAGCTGGTGGAGTTTGGAGTTC
>CAZTTH010000031.1:0-42964 GCA_964615975.1 uncultured Lentisphaerales bacterium | reverse complement strand
ATCAATTCTGGGTTATAGATTTGATTAAATCAATGAAATTGTTACGATATGCACTTTTCGCCTAACAATATTTTAATTCAAAATGTAAATCGGTATTCATATGTATAAAATTTCATCGAATAATAATGACAAATGGCTGATGCGAATCGGATATTTTTGTTTCTTCTTTTCCGGTGTCGCGGCGCTCATCTATGAAATCCTTTGGGTGCGGCTGTTGGGTCAGGTGTTCGGCAATACCACCTTCGCCATTTCCACGGTGCTGGCTGCTTATATGGCAGGCCTGGGAATTGGCGGGTATTTCATCGGCCGTTTTTCCGATCGCATCAAATCACCACTGCGTGCCTATGGGATATTGGAATTACTTATTGGTATCTATGCCGCCTTCACTTTTCTTTTTGTGGGTGGAATCAAGGTGGCCTATATCGCTTTCGCGCAGAAATTTGATCCCGGCAACACAATGTTTACCCTGATTCGATTACTGCTCTCTCTGCCGGTATTATTCATCCCCACATTCCTGATGGGCGCCACCATGCCGGTATTGGCGAAAATTTATATTCGCTCCACCGCAGCCGTCGGTTCGGGTGCAGCCCTTCTTTATGGACTAAATACTGCCGGCGCGGTTGTCGGAACGCTGGCCGCGGGATTTTATTTTCTGCCGCAAGTAGGGATGAAAGAAACCTTGATCATCACTGTGGCACTCAATATCTTTGTCGGGATTGTCGCCTGCGTCGCTGCCGCCATTCTGAAAACCGTACCCGATGAAGCGAACGCGGAAACACCATTACTCACTCAAACATCGCCTGAAGTCGTGAGTTCAGCTTCGGAGACAGCATTGATACCACGAGCATTATGGGTGCCTTTCGGATTGTTTCTCACCGGCGCGATCGCCATGTTTTTGGAGATAGCCTGGACGCGGGTATTGGCCTCGGTATTAGGCAGTTCGACCTATGCCTTTACCATCATGCTCGCGACATTTTTACTGGGATTATCCATTGGCAGCGCCCTGTTCAAATTCCTGCTGACCAATCGGAGAGCATATCCTGCTTACTTCGCAGGGTTGACATTATACATTGCCTTCAGCTCAATGATCACTCTGCCCTGGTTTCAATGGATGGATTTTGTTGCCTTGCGGATGTTTGCCATGACCATCGGCTATCCCGAATGGTTTAATTTCATGCGCTTCATTGCCTGCAGCTTGTTGATTGTCCTGCCCACTCTCGGTTTTGGCGCTCTTTTTCCGGTAAGTGTCGCATTGTATACCAATGACTACAGGAATGTCGGCCGCGATTTGGGAAGCTTGTATCTCGCCAATACCATGGGAAACATCTGTGGATCATTGCTCACCGGATTCGTACTCATCCCCACGATTGGAATCTACAACACCTTGTTTTACGCCATCACCGCCAGCGGAGTATTAGGAGTGTTGGTATTATTCCTGGATTCGACCTCATTAATCAAACGTTTTTCACTCGCAGTGCCAGCAGCGCTGTTACTGTTACTTGGATTGGGACGAATTCAGGGCGGCTGGGACCATCGTCTGATCACCCATGGATTGCACATTCTCCCCTATCAATGGGTGGGAATGACCAATAACGAGACCTTGGCCGGCAACAGTGACCGGCAAATCATTTTCTACCGGGAAGGCCTGAACAGTATTGTCAATGTCACGCAAGTGGGAGAACATCGTAATTTAAAGGTTAACGCCAAAGCCGATGCCTCAACCATTATCGATCTGCATACCCAAATTTTTTCCGGCACTCTGCCGCACTTGCTGCACCCGGATCCCAAGCAATCCCTGATCATCGGGTTCGGCAGCGGTACAACCCTGGCGGCTTCCCTGGCCTTTCCGATTGATTCGGTCGATCTGATTGAAATTGAACCGGCGGTACTGGAGGCAGCGCCATTTTTCGATCGGATCAATCGAATGGCATATAAAGATCCGCGCGCTCATCTCCATGTTAATGATGGACGCAATCATCTCCTCATTACACCCAAAAACTATGACCTCATCATCAGCGAACCCTCAAATCCATGGATGGCGGGAACGGCCAACCTGTTTTCTGTCGATTTCTATGCGCTGGTAAAAAAACGACTGAACCCCAAAGGTATCCTCTGTCAATGGGTCCAAAGCTATTCCATGGCGCCCGCAGACTTCAAGATGGTGCTGGCTTCTGTCTCTCATGTTTTTCCACACGCAATGTTATGGAATTGTCTTGGTGGAGATTGGTTGATCATTGCTGCAAACGATCCGGTTACCGTCGATTTGCCCCATATCGACACCCTGTATCAATCGCTCCCATTATTACGTGATGACCTGAAAGTGTTGAACATTCGCGGTGCCGCTGGAATTCTCAGCTATTTCGTCATGACGGATAAGGATATGAAACGATTCGTGGAAGGCGCCACGCTCAATACTGACAATCTGTTATTACTTGAATTCAATGCGCCCAATAACCTCCATTCCAAAGACACCGCTCAATTGATCTATAAACTGGTTACCAATCAACGCACTGAAACCTTGCCGCCACTAATCACCGCCGGCCTGAAAGTGGACGAAGTTCCCCGCTGGCTGGTGCAAATGGGGGAAGGCCTCATTGGTAAAAACCAGAATCAGGCCAGCCAGGAAGCCGTTAACTACTTTCAAAAAGCCCTCAGTTTAATCGCGCTGGGCGAAGATCATGCCGCTGCCTATACGGGGATCGGAAAATGCTTGATCCTCAGCAACCAAATGGAAAAAGCCATTCAGCACTTGTCTCAGGCAATCATCAAAAACCCCGAATCAGCCGAGGCTTATGCCTATCTCGGCGTCGCCCAGCAAAAAACCGGGAATGCCAATAAAGCCTATCAAGCACTGAAAAAAGCGACTGAACTCGATCCGGCTAATCATGAATATTTC
This sequence comes from uncultured Lentisphaerales bacterium, assembly GCA_964615975.1. Taxonomy (GTDB): domain Bacteria; phylum Verrucomicrobiota; class Lentisphaeria; order JABSQK01; family JAJFLO01; genus CAZTTH01. The sequence goes on along the minus strand of CAZTTH010000031.1, from coordinate 40,068 downwards.
TTCTGGCTTGGACAAATCCTGGAAGCCGGGAAAAAGTATTCCGAAGCCGTCGCGGCATATGAATCCAGTCATTCCCTTAACCCCTATCCCATCAATCCCCGAATCAATCAAGGCCGCTGCCTGAGATTGAATGGTCAATTAAAGGAATCCGCCCAGAGCTTGGAGAAATTGCGGCAGGAATTTATCTCTTATTATTCCATCTATCAGGAATTAAAATCCACCTACGAAGCGCTGGGCACATTGGACAAGGCAGTGCCTGCTTATGAAGAATTGTGCCGCTATAACCCTTACAAAAAACAATATTGGTTCGACCTGATACTGCTATATGATCAAACCCAGGCGGACTCTGCCAAACTGTCGTGGGCAATTGAACAAGGGAGCCGCACCGCCCCATTCTTCCAGGAAGAATTACTGTTGCTGCGAAAAAATTCACCGGAGACCCCCGCACAGGATATCGCGACCGGGATCTCTGTTGATCCCTCACCAACTGGCGGGAATTCTAAAGCCACTCAATAATTAATTTATTTTCCGCATTGCTATCACCGTTATTACCAGTAGCTTATGGGCTCATTTGATATTTTTATCATGATTCTCATCCAGTTTTAATCATCGCAATAGCGTGAGAAAGGAGGTGAAAATGCATGAAAAAGTACATATCCATAGTCAAGGCTCTGATTGCCTGCATGATTGTAATGTCGATTTCGACATATGCCGGCAGTATTGAAGGTACAGTTACGTCCGTGGATGCGAACGCCAAAGCGTTGGCGATTGCTCAGGCTGAGGGAGTGGCAACGGTGAGTTATACCGATACCACGACATGGCCGGCGGATGTTACCGATCCTTCGAGTTTGGTTGGTAAAAAGGTCATCGTGAATACGGATGATGCGGCAGGGAGCGCGACATCAGTCAGTCTCTCCAAGTAAATTCCTAATCACATTCGTTAAACCCAGATGTTCTCTGTGTTTAGCCGCCGAATTCCTGATCCGAAACGGAAGAACTCTTAGTCGGGTGAACGTCCAGTTAAATTGTAACACTGGCGCGGGCTAGTCTGCAGTCCGAACCCATGAATTAATTCCGTAGGCGTCGCAGACCTTAATTTCTCTCCTCTCTTTGGGATCACAGTCTGATCAGTGAGATTAGTTTTTTTATCCAGAAATAATCTTCTGATACCAGCAATCTTTCCTTAGCGGCTCACCTTTAAATCCTCACACCTGTCTCTTTAGGATATCTTCATCCCGCCATTGTCATTACCATCAGACGGGATTGATTTTCCTGTTTGCAGATATCAAAAAAACGCTTTTGACATAAGGATTACATCGTCTCCCAGCATTCACTTGCTGTTCGGTCATCCAGACCTTATGATCATACGCAAATTGAATTCACTGAGTATAGGATATTACACGCAATATTTGAGGTTAACAAATGCCTGAATGATCAGGAACCAGGAATTCAATTTGCGCGATCTTTTCCCTTAAAGCAATGAATTCTGGTTAACCATGGACAGACTTGAATTGACTTTATCGAGGGGATTTTCGCTAATAAGAAAAGACCAAAGAAAGCGCGCTGAATCAGCAGGAGCCGGACGCAAGCGCAATACACGAAATTTCAATCCGTGCCCCTTTGGGTAAACCAGAAACTTCAACAACCTGCCGGGCCGGTTTAATGGCCGGCTTGAAATACTCCGCATAGATCTCATTTACCATGGGATAATCGGATATATGACGAAGAAATACATCGACCTTTACGACTCGATCAAAGCCGGAATCTGCCGCGCCAAGGACAGCAGAAATGTTATCCAATACCCGCCGGGTTTGATCCTCGATTGTTTCTGCACTCATCTGACCGGTAACCGGATCCAGGGGTATTTGTCCAGATAAAAAGATAAACCCGCCCGCTTTTATGGCTTGTGAGTAGGGGCCGATGGCTGCAGGCGCCAATGCTGTAGTTATTTTTTCACATTTCAATGGTATACCACATTCCTGATTAAAAACACCTGCTATCAACGCCAATTATCATCTGTATCAACAGTGTAATCAGCCACAAGCGTGGGTTCATTATGAATCGCCTCCGCGTCTTGAACCACAGTTCGCTGACTCAAACTGATGCTGGTATCTGAAGGGGTTTCAAATTGGTTCAGATATTCATCCAATACCAAAACAACATCCGCGGCGGAATGATAACGTTCCTGCGGATCTTTTTTCAATAACCGGGAGAGCAAATTAATATATTCCGCAGGGATATTGAGATCGAGTTTGCGGGGATGAACGGGCGCTTCTTTTTTGATGGACTGCCGCAAGCGATCCATGCTGATGCCCTGGAATGGGCGACGATTAAGCAACAATTCATAAGTCAACACCCCGAGAGAAAAGAGATCGGCCAAATAATCAATCTTGGCGCTAGAAAAGGATTCTGGCGCCATGTAAGCCGGGGTTCCCATCAATTTCAAGCTATGAGTTAATTCCGAATTCGGTAAACGGGCAATTCCAAAATCTGATATTTTTACAAATAATTTGTCAGTCAACATGATATTTTCAGGTTTGATATCCCGATGACATATGCCATGCAGGTGAATCATCGCCAACCCATAAGCAATTTGACGGATGATACGGCCTTTTTGCTGATAATTTAACTGGAAGTTGGGGCGATTGATAATTTGCCGCAAGGAGTATCCCTGGACATACTCCATGACGATATAGGGGATATGATCCTGATCCGCTTCTTCGACCAAGCCATAATCCATAATCCCGACCACATTGCGATGGCGTATTCCAAAGGAAGATTCGGCTTCACGGAGAAACCGTTCCAACATTTCGCGCACATGATCTTCACTCAGGGAACTAGGCTTATTCAATACCTTCAGCGCAAATTGATTATCGACCCCATCAATATTTTTCTGCGCCAAATACACCACCCCCATATTACCTCTGCCGAGAACACTGAGAATTTCATATCCGGCGATTACGCGATTCTTGGTTTTCGATTTTTTATCAGCACTGGCATGGGAGACAATATTTTTAAGCAAGGCTTCAACCGCACGACTGACCACTTTAATGACATTGGCTTGCTCGAGCGGAATGGTTAAATAATCATCGCCACCTATCGCGCTGCATTCCACCATGGCGTCAAAGCGCTTTTTCTGTGAAATCAAGATCACCAACGACTTGCGCTTGTTGATTTTTACGCGCCGGATAAATTCAGTATAATTATAACTGGTGTTTGACATGCTCAGAATCAGGATGTCGAAGGGCCGTTTCTCCAAAGTTGATTCCGCCTCGACAATATTACTGACCTCGGCAACCTGGTATAACATCAATGACAGGTATTTCTTCAAAGTCGCACGAGCTTCTTCATCATCATGAATGATCAGAATTCTAATGATCCTTTGGGTAATGGTCGAAGATAAATTTACTGTCGCTGATGTCATCACAAAGTTACTGTCTTTTAACCGAATTAAACGATCGCACTGTTGGCAATAGGGTACGCATGAATAGCAATATAGGTTGCGCTGTCAATATAGGTTGCTAACCTGGCAACTAAAATCAAATCTGAAATTAAAACTATTTGATCATAATTACGAGGCCAATCGCATACGCTATCTTTATTCAGGAGAAAATACCACCCGACATCCGGTGGCGCTTAAAATTTACAATGCAATCAAATTATATCAGAGGTGATTTTTATCGCTAATTCAATTTAATACTATAAGTATTTAAGCATTATTGATGCCGAAATATTGATACTCCCCGTTATTGCCCATTTATTTTATCGATTAATGGGATCAGTTTCTCTTCGCGCTGAAGTTCACCTTCCTGTGTGTATCTGACCAGTCAAAGCCTTAAAGGGCAACCATCCGCATGAATACCCCGACCGCATTCACTGGGGAATGCACTGAATCTTGATGGGCTTCGTCATCCTCCTTGGCAACATCATTCTCGCTTCCATCCTTTTGATCACTCAATTTGAATAACTGCCACCACCGAGGAAAGGTTAAACCGAAATCGGAATGGGTTATCCTCGGTGCCTCCAGTCGGTGGAGCCCGATGCTGATGACCACAGCGGACTCCACCCTGGAAATCATGCCTTTGATTCATCTTAAATTAGACCGATTCAACTTTTGGGTTGATATCCTGATCCCCGCCTTCCAAGGGAACAATGGAGATGGGAAAGGGTTTGGTTGCAGCGCCGACATACAGGGACTGATGGGGAAAGGGAATCTCAATGTTTTCTTCATCAAATCGTCTTTTGATTTCCGGCATGAGGGTATTGCGCAGCTTCACAAAGTCCGTTTTGACAAACCAGACGGCAAAGAGGAATTCCAATGCCGAATTGCCAAAATTCAGAAAGATAAAAGTCGGTTCAGGCTCATCCAGACAATAAGGATTTTTATTGGCGACCTCCTTGAGAATCTTCATCACCCGGACGATATCCTCCTTGTACGCGACCCCCATGTTGATATCGTATCGACGGATGGGAAAGCGGGTGATATTAGTCACCTCACCCTTGATGATGTTTTCATTCGGGATGCGGACAAATTTATTATCAAACAAACGCAGTTTCACCGATAATAAATCAATCGACAGGACAATGCCCGTGGTCTCACCGATCTTGATCACATCACCGACAGCAAAGGGCTGTTCCGAAATTAAAAAGATGCCACTGATGATATTCGACAGGCTGGTTTGCGCCGCAAACCCGATGGCGACACCGGCAATTCCAGCCGCGCCCAGCAACGCCGTGATTTGAAATCCCATCTGGTGCATTTCTACCATGATCAACAGCATCAGTCCCGAATAGAAAATCCCATTACGCGCCACCATTGCGGACTGATCAGTGAAATATTTTTTAACCATGTCACCGATCGATCGTGAAATGATATGGATCAATGGCAACCCAATGCAGAGCACCAGGATGCATCTGATGATTGCAAAGAAACGATCTGTTAACAGCCAATCAGGAATGTGCATAATGACCTCGGTTGAATGGGATTAAAATATTGGGGATTCAGGAACATAGCCTTAAAATGATATCGACATCAAATTGTCGAACCCTCTTTTTAGAATTCCACCCGACACTGGTTCGCGACAGGGTGAAATGACGGTTGAAGCTTTACCATTAGCCGTAATCGGGTTTTCATAATGGATTTTATTATCCTGATCTTTGCCCTCATAAATAACCAAGACCTGATCCGTCCGGTTATTCGCCTCGCCTTGATAGATATTTAGATGCTTCACCTGGAGATAAATCCGCTGAATCTCCAATTCACTGTTCGATTTATTTTTTATATGAATGGGACAAACTACTCGATGGGGACCAACCGCTGGATCCGCGATACTAAACTGTACAGGAAACCGCATGGCATAACCCAGTTCGCCAGTCATGGTGTCGCCATGCCAGGAATTTGACAGCTCCATGGTCGGAATCTCGACCAAGCGCAACGCCAGGTTCGATCCCACAAATACTGCCACTGAAATCGGAATCAAACAATAAAAAATACAATCCGAACCCACCGTCAGATATGAGGAATACTGGGGACGAACAATTAACGCTCGATCCGGCATGGTGGGAAGAAAATTAACCAATTCATCTTCCTGAAAGGTAATCCACTGATTCCATTCGAGGTGGTCTGGTTTTTCTTCTTCGCAACCAAGTACAAGAGAATATTCATCACCAACGTCGCGATTCCACGCCAACAACCATTCGTACTCCTTTCTCAGTATCCAAATTTTCAATGGACCAAATTGATAGACCATGCTGCGATTGTGGGGAACCGACATGGGGACCCTCCAGGGATTGGTAATTTTTTGATTCAGATTCATGGTTCTAAATTTCCTTTCGCGTTGTCCTTACAATAAAACTTTGCCGGTATTCCGCATGTATCCTTCGCCACCGGTTTTACCCAGGGCGGCATCGCCGCAACTAAATTTTCGCTTTCTGATTTTAGATTTTAGATTTGGCTAATGCAAACGAAAGCCTCAGATCGTCCGGAATTTCTGTTTATTTTCCGCGGCAGTTGGTAGATAAGTGACTTACACCTGCCTTCATTTAACGTAACAAAGACTTCATCTTGCAAAATGAACGGTCTTACCCATATCATGACAATCATGTTGATGATCGGATTTTCATCTTACAACAACGGCGGTTTTAATTGCTCACGAGGGAATTAAAACCAACACATTATCATTGCCAGCCATGAATATAAACAGGAATAATCAGAGCAACACGAACTAACATTTGAATTCGTTCCGTCGCAAGGCATTAAAGCCAGCAATAATACCGGGCAATAATTTTAATGTGAACGCCTTGCCCTTGATCGCCATTTCTGGTCGGTGGAATACCCAGCCCCAGCCCCATAATAGTGGCGCCCACAGCAAGTGTGACACCATCCGGATAAAGACTACAAGATCTCCGCGCCCCGCATGTTTGGCATAAAATGCTCCCTGCCCACGCGCATAGGTCTGATAGGTAGCCAGTCGTTTTTCCCGATCCCGCCAATCCCGATGGGTGACCGCCACTTCCGGAACAAAGTTAATGGCTACCCCCAAACGCAGCGCACGATATTGCCAGTCAGCATCTTCACCAGCACGCTGAAACAGGGGATGTTCATCAAATCCGCCAATCCGTTGATAGAGCAATCTTGCGAACCCCATGTTATTGGGAAAAAGAATGACCTTTTTAAATGGCGGCCTGGTGTAGACTTGGGGAATCCTGGAGGTATTGATCATCAACATCGATTCCCCCTCTCCCCCTTTGCCGGGTTCGACTCTGCCGGTGACAATGGCATCAGAAAATTGACTTAATGCCAGGCTCATGGCGGATAACCAATCGGGAAATACCTGACAGTCATCATGAGTAATCGCGACATAGGTGGTTGGCGCTTCCCTTATTCCTCGATTCAATGCCTGGGGAATACTTTTTTCGCGTTGTTTGAGATGACGAACGCGCAATCCCGCGCTTTCAAGCGGTTCCAACCACCGCGTTACCCGGTCATTATCACCTTGATCAACCACGATCAGTTCCCGGGGCCAATGTGTTCCCCCGGCAATCGCTGTCAGACAATCCATCAGAAGTTCTCTTCCGAGGGTCGGAATTACCAGCGACATTTCCGCCAGTATCGGGCGTGGCTCAATGGTCATATTTGTCAGATTGCTGGAGGTGGCACAGGAGTGGTCCATTTATATCCTACATTTTTTAACACTTCGCAATATCGCTTCATAATCACCGCGAGGCTGTATCGTCTGTCTGCCGACTGTGATATGCTGACGTCCCATGGGTTCAAACTTTAGATTGTATGAGTCCCCTCTTGAACAACAATGGTCATGTGGCATGCGGGACAAGAAATTTTTTGGGTTAACTTAACGCGGGGATGAAGAGCAACATCAAGGTTAAACTCCACCTACTTCCAAGCGTGAATCTGCCCCCTCATGAGGACATGCCGGAGAACGAATGACCAGAGGGATCAGTTTAACCATACCACCATTCCAAGAGGCGGGCAAACTCATCTCCCGGACAATCAGGGACATTAAATCGCGGTAATTGGTAACGATCCGACCAGCGCCAGACATTATCCGGCTGGGTGGTACAGGCACCATCGAACCCTGCCTGTTGAATCAGAGCGACAGTATTACCGCTGCGATCTCCATAAGGATAAGAGAAGCAGGAAACTGGCTGTTTTGTCAGCTCCTGGAGAATCTGCCGGCTTTGGTGTATCTCGTCTTTCTGCGCCTCTATCGCCTGAGCTGAGAGTGCGGGATGAGTCACGGTGTGAGCCCCGATATCAATCAAGTTTCCGGAAGCCAGGGTTAATAATTCATCCCGGGTTAAGGTGGGATGACGGGGGTGCTGGGAACGCGGTGTTTTTGCCCATTCACGCAGCCTGGCCATCAGGAGAAGCAGTTCATGAGTGGGTAATGGCTGGAGTATTTTATAGAGCTCATAATAAAAACCAAGACGCGAACCGGTTTTGCCATTCCAGGGAACTATTTTTTTATCGCGTTGATATTCATCATCATGATAATGGGCAGCCGTGCCGAGATTCCAGCGCCATGACCGATCCCTTACCGGCAATTCGAGAACTGCAGGCAACTCTCCCGGAGTCAATAGCAGGCGTTCCAATTCATCCCACCAGAAATCTTCTTTGGTCCCAATATGACCGGTCGTGATAAAGACGGTCGCCGGGATGGCAAATTTGTTCAGCCAGGGTTTGGCGTTATGGAGATTATCGCTGTAACCATCATCGAAGGTAATCACCACCGCGCGATCGGGGATCCGGCCTTCGCGACAGGCTTGAGCCAGAGTGATTAAAGCCACGGGCTGCCAGGATTTATTCAGCACTTCCATGTGGGCGGCGAAATGATTCGGCATCACATTCATTTCCCAGGGGTCACAATCAACCTGCTCAACCCGGTGATACATCAATACCAAGGCTTTCGCGAACCGGCGTTTGGCACTGCGGCGCACGGATTTTCCAAGTTGCCTGAGGCGGCCCGTGATCATTCGGCCTCCACGGCTTTTACCGCGCGGACTGTGATCAGGAAAGAGGCCGCGGGATCATGATCATCGAGCTCATCCGACAACAGTTTTTCCCTTGGGATGCCGAGCAATAACGCGGTGGCCGACAGCCGATTGCCGCGACTTTCAATGGCAAGATCAGGGGGCGGAAAAATGGGGTTGAAGAGCTGCTTGGCTGATAAGGCGGTAAACCCCCAATACCACCCGCGCGCCCAGCGATCCTTGCTTAGTTGGCTAATGCCCGGAAATGTCGCCAGCAGGACGCCTCCCGGCTTCAGGATACGCTGGATGGTGGAGATTGCCCTGGGAGTATCATAGATCAAATGCAGGGTCTGGGTGCAAATAAAACAATCAAAGGCATTGTCAGGAAGATGATCGGCATGTGTCAAGTCGCCATGGAAGGTGGCGGCGGAATGGCCTTTCTGAACATGCAGCACATCACGAGTATGAACGCGCGCGCCGCCGAATTGACGGGTGTATGAATCGTCGCCAATTTCCAATGTCCGACCGTGAATATCGGCAGCATGCCGGGATAAAAACTGCTCGATGTAATAGCGATCCACCGGCGTCCCGCGGGCATAACCAAAATTCCGCGTGAATGGCATCACCCAACGCAGGTTCCCCCAATTCATGGGTGATCGCGGAAAATCGGTATTGAATATTTGAGATCCGAGAGACAGCCATTGTGTGATTGCGTTCAATAAGTTCATGAGAATTTCAGTCCGTCCATGAGAGTTTGTCCGCCAGGCATTTTAAACTGTAATGAAAGGGAGCGATCAGCCGATAAAACCGCGCATGTTGATAAGGCCAGAGGGCTCGCTCCAAGGCGGTTTTAAGTTGTTTATCGGCGATGCCCTCCTGTTCAATATAATCCCGCAGCCAGGTGAGAAAAGTATAACGGGTGGGATTAAGCTTTGACGGATGATACGCGCCTTCGCGAATCGCGATAGTGGTGCTCGAATCGGGATGCTGGCGATATTTTTCACCGCACTCGGCGATAATGTAGACCGATGTCTTCAGGCACATTTTGAAAATCAACACCTGATCTTCATAGAGATGCTGGATAGACTCGTCATAACCGCCTATCTTCCGCATCAGGTCGGTGCGTGCCAGCAGGCTGCAGATACAGGGAACACAACCGGGATTGGACAAATAAAAAGTTGCCAATTGCGGCGGCTCAAACGATTGACCTGCTCGCCTTCCCAATTTCCCCAGATGATTATGTTTGCGGCCCTTCCCCTTTCCCTCCCAGTCATACCAGTAAAGCGTGCGGCCATAGACCATGCCGATCGCGTCATGGGCTTGCAGGATGGCGGTTTGACAGGCCAGCTTGGCAGGCAGAAAAACATCATCCGCATCCAAAAAAGTAATATATTCCCCGCGCGCATGGTGAATCCCCAAATTACGCGAAGTGCTTTTACCCAGATTGCGATGATGGGGATGCTCGAAGTAACGAATGGATTCAGGGAACTGTTCCGCATGGACCTTGGCAATGGCAGTGCCGCCATCGGTGGAGCCGTCATCGATCAACAGCAATTCCCAGCATTTATAGGATTGCGCGATTATACTGGCAATAGCTTCAGTTAAAAACTTTTCGCCATTATAAAATGGCATGATCACCGAGACCAGTGGCGATCGTGATGCCATTGGCGGAATTGTGTCTGCCGATCGCGGCGTATCCCCATACCGCCATCGCAATAACCGCATCATCTGCGTCAAGTAAGGATGACGACATGACCATAGTTCCTGTTGTACCGATCGCCATATGTGAGGATGGTTGTTGAATCCGTGTCGGATCAAATAACGCTCCAGCCAAAGCATGAAGGGATAGCGGATTTTATAGTATGTTGTCAGGGGAACAGTCGCATTGGCATTATCAGGATGCTGGCGATATCGCGCCCAGCATTGGCTGGCGACATAGACTGGCGCATTTAAATTGATTTTCGCGAAAAACACCTGGTCTTCATACATGCCGCGAAATTCATCTTCAAAACCGCCATGATCGACGATGAATTGTCGCCGCATCAACGCATTGCAGGTGGTCGGCGTTTGTGCTTGATTAGCAAGCAGCAGATAAAACAGCGCCGGCGGGGAATATAGTGTATCGGGAGGGACCCCCAAATCAACAAAACTATCGCGCTTGATATCGTCGTCCCTTCCGGTCCAGCCATGCCAGATTAGGGTGCGGCCGTATACCATGGCCGCTTCCGGATAAGATTGAAAAATGGCAACCTGCTGTTCAAGTTTGTGGGGCAGCCAGACATCATCCGCGTCGAGAAATCCAATGTATTCACCCCGCGCCTGACTGATTCCCAGATTCCGTGTCGCGCTCATGCCGCGATTCTGGTGACCCTCATGTTCGAGATAACGAATAGAGGTAGGATTCTCCAGCGCATGCCGCCGCGCGATTTCAGTGCTTGAATCGGTCGAGCCATCATCGACCAGGAGCAATTCCCAATCTCGGTAAGTTTGTGCCAAAACGCTGGCGACTGCTTCATCGATGAACTGTTCAGCGTTATAAAAAATGATGATACAGGAAACCAGTGAGTGATGATTCATCTCAAGTAGTCGATTATGAATAATTAATTTGACAGGGTTATTTTTTTCAGATGATTTCTCAGGTAAAACCATCCCCGATCAAGCAACGCCTGATCATGGTTTTTTTTCCCGCGATGAATCATATCGACACAGTCACAAAAGTGATAACACTTTATCTTTCTAATCATCTGTTCCGGGTCGTTACATGGGTAATTAGATAGAACTAACCGCAAAAAATTATCCCCATACTTTAACCATAAACTTACCAGACCATACGTTGGATCGCCAATAAAGACACCGCCGAAGTCAATAATACCGACAACCTTCAAGGTTTTTTCATCGATAATTATATGATCCCAATTAAAATCGCCATGGAGAATCGCGGGACGATATAAACACGCGTTCGCATTGGTGAGGAATTCGCCAAATACCTCTGTGATACAGGTAATATCGTCAGAACCAAGCACCGGGAAAACATCGCGTTTCAACCGTCGGAACTGTTGATGAAAAAACGCGTGATGGCAGCGTTTTTCTGGAATTGTCCGACGGTTAAAAATAGAGATGGGCAAGGCATGCAGGGTGGATAAAAAACTTCCTAAACTGCAAGCGATATCCCGGATGATTTCCCGTGATGAATTTCGGATAAAATCCTCGTAAAGAAAACTCCCGTGGATTTCCTGATAACCAACAAATACTCCTTGTCCAATGCGATAAGGGAAATCTCGAAGCCCAAGGTATTTACTTGCTCTGCCAAGCAACATCGTGCTTGAATGCAGCAATGATTTTAACTTCCTTGACTTTTTTCCCTGACCCGATAGCAATCGATTGGAATTGCCAATCCATTGACAATCGGGAATGGGAATCGGCAGAAGATTACGCAACACACGCAGGACTTCGATCTCTTTAATCAATGACCGTTCAGCCTGAAAATGCTTCGGGAAACGAAATATATACTGATTGTTAACCCGGTAGGCACGATTATTTTCCCCTTCATTCAAGTACGCGATTTTTTCGCTGGCGAAGTGCGGAAAATTTGCGTCAATCAGTGATTTAATCGCGTTCACATCATACTTGTCTAACTCATCTCGGATGACATTCAGTATGTGCTTATTCTGAACCTCCGAGGCAATCACCTGCGTTTTCAGAAATTCCAGATAGGATCGATGCTCGGCATCATCCCGGGGTTGTTCATTTAGTGGCAAATTGTTACTGCGTCGATATCGGGATTTTTTCCATATTTCACTGGCCACGTACGCCGGAAATTTCAATTGTGCCAGCGCCAGCCAGGCCTGATTCGCATAGCGATAGGGCAATAACTCATTCATGGCGCCTAGCTCGGTGAATAGGTGTCGACGAATCAACACATTGCCAATGGTCGCAGTTTGGTATTGGTTCGCCAACGACAAAAGAAACAATTTTGGAGGGGGGATTACCTCATCAGCGGACACTCCCAACTCGCATAAACAATCATATTGCCCATCATCCGGATTTCCTGTCCAGCCATACCAGATTTGGGTGCGGCCATAAACCATTCCCGCCTCCGGATGAGTTCGCAAAATTGCCACTTGCTGTTCCAGCTTAAGTGACAGCCATTCATCATTCGCATCCAGGAAACCAATAAATTCTCCACGTGCTTGATCGATTCCCAGGTTGCGCGCCGCGCACATGCCACGACTTTGATGCCCTTCAGGTTCAAGATAACGAATTTTGGCAGGATTCTCATGGGCATATCGCCGTGCGATTTCGGTGCTTGAATCCGTTGAGCCATCATCAACCAGGAGCAATTCCCAATCAGCGTAAGTTTGTGCCAAAACACTGGCAATCGCTTGGATTAAGAATTGTTCAGCATCATAAAAGTTGATGATACAGGAGACGCGGGGTGCAGCAGGCATATTTTTTTGATTACTTTCTTCTCTGACTTCGCGTTCTCTAAATGGTGTTGATGTCTTCTCTGGATGATGACCTGACCACCGGGTAACCGGCAAAAGCCAGCCATCCCAGGGTACGTCGGCAGCCTTCCGCGAAAATCACATTGGGTTCATATCCGAGCAACTTACGTGCTTTGTCATGCGGCAATTTATAAGCACATTGATAGAGCAGTTCCATTTCCCGGCTCACGGCAGGCGCCGCCGCAACCGGCAATGTCCAGGGAGAATTGTTCGCGGGTTCTATTGACGCGCGAATCCCCATCAACACTGCCTGCCGCCAGTGCTTGGGAAAGCGGTTCAATACCGCGCGGATCCGCGGCAACTGGCGCCATGCTTCGAAGCGCTCACCCCTGGTCATGGATAGTGGAGAGCTGATGATTGAGGGGATCTCTGAAAAACTGATTCCCAATGCCGCGCACAGTGGCTGATACAGATCCGCCCAGGTGATGCATTCGGCATCACCGACAATGAAGGTATGACCATCTCCATTCGCGACGGTCGCCGCCAAGAGAATCGCCGCCGCCAGATTATCGATATACACGCTGTTGCAAATGCCCTTGCCCTGATTGATCAGGCAGGCGGTGCCATTCAACGCCGCGTCGGCAAACCCACCGATCCATTGTGATCGCGGCCCCCAGACTATTCCAGGGCGGAGGATCACCAATTCCATACTTCCTCGCCGTCGTAAATGGCCAAGCGTTTTTTCTGCCTGAACTTTCCAATTATTGTAGGCGATGACCTGGCGATCGATCAAGGCGCTTTGTTCGTCGGTTCCCGGAGCTGGCGATTGACCATGCACGGAAGCGCTGCTGAGATAGACCAGACGCTTTACCCCAGCCTGCTCAGCCGCCTGATAGCTGATGGCCGGAGATTCACACACCGTTTTCCGATCGCCGGCAATGGCGTGGATCACCACATCACATCCGGAGAACGCCTGCTGGAGAGCGGCGGGGTCAAAAACATCCGCGACCCGGCAATCCAAATCAAACCGGGCGGGCAGCGCGAGACTGGAATAGCTTCGCACAATCGGACGCACAACCGCAAGTTTTTCAAGATGAAAGATCTCGACCAGACGATTGCCGATAAACCCATTGGCGCCTAGTATGGCAATCTTCACACTCATCATGGCTCCTGATTTGATGATAGCGGTTTGGCAGTCTCGGTTTGTTTCATCCACGGCATGGCCATGGGCCGGCGATGCCGGTAACAATATTCAATGAGCTTGAGACTTTGCAATCCCAGCTCGCCTGACACTTCGAGCGGTTCATGATGATCAATCACAGCCATTACATTAAGAATCTGATGGATAAAACTTTGTTCGAAATTACCCGCTGGCAGATCCCTAATCCGCAGTTCCTGAATGTCTGCCAAATCGTGAATTTGTCCATGGAAAACCCGCTTTTGATCTGTCATCCCCCAGGTCAATGAGGTGGCTTCATTGACCTGCCATTTGACCCACCCCTTTGTGCCCCGGATGACATAAGTATTGGGGCGCAACCAATCCCGGCTCAAGCGCAGTTCCGCCGTGAATCCAGGTTTGAATTTCAGCTTCAACCGGCAATTGGCTTCGATCCCGCCCATGGCATCATCTTCATAGATTATCTCATCTGGTTCTCCCCACCACCAGCTTAATAAGTCCAGCGCATGCACACCGATATCCAGCAACACTCCGCCGCCGGAATGGCTTTTTTTCCAAAAATTCGCCGATTGTATCGGCCAGCGAAATGGGGCGCCTTCATACCCATGAAATGAGATAATGTTTCCCAGTATTTCCCTTTCGAGCAGATGTTTGATCGTCTGGGTTGCGGGGAAAAAACGGCGCATCAAGCCAATCGCCAGTGGGCGTCCAGCCGCGGTGGCGGCATGCAGCATGGCTTCGCCCTCGGCAACCGCGATGGCCATCGGTTTTTCACATAAGACGGCAATACCGGACTGCAATAAGGTTATGGTTTGCGAGGCATGAAACGGCGGGGGCGAAGCAACGATTGCCAGGTCAATATTGAGTGACGGTAATCCAAATAGCTCGGTCACTGCCTGGGCATCAGGGAATGACAGCCGGGCGTGGGTAAGGGCGCCGGGATGGGGATCGAAAAAAGCACAGACCCGCAGACGCTGCAATCGTTCCAATTCCTTCAATGCCGGCAGGTAATAATTCGCGACGACGGCTCCGCATCCGATCACCGCAATATTGTGTTTCCGATGTTTGGTCATGATGATTACAGAGTACCCTCACCATTGTGGAGTTGTTTCATAAAATCCTTTCTCAGGATCAGGCGGAGACTATTCAATTTTCCGGCGGATACGAATCATGATTTCGCCGGCATAAACAACCAATGACAGGGGAATAAAAAATTCTCGATACTCAGTCAACACCCAGTCATATTGTCCCTTGATCGGATGAGGATCAATCAAGAATAGTCCTTGTGACTGCGTATAAATCACCCATAACACAAAATAAGTCATGGCTCCCCGTGATGAACGATTTTGCCACCAGTAATAGGTTAAAATAAACCATCCGCAGAAGAACAGCCATTGCATGAAAACAATGTTCCATTGGTCGAAATTGTAAGCGCCCGCGATGATGCTGACCAGAAGAATATAACGCGAGGGAAGGATCAACGCGAGCGGATGTGATGATCGCCCCACGCTGGTGCGCTCAACCCCAAAAGGAATTAACACCAACCAGATGAAGCTGCCACAATAATAGGCTATTTCAAAAAAATCGGTAGCGAAATTATGCAGATTAAATTCATCCTGAATATTTTTTTCAAAAGCTTCCGGCGTTGCGAAATCGATCGTGCGTTGAAACCAGGAAATTTCTTCCATCCCGATTAAAAAACTCAATATCGCCATCCCGATGATAAAAAAAATGAGGGGATGTTTTTCTTTGCCACTCATTTTCTTGGCTTTTCGAGCAGCGATCACGAAAAGCATACTGGCGATACAGGCTAATAACGCCGACAATGATTCGATGATCCCATCTTCCTTGCTGATTTGATTAAACAGGTTTGGTTGAAATATAAAGAGGTACAGGAAAGTGTACGCGAGGATAACTATCAGCCATAAAATCACACTTTTTCTAAAAACGGAGAAACTCAAATTTATGCGTGATTTTGGCCTGGCCAGAGAAATGGAGATTTTGCCCCAGTCCGAGAGCGCCAGATCATCGGCGTGACGAGGATTTCCAATTGCATTACTCGCCGTCCAATAGATAATTGCCCGCACCAGTAATAGTCCGGCGATTGCCGACCATATTGTGCGCAAGCAATAAGTCCGGGTAAACAATGGATACCCTTCTTGAAAGATATTTTGATTGAGCGCAAAACGATCGATTCCCATTACCAGGACAATACTGAGTATCGCACCTGCCAGATACAGAATGGCGTCTTGACGATGTGAAGATGGATGTTGATCAGAGGACTGCATCAGTTAAATAATTACGTTCGAGGTTAATCTCATTTCGTTTAATTAGAGGTTAGTACTTGCCAATAATCATTTGTGTCAACTCATCATCGTCTGGCGAAAGCCTGTAAATCGGATTCGCCTGTTCTAGGGCAAGGCTGGATCCATTTTTCATAAATAATAACCCAGTTAAAGATTCATATTTTGATGCGCTGTTGGCCGTGGTTAATTGCTTAAAAAATTTTAGCGCGACAATCGGCGAAATGGGGTGTGATGCGTTCATCAGCGGGCATCAGTAGAGTTGGTTCATGCTTAACGTGTACAGACACAGGATTTCACTCCTTTTATCACGATTCTCCCGATTACAGCCATAGCGCGCATGATGATGGGGGGCGAACAGCGAAACTTCAGTGCTTCGCGCACCTGAATCCAGGCGCCGGGGAGATTGCCGGCATTCGCCATCTCCTTGGCGGCATTCAGGGTGGCCAGTCCATATATCTCCCGCGCCATATCCGCACACTTCTCCGCTTGAGATGCGGGAAGATGGGATTTGATAAGTTCGATGGCCAGGCGGTTATAATGCCGTTCCTGTCCACTTGGCAGATGACGACCGGTATTCGAATCAAGATGCTGGCGATAAAGCGCCAGCGGTTGGCATTCATACCAAATCGGATACCGCGCGGCGATGCGCACCCACATTTCCCAGTCTTCACAACATTGCAGTCGGCGGTCGAATCCCCCCAAGGATTCGTAAACCGAACGCGACACTACCATGGATGGGGTCATGATTCGTTGTTCGCAGGCAAGACGTTCGAGGAAATTGGGTAGAATGCCGCTCTCCATTTGTTCCAGAGGCGTAAATCCCTGCCAGTGGCCGTTGCCATCCATATAGATTGCCCGGCAAAACGCGGCGCCGATTTCCGGATGAGAATCAAAGGCCGCCTGAATTTTTTGATAAAAACCAGTGCGTACACAGTCGTCACCATGCAGGAGATGGATGTATCGTCCACGGGCGCGTTGCAGGCAGGTCGCGAAATTTTCAATATGTCCGACATTCCGGGATTGGCGGAAGAAATTAACTCGTCCCTTGCCAATCTGCTGAACCACGGATTCAGGATCATCCCGGGTCGAACCGTCATCCACCACTTCAATTTGCATCTGATCAGGGCCCGGATCCTGAGCTAAAACCCCCTTGAGAGTCATGGGCAGATACTGGGCGCAATTAAATGTCGGGATCATTACCGACCATATCGGCCGGACTATATCCGGAGCAACCACTGGTATCGGAGCACAACATGAGTGAGGTAAAGCCATTGATGAAGCCATTAGATAAACGGTAAATATATTTTCAGCAACATCCTGAGGAAACGTTTGCGGGATATGTATTGATTTATCGGACGTCCGGTCAGATAGATCTTAAAACAGCGCCGGGCCTGCTTTCGTTCACCACGATTTACATATTCCTCCGACCATTCGAAGAAATATTTTGACCAGGCGACGCGGATCATGCGATCGTATTTCTGCTTGAAATTAACATTCATTGTCTGATAAAACTTCAACGTTTCCATTTGTTTTTTTTCTTCACTAAGAGGTGAATATAATCCCCCGCTATGATATCGATACACTCCCATCGCTTCGTCAATATACCCAATCTGCCCGCGTTCGGCATTAAGAATATGCAACGGCCAATCGGTGATTGGAAACATGGGGATATACCAGGAAGGGATGTCGCCCAATGGCTCGCGACGAAACATGGTCGCGCACGTCGGGATAAAGTTACCCATCCAGATATCTTCCAACGTCGAGATTAAAGGTTGATTAGGCGGTGTCCAAAGCTTGTCTTCCCGGCTCCCGTCTTCATGAACAACCCGGGCATTATGAAAGCAGAGAGAACATTCCGGATGGCGTTCGAGAAAATCGACCTGCTTTTGCAACTTTTGGGGTGAAAGCCAGTAGTCATCACCATCCAACAAGGCGACATAGCGACCTTGGGCAGAGCGGATGCCGCGGGCTACAATCTCATTACTGCGCACATTTTTCGCTGAAAGCAACAGGCGGATACGATCCGGGTATTTATTCTGATATTCGCTGACAATGTCACGAGTGCCATCGGTGGAACAATCTTCGCTGATGATAATTTCGTAGGGAAAGTCGACCTGCTGTATCAGCACACTTTCAAGTGCTGGTGCGATAAAGCGGCGATGATTATAGGTCATGACTAAGACAGTGACGGTCATCTCGGTAATTCACTCCTAACGGTCAAACTGTAGTTCCGTATCGCTGAGATATTTTCATGGGGATTAGGTAAAATCATCCGCGTGATTCTTGACCGCACGGATGGTTATTAATAATTGGTACTGGGCGTCATCATAATTCAGTTCATCCGCTGACAATTCTTCCGCCGCAAGGCCGTTCAGGAAGGCCGTTGATGCCATGACATTGCCATAACTATCGATGACCAGGTGAGTTTCATCGAACCATTCCCGGAATAATGGTTGAATGGAATTTTTAGTAAAGGACCAGTACCAGGATTCACCCCATTCATCGATGCTGATCTGGCTGATGCCAGGGACCGTGGCGAGCAGAACTCCGCCGGGCTTCAATAGTCGATGTATGGTTTTGATCGCGGCTTTGACATCGAAAATAAATTGTAAGGTTTGGGTCAGGATAATGCAATCGAAACGATTATCTTCGACATGATCAAGGTCGGTGAGACTGCCTATTATCGTCGCCTGTGGATTTCCCGCTTTCACATGCAGGATATCGCGGGTGGTGACTCGATCACCGCCCCATTGGCGGGTATAACCATCATCGCCGACTTCCATGACCCGGCCGCGGATATCATGGGTGTGACTGGCAAGAAAGTTTTCGATGTAATAGCGATCGATGGGCTGTCCGCGGCTGAAGCCAAATTCCCGACAGAGCGGATTCAAGCGCCGGAGATCCCCCCAGTCAACCCGTCCAACTTTGGCATTAAAGTCCCATCCCAGACACCGATGGATTGAACGCCGAAGAAAAAGGGGCAGGAGCGGCCCCATGCCTTTTAATATGAGTTTCAACCCTCCATTCAGGAGCGCCCGAGAGTAATAAAGCAGGGTAAAGCCAGGGGCATGGCGGATGAGAACCTTCATCCCCGCAACCCACTCTTTTAATTGCCACTTTTTGATAAATTGGCGTAATCTCAACAGCAACAACCCGCCATAATATTTCCGCCACGCCCGGAGTCCGGAATCATAGGCATCTTGATACCCCGGATTCTTGCGAACATGGGGTTTTTGACGTTGCATGACATGTAAAACGGTTTTCAACATCAGAGCCGGATTGCCGGACATGTTCTCCTGATGTTGGCGGTAATCGGCAACCTGCCAGTCATGCCTCGCCACCGGCTGCAGTCGGGCGATGCGCAAATACAGGTCGTAATCTTCACAAGCGGGCAAGGTGACATCAAATCCCCCCATGGTTGCCAGTATCTCACGTCGATACATGACAGTTGCATGCATGCCGATGTAATTCCCCTGCAACAATGCCTGATAATGATCCGTTGTCATGATCATTCCATGATAGCTATTGAGTAAAGTGCCGTCATGGTTGATGTAACGATACCGCCCAGAGACAAATGCGCAGTCCGGTCGCCGGCACAATTCCCGGGCTCCGACTTCGAGCGCGGCTGGCAACAGACAGTCGTCCGCGTCAAGAAAAACCACGAATTCACCCCGACTGGCGCGCCATCCGGTATTCCGCGCTCCGGATAAACCCATATTCTCCTGACGGATATAGTTAACCCCGGCGCTTTCCCTGACAACCGCAGCGGTATTATCGGTCGAGCCGTCATCCACGACAATGATTTCAACTCCTGGATAATGTTGGGATTGAACACTGCGGATCGCTTCCCGCAAATAATGCGCATGATTGTAAGACGGGATGATCACCGAAATCAACGGCGCTTTGATCCCGGCATTATCGTCAGTGGATGTCATCGGTGATTCCATTGATTAATATTTATGCTCACTATTTTTTTTACTGACATTGCCGTTCGAATGTCCGAAATCTAACCCATCAATCCTTACCGCCCGATTCCAGACATTCATGCTGCCAGGGCAAGATCGGCCGGATAATCCCGCGCCATTTGCCAAACCACCCGGCGCGATGTTCTGGCGTATCATGAATGGTGAAAACCAGAATATTCTCTTCAACAAACACGGTGGCGCCGCGATCGCTGATTGCCCGCAACGTGATCTCATAGGTTCCGTCATTGAGTAGATTTGCCGGGATGACACACCGATCGCGATAGAGTCCGATGGGTAATGACCGCCAGATCGGTTCTTCACTCGGACCGGCATCGAAGATGACGATGCCATGTTCATTTTTCAGTTCCAGATTGATGGTCAGGTAATTATCCGGCTGCAGGTTCCAATACGAAACTTCGATGGCGATCGGAGTTTGCACGGTGAAGATATCTGAAGCCCCACTGCCGTTTGGGAAGGCGTTGATACGGTGGATGCGAACGGCATCATCCCCGGGCGCGACATCGGGAGTCGGCCAGTTTTTTTCTGTAACCGAAGTAAACGCGGTATTGAGATAATGCGATGCCACCTCATTAGGGGATCCCTGTTCCCTGAGTTTTCCCTGATCCAACCAGATCACCCGTTGACACAAGCTCTGTATCGCCAACATGTTGTGGCTGACGAACACCACTGTTCGTCCAGCTTTGCCCACATCCTGCATGCGCCCCAAACATTTTTTTTGAAATGCCGCATCACCCACGGCCAAGACTTCGTCGACGATCAGGATTTCCGGTTCCAGATGCGCGGCCACAGCGAAAGCCAGGCGAACATACATGCCGCTGGAATAGCGTTTTACTGGCGTCTCAAGGAATTTCTCGATCTCGGAAAAGGCGACTATCTCATCGAATTTCCTGTCGATTTCTGCTTTTTTCATCCCCAGAATGGCGCCATTCAAATAGATATTTTCACGGCCAGTCAATTCCGCGTGGAAGCCGGTGCCGACTTCCAATAAGCTACCAACCCGGCCAAAGCCCTCGACCCTCCCTTCGGTGGGTTCAGTAATTCGGGACAGAATCTTCAAAAGCGTGCTTTTGCCGGCGCCATTTCGACCGATGATACCGATTACTTCTCCATGCTTGACCTCAAAGGACACGTTCTTGATCGCCCAAAGGGTATCGGCCTCGTTATCGGCTGGCGTATCTGTGTTAACCACTGATTTCATCCAGCGGCCCGGCCAGGTCACCATATGGGTAATTAATTCCCGGAATGTTTGCTGATGATAACGAGATCCCAAATGATATAACTTGCCTAAATTTTCAACTCGTATGGCGATATCGTTCATTCGCTTAATGACCTTAAATAGAAATAATTCGGGTTAAACTATATCGGCAAATGTTCGTTCCATCCGCTTAAAGAACATCAGACCGCTGATCAAAAGCAAGATATTGACTAGCGTCGATACAATCAACGTACCCGCCAACGGCGGGGTATGGCCCAAAAGTGACCAGCGGAAACCTTCAATCAAACCGACCATGGGGTTAAGGCTATACCAGAGTTGCCAGGCTGCTGGAACCAGGCTGCTGGGATAGGCGATGGGAGTGGCAAACAACCAAATTTGAATAAGAAAAGGCACCACATATTGAATATCGCGATAAAACACATTGAGTGCAGCCAACCAGATGCTTATACCGAGGGTAAACATAATGGTAAGGAATACAAACACCGGCATCAATCCCAGTGCCGGAGTGGGGACAATGCCATAATATCCCATCATGATGATCAACAACACAAAGGCAATAACGAAATCGAGCAATCCGACAAACACGGTGGCAATCGGGATAATCAAGCGGGGGAAATAGATTTTTGTAATCAGTTGCTGATCAACCACCAGGCTCTTACTGGAAATTCCGATCGTCGTCGCGAAAAGCTGCCATAATAATAATGCCGCATAGGAAAACAGCGGATAAGGGATGCCATCGGACGGCATTTTCCCTAAATGACCAAAGAAAATACTGAAGATTACCATGGTCAGTAAAGGCTGTATCACCGCCCAGGCGGCGCCCACCAGGGTTTGGGAATAACGGATTTTGACATTGCGTGAGACGAGAAAATAGAATAACTCTCGGTATTCCCATAATTCCATGAGCTGCAATGAAATCCAGCCTCGCGATGGTTCGAGAACAAAGATCGGCTGGTTTGGGACTGATGTGGGGGGAGTCAGATCAGGCTTGGCGTCGGCTTGGGCGGAGCGCAGGGACTGATTGTGCGGATCGGTTATCGGTGATTTGGCATCCATGTAGATCTGGTATATCCATTTGATTTGCAGGAAAGAATCATGAATCGGTCTCCATTTTTCTGGCTCTGCCGGTGATCATGACCTGATATTGTCGATCGCGAAAATCCAGTTCCATCGGCAAAAATGATGCCGCATCCACTCCGTGGAGATGTGCCACGGCCGCCAGCACATTGCCATGAAAGTTTACCCAACATTGTGATGGCGAAAAGATTTCCGCCAAGCATTTCCTGGCGGAGTGTTCGGTAAATGACCAAAAAAGATTTTCCTGGTCAAATCCGGAAATGCATCCCGGAAACGTCGTAAACAGATTGCCACCGGGTTTAAGCAATCCATGAACCGTCTGCAAAAGCAATTTGGGATTACTCTGATATCCCAGAGCCTGAAGCATAACGATGGTATCATAAACAGCCGTTGGACGCCTGGCAAGCATCGCGATAAAAAGATTGTCATCGGGATATCCCTTAATCACCTCAAGCTGATCGACCTGTGGATGGCTGAATGATCTTAGGTCATCATGATGGGTGATCAGCAGGGTGGCGCCCTTGATCGCGGTCGCCTGACTTTGCAAAAATCGCGCGCTGTAATAGCCCTCGATTGACAGTGAATAACGGCACGCTCGCGGAGTGGCGCCAGCGTGAATGTCGGAACGGCGCAAATCACCCCAATCAATTATTCCAGAATATCGCAAGGTCAACCGGCGTTTGATCGCCCCGCCAAGACGCGTGATTCCCGCTGGCAATCGGGATCCGGCCCGCCAGCCTCGTTGACTCCAATTATGAATGAAAAATGCCAGCGCAGCGCCGGCATTTTTGATCAGACCACGTTTGAGGTATTCGACGATATCGCGTAAAGCGCGTTTGGTATAAAGCCGCTGCCAATACTGCATCCCTGAATCATAGGCTTTTTCCAAACGAAGATGTTCTTGAGCCCGTTGCGATTGAGATTTAAGCACCGTCAATACCCAATGCAGCATAAAGCGCGCATCCCGACTCATCCCAAGACTTTGCCGGCGATATTCCGCCACCAAGGTATCATGACTGGCAATGGGATGTTCAAATGTAATTCTCAGATAGAGATCGTAATCTTCACATGCTTTAAGATTAATGTCAAAAGTTCCCACTTTCGCAAAGACCCAGCGCTGATACATTACCGTCGCGTGCATGGCGATAAAGTTTACCTCAAGCAAGCGCAGATAATGATCCTGCATGATAATGGGCTGATAACGTGGCGGTAAGAGCGTCCCATCAGTAGTCATCACCCGATAACGACCATAAACAAATGCGCTCTCCGGATAGGCACGTAAACACTGTGCGCCACCGGCCAGAGCTTCCGGCATCAATCGATCGTCGGCATCGAGGAAAACCAACCTGTCACTGACACTGCGGGTAATTCCGGCATTGCGCGCCGCAGGTAATCCCTGATTGGTTTGGTAATAATAGCTCACCTCGGTATATCGCCCCGCCACCAAGGCGGTATGATCGGTGGAACCGTCATCAATCACCACAATTTCGGTGGGCTTAAGGGTTTGTTTTAAGGCGCTCTCAATCGCTTCCGCCAAATAATCCGCCTGATTATAACAGGGGATGATAACCGCGATGGTTTCGGGTTGGCTATCCAAGTTTGGAGTATCCCGTGAATTCATAGGATGATTCAATTGAATGATCCGGATAAGTCTCGTAATCCATATAACGAGTTGTTTCGGCAGACGGCATTTCGTTTCTGAGCATTCACTGAGACTGCGGATATTTTGTCGATCACCATAGTTGAAGAATTCAAGATTGGAATCGAATTTTCCCTCTTTGTCAAACCTGACACCATATGTTGAAAACCGTATATGGAAAGTTAAATCATAAGACCAAGAACAAATGCAAAGCCTAATCTGCGGGATATCGATTGTCAAGAGGACAAGTCGCGAGACAAAAGTTGTATGGGTTTAGTGTAATCATTGAGGGTAATAAAGGCAGGAGAACGCAAAAGACACCAAACAGATACCCAAAGATCGGATTCACGTCATAACAACTGATTGTCATACCTGTAATGCATCCCTGTGGGTCACCTATATCATCACAGACCCGGATCATACACCGTGTGGCGAATGAAGCATCACTAGTCGAAATCCTGACCGATTGTGATCAGATAAACCCGTCTCAGCCTCATATTGATACATCTCAAGATGAGAAATCAGCTCGCATGTGATTGGAGCGCAACCAGGTATTTCCGATCATCGGATGACAGTCTGTAACATTCTGGTATATTGGCAGACAAGACAAGGATCTGTAAATGAATAAGAACATCATTATCGCGATCGGCGCGATCGGCGCGATCATCATGCATTTATGGCTGCGCTTCTGGGGTGTCACCGACGAGACACTTTTCGGTATCGAAACGGCCCAGTTCCCACTCCTGATCATCCTCGTTCTAGGTGGTTTTCCGCTGGTGTATGAACTGTTGCAAAAAGTAATGCGTCAGCAATTCGGTTCTGATTTATTGGCCGGGATTTCGATTGTTACGGCCTTGTTCTTTGATGAATACCTGGCCGGAGCCATCGTGGTATTGATGTTATCCGGCGGAGAAACTCTGGAAATCTACGCCGTGCGCCGAGCTTCATCCATTCTTGAAGCCCTCGCCAAACGCATGCCCACCATTGCCCACCGAAAAATAAATGAACAGATCACCGACATCGCGATCACAGAGATTAAAATTAATGAGACCCTGGTTGTCTACCCCCATGAATTATGCCCGGTCGATGGCACGGTGATCGCCGGTCATGGCGTGATGGATGAATCATTTCTAACTGGTGAGCCTTACATGTTGTCAAAAACCCCTGGTTCAACAGTGATTTCGGGAGCAATCAACGGAGATTCATCCCTGACCATGCGGGTCGATAAACTGCCGATCGATTCCCGTTATGCCAAAATCATGGAAGTGATGCGGGCCTCGGCTCAACAACGTCCCCGCATCCGCCGACTGGGGGATCGATTGGGGGCCTGGTACGGCCCGCTGGCAGTGGCCATTGCCATTGCAGCCTGGGTCCTGAGCGGGGAAAAACATCGTTTTCTCGCGGTATTGGTTGTTGCCACACCCTGTCCTCTCATTCTGGCAATACCAATTGCCATCATCGGTTCTATTTCTTTGTCCGCCCGCCGGGGGATCATCATAAAGGACCCCGTGGTTCTGGAAAAAGTCGTGGATTGCCGCACGGCGATATTCGATAAAACCGGAACCCTGACCTACGCCAAACCGGTACTGACCACCATAAATCCGGCGCCAGATTTCACTGCCAACGAAGTCCTCCAAATCGTAGCCAGCCTTGAACGTTACTCCAAGCATCCGCTGGCCGGCGCCATCCTTGAAGCCGCGGAATATGCCCAACTGCCGCTCATCGAAGCCGAGCAGATCCGGGAAATCCCCGGCGCAGGATTGCATGGAATCATCAATGGCAGTGAAATAACCATAACCAGCCGGAAGAAACTCACCCAAAAAGGATTAGATGTGCCCCCGGCTCTGGGAAAAGATACGGGGGGATTGGAATGTATTGTTGTCATCAACAATGAAATTGCCGCTTCCATTCATTTTCATGATGAATCGCGCAAGGAAGGCGCGCCATTTATCAAACATCTCACCCCAAAACATAAATTTCGCCGCTTAATTTTATTATCGGGTGATCGTGAATCCGAAGTGCGATACTTAGCCAACGAGGTCGGTATCAAGGAAGTCTATTTTGAGAAAAGTCCGGAGGAAAAGCTTGCGATAGTGCGCCAGGAAACCAGCCTGGCAGACACGATTTTTCTCGGTGATGGCATCAATGATGCCCCGGCGTTATCGGCAGCTACCGTTGGCGTGGCATTCGGTCATAACAGCGAGATAACCGCGGAAGCGGCAGGCGCGGTGATTATGGATAGTTCACTCGAGAAGGTCGATGAATTCATACACATCAGCCAACGGATGCGGCGGATCGCCTTGCAGAGCGCCATCGGCGGTATGCTGCTGAGTTTTGTCGGTATGATCGCCGCGGCGTTTGGCTACCTTTCACCCGTCGCGGGAGCAGTCACCCAGGAAATCATCGATGTCGCCGCCATCCTTAATGCCTTGCGCGCTGCCATTCCTCCCAAGCAACTTAAGGACTATGAATAAAGTCTGAATATCTCCAACAACTAATCATCTAGAAATCCGCAAAAAGCTTTCAACTTCTTCGTTGTATCCCGCGAAAAGTTCTCTATGTTACCTGCAACCGAAAAATCAAAATACCTATCAATTGTTTGATAATGGTTCAGTCTTTTAGTCTGGTGTCATGATTAAGAACTGACGTTCGGAAACATGGCACTAAAACTTAAAGGCAAATTATGAATATCTATATTGGCAATCTCTCTTATAATGTAAATGACAGTGACCTGCGCGATTCCTTTCAGGCACATGGCACCGTGAAATCGGCGACCGTGATCAAAGACAAGTACTCCGGTGATTCCAAGGGATTTGGCTTTGTCGAAATGTCGACGGTAAAAGAAGGACAAACGGCCATAGAAAAATTAAACGGAACTGAATTAAAAGGCCGGGTGATGACTGTAAATGAAGCACGGCCACGTGAAACCGACCGCAGGGAACGGAATCACGGTACCCCGCGAAAATGGTAAGCCACGGGATGGTTCTCCTCGCAATCACTTGATCTCAAAAGCAGCGAATCTTCATCACCGGATTCGCTGCTTTTTTTTACGCAGTTACGGCCTGCTGATTTTTCCTTTGAATTGCTTGTCAGTCAATCATCCTTGAAGAGTGCCGCCATCGCGAGTGAAATAACGGCAATCCTGATTGTCTCATTCATCTCGATTTTAACTGTATTCATGACAGCCCGGTGATCGATCGTGGCATCATTCCACCCCCCCGGAATAGATGATCATATCTGATACCGATTGAAACCCTCCACCTTTCCATTCACCAGGAGTCCAGTTATATTGCGCGCTGGAATCATTTATCTTTATGACCAAACCACAACTGACCACCATAATATTGCCGGTATTCATTATATTATTCAGTGGCGCCATCGTCGTTTATCATACCCAGACTGATTCAGTGAGGAGCACCAATTCCGGAAGCCGTTATGCCACCGTGGAGGCGCTGGTTCACAATCAAACCTTCAAGATCGACGACACTCGTTACACCGGCAACTGGTCGATCGACAGGGTAAAAATTGATGGCCATTTCTATTCTTCGAAACCGCCTCTTTTACCGGTTATCGTCGCTGGTTTTTATCGTGGTTTGAATCAATTGACCGGATGGGATATTCGCGCGAGCGACACAGAAGAGCGGGTTGTATTGATCTGCAATCTGGCATTCGGAGGGATTCCGTTTCTACTCATTTTGATTTATTTCTGGCGGCTGACCCCCATGTTTATCACCACCCCGGAGGCGCGAATCATCGGCCTGCTTGGCATCGCCTTTTCATTTATTGGCGCCGGATACGCTACCGAGCTCAACAATCATATCCCTGGTGCGCTCATGGCGCTGCTCTCATTTTTTTATGCCTGTCAGATTGTGCAGGGAAGTGACGACACCATTCTTTCATGGATCGCGGTTGGTCTATTTTCAGGATTTCTGATCACCCTCGAACTTCCCGCCGGCATACTCACTGCCTGCATTGGCTGGTATTTATTTACTTATCATCGGATCAAAACCCTGTTAATTTTTCTCCCGTTTGCCGCCATCCCGGTGCTGTCACAAGTGGGATTGACCTACCTCTATACCGACTCAATTCTTCCGATTTATCTGCGTCCTGATGTGTATGATTATAGTGGGTCTTATTGGCATAATCCGAAAAGTTATGACGCGCATAATGACACCAAGGTTGTTTACGCCTTTCACTCCCTGCTGGGTCATCATGGCTTATTCAGCATGACTCCGGTGTTCATTCTCGCGGTCATTGGACTCTGGTATGCCGTGAATTGCCGCGAGCGATTATGGGTGGAAGCGAGAATCGTGGCGATCTCTTTTATCACCATGCTGGTGTTTTATATTATCAGAACGGATAATTATGGGGGATTATGTGTGGGCTTTCGCTGGCTGATCGTGATCATGCCATTGTTTTTTTTATTTTTTGGAGTCTGGGTCGACCGACAATTACAAAATCGATTACCGCGATTATGGGTGTGGCTGGTGATCTGTATC
Source organism: uncultured Lentisphaerales bacterium (assembly GCA_964615975.1). GTDB lineage: Bacteria > Verrucomicrobiota > Lentisphaeria > JABSQK01 > JAJFLO01 > CAZTTH01. Next base: position 11,233 of record CAZTTH010000031.1, on the reverse strand, counting down.
GGAATCGGAATCGGCCAGTATCACACCTGGGATTGTCTGGAAAATTCATGGAAGCATTCTCAGTGGGAATCATGGTGGCAAGAAAAATGGAAGGAATGCTGTCAGGATGAAAATCCCTATTAAGGCCTCAGAATGAACCCGCAATATTTGGCCATGACAGTTTATTGTCCGGTTCTATCATCCTTGCCCCCCATACCATCTCATTTGAATATGAGACTTTCTTCGGATTAGGTGCTGTGAATAAAACTCTCATAATCCGCAATCGTACCATTATCAAAGAAACAATCAATGATCTGCCGCCCCAGTGGATCCAAATCGGGATGTTTGAAGCCGGTCAAACACTCGTTAAAGAAATTCGCGAGGATCGCAGCTCCTTTATCATACCCTTCAATCCCCACTTCGGATTGCGTTTCAACCTGAAAAAACCAGGAGGTTATGACTCGGCCTTCAACATGGACTTCGTTAAGGGTATAACCCAGCAGAGGACAACGAGAAGGACAAATCTGATGCGGCTTGAAACGGGCACTGCCGCGCCTGGCCAGGTAATCACGAGCAATCCATTCCCCCATGAAACCCACTTTCCAGGCCCCAATGTATTGATTGGGAATGAGCATGTAACGCATGCGGGTATATTCTTTGAATTGGTTGAGGAGCAGATTGGCTTGATCAACCTTGCGGCCGGTGGCAAACGGCCAATAAGATCCGACGCCCTCACTGCTCATTCCAATTGAGTCGACAATACTGGGATTGGCATATCCGCGCGGGGCGACCAAACGCCACAACCAGGCGAGCGCGGGGGGAAGCAAATGGAAAAAGCCAATAATCCCATAGGTGGGGTTTTCCTTGGTGCAGGGTGGGGTGCGAACACCGATACTGCGTATATCAACGGCGACAGGCTCATTCACAATCCTGGGGACGATCCGGCGCGGGATGACCACCCGGGGATTGGGACAACGTTTGCCCGGCTCATCCATGGTATGTTCCCAGATCATGGCGCGACTTCCCGGCACGGCATCAATGTTAAGAAATAATAAAGGCGCTTCCGGTTCCGCGGTTAATGATTCAATGTGTACATCTTTGCCATAATGATCGATATGATCGATACGGACAAACCAGGCATTTTCAGCATCGGCGATGGTCAGTTTGCCCTCCGTGGTTTGCAAAGAGGGATGACACAGGGCCATGTCGTCGATCACGGGTTGCAATTCGCATGAGCGTGGTATTTCTAAATATCGGCGTTCTCCGTTGCTGAGATTGACTCCCAACAATAATCGTCCATCCGGTTCACGATGGGGCTGTTCGAGCATTTCACTCTTACCACCGCCGCTGGCACCTTCATGCATGATCGTTATCATATTATCATAAGGAGTAATAACCCGCACCGCTGAACAATGGGCGGTTATCCACCCTTCACGCTCACCCTGCCCGATAAGAACCCCATAGACACCTTTTTTGGCACTGGGGCCAGGGTAAAGATTGTAGGAAAACACTTCATGAACATGCTCGCCGCGATTATGAATCACTATCTGTTTTCCATTAAAATGCGTGTGACGAAAAGGAGGGGCGACATAGATGATCGAGCGGGGATTGAAATCGGGTGAAATTTCATCGTAGGGAATTATACCTTGCAGCAAGGCCAGACCAAAAGCAAAAAACATGGCATTTTCCGGGATAATCGCCAGACATTCAAACCCGAGATATTTCTGCCCGGCGTTAAATCCGAAAATAATCAATGGCTGATCCTTCAACCACGCGAACGTTTCCAATCGCAGAGGTGAAAAATCCTTGTTAAAACGACTCTTGTAAGTTGGCTTGTCGGTGGGATTATTGTCGGCGATGATCATACTGTCCGGGTCCCGCCGGCGCATATAGACTTCGGGATAGTTGACACACAATCCATTGCGAACGCGACAGACATCCGCCTCATTGATGAGTCCGCGCCCCGGAACCTTATATTCCACTTTGCAGTGCTGTGCCTGATCCCCCCCGCATGCATGGGCTAATAATTCATCCGCACTACTATAGATTTTAAGACTTTTGCATGAGCTTAGAATCGCCGCGACTTCCGCGGGAGGATTGTATTTTTGCCAATTTATCATGGTCGATGTTCCTTATCGTTAGTTTGGGGTAAACAGTTGATCATTACATAGATTAAGTTCTGCTCATCATACCATTACTCATTTTTACCCATTTGCGGGAGCATGAGAGTAAGCTCTGGAAATACGATGATTAAAATTAACAAAATAAGTTGGATAATAATGTAGGGAATTGCGCCTTTGTAAATCTGAATCGTGGTAATTTCTTTTGGCGCCACCCCCTTGAGATAAAAGAGCGCAAAGCCAAATGGGGGAGTCAAAAACGAGGTTTGCAAATTAATCGAGAGGAGAATGCCCAGCCATAATGGATTAACGCCAAGATGTTGAAATATGGGATAAACCACCGGCACAATAATAAAAACGATTTCAATGAAATCAATGAAAAAGCCGGCCACAAAGACTACCAGCATCACCAGAAAGAGAAATTGTTGCGGGCTGAGATTGGATTGAATGATCAGGTTTTTCAAATATATATCACCCCCAATTCCTCGGAAGGTCAGTCCAAAAATAGTGGCTCCCACCAGGATGGTAAACACCATCGAAGTAAGGATGGTGGTTTCCTTCATCACCGCGATCAGGGTGGCGCGCTTTAATTTCCCTTGAAAAGCTGCCAGTCCAGAAGCGATTATGGCCCCGATTCCAGCGGCTTCAGTCGGCGAAGCGATGCCAAAGAAAATTGACCCCAATACTCCAAGAACAAGTATTAAGGCAGGGAAAAAAATCGTCCCCAGACGTTTAATGATCACGATGCCTTTGAATGCCGCCAATTCGTCCGCAGGCATGGCCGGGACCCATTCAGGCTTGATTAATGTCAGGAAAAAAATCCAGCAGAAATACAAAAATACCAACAGCAGTCCGGGGATCACTGCACCCATAAATAAATCGCCGACCGGAACATTAAGAACACTTCCCAGCAGAACCAGGATGATACTTGGTGGAATTATCTGACCGAGTGTGCCGGAAGCAGCGATTGCACCAGTCGCCACCATCGGATGATACCCCCGTTTAATCATCGTCGGTAAACTCAACATGCCCATGGTAACAACTGTAGCACCAACAATGCCGGTGGTTGCCGCCAGGATCGCTCCCACCGTGATAATCGAATACGCCAAGCCGCCACGCATCCGGCCAAACAATAATGCCATGGTTTCGAGTAGCGTTGCTGCGATTCCGGATTTTTCCAACATGACCCCCATGAACACAAACAACGGCACTGCAAGCAGAATATAATTGGTCATGATGCCCCATATGCGTAGCGGAATCAAATTAAAGAAGTCCATGCCAAAGGTCATCAGCCCGAAAATGGTCGACACCCCACCCAGGGTAAATGCCACGGGAAATCCCGCCAACAGACAGATTATCAAGATGCCAAAAAGCAAAAATGTCATAAGTGAACCGGGAAGAAAATCATGATTTATCTCGGGACGGAAAAATGATGGAGAGAGATTGGTATATCAACACCAGCGTCTGTAATAACAACAAGCCGAAGGCAATTGGTATCAAGGCCTTGAGAAGATACCAGGTAGGGAGTCCACCGGGATTGGGTGAGCCTTCACGAATTTGGAACGCGTTGCAGATAAAATCTCGGGAAGTCCAGATGATTAACCATGACATGGGAATGAGAAATACAAGGGAACCAATGGTATCGATCCAGGCTTTTTGCTTGATTGAAAGGTGATTATAAATGACATCCACGCGCACATGCCGGTCATGTTTCAGAGTATAAGCCATGCTCCCAATGAACAACAGTGAAAACATATGCCATTCCAACTCTTGGATTCCGACACTGTTGAGATTGAAACAGTAGCGAAAAATGACTTCGAGGGAGATAACAACAACCAATGCGGCGCTGAACCAGGAACAGATAATCCCGATTTTTTCATTGACATAAGCGATAAACTTGACCAATCGTTCTATCATTTTAATGGCAACATCGAACCTAAAGGATTTATTGCGGTTATATTGCTAGAATTCACCGTGCATGTTTTTCAGCTCGAAAAGCAAATGCGTTAAACCTATCATCAATGCCTTGATGCATCAATGCATGGCATATTTGAATATTGATACCTGGAGCATCATGGCCTGGATCACATCTCATGAGAATCCAGGTTGTAAATGATCTTCAAGAACAATGAGACAAAATTATTGGGGATAATGATTCACTAACTGTAATGCTATCAATGGGAGATAATCCAGGCATCCATATGAGATTAATTTTACCAGGCAGAAAATCCATCCCCCCGATTCGTCATAACCATTGATTCTGAATGGATTTTTATATCAAGATAATTACCCAAAAAATCATCTGTTGGCAAGTAAGCCATGAACGCTCATAAGAATATCAGTACTGCTTTAGATAAACCGTTTATCTGGTTGCATTTTCAAACCGCAAATTCTCACTGCGAAGAATTGTTTTTCACCGATTTCATTGAGATCATTGTCGCGTATAAACCCGAAGCCATCCGAGATGCCATGCTTCGTGTGGAAGCAGCGATCAGCAAACGATATTATGTGGTTGGTTACCTGGCATATGAAGCAGCCTCGGGATTGGATTCGGCCATGCAGACACCAGGAAAGAATGAATCGTCTCCACTATTGTGGTTTGGAGTAGCGAAGCAATCGCAACCTGTCGATGAAGATCTGGTCAATGGAATTTTTTATCCATGGAAAACTCAGGCGGATACACCCCAGAATCGATCGACAGCAACACCATCTTCAACCACCAAGTACCATTTATCCCAGATCATTCCTCTAGTTGATCAGAATAATTATCACCAGCTCTTTCAGCAGCTTAAAGAACACATCCGACACGGTGACATATATCAAATCAATTACACCTTTCCATTGACCTTCGAATTTGCCGGGAAGGTACGGAATTTTTATCAGGATTTGCGGAATGCACAACAGTCGGCGTACTGTGCCTGGATACATCAAGATAACCAAAACATCCTTTCGCTGTCACCAGAATTGTTTTTTGCGCTTCACGATGATTTGTTAACCGTCAAGCCGATGAAAGGGTCACGCCCGAGGGGCTTGAATGTGAGAGAAGATCTACAACTTTGCAAGGACTTGGAAACCAACCCCAAGGATCGCGCTGAAAACGTCATGATTGTGGATCTAATGCGCAACGATTTGGGTAAAATCGCCATAAATGGGGGAGTCAAGGTAAAGGCTCTTTATGAAACGGCCATTTATCCCACCATTATTCAAATGACGTCCACGGTACAAGCGCGATTGCAGTATCGCACCACCATGACCGATATTATGACTGCCCTGTTTCCCCCCGGGTCAGTGACCGGAACCCCTAAAATCAAGGCGATGGAGTTGATTGCTCGATATGAAACTTTATGCCGGGGAAATTACTGCGGCTGCATTGGCATGATTAAACCCGGAGGTGACGCATATTTTAATGTCGCGATCCGAACCTTAACCCTTGACCACCAAGGGCGGGGAATATATCCGGTTGGGAGCGCGGTGGTGGCAGGTTCAGAGCAAGAAAATGAATATGTTGAATGTTTGACCAAGGCAGAAATTTTAACCAAAATCAAACAACCTCAATTTCAGTTAGTGGAAACCATGCTGTATTTACCGACTCAGAATTATCAACTAATCGACTTGCATTTGATACGCCTGAAAGCATCCGCGGATTATTTTAATTTTCCCTGTCCATTGCAAACGATTGTCAATCGTCTGCAGGAGGTCGCACGGGATTGGATATGTCCGATGAAAATTCGCCTGTTATTGAATCGCAGCGGAAAGTTTGCCATTGAAGCGCGAATCATTACCAAACAACGCCGAAAAAGACCCATTCAAATCGCATTGGCAGATTCCCCGATATCCACCGGGAATATTTTCCTTTACCACAAAACCACAAATCGACAGGTTTACGAACAGGCAAAAGCATCTGCATCTGGTGTTGATGACATTATCCTTTACAATGAACGTGGGGAAATCACTGAATCAACCATAGCAAATGTGGCCATAAACATCGATAATCACTGGTACACACCCCCGGCGAAGTGCGGCTTATTGCCCGGCACCATGCGTCAGAAATTGCTCAACGAAGGTAAAATCAAGGAACGTATTATAACCTGTAAGGAATTCCGCACTGCCAATCAAATCAAGCTCTTTAATTCTGTTCGCGGTGAATATCACGTTGCTTTTATACAATAATCGATGACGAACCTGTTTTACCGGTGTTTCATGGATTCTTTCTTGCCCTATCATCGATATAAATTTGCTCATAAACAGGACAAAAATGATTATGCTCACTGTGAACGTCCACCCGCTCTTGAATACGGATATAACTCACCTTATCATCAAATCGTACCGCACAACGCTCTTGCATTCCTGGATCAGTTTCATAATCTGTTGGTAAGTCCACGAAAATACTCCCGAAATCGATTTCAGCAGTGAACACATCAATTTCACCAGCCAAACCAAATTGCGATGAAGCATCAATTATGCTATCTGGTGTTGGCCAAAAATAATGGGAAGTAATGGTTATATTTCCGCCTGCACCATTAATCGCCGACGCGTTAAGCAATGACCGATCGAGAATTACATCGAATGAATCAATATGGATATTACCACCATCGTTAATCGCATAAGCGATTACATTACTATTCACTACAGAGAATATATCACCGGATTGTAATGATATAACTCCCCCATTCCCGCCGGCGGCGGAGGAGACTTTACTATTAACAATCATGAGTTGCTGCACCGCATTGATAGTGATATCACCACCGTTGCCATCAAGAGCGGAAGATGCGATAGCACCCTGATTCAGAGTTAATGATGCTTGCATGGCGATGGAGATTTTGCCAGCATTTCCGCGATTCATCGAAGCAACCGAAATTAAGCCATTCGAGATCACGTCTAATCGATTGCCATAGATATTGATATCGCCACCCTTACCATGGAATCGTATCGAAGAAGATTCTGACATCACACCACTTCGACTTCCACCCGGAATGCCCGCAATTATTCCATTTTCAGCATCAATGGAAATCATCCCACCCGCACCAGATCCAGAAGTCCCGGCATTGATGCTGGCGCCCAATTTTACTTCAAGCATTTTCGTGTTGACTTTAATGTCTCCACCATCGCCACCAGGGGTGATTTCCCCCACAGTTTCACTGGAAATAGTTGTGTGTAAACCCATAAGCTCCAAGCTTTCGGTATGAATCAAAATATTTCCACCCACTCCTGTTCCATAGGTTATGGTCGTTAACCTTGCGCCATCCTCAAGGTTTAAATCTCCCGCGTTAATGATGATATTGCCACCATCACCTCCTCCTGAAATCAATGCGGAATCACTAAATAATCCTGTTTGATGACCTGAGAGATGAATTTTTCCCGCGTCAATAAGGATCGTGCCGGCATTCCCGGTGCCAAATGTATCCGCACTGATGACCGCTCCATCACTTAATTTTACTATGGACGCACTGATTATGATATTACCACCTGATCCACCGTTATCTTCTGCTTCCGTAAATGAAAATATGCCGGTGGCAAAATCAGTATTTTTCCCCGAAATGGTGATCTGCTGGGTTGTTATTTCAATATCTCCGCTGCGACCTATGCCAGATGATACTGATGATATGACCCCTCCCCGGGTCAGAATCAGTTGAGATGCTTCGATGGTTATCACACCGCCAATGCCAGAATTATCACTTTTTGAAACCTGTGAGTATATTCCCGGGGAAAATTCAGAATTATAGCCATTGATCATGATGGTGTCCGCAATGACATCAATCCGCCCACAATCACCATCACCAAAAGTACTTGAACTTATCAACGCTTCACCGTGAATTATCAATTCTGAGCTTATTAAATTAATATTGCCTGCAATGCCAGAGTTGAAATTACTCACTGTATCCGCGACGATTCCAGTGCGCGCCAAGGCTCCAAGGTCTTCCAAGTAAATTTGTTGCGCCTTTACACTTATGTGTCCTCCTGAAGCTGGGCCTTCACTTAGCGATAGGATTATTGATCCATTTCGGACAATTAACTCTGATGCTATTATGCCTACATCACCACTACGATATGAACCTTGAGAAACAGTGCTGATTTCGGCGCCGTCACTTAATTCAATTTTATCCTGCACCTGAATGTTGATCGATTTACCGCCTTCCACAGTACTGATCGCATGAATCACTGAATCATTTATCGTTAATGTGCCTGCCTTTAGGGATAATCCGCTCCCGGAAGCACCGTCAAGATTTATATTCTGTCCATCATATACAGCAATAGCACCCCAGCGCAAAAAATCCGACCAGGAAATTTTATGAATATTATCCACTGCAGCCAGGTTTATATTACCCGAAGAACCCACCGAGACCAGATTAAGCATACCTGCCTCAACGGTTATGTTACCCCCCGATAACTCAATATTTCCAGCTATCAATGATAACGTTTCACCAATCGCGGTCTGTAAAAAACTCCCTGAGACAATGAGAGGAGTGGGTTGAAGGGACAGAAATCCAAATGTTTCCGGAGAACCAATGGTTAGCAGATCTGATTGGGAGTTGACCGCGCTAAAATAGCCTCCATCAGATAATTCGATTATATCAGCAGTACTGAAAATAATCGCGCCACTGACATCCAGGTGTGCTGATGGACCAAAGATAATGCCCATTGGATTAATAAAGTAAAAATTGGCTCCATCAATTTCCGAGCGAACAAGTCCATTGAGAACCGATTTATTGCCACCGGTTACCCGGGAGATAATATTCTTTATCGTCTTATCCCCAATAAAAGACGCTGACTCGGTCTCACTGAGATTAAATTCCTGAAAGCTGTGAAATAAATTCCCCCCCACCGTTTTGCCTAATTCTGATTGAATTAAATAGTTTGGGCCAGTGAGCACTTGAGGCAAGCCATACGTCGCATCGGTAACGATTTGAGCATGGACTAAATCGTCGGATTGGAAGGGAAAACCACAGGATAAAATAACCATTAATAAGTAAGTGCGGTTATAATATCCCTTTATAACCATATCACTTTATTTGACCATGATTTCCCGTTAATAACGCCGGATTTTTATTCGCAATTTCAGCGACTTCAGTCAGTCCAACTTGTTTGATTAATTCCAAAACCGCTGATCGAAAATCAAAATTTTGATCGCTTTCTATCTGATTGATTGCCGAACTCAGCGAGTCATACCAAATTCCCTGTTGGGCATAATAAGCTGGCAAATCAACTTTATTCTCCGGAGTTTTGTTCGTATCGGTTGTACTAATTAAGCGAATCGCCCCTGTGGCAACGATGTCTTTGGTGCGTTGATTGGAGTCGATAATCAATGCCACAATGATTTCATAATCCACATCTGGTTTTAGTTTAAAATCATGGGCATCAATTGCAATCTTTTGCAACCCCGCATTCACCCCATTCGGCAAATGATAATTAAGTACAGTGGCGGTATTCCGGATAATGGAAATCTCTATCGGATAAGCGGTTGACTGATTTAGAAACCAAAATACTGTAGGTTGATCCTGATACGTAAATCCAACCTCTTCCGGACATAAAATGGTTAGTTGGGGATGCTGGGTATTCTGATTGCCACGAATACCGGCACTGACACGATATTTAGGTGCTCCACGCAGGGGTGGTTTATATTCGACATTAATTGGGGTCTTCGACAGGGGTTGATTCGTATCCGCCTTTTTCGGTTTATGGGTGCCATCCCCTGCTAAACAGATAGAAATAAAGAAAAATTCAAATACTAAAAAATAGGGCAGGGAATTTTTAAACATCATAACTCAACTTAATTCGCATATCGTTCAGAATTCTGTTGATCTTCCACTGGAGATGATGAAGATAATATTTAAGACAATAAATCCGAAGTTTTTGTAATATCAATTTCTCATTAATTAAAATATCTGATCAACCATCGCATGGAGTATTATTGACTAAATCGACATAGCCGTTGCCAATTTAAATTCATCCTGCTGATCAGTGAAGATTATTTTTCTTACAGACTTTGACTGCTATGAGTTTAACTCTCCAATGTGCTGCTATCGATAATCACCACCAGAAGTATCACTTAACGTGTATTATCATCTGTGGATTTAAAATAATAAAAGGCTGGCAACGCGCTACTCTCCCATCCTCTTCTGGACAGTACCATCGCCGCAAAGGAACTTAACTTCCGTGTTCGGTAAGGGAACGGGTGTTTACCTCCTTGCTGTTATCACCAGCCTAAAATTATTCGTTTACAAGAAGCATTATCATTTGTCAACAATATATACTCCTTGAATTCATATTGTACTAAAAAAAATGGTGGTCAAGCCTGATGGCCAATTAGTACTGGTTAGCTCAAATCATTACTGATCTTACACACCCAGCCTATCAACCCGGTAGTCTTCCGGGGGCCTTATATCTTTCTACTTGCGCAGAAAGATGGGGATACCCTATCTTTGGGTTGGCTTAGCACTTAGATGCTTTCAGCGCTTATCCTTTCGCGACATAGCTACCCAGCACTGCTCCTTGGCGGAACAACTGGAACACCAGAGGTCGCTCATTCCCGGTCCTCTCGTACTAGGGAATGATCCCATCAAGTATCCTACGCCCACAGAGGATAAGGACCGAACTGTCTTACGACGTTCTGAACCCAGCTCGCGTACCACTTTAATCGGCGAACAGCCGAACCCTTGGGACCTTCTACAGCCCCAGGATGTGATGAGCCGACATCGAGGTGCCAAACCGCGCCGTCGCTATGGACGCTTGGGCGCGATCAGCCTGTTATCCCCGGAGTACCTTTTATCCGATGAGCAACGGCGATGCCACATTCCACCGCTGGATCACTAGGTCCTGCTTTCGCAACTGCTCGACCCGTCGGTCTCACAGTAAAGCGCACTTATACCCTTACGCTCGTGGCATGATTGCCAACCATGCTGAGTGCACCTTCGAACTCCTCCGTTACAATTTGGGAGGAAACCGCCCCAGTCAAACTGACCCTCTGACACGGTCCCCGATCCGGATTACGGACTCAGGTTAGACGTCTAATCACTCAAGGGTGGTATTTCAACGTTGCCTCCACCCCCCCTGACGAGGGGATTTCTCAGGCTCCCACCTATCCTACACATGAAAGACCAAACGCCAATATCAGATTACAGTAAAGGTTCACGGGG
>CAZTTH010000030.1:0-45013 GCA_964615975.1 uncultured Lentisphaerales bacterium | reverse complement strand
TTGCTTCCCGAATACTCCAGTAATATACTGTCCTACTTTTTATGGGGGCACTATATCCAGCCAGGAATACTGTCTGTCGATAGTCTCTAAGATTGTGAAAAAAATACTTAAAAAATATTTTTTTAATATTTGGTATTTTCATATTTTTCAGAAAGCAATAAACCAATCCCAATTTCGATTGTCCTCCTTGATCTTCTTTAATGCTACTACTTTTGCATATCTCATTCTGATAATTCGGTCATATATAATCTTTGGCAGGCAATAATTTAGTAGAAAATCAGGGAAATGGTCGATGATTTTTTTCTTAACTTGCTTAAAGTATCCCAATTCTTTCTGTACTTGTGAATACATTATGTATGCAGGATAACTGGATAGATAGGAGACGGCTTTTGAAACCGAAGCCCAGTTACAATCATCGATAACGATGTATCCGCCTACTCTGATCAGCAGATTGGCATAGTATATATCTAATAAGGTGTGGTCAAAGGTATGCCAACCGTCGATAAAAATCAGATCAAAAGTGCCTGAACAACTCTCTGCTAGTTTAGGAAGAACAAATTCCGATGGTTTTTCAATCAGCTCAAAAAAATCGAATCCTGCACGTTTGAGATTTGCCATACCAATGGCATTCCATTCTTTTGACTGGCAGGGATCAATAATTAGATGACTCCGGTTTTTTCGATTTGCCAGTGCTTCACAGATGAACATGGAACTGATTCCATAGGCACAGCCGATTTCCAAGGTCCTGATTATCGATTGATCCGATTCAATAAGTTCGGACAAATATTTTCCCTCATTTAAATTGATGTTCGAATGAATGTTGTAAACATTGCCATTTTCGTCCTTAACCGTACCTGATTGGAAGATCTCTTCGATTACTTTATTCATGATTCAAAACCGTTCTTTAGAGTGTCAATCTCCTTCCTGGTTTTTAAGCATCATTAATTTTCATCCCGTTTAACTTCAGCCTTTGACGACAATTAATTGTTTTCCTCCAAGTATTGAGGCTGTCCTTGAATAAGAGCTATAATATGAGCCAATAATTTTAGATGTTTTTGCCAAAAGATAGAGATCAATTACAGCATCATGCATTCCCTTGGTTGAGGTTCGTGAAAATTCTTTTTCTCGATAAATAATTCGATTATGAAAACGGTTAAGAAGATAATTTTGAGTTTCCAGGCAATCCGTTGCCAGAAAAAAACATGTTCTCTCATTGGTCTTAATTTCGTTCTCCATAATTTGCATGAAGTGATCAATCTTGCTATGCTGAATTGATAAGAGATTATCAGTTCGACGAATATGGATTCCAATGGTATCACTATTTAATTTTTCCGCATTCTTTTTAATGTCTTCACTCAAACTGTATATGGGCTCGAATATTAAATGATGATGCTGTTGACTTTGATAGTAGTTATTAAAAGTTGACAAGAGCACGGAATTAGCAGTGTGAATCATAGTTTCCAGTTGAAGATTTTCATCTGTGCCTTTTAATAATTCTGAATGATGCAGCACACAATCAAATTTCCATTTAATGAAAAACTTGAATACTTTTCTTTTGATTCTTTTTCCAGGCGGGGTGTGAACATATTCGATTAATTGATCGCGAATCGAGTATTTGGGGTAAAGGTTGGTAACCTCAAATTTTCCATTGAGCACAAATAGATCGTTATAACTTGCACCTAGTTCCTCGTTTACAGACCAGATGACATGTAATTCCCGCTTCATCTTGCTCGCCAAGGCATAAGTGGAGGAAATCGCACGCATCCGATTACAAAGTCCACCTACTGGTTTTAACGTTATCATGATTATATCGGCCATTTATTGGCCTTTTAAGGTATTCAATAAAGTGCAAAAATTCCAAATTCCTCGAAGAATCCATCTGGTAATTGCATAGACTAATTTATTTGGTCATTGACGCTGGGTGGCGTTTTGAAAACTAAATTTTCAGAATACCACTCTCTGTTTGTTATTTCTTGGGCTGGGGGCGTCCCAACAAACTGATTTTCTTCCTGCCCAACCGCGTTCATCCGTGTAACCAGTCCTTCTGAAGCCAATGGGGTGAAGGAGGATCCGTGGTTAAAATCATTTGTAGAGGCTTTGCCGTGTGTGTACATCAGTGATTCTGAATTATCGTATTACGGCCAGTTTATGCGATATTCGCTTGATAATGGGAGCATTCATCAAGTGATCAATGCGAAAGAATTGACAATTCAACAACAAGAAGTTTTAAATCACAGACCTGGTCATTGAAGGTTACGAATGAATAGGTGTATGCGACCGTATAATTATGTTCATTGAAATCGGTCGCTCAGGTATCATAAATTCAACAATCGATCACTCAAAGCGATGTGTCGAATAAGGAAATAAGAATTAACCAAACAATGAAAAAACCAACAACATTGCTAAGAGGATTATTGTTTTATCGCCAGGCATTTGTGCAGTTGGCAGGCCGGAAATTCTATCTTTACATACTGGTAACCGGTATATCAGTTTTGTTGGAAAACCTGGGGTTGGTTCTGGTGTTACCGATTATTTCGCAGTCATTAAATGATACTCCACCTAATACCTGGCAATTTAATAGCATTACCAATGTTTTCAGCTTTTTGGAACTGCCGGTCAGTATTGCTTCCACATTGATGTTAACGTCATCGTTTATTCTGATCTCCTTTGGCGTCAGACTGATGGGAGAATCATTCGAAGCCTGGCTGCTCAGATTGATTACTGTGAATTTAAGGAAAAAGATGATCAGCGCCTTTTTCAAGGTTGATTATCAGTATTGCTTGAATTACAACACCGGCCGGCTGACCAACATCATTCTGGGAGAAGCCGGCAAGGCCATAATGGGGTTTCGAATTTATTCAACCGCTCTGGTCAATCTGATTCTGATTTCGGTTAACCTGATGTTTGCATTCTTCCTCAATTGGAAATTCGCAATCTTCGCATCGATAACCGGTTTTTTGTTATCCTCAATATTTAACCTGGTGTCCACAAGAATATCAAAAGTATCGAAAGAAATCTCTCTGGAATCTGGACGATTCAATCATTGGTTAATTCAAGTACTGCAAGCATTCAAGTATCTATTGTCTACGCATCGGTCAGAAAGAATAAATCAGAATGTCTTTGAATCCATCGATACACTCGCCAGAAAACAATATAAAATTCAATTGGGATCAGGTGTTCTCCAGTCATCCAAAGATCCGGCTGCTTATTTATTTTTATTATCGATGATCTATGTCTTCATTGTCATACTAAAATCAGACATGGCTTTGGTCATGGTGACATTGATTTTCTTATTCAGGGTGATACTAAAGCTAACCAATCTGCATAATGAATGGCAGGGGTTAATGGGCCAGATCGGTGGCGTTGAAACAGTCCTCGATTTCATTCATGATATCGAGCAGCATAAAGAACCATTGGGGACTCAAAGTATTACCAATTTTAAGCAAGGCATTTCCTTAAAAAATCTTCACTTCAAGTATGGTGATAACCAGGTATTATCTGATATCAATTTGGATATTGCTCGGAACAGCACTATCGCAATTGTCGGCCCATCGGGCGCCGGAAAATCGACCCTGGTTGATCTCATAACTGGTATCCTGCGAGCAACCGGCGGGACGGTTTGCATTGATGGGATCAGTTATGATCAAATCAACATCCAATTGTTGAGAGAAAAAATCGGGTATGTCACTCAGGAGTGCGTGATTTTCGATGACAGCATCGCGCAAAATATTTCCCTCTGGGAGTCGGATAATATTGATGCAGGGAACATACAACAGGTGGAAGATGCGGCCAAATTGGCGTATGCCGACGAATTTATCAATGATCTGGAAGATGGGTATAATACCATTGTCGGCGATCGGGGGGTGCGGCTATCCGGTGGGCAACGGCAACGGATCGCGATTGCGCGGGAGCTCTATAAGCAACCGGAGATACTGATATTTGATGAAGCTACCAGCGCCCTGGATTCGGAATCGGAGCGCTTCATCCAGCAAAGTATCCATGATCTCAAAGGGCGGATGACGATCATTATGATTGCGCATCGGTTGTCGACCGTGAAAAACGCGGATTACATCTATGTGCTTGAAGACGGGAGGATCGCGGAATCGGGGACTTTCAGGGAATTGATAGCCAATCCAACCTCCAAGTTCAAATCCATGATCGAGCTGCAAAATATTGATGTGGGTGATGTGACTGCGGATCAGTTGACGCAGTAGAACATCACCAAAATTACTTTTAATCCCGGATATAATGGAAATTTGATAACCGCAAAAATCCCAAACTAACGGTGTCATATCGAAATAGTTTTTACCACAGATGGAACGGATCGGCACGGATTTTTTTACCATGTATCAGTTATATAAAATGATGGCAAATCGCGAGGGTTATTCATACTTCAGTAGAATGATTCTCCATTGGCAATATTCTCCGTTGAGAATATTCAACCTCACGTAGATATTAACTTGCTGATGGTTAAATTCCCCATCCGCGTTTATCCGTATGATCCGTGGTTAATATTCATTTATTTCTTATTGTTTTTCCCATTAAACATAAGGTAGTATCATGGTCGATGGGGTTAGCATAATCATTTGTTGTTATAACAGTGCCCAACGCTTGCCGATGACACTCAAGCATCTCGTAGCACAGGAACAGTCTCAAAATATCGCTTGGGAAGTCATCGTTGTGGACAATGCTTCGACTGACAACACTGCTGATGTCGCGCGAAAATTCTGGCCCAAAATTACATCCATTCCACTCCGGGTTATCCCGGAACAACAACCTGGCCTATCACATGCCCGTGAAGCAGGTATTAAAAATGCCCAGTTTGAATATCTCAGTTTTATCGACGATGATAACTGGGTTTGCAATGCCTGGATTGAAGCAGTCTATGACATCATGACGAATCATCCTGAAGTCGGCGCCTGTGGGGGGGATGGCGAGGCAGTATGTGAAATAGAGCCACCGTCCTGGTTTGAAAAATTTAAGGGCTTCTATGCCGTAGGAGATCAGGCTGCTGAATTTGGGGACATCACCGAAACTCGAGGATGGTTATGGGGTGCTGGTTTGACCATCCGAAAATCAGCACTCAACAAACTGTATAAAAACGGATTTCAGCCCATGTTAACAGGACGATCCGGGAAAAAATTAACCTCTGGTGAAGATAACGAAATTTGCCATGCACTGTGCATTAGTGGATGGCGATTATGGTATGACCGGCGTTTGTCGTATAAGCATTATTTGCCGACATCACGATTGAATTGGGAATATCTCAGACGTTTGGGAAGCGGATTGGGAATCTCGTCAGTGGGTTTGGATCCATATTTATTTGCATTGCCGACCGTTCGCAATCGCTGGTTGGGTTTCTTGTTACATTCATGGTATTGGCAGACATTTTTCACTGTATTCAAATTACTCTGTTTTACGATCCGCAGGGATATCTTGCATTGGCGTATCAAAGAAGGTGTCTTTGACGATATCATCGTGGCAAAATTAAAGGAACGATACAGGGAGTTAATTATTCAGCGTTCAGTATATCATGATAATATTAAAATAATTCGGACCGCCTCATGGAGAAAAATTATTGAATGAAATTAAATGTATTCCAACCCTTATAATTGCATGGTGGTTATTTGGAATATTCAAACTAAAAAACTCCCAATGAATCTGATTAATTCAAAATCAATCAATAAACGACGTTATATGATATGATTTCAGTGCCCAATATTTTATTGGTCTCAATATGTTCTGCGTGGTAGGCTGCAACCTGAACGAGTATTGGCGTTAGGTGATGGTTATGTGTTCGTATCAAAAGGAGATTTATAGGTTGATGTGGGTGGTTTACAAATCCCACCCCCATATCGGGATATCAACAATTATATGACATCGCAGCATCGGTAAAAAAACCGCTGATCAAATCATCTTGGGTTTATTGTTTTTGAACTCAATTTCTTTTAACCGATCATCGATAAGATGTTGGAATAAATCCTTTAATTTCATTTCAAGGCTGGCAGGTAAAATCAAGGCAAATACTGGCCATTGTTTTCTGGTCTTGTACCAGGCAATGATTTCTTCGATAATTTTACGGGGGATTTGATAAAACATGATAAAAGATCCGAAGGGCAGCGGATCAAAAAAACTTTTATCGGTTATCTCAAACTCTCGATCACCGCCAGAGCGAGAATCTGATTTCATTGCAGTAAGTATGTTTTTGACATCCAATTCCAAATCGCTTTCACGCAATCGATAGGGTTTATTCAAATTCATACGACTGCAACATTCCATTAAATCAACGTAATCAGAGTTTGATAATGTGTAGATTAGGACAAGCATCAAATAATCAATGGTTCGAGCCTTGGTTAAAACTCAGGATATATGAAGGTATCGTTTTTTCACTGAAGAACTAAGAATTTGAATTACCACTAAGTCGCCCCATTTCCTCAATTAACCATTCTTTCCAGCGAATATCCTGGGCCTTCTCCCATTCCGAGTTCAATGAGAAATTATCTTCTAATGTTACTTCGGTTGTTGAATAAGAATTTTCATTATTCGAGATGAATTTCTGTTGCTCAAGGTTCAATAAACCATTCGCATCTGGATTGGATTGGGATGCCTTCTGATATGAGGCCGAATCTTGGCGATTGATGATTTTAATATGAAAGAGAGGTTTGATAATGAGCTCCCAAGCCGAACGGAATCCATGATGCCCGGTATGTTTGGCTTTTTCCGCAAGATGTGAAAAAACGAATGCCAAACCGATCAACACAGTGGAGTTTATCCGATCAATCCGATTCACTTCCATAGGATCCTTAATCGCTAAAAAATACGTATAAAATATGCCGATTATCAACAGGAATTCGAAGGGAAAAATTCGGAGTCGTTCAACCATCTGATTCAAGCTGTTAAACAACCACTTTGGCAAATTTTGTAGAATCTCCGGCCTGAAGAACTGGATGCCAATCAAAATGGTAATCACCGTCAATAGGATCAGCAGGAGGATTTTCAGTAGTGCGGCTTTGATAAATATGTCAACAAAGACATAGAAAATTGTTATGGCCAGGTACATATCTATTTCCTGGTCTGAGATAATTCGTGAAGGTTGGTTTTTTTGATCCATCTTATTGATCGCTTTCAATCACTGTCCATAATATACATGTTAAAATTAAACAACGTTTTGATTTTCAAGATCAGGAAACAATCATAATTAATATCATATAATTAACTCAATTTTTTTATTGGTACAGCATTAAATGCATTTTCAAGAACTTATTTTATCCCTACAACACTTTTGGAGTCGCCAAGGATGCCTGATTCTACAACCGTACGACACGGAGAAAGGAGCTGCAACTTTTAACGCGGCAACCTTTCTCCGATCCCTGGGGCCGGAACCCTTTAACGCTGCCTATGTTGAACCCTGCCGGCGACCGGCAGATGGTCGATATGGGGATAATCCCATTCGGTTACAGCATTATTATCAATTCCAAGTGGTAATGAAACCGAGTCCACCCGACATCATTGACAAATATCTGCAATCCCTGTTTGGTATTGGCATTGATCCCCGGGATCATGACATTCGTTTGGTTCATGATGATTGGGAATCCCCAACTCTCGGAGCATGGGGTTTAGGTTGGGAAGTGTGGGTCGATGGTATGGAGATTACGCAATTTACCTACTTTCAACAGGTTGGGGGATGCGAGCTGAATCCGATCATGGGTGAAATCACCTATGGACTGGAAAGAATTTGTCTGTTTTTAGCGAAGAAAAATAATGTATTCGAACTGGATTATAACGAGAATTTTACCTATGGAGAACTCTTTCATCAGAATGAAGTCCAGTTTTCACGATATAACTTTGAACTGGCCGATGTTCAGATGCTTTTGGAATTATTTCACCACTATGCAACTGAATGTTCGCGGTTGAATGAGTCCGCCTGTCCCATCCCCGCAATGGACTATTGCCTCAAAGCCAGTCATGCATTTAATCTTTTGGATGCCAGGGGTGCGATTTCAGTAAGTGAACGGCAGAATTATATCCTGCAGGTGCGCGCGTTGGCAAAACATACCGCCCAAACCTGGTTGAGTAACCGCGAAACTCTGGGCTTTCCGCTACTGAAGTCAACACTTATCCCAGATTCACTCCCTCAACCTTCAGTTGCCAGGTCAATTGCGGAGGAACAGATACAATGTGGCACAAATTCTCCAGTATCCTCTCTCCCGCTATTGATTGAGATTGGGATTGAAGAGATGCCGGCTCAGGTGATCCCTTCATTGCTTACAATTTTACCGAAATTAATTGAAAAACATTTGATCAATCACTCCCTGACGCTTATCGATCCCCAGATCTTTGTCACACCACGGCGAATCGTCATTTCAATTACTGAAATATCACTAAAACAACCGGATACTTTGACTACCATCAAAGGCCCCCCCTTACGCTTAGCCAAGGATCATACCGGTAATTGGACCAAGGCAGCCAGTGGGTTTGCCGCAAAAAACAATGGCACCGTTGCCGATCTTTATGTCAAGGAATCCGATAATGATTCCTATGTATACATTGAGAACAAACAGATCGGATTACCGACCAGTGTGATCCTTTCGCAAAACCTGCCGCTACTGCTCAAGGATATTCCCTGGTACAAAACCATGCGGTGGGGAAACAACAGTGTGCCATTCGTACGACCGATCAAATGGATTACCGCTCTATTGGGAACCGAAATCGTGGCGATTGAATTCGCCGCAGTGAAAGCGGACAAATTCAGTTATGGACATCGTTTTCTTCACCCGCAACACATACTTATGTCAGCGGCGAGAGAGGATTACCTGACCAAGCTTCGACAGGCATTTGTGATCGTTGACCATCATGAGCGTGAAACCTTGATCAGGAGACAAATAGAGGAAATCGCATCCGCAAATGGCCTGCAATGGCGGGAGGATCCTGAGTTGTTAAGAGAAGTCACTCATCTTGTCGAGTTTCCCATCCCAATTCTATGCCGCTTTCCCGAAAAGTATTTGACCATACCGGAAATTGTGTTGATTTCTGAGATGAAAAAACATCAAAAATTTTTTGCTCTTCATCATCCCTCCAAGGCTTTGGCGAATTCGTATATCGCCATTTCAAATAACCAATGCCGGGATATGGATATCGTCAGCAATGGCTATACAAAAGTGCTTCTATCCCGATTCGCAGATGCCGAGTTCTTTCTCAGCGAAGACAAAAAAATTCACTTGAGTGAACGCGTCAAACGTCTTGAAGGATTGATCTTTTATGCGGATCTGGGAACCATCCAGGAAAAAGTTGAACGGATCATAGAATTATCCGATTACCTGACCAGGCAACTTGGATTGAGCGAATCCGCCATGGAGCAAACCCGTCAAATTGCCCAGCTCTGTAAAACCGATCTCACCACCCTGATGGTTGGCGAATTCCCCGCGCTTCAAGGTGAAATGGGCCGGCATTACGCCTTACAGGAAGGATTGCCAAACGTGGTCGCTGATGGGATTCGAGATCACTATCTTCCCCACAGCTTGGCGGATGATTATCCCCAATCCCCCATGGCTGCAATTGTAGGAATTGCAGACAGAATAGATACTTTGGTTGGCATCATAGGGATTGGGAAAATGCCCAAAGGATCAGCCGATCCCTACGCGGTCCGAAGAGCAGCATTAACCGCCATTGCAATCATCCTGCGCCATGGATTTCAATTCAATCTTGCTGATGTCATCTCACAATCTCTGCGATTATATGAGAGAATATTATCCCAAATTAAGCGGGATACCCTGCATGCGGATATCCTGGAGTTCATTTTTAATCGACTAGAAGGATTGTTTCACGAAGATTCACCGATTAAAACCAGATGGAATTTTCCGACAGATTTAATCCGCGCCATAGTGAATGCCTCCACCCCTTGGTATAATTTGACCAAAGTACTGATGCGATTAGAGGCGCTTGAACAATTTCGCGGCCGGGAAGATTATTATGATCTCACCGCGGCATTCAAGCGGGCAAATAATATTATTAAAAACCTCACCATCACCGGTGCAGTCAATCCCGATGGATTTAGCGAGACTGAAGAACTTGAATTATGGAACAGCTATAAACAGGTGAAAGATCGCATCAGTACCAACATCGAGAACGAAGAATACCTTGCCGCGTTAGCTGAAATTGCCACCTTAAAAAATCCAGTCGATCGATTTTTCGATAAAGTAAGAGTAAATGATGATGATCCGGCAAAAAAAGCCAATCGCCAAAATTTAGTAAAAAATATCGTTTCGCTCTTGTCGCCACTTGCTGATTTTACTCAATTACAGGACCGGCCAGAGTAGACGACTTTTCCGTCGCCACAGCCCAACTTCTTTTTCAAATTCATCAAGTTTTACCTCGGATAGGCATGTAGAGCGATAACGCAAGGATTGATATTGATTCAGCAAGTTGATCGCTTCATCCCGACCATGAAAATTGGGATGCTGTTTGAGGGCATCAATCAATTCACTGATTGTTGTTGATGAATGCCGATAAACCCGTCTTTTTTTAAGTCCCTTTTCAATCCGGTAGAGCTGCTGATGCAAATGTGATAGAGGTTTCGATATATGTCCTCCATACATTTGTCGCTGCCGTCTTTTTAGTATTCCAAACAGACAAATAATCAACGTGACAACTGAACCCAACTTCAAATACCACGGCCCGGACCAGAACAACCAGATAAAAAAATCACTGATCCCAGAAAAAAACGCGATTACAGCCTTGGCAAAATAACCGCGCTTGACCTGCATATAAACTTGCGCCATCCCACCGGCAAAAAATTCCCATCCCTGCTTCCACAATGACGATCTGCGTTCACCATCCGGGATTCCTTGAGCCGGGGTATTTTCCACCACCATCCATTGTTGTTCTTCAGGAATCCAGGCCTCGACCCACGCATGACAGTCTCCCAGTCGGGCAAGCCAAAAATTATTTTTTGAATCGGGTTCCATGCAAACGAATCCTGTGACATAACGAGCTGGAATGCCTTGCTGACGAAGTAATAATGCGGTAGCGGTGGCAAACAATTCACAATGTCCTTTTTTTGTTTTTGCTAAGAATTCAATGACGGGATCACGATCAATAGATTCCGGCCGGGTGCCCAGGGAATATGAAAATTCACTTTCAAAGAAGTTTTCCAGTGCCTTTATTCTATCCCTGCCAGGCACACTCGATTCCACTGCTGGAAATAACTTTAGGCTGATATCATTTAGTACCTTTTCGAGTTCAGAATCATCAATTTTCAAGTAATCGCTATCGCGCGCCAAGGGATTGCCGTCATTGTACGCGGCCATGGTCGCTATTGTTTCATTGTTGATGGTGTAACCGCCGTCTTTCATCCAATCGACAGGAGATAAAATGCCATCTTGTGTCGAAACCACCTTTTGGGCGATCAATTCAAGAGAAATTCGATTGCCATTGGCTAACAGGACATCACTGTAAAAATTCCTGGTTGGGATGATATCAACTGTCATTGCAGGCATGATTTTTTGAATATCGACCGCTTTACCCTGATAAAATTTTTTGACTGCCAAGGTGGAATCTTCAATTTCTGACACCAGATCATAAGGTGTTTGTCGGTCATCCAACAACCATTTGCCTTTGGAATAACGAGAATAAACCCGTCCGCGCAGATACCCGGGGGTTCCCCTGCTTATGGCACGCAATATTATTCTCTCACTACCCTGGATAACTTCCGGACTGCTTTTACGATAGAGATCGACTTCCTTTTCGAAGATAATTTTGGCCTTGAATCGATCCATATACACATTAAAAACATGATTGAAAAATGGTTCCAATGCATGTTCCAATCGTTGCGCGGAAAACGAGAGAATCCCGATCATGGCAAAGAATAACAACAATGAGAAGCCTTGCAATTTGAATCGTCGACCCAATAAATCGGAATCGTATGTCGATTGGTCATTCTCTGGTTGTGAAAAAAACAACAAAGGTATAAACGCCAAGAGCTGTAAAAATAAAAAGAAACCAAATACCCAAAAACGATTACTCCATAAAAGCGAGGAAATTTCAAAACGCGAATTTTTGGGATCCATGATACAACTTCCCTGCAACATCATGGCACTTACTGAAATGGTCAGGATTACAATCAATACCACCGGCCGCTGGACGTGAAAACAAGCACATACACCCAAGGTAATAATAAAGGGAAAAAGAATTTCCGTCGGCAATGGGATAAAGAAACGATCCGCATCCACGGGATAGACTTCGTTGAGAATGACGGCGATAAAAAATGAAATGGTCAGGGAGTAGATTACAGAGCGCTTTGAGATCAAAAAACCTTGTCTTTGAGCAATCGCTATGCCAAGGAAACTTCCCGCCATCATGGCGATTGCTGGTGCATCTGCCAATAAGACATAGGAAAGACATGGCATCAATAGAACCAACGCACAGAGAATCCCAACTAATTTTGATTTAACTCGCAAGGATGGGTTTTCACTGTTCACAATATTCATCTCTGACATATTGAACCTAAGACTATTAATAATTCAAAATTACTGAATCCAATGATGCCGTTTTAACACCGGGTTCGCGGGCCGGGAAATTCACCAATCCTTGTTTTGGCATCCAAGCTGTCGCAGACCCTATACCTGTAAATTGGCTGGCTAAATTAACCTCTATCGATGATAAACTGCAAGTCGTTGAATTTTCGCACGCTACCTTCCAATCATGCGTGAAATCAAGCAATCTTTTTCTACAACCTCTTCGTGTTGAGTATATACAGCAAACCGAACTCAACAATACAAATTGCGATTTAAGAGAGAGAGTGTGTGTGTGAATTGCACAAGGTTATCCAGTGTCATTGCCGAAAGTTCAGTCTCGTATAAATGACAGGAATCATCGTCATGATTTTCAGGTAAAAATTTATAAAGGACTGGAATAATGTCCGGGTAAATTTATTTTCTTACAGCGACAAGCACTCAGGAAGATGAATCAAGCGATTTTAATTTGATCACTCATCGGGAATAGCACATGAAAATTTATATCTGTGATATTTGTGGTTATCTATATGATCCAGAGGTTGGCGATCCCAGCGCCGGGATCGATGCCGGTACCGCTTTCAGCGAACTGCCAGATGATTGGATATGCCCTGATTGTGGCGCTGACAAATCAGAGTTTTCACCGCACTAAAATCGGTTAGGAGACCGCCGCCATGATAAATCGCGACTATCAGAATTCACCCTGCAACATCATCATTATTGGCGCATCCGGAGATTTGTCGAGAAAAAAATTGATCCCCGCTCTTTTTTCGTTGTACTGCAACGACATGCTTCCCAAAACCTTTAAAGTTGTGGGTTTTGCCCGCTCGGAATTGTCCGATCAGGATTACCGCAATTTAATGATGGACAATCTGACCTGTCGTTATGAACCGGAAAAGAGCAAGTGTGATGAGAAAATGAATGGTTTTCTGAGCAATCTGCATTATGTCTCCGGCCAATATCATCAGGAAGCATCCTTCAATACCCTCAAACAACGATTAAATGAGTTGGGTAATGGCAATGCCAATTCATTATTTTACATGGCGATTCCACCCTCGGTATTTATCGCCACAGCTACTTCGATCCGAAAAACCCATATGGAAGACAACCAGAATTCTTCCCAGTGGTCACGGGTCGTACTGGAGAAACCCTTCGGCCGTGACAGTCAAAGCTCCGCCGACCTGATTAAATCAATTTCCTCGATCTTCAATGAGGAACAAACCTATCGTATCGATCATTATCTGGGCAAGGAGGTGATCCAGAATTTGTTGATTCTTCGCTTTGCCAATCTGATATTCGAGCCGATATGGAACCGGAATTTTATCGCCTCGGTTTCCATCTCATGGTCGGAAAAAATCGGTTGTGAAGGACGAGCGGGTTATTTTGATGATTTCGGCATAATTCGTGATGTGATTCAGAACCATCTATTACAAATTGTCGCCCTCGTTGCCATGGAGCAGCCGGCTAAATTGGAAGCCGATGCCATCGCGGATCAAAAGGTAAAATTGTTGCGTTGCGCCAAACCCATCGGACTCGAAAATATGGTCGTCGGTCAATACACCGGCAAGCAGGTGGCCACCGGATATATCCCTGGTTATCTGGATGATCCCGAAGTCCCCAAAGGATCAAATACCCCCACCTATGCCCGTGCCACCCTATATCTCGATCATCCCCGCTGGCATGATGTGCCCTTCCATATGTGCGCGGGCAAGGCTTTGAATACCAGTATGACTGAAATCAGCATTCAATTCAAGGATGTGCCCCATTCATTATATCACCAAAAGGGCAATCTGAAGCCCAATCGGTTGGTGATTCGCGTGCAACCCAATGAAGCGATTGAACTTCATGTCAATAACAAAATGCCTGGCCTCGAAGAATCCTTCGAGCCAGTCAAATTAAATCTGCACTATGCTTCAACTTTTCGCAAGATAATCCCGGAAGCCTATGAACGTTTGTTATTGGATGTTCTGCGCGGCGACCGCAGTTTGTTTATTCGTGCCGATGAGTTGCTGGCCTCATGGGATATTGTTACACCTGCCCTTCATGATCTTGAGAAAGAAAAAGTAAAACCCAAAGCCTATGAATTCGGCAGTGCCGGTCCGGAATAATCCGATTTGCTTAACTGCATGAATAAATCAGCTTGTACGCATTTGTTATTTCCACTCCGCTATCCGGGGAATTTTTTCAGCGCGGCAATAAGGCAGAGTTAGCATTGAAAACTGCGTGGCCACCCAACCTCGAATGGGTTTACTTAAGAGTAATTTTAAGATTCCATTGCGCCATAACCCGTTGATCCTGCCGGTGCGGGTTCCCAGCCACATGCCGCGTCGCGCACGTCGCGCCGCGGCTTTGAACGCCTTTCTTCGACACTCATCATAGAGACGCAATAAATTCTCCGCGGATTCCTGATCCCGCAATAATCGCGGCAGGATCATTGCCAACAACTCCGCGTCCGCAAATCCCGTGTTCATTCCCTGCCCCCCAATCGGACTCATGACATGAGCGGCATCACCACAAAGGATACAGTTGCCAAGGTAATAACTGCTGACCAATCCATATTCAGGTTGAAAACCGCTTTCATTTAATTTATCCTCAGTCAACAACTCAACCCCCGTTCGAGCCCGAACACTTTCCTCAAAAAATCCCAATTGCCGATCAGCGACCGGCTCCTCGATCTGAATAATCCAACGCCGCTTTTGTCCTGGTAACGGAAAGGATTCTACCGCGCCCTGCGCGGTAAAATACAAATGCGCGGCATTGCCCAGGGATGTGCGATCATGAAAATCCGCCATGAGAAAAGCCAAGTTGTACGCATGAGTTTTGATTCCCCCCTGCATGTCCTGACACACTTTACCATGACATCCATCACACCCCACCAGAAAGCTCCCTTCCATAATCCTTTCTTGATTGGAAATCAGGTCAAACGACTTTATGGTGATTTTTCCAGTTTCGGCGCGTTCGATTGATCTAAATTCGGTGCCCATGCGTAACTTGACCCGGGGATAGTGAATGAGATTTTCTGCCAGAATGGCAATGGTTTCAGCTTGTGGCAAGGTTAGGATATAGCGATAATCAGAAGTCAAATTAGTGAATTCGACTGACCCTAATAAGGCACGTCGATCGCCATAGATCCAAGCTTCCTGGATTTTGCATCCTTGCGCGATGAAAACGCTGTCGAGATCGAGTGTTTTCAAAATCCCCAGAGACACTGGGGAAATCCCGATTGCCATGGAGTTATTCGTCAATTGTTTGCGTTTCTCAAGAAGCTCCACCTCAATGCCTTGTTTGCCCAGCAAATTTGCCAGCAGCAAGCCAATCGGACCCGCTCCGACGATTACAACTCTTGATGAACTTTCCAGGGTTTTGGTCATACTTGGACAGCTAAATTTGACAGCAATATCTTGCTTTGGTATTTGATTATTTGAGGTATGGTTGAATTATTAACCTGGGATTTTTCGATTCATTCAATTCAACTACAGCAATGTCAATATTCTAAGGATACCATGTACATGAATAGCATAATCATGCGTTTTTTCGACCGCTTCAAAACCACATTTTACAGTTTTATTTATCTCGTTAGCACCCATAGTGTCCTGGCACAGGATGCGGAGCAACCATCAATTAACCCTGGTGATACCGCCTTTGTCCTGATTTGTACCGCACTGGTGTTTTTCATGGTACCGGGATTGAGTTTCTTTTATGGCGGATTGGTGCGGAAAAAAAATGTGCTTTCGTTATTAATGCAATGTTTTATCATTGTCAGCCTGGTATCGCTCCAATGGGTGTTCATCGGATACAGCCTGTCATTTTCCGATGGCGAAACGATTAAAGGATTTCTCGGCAACCTTGATTTTGCCAATCTAAAAGGCGTTGACATGGAACCGCGTGGCACCATACCTCATATTCTATTCATGCTTTTTCAAGCCATGTTTGCCATTATCACTCCGGCATTGATCATTGGCGCCATTGCCGAACGTATCCGCTTTTCGGCTCTTTGTCTATTTGTTCTGCTCTGGACCACATTGGTTTACGATCCAATCTGCCATTGGGTATGGGCTTCAGGGGGATTTCTGTTTAAAATGGGCGCCTTGGATTTTGCCGGTGGCACCGTGGTCCATATCAACGCCGGAATCGCGGCATTAATATTCGCGATTTATCTGGGCAAACGAAAAGGTTATCCCGGTAAAATATCACCACCACACAATCTTCCCTTCGCGGTATTGGGAACGGGATTATTGTGGTTTGGCTGGTTTGGGTTCAATGGCGGCAGTCAATTGGCCGCGGATGGTCGTGCCGCCAATGCCTTTGTCGTCACCCATATCGCTGCCGCTGCCGCTGCGTTGATGTGGGCGATTCTGGATTGGCTGATCAATAAAAAACCGACGGTTCTGGGGGTGATAACCGGCGCGGTCGGCGGTCTGGTCGCCATCACGCCGGCATCCGGATTTGTCAATTGTAATGGCGCGATCATTATTGGAATCGGCTGTTCTATCATTTGTTATTTTTTTGTCACTGTGGTAAAACCCAAGTTTAAATATGATGACTCTCTCGATGTCTTTGGCGTTCATGGAATAGGCGGCATTTGGGGCGCGATTGCCACCGGCATGTTGGCGGATGCCGCGATTGGCGGCGTAGCTGGATCCCTGTCGCAAACGTTCATCCAGCTCAAAGCTGTCGCCGCAACCATCCTTTATACTGGCATTATGACCTTGATCATCTTGTTGGTCGTCGATCTTCTCATCAAGCTGCGGGTGAGTGATTACGATGAAAAAATCGGACTGGATTTAAGTGACCACAAGGAATCGGGATACACGTTATTGGAATAATAAAAAGGAATTGATCTTATGAAGTATATAATTGCGATTATTCAACCGGACAAATTAGATGATGTATTGGAAGAATTAACCCGACGAGAGATCCATTTGGTGACCGTGTCAACAGTGATGGGGCGAGGCCGCCAACAGGGTGTTTCAAAGATTTACCGCAGCCAGAAGGAAGCAGGAAGCCTACTGAAAAAATTCAAATTGGAAATCGCCATAAATGAATCCTTTGTCGAACCGACCATTGAAGCAATCACCAGTAAAGCAAAAACCGGGATATCCGGACAAATCGGAGATGGTAAAATCTTTGTGCTTGATCTACATGAATGCGTTCGCATCCGCACCGGTGAAAAAGGTAATGAAGCGATCGGTTAATCCAAGGATTTTCTGAAATCTTCCACTCGCGGAAAAAGTAATCCAGTGCTGAATTTTGTGTGGAGATCCTCATAACCATCACTCATTATATTTCATTCCGAAATACACCTTTATCAAAAACTGTTCACCGCGATATTTACGTACTTTCAACCACAGTTCTTTTCCCTTGTTGTTGTGAGTTTTAGTATTTTATTTAGGCATATCTCATGCCCAATCTCTACCTCTGAATATCGCTAACGACGATTGAGGTACATTATGAAAATAATTGGCTGGCAGGAATACATCTCATTACCGAACTGGTCGATTCGCAGGATTTGCGCTACCATGGATACCGGCGCCCTCAACAGCGTTTTGGATGTGGCAGATATCGCCGTGATCGCCAATAATCGCATCCGCTTTGAACTAGTGTATTCCCGCGATGAACGTTATCAGTCACAAGAAATAGAAACCATTATCAATCGGGAGACCCTGGTGCGATCCAGTAATGGGCAGCTGCAAAAACGCTATACCATACTTACCACGCTCGCTTTGGGAGATGCGGTTAAAACGGTTGAGTTCAGTTTGATTTCACGAAAATACATGCGCAATCGGGTAATCATTGGCCGCAGCGCAATGGCGGATGGATTTATTATTGATCCGTCAAAACGATTTTTATTAAAAGACAATACAGAAGATTTGAGTCAAATAATCCTATGAAAATCATTATTCTATCCCGCAATCCCAAGTGTTATAGCACCAGACGACTGCTTGAGGCGGCGAAACAACGCAATCACAATGTGACGATCATGAACCCATTGAAATTCGGTATATTTATTGAACAGGAAACTCCCTATCTTACCTACAAGAAGCGAATGGTAACCGGGACGGATGCCATCATCCCACGGATAGGCGCCACCATAACTTTTTTCGGCACGGCGGTAGTCCGACAGTTCGAACAGATGGGAACCTTTTCACTGAACAACGCCAATGCCATCGCGGTATCCCGGGACAAACTGCGCTCCATGCAAACACTCAGTCGGCACAAAATCGGCATCCCGGCAACCGCATTTGTCCGCGACCAGTCGGATGTCCTTCCCGCCATCAAACGGGTCGGCGGCATGCCGGTGATTATCAAGCTGTTGGAAGGCACTCAAGGCGTCGGCGTGATCCTCGCGGATACCCTGAATAACGCGATCGCGATAATCGAAACCCTGCATAGTCGAAAACAAAACGTATTGATTCAGAAATTTGTCAAGGAAAGCCGGGGTCGGGATATTCGCGCCTTTGTGGTGGGCAACCGGGTGGTTGCCGCTATGCGCCGGCGCGCGGCGGGGATAGAATTCCGCAGTAATGTGCATCGCGGCGGAACCACCGAGAAAATCGTATTGGACGAAGCGTTTGAACGCACAGCGGTATTGGCCACCCAAATATTGGGACTGCGAGTAGCCGGAGTCGATATGCTTGAGAGTGACCTCGGTCCGCAGGTCATGGAAATAAATTCTTCCCCTGGCCTGGAAGGAATAGAAACGATAACGAAAGTCGATATCGCTGGCGCGATCCTGGAATATTTAGCGGAGCAGGTGCAGTTCAAAGATATCGATATCCGCCAAAAGTTAACCTTCCCGCAGGATTACATCGTGGCTGAAGTGCCGATACATCCACGTTCACCCTTAACCAATCAAACCCTGGTAAACAGCGGCCTGCGGGCGCGAAATATCATGGTTCTTGCGATTGATCGCAAAGGATCGATCATACCCAATCCCACACCCAACCGGGAAATCTTGGCTGGGGATAACCTGCTGTGTTATGGCAAACAATTATCAATTCGTGGCCTGTTAGCGGATTATCAAGCCCCCAATCCCGAGAGTAATCCCGTTACCAATTCATAATCAATTCAAGTCAACACCATGTCAGCAAAAAAACACTCCTTCCCCCTGAGCATTGGCGGCTGCCTAATCCAACCGGGTCAAATCCACGATATTCGGATAATAATTTCGCAAACCTATACCGGAGATCACATTGCCATGCCCATGCGGGTGATCTCAGGAAAATCACCCGGACCGGTTTTATTTGTCTGTGCCGGTATTCATGGAGATGAATTGAACGGCACCGGGATCATCCTTGAATATATGCTCCGCGCGAATTTACAATTAAAACGTGGCACTCTGATCATGGCGCCGGTAATCAATATCTTTGGTTTTGAAACCAATCAGCGGTATCTTCCCGATCGGCGCGACCTCAATCGTTCATTTCCCGGCAGCAAGGAAGGCAGTCTGGCCCAGCGCATCGCCAATACTGTCATGAATGAAATCGTTCATAAATCTGATTATGGGATCGACCTGCATTCCGCGACTGCGCAACGGATCAATTATCCCAATATCCGTGGTGACCTGTCGCTTCCAAAAGTCAAAAGTCTGGCAAAAGCCTTTGGCTGTGAATTAGTTGTCGATGGCAAGGGACCGGTGGGATCATTACGCCGTGAAGCCTGCAAGTCCGGATGTCCCACCATCATCTTGGAAGCGGGCGAACCATGGAAAATTGAAGCGAATGTGTTGAAAATTGGCTGCCGGGGTATCAACAACATACTGGCTCATCTGAAGATGATTGATGACCCCATGATCCCGCCACCTTATCAAGCTGAAATCTATCAAACCATCTGGGTTCGCGCTCAAGTTGGGGGTATCATGTATATCCATGTGGCCCCAGGCGATATTGTCAAAAAAGGCGATTTAATTGCCACCAACTTCAGCATCATGGGAGCCGAGCAGAATATCATTCGTTCGCCCGTCGAAGGAGTCATACTGGGAATGACCACCATGCCCACGGTCAAGCCGGGAGAACCAATATGTCATATCGCCATTCCCAAGCAAAAAATAGCCACCATAAAACGAGCATTAAAGAACCAGTCTACATCCAAAATTAATCCCTTAAAAGATTAATGATTTCTGTTGATTTAATCATGTATATTTTCCAGTTAATTTCTATACTTCACAGATAGCTACTGCATCCTTAACCATCCGTAAAAGAGGATCACAATGAAAACAGTACGAGACGCCTGCGAATTACAACCCAATGCCTTGATGATCAGGCTGAGTGATCAGATCGAGCAACTCGATGAACTGATTGAAAATGAGAAAGATGGGACCACATACTTTGAAAAAACCCACATTACCCAAGGCATGCGGCAATTGATCAGCGAAGGTATTGCCCGGCTCGCTGGCATGTCCAACCAAGCGGTCTTTCATTTAAAACAAGCCATGGGGGGGGGTAAAACTCATTTGCTGATTGGGTTCGGTCTGCTCGCAAAAAATCTGGAACTGCGCCGGAAATATTGTCATGGAGTTCTCTATGCTGAAGTATTTGAACGCGCGGAAATTGTTGCCTTCAATGGGCGCAACAGTCCCAATCATTTTTTCTGGGGTGAAATCGCCAATCAACTCGATAAAGGCGAGCAATTCAAAACCTTTTGGGACAGCGGCCCTAAAGCTCCGGATGAGAAGGATTGGCTCAGACTCTTTGATGGCGGCTGCCCAATCCTTATCCTGCTGGATGAATTACCGCCATATTTCCATTATCTTGATACCCAGAAAGTCGGAAATGGCACAGTTGCCGATATTGCCACCCGCGCTTTTGCCAATCTGCTGACCGCCGCCAGCAAAAAAAACAATGTTTGTGTCGTCGTTTCGGATCTGGCTGCATCATACGACACCGGTGCGAAACTGATTAATCTTGCACTCCATGATGCGCGCCAGGAATTGGGACGACAGGAACGCAATATTACTCCGGTTGACCTCGCCACCAACGAAATGTTCGACATTTTGAGGAAGCGTCTTTTTGTTCAGCTTCCAGACCAGACCGAGATCGATGACATCGCCCAGAGTTATGGAAAGAGATTGGAAGAAGCGACAAGATCAAACATCATCAATCGCGGCGCCGAAGCCATCGCGGATGAAATTGCAGCCACCTATCCTTTCCATCCGCGCTTGAAAAATGTCATTGCACTCTTCAAGGAAAATGAACAATTTAAGCAAACTCGTGGCCTGATTGAATTGGTGTCACGTCTGCTTCGCTCCGTTTGGGAGCGACAAGCAAACGATGTATTTCTCATCGGCCCCCAGCATTTCAATCTTGGCATACCCGAAGTACGAGACAAGCTCACCGAGATATCCGGGATGCGGGATGTGATCTCAAAGGACCTCTGGGATGGCAACTTCTCGGCTCACGCTCAGATCATCGATTTGAATACCGGCAAGGAAACCGCCACCCAGGTCGGTTCACTATTACTCACCGCCAGTCTCTCAACGGCAATCAATGCGGTGAAAGGACTTACCCGGGAAGAAATGGTTGAATGCCTGATTACCCCCTTGCGGGAACCAGCGGAATTCATCACCGCCTTCGTTGAATTGGAAAAATCCGCTTGGTATCTTCATCATACCCCCGAAGGACGATATTACTTCGACCGCATAGAAAATCTCACCAAACTGCTGCAAACCCTTGCGCACGATGCGCCCCAAAATCAGGTGGATGATCTGATTCGCCATCGCCTATCCTCAATGTTCAAACCCAACCGCAAATCAAGTTATGATGAGGCGCTGCCATTGCCGGTCCTTGAAGAAGTTGCCGATCGCATTCGCAAAAGCAGGGTTTTGTTGATCGTCAGTCCCGATTCCAAAATCCCCCCCGATGAAGTTCGCAAATTCTTCGCTGGCATCAGTCAAAAGAATAATCTCTGTGTTCTCACCGGCGACAGAACCGCCATGGGCAGCGTGGAGAAAGCCGCCCGTCAATTTTATGCCGCGCAGAAAGCCGATGGCCGCATTCAAAAGGGACATCCGCAACGCGAAGATCTCGAACAAAAGCAAGAGAAATACGAACTTGAGTTTACCTCCACTATCCTGAGTCTTTTTAACAAAGTTCTCTTTCCCATTCAGCGTGCCGGTAGAGACTGCCAACTTGTCGATAAAGCGTTGGATATGACTCGCGATACCAATAAGGAATTCGATGGTGAGCTGCAAATTGAAAAAACCCTCACCGCCAATCCCATCAAGCTCTACCTTGATGTCGAGAAGGACTTCGACACGATCCGCGAGAAAGCCCAAGACCTGCTCTGGCCCGAAAATCAAGATGAAGCCCGGTGGACTGATATGGTCGACCGCTATGCCGAGCAACCGGGAATGCCATGGCTTCCTCCGCGCGGACTCGATGCGCTCAAATCCATCGCCTGCAACCGCGGCATATGGGAAGATCTCGGCAATGGTTATGTCACCAAAAAACCGAAACCGAAAAAGACTTCCGCTCAAATTATCGCCGAATCCGCACCGAACGATTCTGGTTCGGTACGTTTGCGGATAAATCCGCAAAACGCTGGACCGGCGCCACGGATATATTACGCGGAAGACAAGGAGGTTTCTGAATCCAGCCAGCAACTTGACGATCTCAATCTTCTCACCAACGCGTTGCGTTTGCATATTCTGGTTAAAGATCCATCCGGTCTGTACGAAACCGGCGAAGTCGTAACCTGGACCAATAAACTCGTTCTCCGCAATAAACTATCCGAACAGAATGGCAATCGCATGGTCGAACTCATGGTCGCCCCAAGCGGCGATATCCGCTATACGTTGGACGGCAGTGAACCGCGGGAAGGAACTCCCTATAACCAACCCATAAAAATCGGTGATGACGAAACCATAATTCGCGCCTTTGCCTCGGCTTCCGGTATCGAAACCAAAGCGGAATTTCGCTTTCCAGCCAGGGACGGTAAAAGTATACCGATCGATGAGGTAAAACCTGGACATCTCATTTCCCGCGCGGGACGCAAGCTTGACTCGCGCGCAAAGACCTACGCGGGTCTCAAGTTGGGCAAAGAAAAATCTGTAACCTTTGAAGGGATCGTTCTAACTGTTGGTCAGGGCAATCAGGTTGCCAATCTCAATATCGGTGAACTCCCGGTAACCGCCGGTTTTCTCGAATCCATTCTGGAAAGCATACTCGCGCTCGAACGATTCAATCAGGACACCCCGATTACCATGTCTTTTCGTAAAGCTCATTTTTCTTCCGGTCACGATCTCAAGGACTTCGCGGAAAAACTGGAGATGGAATTGCAGCCGGGTGATGTCGAACAATGAGTGAAAAATCCAAGACTATCGATTTCGGCGCGCCCGATCGATTTGGCGCGCATCTCTTCCGCGTCGAGATTCCGGCGATGAAATCCGATGGGGTGCGGATTATCGAGGATTTCGGTTATCGCGGTCTTGAAGACGGCATTCCCCATGAAGAAGAACGGGTCAAACTCTCCCGTGCTGCCTGGTCGGGCATAGCCGATATCGCCCGTCGCGAATTCAATGATCGTCTCAAAGCCGCCAGGATCGTCACTGGACGATGGCATACCGGTACCAATCTGGTGGATCGTTTGATCGGCAAGGAACTTTGTGTTCTAGCCTGGGCTGCCGAAACCGCCGATAGCGAACAGCTTCCGATTATCAGCAGCAAATGGGCGGCCCTACGTCCGGAAGAACGCTGGTGGCTTTTCACCATGACGGTAGCGGAAGCTGGACTGACCGATGACACCCAGCGGGGATGGCGCCGCGCTCTTTATTATGCTCTTTCCGACGGCGAAAAACCGCCTGCCACTCGCAAGCGCCGCCGTCCGGTCGAAGCCGATATTTTCAGTCTGCCACTGTTCGATAGGATGGCAAATGACCAGATGGATAAATCATGAAAGCAAAATCTCCCCTCAATCTGCCATCGGAATACATGCGGGCTTTCGCCGAAGCCTGGCCCAAGGGTGAATTTGTGCAAGCACCACTTGCACAAATTACTTGGTATCATCATCTGTCACTGTTAACCAAATTATTAACATTACAAGAACGTCTCTGGTATGCCGCAAAGGCCGTTGAAAATGGCTGGTCACGTAATGTCCTCGCCCTGCAAATAGACTCTGCTCTTCACCTAAGACAGGGTAAGGCGGTGAGTAATAAGCGAAAAACACCTAAAATCTCATGACTCGTTCACTAATACCGTTTTCACTCAAAGACGCACCCGCGCTCATCGAACGGCTGCTGCCGGTGCAGAAACTCTCCGCTGAAGCCTATAAGGAACAGATGGCCAATGTGGGGAAAACACTTACGGCTCTTGGTAGTTACTGGAAGGGACGCAAGCCATTGATTCTGGCCAAGGCCTGTATTCTCGGCTGTCTGCTGCCCGCCACCGATAATCCGAAACGAGACCTTGAAATCTTCGAGAAACTGATGGCGATGGACGACGAATCCTTCGTTGTCCGCTGGAAGCGCCGCCCCAAACCGCGGGAAATCCTGGAAAAACTCAGCATCGACACGCCGGAAGATTATTTCTCCTTTGATCCTCCATCCTTCATCCCCTTTCCTTCTCCCTGGGATTGGTCGAAGCCGGAATTGGATAAGGTAAAGGTTCACTGGCGCGAAGAATTCGAAGAAAAGGATGAAGTAAGAAGGAGGAATGATGAATCGGAATTACTGATCATTGCCTCTCACCCTTCATCCTTCATCCCTCATCCTTCATCCTTATTATTACGCCGCCAACTGGAAGCACTGATGCTTCCCCGGGAACCCTACCGTGAACGTGTGAATAAGGCGAAACGTCCTGAAGAAATTATGGACAGGGTTCACGACCACATCTGGAATGCGGTTAATGCCCATATCGGTACCAATGCGCATTCATTTCCCGAATTGGTCGAACATCTCGGCATCATGCGTTTCGGTCATCGTCCACGGGTTGCCGATACCTTCTGCGGTTCCGGACAAATCCCTTTTGAGGCGGCGCGACTTGGCTGCGATGTTTATGCCTCTGACCTGAATCCGGTGGCGTGTATGTTGACATGGAGCGCTTTCCATATTGTTGGGGCATCACCAGAACGTCGTCAAGAGCTGGAAAAACAACAGCAACAGTTAATCACCAAACTTCGGAATGAAGTGGACATGCTTGGAATCGAAACAGATGGACATGGCTGGCGGGCACGGGCTTACCTCTATTGTGTAGAAGTCCTTTTGCCCGATGGATGGCTAGTGCCTTTACTGCCAAGCCAAGTAGTAAGCGTGGACGATGGCACCATTGTCGAACTGGTGCCGAATGATAGCGAGAAATGTTACGACATCCGGTTGCGCAATTGTACACCAGTAGACGAAATGAAAACGGCAGCAAAAGGCACAGTCAAGACGGAAGGACGTGGTCAAGACCCCTATGTGATTCATCCTGCTGGCAAAAATCCCATTAAGATTTCCACACTGCGCGGGGATTACCGAATGAATGATGGAACGACCGGAAATAAGCTGCGGTTATGGGATAAGAATGATATTAGTCCCCACACAAATGATATCTTCAAGGAACGGCTATATGCTGTGCAATGGATGCGGAAAAAAAAGAAGGGGAAGGGGATCGAATGTGAGTTTCGCACCATCACAGTTGATGACCTTAAACGTGAATGCATTGTCGAAAAATTTGTCGGGAAACATCTTGAGGAGTGGCAGGATAAAGGATGGTTGCCGGATATGCGGATCGAGCCTGGTAACAAGACCGATGAACCGATTCGCACACGCGGCTGGACCCATTGGCATCATCTTTTCAACCCACGACAGTTGCTGGTAAATGCACTCATTAACCAACATACAGATGCGGATTTAAAACCAGCATTTTTGCAAGCACTTACACATAATTCTCGATTGAGTATGTGGGACTCATCAGGAGGTGGTCGAGCAGGAGTGAAAAACGTCTTTTCAAACCAAGCTCTCAACACGCTTTTCCAATATGGCACAAGAGCGACCGAAAATCTTTTCCCATTCATTGGGAAGAACTATAGATCATTTCCATTACCTTCCTGTTCGGCTCAAATTGAAGCAATACCAGCGGATCGTATCACAACATCGAATGACATTTATGTTACTGATCCTCCCTATGGCGATGCTGTGAAGTATGAAGAGATTCTTGAATTCTTCATCGCATGGATGCGTAAGAACCCATCTCCTGAATTCTCTGGTTGGAGATGGGATAGCCGCCGCTCACTCGCCATCAAGGGGGAGGATGAGGATTTTCGCCGCAATATGGTGGCAGCCTATAAGCGCATGACCGAGTGCATGACCGACAATGGGATCCAAGTCATCATGTTCACTCACCAGTCCGGCAGCATCTGGGGTGATATGGCAAACATTGTATGGGCATCCAGTTTACAAGTCACTGCGGCGTGGTATGTCGTTACCGAGACAAACAGCCCATTGCGTGAGGGAAGTAGTGTAAAGGGAACAGTGTTACTTATTTGCCGCAAACGACAAGGCACATACAAAACCACCCGCGATGATCTCGCCTGGGAAATCCAGGAAGAGGTAGAAATTCAAGTGCATGCTCTCACCGGTCTTAATCAGGAAGCCAAGGGACTTTACCGCGATGAAAACGTCTTCGAAGACGCCGACATCCAGATGGCCGGTTATGCTGCCGCGCTTCGCGTCCTCACCCGT
Source organism: uncultured Lentisphaerales bacterium (assembly GCA_964615975.1). Taxonomy (GTDB): domain Bacteria; phylum Verrucomicrobiota; class Lentisphaeria; order JABSQK01; family JAJFLO01; genus CAZTTH01. Next base: position 17,848 of record CAZTTH010000030.1, on the reverse strand, counting down.
TATGCCATTATCGATGGCCGCGATATGACCGCAGAAGCCATTCGACCGAGGGTGAAGGGCGAGATAACTTTTGTGGATGATCTGATAAAATTCGCGGTCGATACCGCCAATCAATGTCTGGTGCCACCGGGGATTGGGAAATCAAACTGGGATCGGCTTATCGGCGCCGAGCGCTTTTATCTGAAGATGATCGATCTCGAAGCCAAAGGACTGAAATCGTTGGATAATTATCAGAATTTCGCCAAGGCCTTCAAAGTTCGTGATTTCCGCACCTTCATGGGCAGCGAGAAAGCGAACGCCGCCCGGCTCAAAAGCGCCATCGAGTTTGGCAAAACCGAGATGTCCGAAAGTTCGGAACTATATCAATCCATCCTCCGCGCCGTCCTATATGCCATGATGGAACTGGCGAAGGACCTGGATGGCAGCGAAGTCCTTGTCCATCTTACGCTCAATATCTCCGATTATTATGCAAACCAAACGCGCCGTGAGCAGGTGGTTGAGATCGCCGATTACCTGGCGAAAAATCTTGAAACCAGACGCCCGGAGGAGGCCAGCGCCGCCCGCATCCTCCGGGATCTGGTAAAAAATCAACGTTTGGGATAATCCATCATTATCAACACCCGCTATCTTTAAATAGTATTGATTTTCATTTGCCCCAATTAAAATTAAAGTTAAGAAGCGTATAAATGATGAATTGTGTATTGTAGGCGTAAAATGAATTATAAAACACTCTAGATGGTCGATACAATAAACTTGGAGGCATAACCATGGAATCAAGTAAGATTTTATTAAAGAAAGCATTGCAGCTTAATCCCCAAGAAAAGCATATCATTATTGAAGGCCTGTTGTTAAGCCTGGATGAACCGAATAAAGATATCGACGAGATTTGGACGGTCGAAGCCGAGAGACGCCTTATCGCCTATAGGACGGGAAAGTTAAAAGGTGTTCAATACGAGGAAATTTTTGGCGAAATGATATCGGCTTTATGACCAGTGTGATTTTTTCTGAACTGGCAAGGCGCGAATTGGACGATGCCATTGAATTCTATGAACTTAAGTATTCAGGCCTGGGATTGAGATTTCGTGATGAGATAAAAAAGTCCATAGTAAGAATTATTAAATATCCTCATGCCTGGTCGATTGAGAAAGGAGAGATAAGGAAATATTTAGTGCATAAGTTTCCTTATAAAATTTTATATTCTCTTGAACCCGGCCATATTCATATAATTGCCGTTGCCCATCAGCACCGAAAACCTGATTATTGGATTGATCAAATCGAAGATCAAACCTGACGCGGGGTTCTCTTCAAGTAAAATTTTAACGGCAGACACCCTCATATGAATCTTATGTAATACGCCTGTTCATTATCATGATCAACCGCTTCTCATCCCGCCGTCAGCGACTCGATCGCCAATTTCTCGCCAGCCGGTTGCAAGACGCCCAATCCTACAAGCGGATTGCCGGTTATTTCCGCAGTTCCATTTTTGAACTGGTGGGTGAGGAAATCGCAAACATTCCCACCGTGCGGATTGTCTGCAATAGCGAATTGGATGTAGCGGATATAGTGGTATCGAAGCATGTTCGCGAGACGGCGCTCAAAGAGCGTTGGAACGAAACCCCCGCCGCAGTGGAAGCGCTGCTCCATAGGGATCGGTATCGCCGCTTGTATGAACTCCTGACCAGTGGCCGGGTAGAAATCCGTGTCATTGCCAAAGACCGCGTGTTCATTCATGGAAAGGCGGGAGTCATTGAAGCCAGGGATGGTTCGAAATCATGTTTTCTTGGTTCAATCAATGAAACCCGGAGCGCGTTCACCTACAATTACGAGATAGTATGGGAGGACACATCATCGGAAGGAGTACGCTGGGTTGAGGCGGAATTTGATGCTCTGTGGCGCGACGCATTTCCCCTTCCCAATGCTATTATCGATGAGATTAAACGGGTGATCGATCGGATAGAGGTTCGTTTCAGCGATCTGGCGCCAGAGGAATTACCCGGCGCTGCCCTGGCGGAAAGTCCGATATACCGCGGCGGGGAACAACTGCAACCATGGCAGAGGGCCTTTGTCTCTATCTTCCTGATGCATCGCCAGATTTATGGCAAATCCCGTCTTTTGCTGGCAGACGAAGTGGGCGTCGGCAAGACACTATCTCTGGCCGCCAGCGCTCTGATTTCGGTATTGTTGGATGATGGCCCGGTGCTGATTATTTGCCCATCAACCCTGACCATTCAGTGGCAAGTCGAATTAAATGACAAACTCGGTATTCCCAGCGCGGTTTGGCTTTCCAGCAAAAAGGTTTGGGTCGATCACCATGGTCATGTCATTAACACTCGTGATGTGGAAAGTATTACTCGTTGTCCGTGCCGCATTGCCATTATTTCGAGTGGTTTGATTTTTCACAACACCGATGAACGACGACTGTTATTGGAGCGCAAGTTCGGAACCGTCATCCTTGACGAAGCTCACAAAGCCAGACGTCGGGGCGGATTGGGGGAGAAGAAAATGGAATCAAACAATCTTCTTGATTTCATGATCAGAATAGGCTCACGCACCCGCAATCTGCTGTTGGGAACTGCGACACCGATTCAAACCGAGGTTTACGAACTATGGGATCTGATGCGCATACTGAATGCTGGCGCCGATTTTGTCTTAGGTCGTGAACCTCCAAGCAATTGGAGCGATTGGCGCAAGGCGCTGCCCTTGGTTAAGGGTGATGAAATTCCACAGGATGAAAGGGATGCCTGGGAATGGCTGCGCAATCCCTTGCCACCTGGAATCGAAGATACCGTCGTAGCCGGGCTTCGACTTCAACTAGGGATTCCCGATCAAATTTTCTTCACGGACAAGGGATTTGGCTCTCTCGGATTCATCGAACAGCAATTGGTTACGCGGACATTGGAACCAAACTATTTCCATGAGCATAATCCCATGGTTCGCCATATTGTTTTACGTCGTCGGCGAACGCTGGAGGATGCGGGATTATTGGAAAGTGTAGGAGTCGACATTCACCCAAATCCCACGATTTCAAACACATCATATACTGGTATTCGCTTGGATGGAATTGGCCTGATCACCAATTACCCCTTCGATCTGGCCTACCAGGCTGCCGAACAATTCACCACCGAATTGCAGCGGCGCACAAAAGCTGCCGGCTTTATGAAGACCCTCTTGCTGCAACGAATATGTTCCAGCTTCGCATCCGGCAAAGCCACCGCCTTGAAGTTAATAAAGGGAGAACACCTTGATGACGAGGATGAAACGATCCTGTTTCTCGATCCTATCCCTGCATTCGAATCCAGTGAAGTTAATCACCTCAAAACCATTATCAATGAATTGTCCCGTCCTGAAGCTCGCGATCCCAAACTGTCGGCAGTCACATATTTTCTTACTGAACATCGAATCAATGAAAAAACCTGGAAGGATCACGGGTGTATAATTTTCAGTCAGTATTATGACACGGTAATATGGGTGGCGGGGGAATTAGCTGAAATCTTACCGGGAGAACCTGTGGCGGTCTATGCCGGAGCTGGAAAGAGTGGAATTTTTCGTGACGCTGATTTCGCAGCCGTCGAACGAGATGCGATCAAACAAGCGATCAAACAACGACAGATCAGACTGATTGTCGCCACCGATGCCGCTAGTGAAGGACTTAACCTGCAAACCCTTGGCACGTTGATCAATATCGATTTGCCATGGAATCCGTCACGATTGGAGCAGCGTCTGGGCCGAATAAAACGCATTGGTCAGGCAAGGAGAACGGTGGATATGCTTAATCTCGTTTATCACGACACTCAGGATGAGAAAATTTATCAGGTGTTGTCACGACGCATGAAAGACCGATACGATATCTTTGGCGGACTCCCCGACACCATTGAAGATGACTGGATTGACTCTCAGGAAAAGCTCGAAGAAATGATGGACACCTACGTTCATCTGCGACAAAAAGCGAGGGATGTTTTCGAACTTCGCTATAAGGAAACCATCGATCCTGAACAGAACCGTTGGGAACTCTGCTCCCGGGTATTGGCCCAAAATGACGTGCTTGAAAAGCTCTCCGAACCATGGTGATGAACAGACTTTAATCGGAAATATGCGGCATTCACTATTATTGGCGGGTTGGAAAACCCACCCTCCGTTTGCAACCATTTATGCGACACACGACAAAATCACCAATTTGAGGAATAAGCAATAATACATCTTGAATTAAAATGGATAATCACTTTTCAGATTATAATTATCGCTTTAATGGCATTCAGCGACTTGTCGGGAATACCGGATTGGCAAAACTTCACAGAGCGCGCGTTTGCATCGTGGGCATCGGCGGGGTTGGCTCATGGGCCGTGGAAGCCCTGGCGCGCTCCGGCATTGGTCATTTGACCCTGGTGGATTGGGATGATATCTGCATCAGCAATGTCAACCGCCAGATTCATGCCCTGAATGGCACCCTGGGACAGACAAAAATTGAAGTAATGAAAAAACGCATACACCTCATCAATCCGGAATGTCAGGTAGAAACCCATCATGAATATTTCGCGGAAAAAACTGCCGGAATAATCTTCGCGAAGCCTTACGATTTTGTCATTGATGCCATCGACAGCATGAACGCTAAATGCTTCCTGCTGTATTTCTGTCGGGAAAGAGAAATACCGATAGTGACGGTTGGCGGCGCGGGCGGCCGGATTGATCCTACCAGTATTCGCATCGACGACCTCAGTCGTTCATATAAAGATCCGTTATTGGCCGATGTTCGAAAAAAACTGCGTTATACCTATGGATTTCCCAAGGATACCCAAGTCCGTTTTGGAATTGAGTGTGTCTTTTCACCGGCCGCGATTGTTTACCCCCACGCGGATGGTTCAGTTTGCGCGCATCCTCCAGAGTCTGACTCTCGTCTTCATCTGGATTGTGAACTGGGTTATGGCACCGCCAGTTTTTTTACCGGAACTTTCGGTTTTGCCGCCGCATCATGTGTGGTCAAACGGATTGTGACTGTCGACTAAAAACTCTCTCTTCCCGAATCCGCAAATAATTAAACCTTGTATTTTAAAATATTATAATTAAATATCTCCTTGTATTTTAAAAATACATTCTTAATAAACATTATCTATATTCAGCATGAAACGACTGATCGATACCCAGTTGATTGAATGGAAACAGAAAAAAAAGAGGAAACCGCTACTGATACGAGGCGCCCGGCAAGTGGGAAAAACGTACAGTGTCAAACAACTCGGCAGAACGGCATTCAATAATAATTTTATCACAATTGATTTTGAGCGCAATCGCAACCTACATACCCTTTTCCAGGAAAATCTCGATCCACGGCAAATACTGACGCAATTGGAAGTGATATTCAATGCCAAAATTATTCCCGGTGAAACACTGTTGTTTTTCGATGAAATTCAATCATGTCCCAGAGCGTTGATGGCGCTTCGTTATTTTTATGAAGAGGTGCCGGAAATGCATGTTATCGCTGCTGGCTCTCTCCTTGAATTCGCCATCCGCGAGCTTTCATTTCCAGTAGGAAGAATACAACCGTTGACAATGTACCCAATGAATTTTCTGGAATACCTATGGGCTTGCGGACATGATCGACTGGCAGATATCATTATCGATAAACCCCAGGTATTGCCGGAAACCATCCATCAAAAGTTGTTCATGGAATTGAAGAATTATTTCTTTATTGGCGGCTTGCCGGAAAGTATTTCAACCTATATCAATGCCGGATCCATGCATGAATGTTTCGAGATATTGAAGGAACTTGAAATCAGTTATCGGCAGGATTTTGCTCATTATACACCCTATGCGGATAAACACTGCCTGGAAGCTGTGTTTCAGACTTTGGCTCGTCAATCAGGGCAACAAATTAAATATGCCCGACTTGCCGAAGGCTATTCGCAACCTACCCTTAAAAAAGCATTTGAGTTATTATGTCTGGCTCATATTGTCCAGAAAATTCCATCGGTGAATCCTTCGGGATTACCATTAAGTGCTTTGACATCCGCAAAAGTTTTTAAAACCCTGATCATCGACATCGGACTACAACAAAGTTTGTGTGGACTTTCACGTACTCCAGAATTCATACATACTGATTTACTGGCAATTTATCGCGGCAACCTGGCCGAACAGTTCGTCGGCCAGGAATTACGTGTTTTCAAAGAAAATCAACTGTATTATTGGAGTCGCGCGGCAAAAAGCAGTACCGCCGAAGTGGATTATGTCGTGGAATTGAATGGAAGTATCTATCCAGTCGAAGTAAAAAACAGTTCGGCAGGACGATTGCGAAGTTTACATCTCTTTCTTGAAAATTATCCGGATAGTCCGGAAGGAATTGTCTTTTCGATGCAGCCTTACGCCAAACTCCCAAAGCAGAAGTTATGTTTTTTACCATTGTATTATGTGTATTCCTGGACGAATCAACAAACTTCCCCCGCATAGTTAACTTCTGAACACTAATGAATGATTCAACGTCTTTGTTATTGCCTTATATCATTGACACCCATTGCCATATCAATCTTTACCCTGATCCAGCTGTTGTTCTCCACGAGGTCACAGAGAACGACATCCAAGTCAACTGGGTAACGAATACCCCACAAATGTATTTGGACTGTCGAGAATTGGCGAAATCGCACCCCCAAGTGCATCTCTCGCTGGGCTTGATCCCGCAATTGATCCTTAAAGAAGCTCATAACATCGATCAATTTTGTGAACTGCTCTATGAAACCGGTTATGTCGGGGAAATCGGGCTGGATTATGTCACTGAAGATGAAAACGAGCGGCGATTGCAACGGGAGGTGTTCGAGCGCATCCTCAGCACGTGTGCCGCCCTGGGGGACAAGGTCATCAGCATTCATTCCCGTCGTGCCGCCCGGGATGTCATTGACATGATCGGTAAAAACTTTCCGGGAATGGTGATACTTCATTGGTTCAGCGGAACGATCGCGGAGGTGCAAGCAGCAGCCGATCAGGTCTATTTTTCGATAAATACGGCCATGGTCGGTTCACGCCGCGCGCGACAACTCATCGCCGCCATGAATCCCGATCGCATCCTGACGGAAACTGACGGTCCCTTTATTAAAATCGGTGATCGCCCGGCCCGGCCCCGTGATCTTACAAATGTGATGCACTATTTCGCCACCCAATGGCAATGCTCACCACTGGACGCGGCATTAAAAATCGAAAATAATTATCTTGTTGCCCAGGCGAAATTAAATCAATAAAGTGAGCCATCATGAAAAAACAGGATGTTTTCAGCGTCATCTTTCCGCCACATCGCCGGCAAGTCGTCCGCATCGATCACTTGTTCGGTTTTTTCGACGTTGCCGTTTTCATCATAGCTGACTGATTGGTCGATTTTACCATCGTAATTGGTGTCTTTCTGTAATTTGAATGGCAAGCCATTGCGATATTCCGCCCACACGTCAATCTCACCATCGTAATTGGTGTCAAACGTAGCGGTTTTTATGATACCGCTATCATCAAAGTACATTATATGATCAATCCTGGAATCGGCATTATGATCCTTCTCGGCTTTTAGCGGCACATTGTTTTTATAATAAACGATCTCATCGAGAATGCCCACATTGGAAGTATCGGATTCGGTTTTGAATAAATTACCATCCTGATCGAAAAATTCAGCACGGTCGATAATGCCATCGAAATTTCGATCCAGTTTAATTATTTTTGGCTTCAACCGGGAAAACGCAAGCCTCAGCGCAGCCACTTCTTCATCAGCATGGGATAGGGATGAAAAACTGCAAACCACCGCAATCATAACAATGGGGAATACGATGAATGAAGAGCGCATAAAAAACCCGTGTATTGGCACCTTGACTGACTAAATTTTCCCCTATTTTCCGGTAAGGTCAGGGATGAAGAAACGGGTAAAGCCAAGATCATTGATAAGTTCATATGGAGGATACAGACTACCCGGTGCGGTTAGCTTACTCTTTGGCTTTGTCATCGGGTTTTGCCTCCTTGGGCTTTTCAAATTCCAAAGAGACTGAATTGATACAGTAACGTTGGTGAGTGGGTTGCGGACCATCGTCAAATACATGGCCTAAATGACTGCCGCAACGACTGCATGTCACCTCGGTCCGGGACATGCCAAAACTGCTATCAGTTTCTTCTTCAATGTGAGTTTTTGCGATGGGCGCCCAAAAGCTTGGCCAACCGGTGCCGGAATCATATTTATTTTCGGAGCTGAATAATGCAAATCCACAGGCGGAACATTTATAGATGCCCTTTTCCTTATTCTTATAATATTTCCCGGTGAAAGCCCGTTCCGTTCCCTTTTCCCGGCAGACCCGATATTGTTCCGCAGTCAGCCGTTTTTTCCATTCCGCTTCACTCAGGACAACTTTTTCAGGGTGATTACCGGGTAGATTTGCTTGGTTGACTGCGCTGGATTTGTTGGTGCTCATTTTTACTTCCTTGTTATCAATTTTGTTTTCGAATTGTTGCGCTGGCAATTGCCAGACGGTGAGCAACAGGGATGCCGAAAAAACCACTCCCATCAGCTTTTTCATTGATTCCTCCATGTTAAATAACGATTAACGAATCAGTTGGATATAAAAGATTCATATCCGTTGATTTTAGTTTGAATAAACCTGGTAATATGACTGCAAGGAATGCATTGGGGTTGCCTGTGATTATTACATTAACCAATTTTTACTCGATCAATACAGTCCCGCAGTCTTTCCGCCACCACCCGGACATGGGGTTCCTCGATTACTTTGACATGATCCCCGGGAACTTCAACCACATCGACTCCGCCAAGCGCCCAATGATCCCATCCATGGTAATCGCGATCAAGAATGCCGACCCCCTGTTCCTGAACCCGGAATAAGGTCACCTTGCCCGCATACGTCTTGGGGACATAGTTTCTCGAGGCATAATAGTTGGCCTCACGCACATCGCGAAAGGCCATGGGCAGCAGTTCCCCTTCTTTTGACCTGGCATTACGAAATTCATGTTGCCATTTCCGGCTGGCGCGGCGTCGGCTCAGGGTATGTAACTTGCGCTCGATATAGTGTTTTTTATCCGTAAATGACAAATAGATCAATTGACGGCTGTGATATAAAATTCGTTCCAACCATAATTTTGTCCGGACCGCGAATTGGCGCCGCAACGGGAGTAAACTCAGGGATTTGATGCTGGTGTCGAAAACCACCAACAATCCCACCTGACATTGTAATTCGGTTAACTGCCGGGCAATTTCATACGCGACGATACCGCCGAATGAATGGCCGCCGATCAGGTAGGGTCCTTGGGGAAAACTGGCGCGGATTTCCCGGCAATAATGATTTGCCATTTCCGGGATGCTGAAAAATGGATTTTGTCTGCCATCCAACCCCCGCGATTGCAGGCCAAACACAGGATAATCGGGTCCCAGATAGTGCGCCATTCTCTGATATCCCAACACATTCCCGCCAATCGCATGGACGAAGTAAAATGGCAGTTTCGCGCCACCCGGTTGAATCGCAATCAGAGATGACCATTGAGAGTCGGCATCATCCCTGGTTAAAAACCGACTATAACTCCTGATCGTGGGCGCTTGAAAAAAAGTCGCCAGAGGCAATTCCCGCCCCGTTAATTCTCTGATCCTGATCACAATTCTCAATGCCAGAATGGAATTGCCGCCAATCGCAAAGAAATTGTCATCAATGCCAACCTCCTGAATTTTTAATGTCTCCTGCCACACTTCGGTCAACATTTTTTCTTCAGTGGTTATGGGCCGGTTGTCGGGAGTGATTTGTTGGCCGGCACGCACATTTAATTCCAGCAATTGCCGACGGTCAATCTTCCCATTGGGAGTCATGGGCAGGTGATCCAATGGGATGATATTTGACGGGATCATATGGTCAGGCAGTTTTTTCTTGAGATAATCGCGTAATTTCATATAGGAAATGTCGCCGGGCTTATTTAACCCATCGGTGCTGCCGTTTCCTACCGGCTTCCCCGCTTCCTCCTTCAGGCGATCGCATAACGCCTTCCCCGCCACTACATAAGCTACCAAGTGATTGTCTCCGGTATCATTTTCCTTGACGATGACTGCAACCTGACTGATTTCTGGATATTGCGCCATAACTTCTTCGATCTCTCCCAATTCAATGCGAAAACCGCGAATCTTAACCTGATTATCGAGTCGCCCAACCCAATGAACATCACCCTGTCGATCATAACGTCCCCAATCGCCGGTTTTATACAGACGATCAGTCTGTAGTTGAGTAAATGGATTGATGATAAAACGTTCTCGCGTCAGTTCTTGATTGCCCAGATATCCTTTAGCCAAATATGGCGAGCGGACGTGAATCTCACCCAATTCTCCACAGCCCGCTAATTGTCCCGCGGCATTAAGGAGCAATAATTGGGCATCAGCAATGCCCTTTCCCAACGCGATGTGAACAAGAGGAGTACGCGGGATGATATGGTAACCCATGATCTGTGGCGTCTCGGTGCACCCATAACAATTCACGCAGGTTACTCCGGGAATAAAGCGATGTAATTTCTCAATCGCCAGGTGAGACCACCTTTCGCCAACGCTGAATAGGTAACGCAGATCAAGCGACAAACTCCCATGGCTCGTAAGTTCCAGGTTAAGTATATCAACCTGCGGGGGCGTCAAATGAGTGACGGAGATACGATTTTTTTGCAACCAGCGGGCCAAGGTGCCAGAGGTCATGTCATTGACGTCAGGAATAAATAAGGTGGCGCCAATCGTAAGCGGAGTAAAAATATCGCGCAATAATGGATCATGTGACAACCCAGATAGCATACTGAAGCGATCGGTTTCATTAAACGAAAATGTTCGACCATACCATTGCAAAAAATGACTGAGCGGACGGTGAGTTCCCAGAATGCCCTTGGGTTTGCCGGTGGATCCTGAAGTAAAAACCACATAAGCGAGCTCGTCCGCCTTGATTTCAACCCGGGAAATCAAGGCGGGATCGAATGAAGGTGAATCATTCATCAATGGACTGAGAGTGAGCGCACAAACCAAGCCTGCCGATTCCAGCCATGATTGTAATTGTTCTCCGGGTTCCCCGGCTTCCTTGAGCTGAATCCAGCCTTGGGGACGGGCTTGTCGCAGACACTCAATCAACCGTTCTTCAGGATGAGCGGGATCAAGGATTAAAAAAGCCGCCCCAGCCTTCATTACACCTAATATCGCCGCGACCAGGGATGCCTCGCGCGCGGCATAAATTGCCACCACATTTTCAGGTTTAATTCCGCCATCAAGCAGCGCCGCCGCGATGGCGTTGCTCTTCTGATCAAGTTGTTCGTAGGTCCAGCCAACCCGGTTATCGCTAACCGCAAAATGCCGGGGCACGCGACGAACCTGTTGCTGAAAAAGCAAGGCGGCGGGATTTTCCCCTAACCTCCTCAATTCCTGAGCTGGATCCGGCAGAAGATTCGCCATTTGCGGAGTGATCAGCGAGTAACCCCCAATGATATGAATGGGATTCTTTACGATCTGTGATAAGAGCAAATGATATTGATTCAGTAATTCTGACATCCGACTGGATTCATAGAGATCAGAATTATATACCAGGTTAAATTTTAACTGGTCAGGACGATGATTAATATAAATGGTTAAATCGAACTTGGATGATATCTCTTCCTGACTTGGTTGACTTACGTCAATCCCGGGTAATTGCGGCATGGATGAGGTATAGGTAAACATATTGATCAGAATTTGAAAGATCGGAGTTCGGCTCAAATCCCGGTTCTGGCAGATCGTATCAATGACCCTTTCATATGGAATCTCCTGATGATCATATGCATCCAGGCAAACTTGTTTCACATGATTCAGAAGCTCAGTGAAAGTCATGGATGGCGACAGCTGTGTCCGCAATGCGAGATTGTTGATGAAACAACCAATCAGCCCTTCATATTCCTCTTTGTTCCTCCCGGCAATGGGAGTTCCAATGACCAGATCCATTTGTCCGGTATGGCGATAAAGCAAAAGCTTGAATGCCGATATGAGAGTCATGAACAATGTCACCCGTTGGGTTCGACTTAAATCGAGAAGTTTCCGGGTTAGATCGGCATTCAAACTGATTTCATGACCGGCGCCGCGATAGGTTTGGACTGCCGGTCGGGGAAAATCGGGTATCAGTTCCGTGATTGGTGGAGCCCCCATTAACTGCCGTTGCCAATATTCGAGTTGGGATTGGGCTTCACCCTCCGCAAGCCATTGAGATTGCTGGATTGAATACTCGGCATATTGAATTGGCAATGCTGGCAGCAACAATGGTGAATCTGGCTGAGTTAATGAGCAATAAACCTGGATTAATTCACTGATCAGGATTTCATATGACCAGCCATCGGCGATGATATGGTGCACCGTGAGAAAGAAGAGATGGTCGTCGCTGCCGCACCGAACCAGATTCACATAAATCAGTGGTCCTTTGGTCAGGTCGAAAACCTGATGTACAGCCTCTTGTGATATGTTGGATATCTGTTCCTTCACTTCACTGTTACTGAGATGACTGAGATCGACTAAAGGTAAAGTGATCGTGAGAGAGGGCTGAATTAACTGACACGGCTGGCCGTCGGCCAATCTAAAAACAGTGCGTAATCCCTCATGCCGATCCACAATCATTTGGAGCGATTTTGCTAGTGCCGATAGATCCAGCTTTCCCCGGAGTTGGTAAATCTTGGATATGTGATTAACCGGGGTTCCGGGATTCAATTGATCGAGCAGCCAGAATCGTTCCTGTGAGCAGGATAAAGGGATAAATCCATCTTTGGATGTCAGGAATCGATTATCCCATTGAGCAGATGAACAACCGGGCGTGATTAGATGCGACATAACAGGTTGAAATTATTGATTATTCACACTTACAATTTCATTACAGTCCCGCAATCCCACAGTCCCAGCTGTTGGCAGCCGTTGTTGAGCTATCATGGCATCGAGATAGGCCGTTATCCCATGCTGGGCAGCAAATAAACAGGGGGTGCTGAAGATCGCGATATCGACGCCGGCATCATTCATTTCCGCGAACGACCACAGCGGGGTTTTCCCGCCGACAATGAGATTGATCGCGATTGGACAATTGACATGTTTTTTCAATTCACGCACTTCCGCAAGATCGCGAAGCGCTTCGACCATGATCCCATCCGCACCAGCCTGCGCATAGGCAACCGCGCGTTCCTGTGCCTCGACCTGGTCTTCCGCATCGGTACGCGCCAAGATGAACAGATCCTGGCGCACCGCGAGCACGATTTTGAGTTTATGCAGGTATTCAGCGATGGGGAGCAAATGTTTTCCCTGATAATGACCACATTTCCGGGGACGTTTCTGATCTTCCAACATCACTGCCGAAATTCGCGCGTTTTCCAGGATACAAATCGTATTGGATGCGATCACTTCATCGCCAAAACCATCATCGATATCAACCAGGATATGGCAGGTTGGCAGCGCGCCGCGAATGCGGCCGGCAAAATCGGTTTGATCGCGCCAATTCAAGAATCCCACATCCGGCAATCCATAGGCGCTGGCAATAAAACCAAAGCCGCTGCAAAATACCCCTTCGAAGCGGGCGGCAGCCAGTTTCGCCGAAAAGACATCGTAGATTCCGGGTAATAATAAAAGTTTTTTGTCCTCCAACCGCCGACGGAAAATTAAACCTGCTGATTGCACCCTATTTCCTTGATTATTAAAAAAACCAACCTCACGGCGAACTGTTAATCATATTGACCCGTCGCATCGGTGGGCAGGCAACACCCGCCAATATCAAAGCAGCTATCATGTATACCGTTTGTAATTCGATTCAAGACTGAATCCTACATTTTAATAAAAGTTTATGTCGACGTTTTATGGTGTTGGAGCACATCGCTCAAGCCCGCAATGGTTGGTTGCTCAAAGATGGTTGCGAATGGCAACCTGATATTGAATTCATGATTGATTTCATGGATGAGTTTCACCGCCAGAAGCGAATGTCCGCCAAGCATAAAGAAACTATCATGAATCCCAATTGATTGGCGTTTAAAAACCGCCCTCCAGATCTGGCATAATTTCTCCTGAACCTCCGTATTCAGTAATTCCGGGTTGGGATGTATTTCCCCGCGAGATACCTCAGGTTTCGGCACAGCCTTGCGATCCACTTTGCCATTGGCTGTCAGCGGCAGGGAGGGGAGAAAAACGAAGGCGCTGGGAATCATATACTCCGGCAATTGTTGCCTGAGGTATTCACGCAGCAAAGCGGAAGGATTAAGGAAGAAGGATGAAAGAGGAAGGTCGCGTCATCTCTTATCTTGGGCTAAGGTATTCAACCCATTCAGAGCTGTCATTTCTTCCTCCGTTTTGCCATTTCCTTTCGCTTCTCCCTTCACGTTAACCATTAACAGTTCCCTATTAACAGTTTCCCTTTCCACCCTTCCTTTCTCTTCCATTCTTCCGTCTTTCAAATTGGCGCTTTTTCCAATAATTTGAGATTGAGAATTTGTGATTCGGTATTTCCCTTCATCCGTCATCTCTTCTTCCTCCTTCAGCCTATAATCTTCAGCCTTCCTCATCACCACATAAGCCGCCAGGCTATTATTTCCCGTCCCATCCTCATAGGGAGTCACAATCACCTGTTCAATCGCGGGATGTTGCCCTAATACCATTTCAATCTCACCCAATTCGACCCGATACCCGCGCAATTTAATCTGATGGTCCTGTCGGCTATGAAAGGTTATGATGCCATTCCCCGGATCACAGCCCAGATCTCCCGTACGAAATGAACGCGCCCCGGCAATTGCAGAAAAATGATCCGGGATAAATCGATCAGCGGTCAAATCCGCTCGCCACCAATACCCGCGCGCCACACCCGCGCCGCCAATAACAATTTCGCCAGGCAATCCCGCAATTGATGGACGCAATTGTTCATCAATCAAACCGATCTTGGCATGAGGCATTGCCTTACCCAATGGCAAGCTGATTGCATCGGGCTTGAAATCAGGTTGCAAAATATATGCCATGGACACTACTGTGGTTTCGGTCGGACCATAGGTATTGATCACCAGTGGAGTTGGCCGTACCAGATTCCGCCAGCGCAGCCATTTTGTTGCCAATGCCATCTCACCTCCGATAATAAGCAGACGGGTTGAGGAAGGAAATGGGTATTCCCAAGCGCTAGCTTCATCAATGAGAAAATGCCAATATGCTGTCGGCAAGTCCAGGATGGTGATATCATAGCGTCGGCAGGTCATGAGCAAATGTGAAACCGAATTCAGGATGTCAGCGGGGCGCAAAACCAGCGTTGCCCCCTGGATCAAGGTGGGATAAATTTCCTCCACAGACGCATCGAAGGTAAGAGCGGAAAATTGTAATACCCGATCCTGTTTCGTGATCAGATAAAATTCAGCGGCACTCTGGGAATACACAGACAAGGCATGGTGGGATATCATCACTGCCTTGGGATGCCCGGCAGATCCCGAGGTCGAGATTAAATAAGCGAGATTATCACCATGAACGGTATGGGCTGGAGATCGATCACTGGTTAATGACAGGCTTCCGCGGGCGAGATCAGCGAAGCGGATGATCAAGCAGCTACCGGCGGCAGGAAGCCGTGAGTACGAATTCCGGTCAACAATCAGCAGGCTAAGTCCGGTGTTTTTGATTATCGCGATCAGACGCTCGGGAGGATCATCGATATTCAATGGCAAATAGGCGCCGCCGGAGATTAAAATCCCGATCATCGCGATGATCTGCTCCGGACTACGATCCATATAAATTCCCACGGGATCTTCCAAGCCTACTCCCAGACTACCGAGAGATGCGGCAACCACATGTGAACAACGATCAAGTTCTCCATAAGTCAAATGCTGATCCGCATCAACAATCGCCACGGCATCCGGTGTTTTTACCGCGGCACGCGCAATTAATTCATGCACCAGGAGATACTGTCCGGATTCAGACAGCGAGGAATGCCGGTCGTGATTGTGAGGATCTATACAATTCAGGGTTTTCCGCAGTAGAATTGATACCGGTTCCCCGGGATTATCGCTGATTACCGTTAATAATTTGACATACTGCAGCGCGAATCGTTCGATGGTGGATTGCCGATAACAATTGGCATTATAGGAGACCAGGAATGTCCATTCTCCAGCTCTGTTTTTTAATTCAAAATTCAAATCTACAGGAGTTACAACCGCGTCACTCGCGATTAATTCCCCGCGCGCATCACCAAATTTCCCTGCCCCATCGGGGAGATTGTGGAAGTTAAAGATGGTCTGAAAAAATTCCGCTCTTCTCTTATCGGATCGGCGGGGAAGATGGTCAATGATATGATCGATTGGCAATTGCTGATGCGCGTTGGCATTCAGGCAGGTATTTTTGATTTGCTGAACGAATTCACTCGATGTCATTTCACCGCTGAGTTTCGATCGGATTGGCAGGGTATTGATGAAGACTCCGATTAATGGTTCCCATTCGACTTTGTCCCGGCCCGATGACAAGACACCAATAAGCAAATCATGCTGGCCGGTATGGTGAAAAATCAGAATCTTAAGAGCCGCGAGACACACCATCGATAATGTGACTTCTTGCTGACGACACAATGAGATTAAATTATCCCGGCACTCGCGTGGCACCTGCGTTTGAATCAGGCCTCCTCGAAAGGATGAACCCGCGCCAGAATAATCCCGTGGAATTTCAGTGGTCAATGGCGCATCAAGCAGTTGACGCCGCCAATAATCCAACTCGCTTCGCGCTTGCCGGGATCGCATAAAACCCTGCTCCCAATTGGCATAAGCATCATATTGCAAGGTTAACTCTTTGAGTGGATTTGGCGCTTGCCGCAGATAAGCATTGTAGAGCATGGTCAATTCATTCAGCATCACCGCGCTCGACCAACCGTCGAAAGCAATGTGATGCAGCAAGATGAACAAAACCTCATCGTTAACCGCCAAGCTGATCCGATATGCCCTGATCGACGGACTCGCAGCCAGATCAAGCGGCTGGCAGGCAATGTCATTCATGGTTTCTCTGAGTTTAAGGTCTGGCTCGGAATGCTTCGTGGCACGTAAATCGATGACTTCGAATGGCAATGGATATTGAGCAAGAATCACAGGTGATGGCATTGAATCCAACAATGGGAAATATGTGCGCAGGACCTCATGGCGTTGAATGATATCATTCAGGGCCCGTTCTATGGTATGCCAGTCAATGGAACCTCGCAAACGGATTGCCAGGGGCCGATTACACGCCGCCCCATCAATCGCCAACTGCTGCATGATCCACATCCGTTTCTGGGCAAAAGTCAAGGGATATTTGGAAGTCACTGCGCGGGGGGCAATTTCAACGGATGATTTTTTGCCGGCGCTCAGGTGGCGAATTTTGCTCTCCAAAATTGTGCGTTGCTCTTCTGACAGTGCTGCCAACCGCCGTTTGATCTCACTGATGACATTAGTATTCATTGATAACTTATTATATGTGGTGGGATCCAATGCCGAGAAAAATTGCGGTCTGTAAACCACAAGCACTCAGTCACTCGATATTCATTATTCCAATCAGGGAGGAAACGTGCAATCTTTTTCTCCAACTGGATCTGATTCAGCATCACTATTTTTTTCCCGCCGACGGGGAATGAGTTTATCACCCAATCACATCCGATCCAAACATGATTGAAGCCGCGCGGCCAGCACCTTGACCTGGGGCTCAATAACAATTGAGATATGATGACCGGGGACCTCGATCACTTCGACTCCGCCCAGCGCCATCTTGTGCCATCCCAGATCAGGAGCAGCCATCTCCATCATGGTTTGGGTGCGCGCGCGAAACAAGGTCACCCGTCCGGGATAGGTCCGGGGTCGATGCTTCAGAGTCAATTGCCAATTATGGTCGGCAAGCAATCGCATC
>CAZTTH010000029.1:38763-45782 GCA_964615975.1 uncultured Lentisphaerales bacterium | reverse complement strand
CGACTTCAGCGGTTCGGATCATCAGGCGCTGGTCAATTCATCTTTCACCGCAGTCATCGATGACGGCTTCGGCAACACCGAAACCATGACCGGCATTGAATTCATCAGCGGCGCCTCGACCGTCATTTGACCACGATAAATCCTCACGCAAAGCCACGAAGCCGCAAAGAAGAGCAGATTTTAAATCGCGAAAATCTCGAACCACACAAAAAAAATGCGTGTTTCAAGCCGTCAATAGCCAAACCTTGACAATGCCTCCGCTTGTACAAATACCTGTCGAGTAACCGTTTCTCGAGGCGATAACTTGAAATAAACTGGAGAGTGGAACGATCGAGTTTCATTGGGCTGGCTCCAAAGGATTCGAGAGTCCGGATGATGGGTGAAAAATTTAAACTCTGAGCACATGGTGCCTCCATATTAAGTAGGACAGTGTATTCCCGGTGTATTCAGCAAACAGCGAGGTCTGGGCTGAAGCGCAATGAGGTATTGGAATATATTTTCGATGATTTTTTTGTATCACTTGTCATAACCGTAAGTGTTACAATCAACCTACTGATTTTTCATAATGATTGACATCGTGAGCAGTTCATCAAATAACCGGAAAATTTGGGATCTTAGTTTTTTTCAAAATTTGATCAAACAACGTATTAAATTGGTTGATGTTTTTTGCAATGTCGAATTTGTCCTCGATTTGCCGGCGGGCATTTTCTCCCAATCTGTGACGCATGGTCTCATCCTCGATCAATATTTTCATGGCAAGGGCTAATGCTTTTTCGTCCATGGGCGGCACCAGCAGACCACTAATCTCATTTTCCACGATTTCCGGAATCGCGGCCAAGGTGGTCGAGATCACCGGCAGCTTCATTGCCATTGCCTCCATAAGGGCATTGGGAGTAACATCTCGAGAACCGTCCGCGGCGTTTACACAGGGAAGAACAAAAATATCCGCCTCAGCATAAGCCTGCAATATGTAATCGAATGAACGTGCGCCCGCAAAAACTACCTGATCGTTCAATGATAATTCCTGTTGTTCCTTTTTTAACTGAATTGGATGATCCACATACAATGGCGTTTCCACCCCGCCAATGATTGTGCAATGGAATTTAATCCCGGCATCTTTGAGGATTTTACAGGCTTTCAGCAGGTAGTGATATCCTTTTTGTTCGATTAATCTGCCAACCGCAAGTATACGTGCTGGCAGTAACGGATTTTTCCGCATCGAGGCCGGATGAAACTGATTCATGGGCAGACCATCATAAATCATGTGAATATCCGGTCGCTTGTCATCGGGAAATATTGCTTTGATATTGGTTTCATTGAAATGACAGTTGGTGATAATGAATGAAGAAAAGCGGAATTTTTCGCTCAGGGCGTAATTGGCGGAATACCGGTATAAATCGTGAGCCCGAGCTTGCACTGAATAGGTTATGCCTGCCAATTTGGCTGCGACCAATAAAATAAATGCATTGACGTCCGACCAGGGACAATGGGCATGGTTGATCATTCTGGTGTTAAGATACCCTGCCAGGTAGATGGACTTGAGCAATACCAGCAGATTTTCAATCAGGTTCTGACGGTGTTGATGGCGAATTGAGAAGACTAAATGCGCGGCTTGATACACCATTTTGGGTTTGAATAGCAGAAACTGAAGCAGGCTTTTTATCAGTGACATTTTAGATAACGGGAAGAGATACTCCGTTTCTTGAATCATGGACTGAGTTGCCGGATCAAGGGAATCCATATCGCCCGGTCTGTCAGCGATGACCGTCAAGGGCAGCCCCGCGTTACGTATTGCGGTAATTTCTCGTTGAATAAAAGTTTCACTGAGAATGGGAAATTGCCATAAATAGTAGGCGAAACGATTGTTTGTCATAGGGTTGATGTTACTCCCGACGTTTACAAGAAGTGGCAAGTCAACGATGTAAATGAAGTTGGGTAAGATACGGGTTCAGGATGTTCTGAGCAATATCCTGGAGAGGAAGTCAATCAAATAATTGAGCAATGATGATATCGATGCGGGCGCCGTTAATGATGTGGTTTCGGGGGGATATTGCCGATAGCGATGACATTATCCGTGGCGGGACCGGAAATGACTGGTTGAACGGGGGCAAGGGAGTCGATCAACTCTATGGCGATGCCGGCAGCGATACCGCCGACTTCAGCGGTTCGGATCATCAGGCGCAGGTCAATTCATCCTTCACCGCAGTCATCGATGACGGCTTCGGCAACGCCGAAACCATGACCGGCATTGAATTCATCAGCGGTGCCTCGATCGTCATCTGACCGCGATAAATCCTCTCGCAAAGCCGCGAAGCCGCAAAGAAGAGCAGATTTTAAATCTGCGAAAATCACGAACCACGGGAAAAACTACCAACGGGGCTGGTTGAACTTACACTTGATGTAATTGAGTCATTGAATACAACGGGGTCCGACCTTTAAAAATGTTTTCAACATAATTTTATTGAACAAGTTATGATTATTAATACTATAGAAAAGTTGCTTTAGCCGTGATTTTCAATGGCAATACGCAGGACCAGCTTCTACTATTCCACTTTCTATCCTTCAATGTTGTAAATTGTCGGGGCTTCGGTAAGTTCCCCCCATTCTGGGACATCTCCCAAGTCATAGACTTGGGATTCATGACCAGGCGTTAACAGGATCTTCTTGCGCTTGAAATTAAAACACCGGTAAATCTCCTGCAACAAACTCCGTTCACCGATGGCAATGGCCTCGGTCCAGTTGAGTTCGCGTATCCGGTAGCCGGCCGCCAGCTTTTAATCAACGTTTTAGTATACCATTTATAGAATTCCTCGAAAGTAGCCACGGGAATTATTAAATCAATATTTTACATTAAAAAATCTGATTTAACCCTGCATTTATAAAATAATAAAATATGTAAAAAGATAATTATAAAACAATTATGACAATCATTATGGGTCAGACCCCCGTTTGTTAATGAGGCACGACAAATCAGTGGTGCCGCTGTCTGTAAGCACCCAGTTGAGCCGTTGTCTCATTCACTTGGTTAGCCAATTTCTATTTTCAATGAACCACAAACGCTACTGTTGGCGAACATCGACTTGTTAACGCATTCGAGGCAAAGAGTCGGAGCAACGGCTTCATTTCCACAACCAAATCGGCAAAAGGCCATTCTTTTTCCGGTGGATTACCGGCGATACGTTCGGTTGAGAGATGAGCGATTTCCTTGTTCGCTCGAAAATGGGCAGCGTTAATAGCCGACGATTGGGGCGGACGAATTTTAGCCCATGCGCCAGGATCGAAAAAATCGGCTGCTACTACATCAGTTGACTTCGGGTTACGCTTGTACAAAAAGTCGATAATATTCCGGACATGTACGGCAAAGGATTCGATCAATACGTAATTCAGCAAGGTTGCGTCTCTCGCGCTCGGCGCTCCAATTGACACTGACAGATTGCTGAATACTTGGCCAAGCCAGATGAACATCTCGAATTCGTACTTAATATGCTCATCAGAATACGCCAGAAGGTACGCATCACTAAATGGCCGTGATTTCGACATTGTGATATTGTTTCCTTACATATCTGGCTAACGTTCTGAATGAATCACATCTAATCCAGAGTGCCTCTGAGTGTAATTATCTGATTAATGGCATCATTGAAAGCGCAAAATCAGGTGTGATTATTGGATGTTGACTCCATTCTCTTGTTAGCGAATTTTCAATTTCTCATCCAATAACTGCATGTAACATACCCCAAACAAAGTGAATTTTCTGGTGCCGGGCACAGTTAATATATTTGAAGAGAGTAAGTAACAATATTTAATTTTGTATTATAGCTATAATATTATTTCTTAAATCAAATTTATACTTTAGATTAATTGATTTAATGCTTCAGACGAATCATTTACCCTGCATGAGATAACCAATCGGCAGAAAAAACGCGTAGGCCGGGGTAACAGCTACTATTTGTAGTGTGCATTCGATTCCTCTATCTTGGTCTGCCAACTTCTCATCATTTGACATCTGCTCCCGCGGCTTTGCGCCAGCCCGACTTAACACACCCACCGAAATCCTCACAAAGCGCTCCTCTATCTCCGTCAACTAATAACGTCCTCGACATACTCCGCATCATCGGTCTTCAGTTCCGAAATCTCCAATTCCAAACGCTTCAATACCTTTTCCCGGACCTACCGTTGCGGACAGGCTCGAAAACCAATCAATGGTGCTCAACGACAATTAGAAATTAACATAACATTAAATTGGTTACAGGTTAAGAATCCATAACCGAAAGGCGTTGATTCATGGCTGGTACCAACTAACCAGTTAGGAAAAAACACGAGAGGAAAATTGGGGTCACTCACGAAAACCGGGGTCACCCACATGAGGGTTTTCGAGTGTAAAAACACCATTACGAAAATAATTTTTCCCAAAGCGTGGGTCTGACCTCGGATTGACACTGGAATGGGCGATTTCTTGTCAGGGGGAATCGCTGGTTGAATTTCTTCATCAGGTAATAATGTTGGAATGGTTGATATTTGCGTATCACCGCATCAATATATCTGGATTAAGATGACAATCGTTGCCATGGATGATGACGTTTACGCCGCAGGAAGAGCAGGGGTAAAAGCTCCAGTAATTTGCATTGGACAGGCACTGTTGTTAAGCTGTATTCTTAAGGTATATGCTTCCCCTGATTGCGCGGTCAAGAGCAGGTTACCGATTTTCGAAACTAGTCAGTTAGTCAAATCAATCCCAGATCTCGCCAATGGAATTATGGCAAAAGACATAACGTGAATAATAGTGATCAAGCCATGGAACGCTCCATGGGACTTTTTGGCGCTACCGCAGTCGGGGTCGGCGCCATAGTGGGCGGCGGCATTCTGGCCCTGGCGGGAGTGGCTTATGCGACTACCGGAGTCAGCGCGGTGCTGGCATTTGTTCTAAATGGTGTTATCGCATTGATCACGGCCATGAGTTTTGCTGAAATGTCGACCGCTTTTCCCCAATCCGGCGGTGTTTATACTTACGCGAAGAAAGTACTCTCAGTGCAAACCGCGTTCAGCATTGGTTGGATGATCTGGTTTGCTTCGATCGTCGCGAGTGTTTTATATGCCCTGGGTTTTGCGTATTATGCGCTGCAAATCGGCCATGATTTCATTCTCTGGCTATTTCCTGATTGTCCGGATTGGGTGATGGGGCGATTCACCACCAGAGTCGTGGCGATCAGCGCGTTAGGCTATTATTGCTTCAGTCTGATACGGCGTCAGGCAGGTGGAGGGCAGTACGCGAGTATCGGCAAGGTAATCGTCTTTGCCATTCTCATTGTGAGTGGCTTTGTCGCTCTGGCCGGACAATCGCTTGACATGATTACCACAAGATTAACCCCATTTTTTTCTCATGGCAGCCATGGGCTTTTTCAGGCCATGGGATACACCTTCATCACCCTACAGGGGTTTGATTTGATCGCGGCGGGGGCGGGTGAAATTAAAAATCCAGTTAAAACAATTCCGCGTTCGATGTTCATCTCGCTAATGCTGGCGCTGATGATTTATCTGCCGCTTCTCGTCATTATTCCAACGGTAGGCATGGGGCCTGGTCAAACCATCGCCGAGGTGAGTGCTAGCAACCCGGAGATCATCATTGCCATTGGCGTCCGGAACTATATGGGCACCGCCGGGTATTGGCTGGTCATGATTGTGGCGGTATTGTCAATGTTGTCGGCTCTCCACGCCAACTTGTTTGCCTCTTCACGGATTGCCTACGCGATGGCTCTGGATCGAACCCTGCCCGCACGTATGGGGGAGATCGATCCGCGCCGGGGAACACCAGCAGTTGCGGTGCTGGTCAGCGCCATAACGGTAATGTTGATCATTGTTGTCATTCCCAATCTGGCGGCTGCGGGCGCCGCGTCCAGTTTAATCTTCCTGATCATATTTTCTCTGGCACATGGCATTGCGATTCTGACTCGTCTGCGGGGTGGTGTGAAGGAAGACTATTTTAAAACGCCGTTATTTCCGCTTATTCCCATCCTCGGTTTTGCCGCCTGTTTCTCGCTCGCTGTTTTTCAGGGAGTCATGGTGCCGGCCACCAGTGTGATCACCCTGGTTTGGATGGCAATCGGCGGGGCGTGTTATTATGTGTTATTCGCACGCCGGGCGCGCATTATGGATGCTTCAATGGAAGCCTTGAATCCACAAATTGCCCGTCTCCGCGGGCATCAGCCTTTGGTGCTTGCTCCCATCGCCAATCCGGCCAACGCGGATTCGCTGGTGGCGGTTGCCCATGCGTTGACACCACCCGCCATCGGCCGGATCATGCTGCTCACAGTTGTCGCGCCGCCCGTCCCCGGCAATCCCAATCCACCGCCACGTCCATTAGTAAATGCGCAGGCGGTGTTAGGAGAAGCGTTAACCGCTTCATTTTCACGGGGTATGGCGGTGGAGGCGTTAACGACCATCGCGCCGGAACCATGGGCTGAAATCACCCGAGTGGCGAAAATTCATGGCTGCGAAAGCCTGGTAGTCGGTTTTACTGATCTTACCGATAAGGAGATGATTGCCAAACTGGAATCGGTGATATCCCGTCTCACATGTGATGTGGTTGTCCTGCGTGCTCCTCCCAATTGGCGCTTGCATTCAGCACGAAAAATCATCGTTCCGGTGGGCGGCAAAAGCCGGCATGATGAACTGCGTGCCAGGTTATTAGGCAGCCTTTGCCGCACTGGCAGCAGAGAGATCACCTTTATTCAGGTGGTTCCTGAAAATATTACCGATTCCATCTGTTCGAAATTCAAACAAGAACTAACTGAATTTGCCCGCGACGAAACCGGAGCAAACCCTGCCGTTGAAATTATCCGCCATGCACATCCGGAAGAAGCCTTGATCGCACAAACATTGCAGAGTGATCTGATCATTCTTGGGGTGCAACAGCTTGGCCGGCATCGCAAGGGGTTTGGCAGAATCGCGATGCGAATTGTTAAGGAAACTCCATGCGGGGTAATCATGATCAATCAGGGAGATGGTTGATTTAAGTATCTCAG
>CAZTTH010000029.1:0-38663 GCA_964615975.1 uncultured Lentisphaerales bacterium | reverse complement strand
TTCTCGCCATAACTAGATGGTTTTATGGCTGCGGCGCGCATAACCTTGATGGCGGCGGTCGGGGGGATCGGAATCCGGTGATCCGGAATATCTTGATCCTTCTGATGGTCTATGTCGGGCTGGTATTGGTTTCGGCGCTTCGTTCTCGATTCGCGCTGGTTTCATGGTATGAATTCAGCAATCAGGCAAATCAGGTATTGGTATTTGGGATCATTGTGGTGTTTTTGCGACGGCTTGCCAGTGTCATTATCCTGATCAAGGCCTGGTTGGCGATTAGTTTACTGGTGGCATTATATGGAATCTGCCAATTCATGGGAATCGATGTGTTTACCGGTAACGCTGGAGTCTATTCGACTTTTGGTAATGCCAATTTCTTTTCGGGGTATCTGATCGTGGTGATTCCCCTTGCCATGATGATGTCATTCCTGACGAAAAAAGGTGAATCGTGGCAGGTTGGTTTTATGGTGTTGACGGTGCTGCTTATTGTCTGTCTGATTTTTACCCGAACCCGTGGCGCCTGGATTGCATTTGGGGTTGAGCTCCTCATGATTGCCGGATATCTCATCGCATATACTCGTAATGATCAGGATGTACAGCGCTTCAAACCAATCCATCTGATGATGATTGGCGTGATCCTGCTGAGTATTATCGGCGGGATCGGGTATCGAGCTGGCGGGCTGGACAGGTTAACAGAAATAACCCAACCTTCTACCTATCAGCTTCAAGCAACTCCTCAAGGGGTTGCCAATTCCATTCAGGCTCGGCTGCTGATTTGGCAGGGAACTTTGGGGATGATCAGGGACGCGCCCTGGTTTGGACATGGCATCGGCACTTTTGCGGTTAATTTTCCAACGTTTCGACCCGCCGCTCTGCATACTGGCGGGGTTGGGCACTCCACCGAGCATGCTCATTCAGAATATCTGGAACTCACTGCGGAGTTGGGAATCATTGGCCTGCTGGTATTTTTGGGATTTCTCGGCTGGTGTTATGCGAGGGCCCTGGGCCGCTTGCGCCGGCATTTAACGGATCGTCATGGTACCGTGTTGTTCGCTTGCCTCACTGGTATGACCGGATTATTGATCCATGCCGCGTTTACTGTCGATATACGCTATACTTCGGGGATATATCTGTGGATAATGCTGGGAATGGTGGTTGTGCTATCCTTAGCGGATGATACCATGCAGTCTCCCTCGGTTGGAAGTATTAGCGCGATACAGTCCAATATGTCACCTCATATTAAACTAGTCGCAAGGGGTTTGACTTTGATTGGGATCATTGCCGGCGGGATAATGCTGATCCCCTTTTATCTGCGACCTGCCTGCGCCAGCATACACATGAAAAAGGGAAAAATCTTTACAGATAAATTGCAGTATGAAGCGGCTGTAACTGAATACCATAAAGCGATTGCCCAGCTCCCAATATATTATCCAGCTTATTATCATGCTGGACATATTTATGCGGAATATCTTCGTGATTTCGACCGTGCCGAGGCTCTATACACCGAACTGGACCGATGGGCGCCGGATTATGCTCTGTTGCATTACCAGTTGGGGTTGGTGTATCGCCAGACGCAAAGGTATAATGACGCGATCAATGAGATGCAGCGTTGTCTCCGATTTAATCCCTATTACCGCGATGCTCATTTCAATCTGGCGCTCACCTATCAGGAAGCGGAAAACTATCCGGAAGCAGAACAGCAATATCAAAAAGTGTTGGCCCTGGCCGGCGATGATAGATCTCTGACTGAAGCGGTCTGCAATCGCTTGCAGCAGCTTTACTTCAATCAGGGGAGATATCCTGAAGCGCTGATCCAAAGTCAGAACTTGCTGCAAATTACCAACAATAGCGCGGCCGCATTGAGTAATATCGGGATAGTGTATGCGGCGATGGGTGACAATGACAATGCCTATAAGAGCTTGAAGAGAGCCATTGAAATCGACCCTCACTTCCTAAATGGCTATCAAAATTTCATGGTTTTTTTGCGGTCGACGGGAAGAGACGCAGAAGCAAAGGAGGTGGAAAGGCTCATCTCAAAATTAAGCGGGCCCTGAGCTCAGAGTCAAAGCTGATTTTATGATTAAGCCTTGAATCATAACCATCTGGGTTTACTTGTCATGCTCCACAAGACGCATGCATTTCCGCGCCCGTAGCTCAATGGATAGAGCATCTGACTTCGGATCAGAGGGTTGGGGGTTCGAATCCCTCCGGGCGCGCCACTTCTTTACTATCATTCCGTTGTTCCCCGGTTAGGTTTAGATTGGTGACTGTTTATATTACCTCCACTCAGGAATTGTGAGTAAACTTGAGGTTGTTTAGTCTCAAGATTGTCAAAGCTTACTGTTGCTAATCGGCTGAGATTTGATTTATTTAATGCGGTGGTTCACCCACAAATTCTGGTGTAGGATTTTAAGTTTAGCGATTACGAAAACCGGAAAAATAGAGAACAATGGTTAAACCCTATCAACAATGAGAACTTTCCAGTCTGTTATGATGGTCATAAACGGCAATGTCTGGAGTTCCGCTCTCAATGAGATGGTCAAAATCGCTTAGGCGCATGAATCTCTTACAAATGGAAATACGCTAATGAAGGCAATCGGACTGACCCGATATTTACCCATTGACGATCCCGATTCACTGGTCGATATCGAGCTGGAAAAGCCCGCCCCGAGTGGACGGGACTTGCTCGTGTCGGTGAAGGCAATTGCTGTCAATCCCGTGGATTGCAAGATTCGCGCCCCAAAAGATAAAGTGGAAAAGGCGCCGAAAGTTCTCGGCTGGGACGCAGCCGGTGTGGTAGAAGCGGTTGGACCGGATGTGAAGTTGTTTCATCCGGGCAGCGAAGTTTATTATGCCGGCGATATTACCCGCCCGGGATGCAACGCGGAATACCAACTGGTAGACGAACGCCTTGCCGGGGCCAAACCGAAGTCAATAGGTTTCGCCCAATCTGCGGCATTGCCGCTAACGGCTATAACTGCCTACGAAGCCTTCTTCGATCGGCTTGGTCTTGACGCGACTAACTCTGGTGAGACCCTACTGATTATTGGCGGTGCAGGTGGAGTGGGTTCGATTGGGATTCAACTCGCGAAGTTCATCGGGCTTAAAATTATTGCCACCGCGTCGCGTCCGGAGACTTCCGACTGGGTCAAGCAACTTGGCGCGGAATATGTCATCAATCACAACAAGCCGCTGCGTCCACAGGTTGAATCGCTGGGCATGAAGCATATTGATCACATTGCCCTTTTCAACAACACGGATGATCATTGGGAAACCGTGGTAGATTTGATACGCCCCCAGGGCAAGATTGTCATGATTGTTACAAACCTACGTCCTCTCAATCAGGATGTATTGAAATTAAAATCCGCAACGTCAGTCTGGGAGTTTATGTTCACCCGATCGATGTTCAATACTCCGGATATGATTGAGCAACATCGGCTGCTAAACCGAATTGCAGATTTAATTGACAAAGGAAAAATTCGCGGGACTGCGAATAAGCGATTGTCGCCCATTAACGCAGAGAATCTACGCTCTGCTCACCAAATGATTGAAACTGGACGGAGCATTGGCAAAATCGTTATCGAAGGCTGGGAATAATTCATCAAACTGTAAGGATGGAATTCGGATCATCCGCAGTATAATTGCTGAGATCCACTTGATTAAAAAATTAGTTGTCCCAATGAATGCATTCTTCTGCTCATCCGGCCTTAATTGGCAGGACAGAGCTCTGTCAGTATTTATTTAACATCAGGTCGACATGATGTTGATATGGGAGAGATATGCTGGTTTGATTTAGCATAAAGACACAAACCACACGAAAAATGAGTATTCATTTTTTTTTACTAGATTTAAATTAATACTTGCATTCACGAAATAATCATTTAAAATGAAATCGACTAAAATGGTTTGAATGTTGAGAATTTACATTTTCGCTTTAGTTTTCATAGCCAATGATATCTGAAGTATGAAACATGTATTCTGGCATTCACAATCATCATATCATCAGATAAATCAAACATCATTAATCATAAAGGAGGTAGCATATGGCAAATCAACAGACTCAGAAGAAAAACCAATGTAATCTAATTTTAATGGCCATTACTATTTTCGTGTTTGCGGGGTGTGCAACGAGTTCATTCTCAGCCAAGAGTAAAGCTGTCAATCTTTATGAAAACGGTAAAAAATTATACGATAAGAGTTCATACACTGAAGCCGCTGCCAATTTTGAAACCGTAGTGCAAAATCATTCAGACAGCCCAATGGCGCCAGTCGCCCATTATTATCTGGCCTGCAGTTATCGAGATAACGGTCAGCTTGATAAAGCCAAGGCGAGTTATCAAGCCATTATTGATAAATATAAAACTGGGATCTGGGTGGAAGCCGCGAATAAAGATTTGAATACTTTAAATACAAAAAAATAGCAGAATCGCGGAAAGAATTCGTGCCTTCAACTGGTTGTTATCTAAAATTTAATCAGTTAAGACAAGCACAGTTTCTTCATATCTTTGTGTGATGGTGTTTTAAGAACTTGAGTCAACCGGTTAATTATCAGGTTGCTCAAGTTCTTTTTTTATTTGGCCAACATGCGGATTTTTTAGGAGGATCCTATTTTGGTTATTATGATGAGATTGGATATTTATGACCCATTCCATCCAGGATATCCACAGGGCAACAGCCACAATGATAAAAACGGACTGCCAGACATCCACATGCATCATGGTAAAAAGGTCGGGATAGTGAATTCCGATAAAATAAAGACTAATGATGCGCAGTTGATTGAGAACCAGTAGAAGTACTGAACCAATGAGTACTCCTTGCAGTCGGTAGATAACGGAAACCGGAAAACTTCCAATCGCAGTTACCAGTAAAGCGATGGGTTCCAAGGCGTCACATCCACGTTTTACACTGATTGAAAATTGATTCGAACTGATTATATCACCGAAAATGTTGACTTGATGACCGGAGGCATTCAAAATAGCTCCAGCAACCCAGGCATTTCCATTGACAATCGGCGGTGAGATCTGGTTTTTAAAAAAGGGGGTGGTCCAGAAACCATAAAACAGCATCATGGATAGGCTGAATTTAACAACAAATTTCAGAATTGGTTTTTTTTCAGACCACCAAAGCCGATAAATGCTTGTAGTTGAATTTGCCAATTGTTTCCTCGATAAAGCCTTGATATGATTTGATTACCGCGGGGTTGGTGTGAATCTCGATTGGCTTGGGAGAATCGGTGAAATTGCCTGGTTCACAGAGGTATTTAGGGTTTATGGTTTCCATCCATCATCACATAATGGATCAGGTAGGACAAAATTCCCACACAGATGAAGCTTGATGAGATATCAATGAGGTTGATTTTTAATCCGCTAAATGCGAATAGCGAGATAACCAGCAGGAGCATTCCGAAGCATCTCATGGCGATTTTAGTGAAGAGTTTAGGATCCCAGAATTTAATCCTGGCGGAACTAGTTTGTGATGGAGATAATTGCGCAGAAAACAGCAATAGTGATTGATAGCGAGTAATAAAAACAACTCCCAACGTAATAATCAATAGCGCCAAAATTATGAGACCCCATTCCGACAAAGTTGGTATATCATAAAGTCCGGCACTGTTAATTATGGTTACGGATTCGATTTTATCATAAACAATCGAATTAAATGGACCGATGATGGCGCTGCCGGTATTGTTAGCCAATCCGCCATTGGCGTTAAATTCCAAGAGATCACCCGAGCTGTGATTACCACCGTTTATGGATACTATGAGGTTTGATGCTACGATCGCCATAACCTGAATTATATCATCCCCATCCTGGCCATTGAGAAATAACCTGCCGATGCTGCCAGGATTTATGCCGTCGATAATCAAGGTATTGTTTTGGTTGCCGGCATTGATTTCTGTAATCGATGTCTGGCTGTTGAAGATTACTGATTCGAAGGTATTTTCCCCATTACTGTCGATTAGTGAAAGTCCATCAGATGGCGTCTGATAATCGCTCAGGCGAATGGATCGTATCGCCGACGAAGTGAATTCAAAAGTGCGTTTAGTGGCAGAGTTCAAATCAATAATTGGTTCCAATCCGGTATAGGAGATTTGGAATCCATCCAAAGTAATCGCGCCGAAATCGTTGCCATCCGCCCGATAAGTCACGGTTTTAAAAACACCCCCTTGCAATTTCAGCAGATCACCGGTGATCGTGTGGAGTCCACCATTAAAAGTCAATCCTCCCACCGGGTTGGGAACTCCTGAGCTGAAATCAATGATCAAAGTATCATCGCCGGAGTTGGCTAAGATTATAATTTTACCAGTAAAATCACTTTTTGGAATTCGTATCAAATGTTCATTTTCCTGTATGCCATTCGGGGTGTTCTCAATGATAGGATTATTCGCATCACCCAAACGATATTCCATCGTCAACTTATTATAGGACATGGTTAATAGATTGTTATTGCCATTCACACTGATATCGCTGATGACCAGATTGCCATTATGGTCAACGGATACCCGGGTGATTTCCTGCAGGGTACAACTTTCCGGTGCGGTGAAGAGGGCGGGTTTGGTTAAGCGGCAATTGGTATTGGCTGAAAACTCAGCAATTACATCGACAGTTCGATTGTTTGCCTGAAGATTTGATAAGGTTATAGTCTGTGGACTGCCGGTAATAGGAAAGGATTGACCATTTACCAGCAGATTTCCTGAGTCGGGTGCGTGCTGATAGGTTATGGTCAATGCTTGGGTGTAACTATTGTCCACAGGATTGCAACTGCTTTGAGCTCCCGGGGAGATATCATTGATTATGCAGGCGGTACAATTTGATGGCGCGGTAAACAACCCATTAATCGCATGAACGCAATCCGGTTCTGAGGTAAAGAAAGCGGTGACATCGACGGTATTGCCATTGGCTTCCAGATTGGTAAGTATCACGCCTTGAGGGCTGGAAGTGATGGTGAAAAGTTGGCCATTAACATTCAACAATCCGGTGGCGGGTGGATGATTGTAGGTAATTGTCAAAGCCTGGGTATAGGTATTGCCGGGAGCGACACAAGGAGTCTGTGAGTTAACCGTTATTTGACTAATTTGGCATGGTTCACAATTTTCCGGAGCCGTAAAAACATTTGTTTTTGTCAGCATACAGCCTGGTATTGCGGAGAAATCAGCGGTGACATCGATGTTGGCACCATTTGCAGTCAGATTGGTCAAGGTAACAGTTTGCGGACTGGTGGTTATAGCAAATGTTTGACCATTGACGCGCAACGTCCCCGATACTGGGGGATTATGATAGAATATGGTCAATGCTTGAGTATAAGTGTTGGTCGCGGGATTGCATGTGCTTTGAGTTCCGGCACTAATAGACAAAATATTGCAAACATTACAGGCGGTTGGAGCGATAAATAAGTCATTGGCCAGATAGCTACATCCGCTATCGTTTGAAAATGAGGCGATGACATCGACGGGTAGTCCATTGGCGCTAAGATTATTCAAGGTAACGGTTTGCGGGCTGGTGGTCAGGGCAAATGACTGTCCATTGACGATCAAGTCCCCGATTCCAGGTTGATTGGTATATGTAATGGTGAGATTCTGAGTATAGATATTGGTTTCTAATTGACACGCGCTTTGAGTACCAGCGCTGATTGCTGATATTTCACAAGGCGGGTAACCGACTGCAGTCAACGCGTTTACAATGCCGAAGCCGGAATTACGATCGTAACCAGGTGCTTCTATGTCGATGGCTGTTGAATTCATCGCTGTCCTTACCGCGTTGGGAGTAACCGCTTTGCCTTGAGAGATAATGAGCGCGGCAATCGCGGCGGCATGAGGGGCGGCTGCTGAGGTGCCAAAGAACGGGTTGAATCCAGGTGTTGCCACGGCGACTCCGTCAGCTGCTGAAATGTCAGGTTTTTGCCTGACTTCACCGCCAGTAGCCAAAAAATTACCCGGGGTTATCGGGGTGCCATCCTGATGATAAAACACCCGGCGCGGACCATCGGATGAAAAGGATTCGACAGTTTCACTGCCATTGAATCCTCCATCAGTTCCGCCCGCATGATTGGCATTGACTGCCGCTACCGCCATCGCGCCTAACGCCGCCGGGTGACCACTAATTTGGCCATTGGTGGGAATGGCCAATTTCCCGCGAATGGTGTTCAGATGAAGATAGCGCGCATTCTGAGGGCCGTTTTCATTAAAATTGATTATCACCAGTCGTTCATTGGTGAATGCGGGACCGATAATTTCAAAGGGATCATCGTTGCCATTTTGATAATCAGCGGAAACATCGAGCACATTGCTCAAGGTACTATCCATGAGGAATAGATCATAATCATTGCTGGAAGCATCGACTGGATCTGACCAATGCAAAACGACGGCATACGGGGCGTTGGCAGTCAGGCGATTGGAGATATTCGTATTATCAAAGCGATGGTAATGACCAAAAAATCCATCTCCATAATCGAAAATTTGACCACTGTCAGTATAATTTCCCTCCCAAACTCCCGCTGTGCCATGATCAAGGTTACCTTCGTTTCCGGTAGCGGAAAAATAAATGGCGCCATTAGCTGTTACCGTGTTTACTGCTTGAGCGATAATGCCATCCTGAAATACTGGTTCGGCAAAAAAGAAGATGTCATCAACGATGACCTTGCACCCGGCTGTCTGAAGAGCCAGGATATTGGCGGCAAACTGTGCCTGGCTGTTGCCCGCCGTAGCAAAATAGAGACTGGCGCCAGGAGCCAGATCATGAACAATTTCAAGCATGGCGGTGCCTTCATCGCCATTTCCCTGCTGGTTGGGCAAGATGGTGACAAGTGCTGGTAGATCACCTGAGCTTTGTCGCGCCGTTAATGTATCGACCCCATCTGAAAGAACTCCAACCTTTACTCCCGCGCCGGACACGCTAAAATTTTGTCTAGCGTGACTGGCTCGATGGGCTGTATCGCCTTGAGACGTATTTACTTTTCGTGACAGCCACTGATCGGCTGGCAGAATCTTACTGACTTCGGGTTCTGCCGCTAAGGTTTCCAATTGAGACAAAGGAAGTTGTGCCCGGATGGTGTGATACTGGGCATAATGCGATAAGACGGTACCTCCAAGGGTGGTAATTTTCTCCAATAATGAATTCGACACCTGAGCCGTGATATCAACCATCACACTCCTTGAATTGATGATCGGAACAGCAGCACGAAGTTGGGGATGATCATCGATAGTGGAATTGATTTTTAATTGACGTTTCATGGTCATGAGTAATCGTGATCCGATCTTGCGTTGGATGGGGGTCCATGATGCTTTTTCATTGCATATTGAGCGGATTTGATCGTGAGCGTGTTGTGATAAGGTATTGATATCTTGAGCAACAATTAAATTGAGGTTAAAGGTAAAAAAAACGAAAAGAATAATGATCCAGGAATGTCTGGTATTAACGGATCTAGTGTTAATTTTGA
This sequence comes from uncultured Lentisphaerales bacterium, assembly GCA_964615975.1. Lineage (GTDB taxonomy): Bacteria > Verrucomicrobiota > Lentisphaeria > JABSQK01 > JAJFLO01 > CAZTTH01. Next base: position 29,231 of record CAZTTH010000029.1, on the reverse strand, counting down.
TAATGGTATGAGAGCATTGAGATATCATGAGAGATTCCCTCGCTTATTAACGGTTATTATGATTGTGTTATGAAGTCGCATGGGCAGCGTAATAGAGCCGGATCATTGACGATCGGGCATTAAAACTTACCGAGTGGCTGAAACTGTAATATGTATACAAGTGTGATTATTTCTGCTTTCATTCTCTCTGAGAATTCCAATCATATAGCCTGGATGTAATAAAATCAATTACCTGGTGATGGGCGTCATTGCCATTTCCACTGACAACACATGGCGAGCCAAACTCGATTCGGATCATTTTTGAGAAATCAATTTTGCCGAAGTCTTTGATCCATCGGCCATTTTGCCAAAAATCGGTTTGTAAGGCAAGTGGTATGACTGGAACTTGGGCTTTTCTAGCCAGTTTGATTCCAATTGTATTAAACTCCAAAGGATCGAAATCGACACTGCGAGTGCTTTGCGGAAATACGACGATTGAGCGGCCGTGATGCAGTTGTTCTACGCCAGTGGTTAAAATCAGCTTTAAATCATCTCTGGGATTGGAGCGAGACACCGCGATCGAATCCACACGACGCAGGGTAGTCCCGATCAAAGGGTATTTCAGCAAGGAGTCTTTGATAATGAAAGACATTTCCCTGAAGGTCATGATGATGGCGGGTAAAACCATGGTTTCGAGTGAACTCATGTGATTGCCAATTATAACGGCACTGTCCGGAGTCGTTGCCAAATGTTCTAACCCTTTGATCTCATAGTGACCGCCGAGATCAAAGGTATTTTTCAGAATATCATATGAATCTCTTTTAAAATGATTGGGATAGTAAGGGTAATCAAGTTTTTTCGCATAATGGGAAGCGTAGTATTGCACCTTGAATAGATTTAAGTAAAAATAAAAATTGGCCAACCAGGGATGCCTTAATCCCAGGCAATTGGGGGTGGGGTTGGTATGGTAGATAAAGTTCTGTTTAAGACTGAATTCGAAATCAGAATGATTCATCGTTGACTTTGCCATCACATGGTAAGGAGGTATTTACTTAAATAGTTTGTAGATGATTCGACTCTAGTTACAGTAAGGATTCTTTTTAGCACTATTTATAAACTAAATCAACCTGAATCAGGAGAACTTGAAACATGGCATTGCAACAACATAAAGTTTCCAAAATGAAATCCCGGCAACGTAAAGGTGCCAATCGGTATCGGGGTATGCAGATAAATAATTGTACCCGGTGCGGCAACACGTGCTTGCCGCATTGTGTGTGCAAGCATTGTGGTTATTACAAAAATCGACAGATATTGACTATCGCGGCGGAATAGCTTTTAGAATTATTATTGATGTTAAATCGATGTATGACGCGTGATTAAAGCATCCGCAAATTGATCATGCATTTTGCAAAAAAAAACAGGTCGACAAATGAGGCCTTCTCCTTTATCGACCTGCCGTAGGATTAAATAATATAGAACTGGGTAGGCTTATTCGTTCTGCGGTGGCGGTAGAGCGGGATCATCGGGAGTGTTGCCATCCATCGTTTTATTTAACTTGGCTTTTCGAGGGCCGCCTCCAAATTTGTCATTCATTTCTCTCATATCTTTTGGTGGTCGGTTACTACGATATTGTTCCTGCATTTTCTCTCTCAGTATCTGTTGCTCATTTTTTAACTGTGAATATTCTGGATCCGTTGTCAAGATGCTCTCGATTTTATCGTGTAGGCTTTTAATTTCAGTTTGAGTTTTCTTGATCTCATCATTATCCCGATACAAGGCTTTTTTCCTTTCATTTATTTTCTGGCCAATTTCACGATTTTTCTTCTGCATTTCTGATAATTCGTTCATTGCGCGCGGATCAGGCATCGCTTTATCGATTTTCTGCTCCATGGCAGGTGGCGGAGGAGGTTGAGCTTGTTCATTCTGGCCTGATACTAACGGGCAGAGCCAATTCAAAATAATAAATGTGGTAACTATGGGTTTGATAAGTTTCATATTGGTTGTTGTTACACTCCTTAATGTATTGTTTATATATGTGCAGAACTTTATGCGAATAAAGACATGCTAGAATATTAACTGCGTGCTGACTTGGATGTTACTTCATATATTTGATGTGGTTGTGAAAAACCCTTCAGATCGATTTTTCCACAGTGTATGGTCTCAAATTGATGATCAATTTTTGAAAAAGTTTTCATTGAGATTAGGATTTGACCTCCTTTTGCCATGCTGCATAACCGAGCGGCGAGGTTGGTGGCTACTCCTATCGCAGCATAATCCAACCGTCCTTCAAATCCAATAGTCCCCAATGACGCTTCTCCGGTGGATATGCCAATCCCCAAACCGAGATTGTATCCCTTGACTGCCCATTGTGATCGGAGTTTTTCAACTTTATTGCGGATATCCAAAGCCATTAACACAGCTTGGACAGGATGATTCTCCATTGGTTCCGGGTCGCCAAGGAATACCATCAATCCATCACCGGTAAAGCGTTCCAATGTACCGCTGTACTCAAAAATGATAGGTCCGACAACCTGATGCAATTCACGTATGGTTTGGATGACTTCGTGAGGGTGTGATTTTTCCGCAAACTGAGTAAAATTCCTTAAATCAAGAAATACAACGGTAATTTCGCGGCGATGTTCATTAAGGATGTCTTCAGAATTTTCAGAGGTAATGGTTTTGACCAGTTGAGGTGAGAAAAAACGGCGCAACCGGTTGGCACGTTCGAGTTCCTTTACCTGTTCTTGTACTTTTTGCTCGAGATTGTGATTCAGTTCATCCAATATTGTATTGACGCGCAATAATTCCATTTGCGAATCACGAATCCGCAACATTGAGCGGACACGCGCCAATAATTCCATGCTGTTGTATGGTTTGATGAGATAATCGTCTGCCCCAACTTCCAATCCGCGAACGATATCGTCGACCTCAGAATTGGCAGTTACCAGAATAATAGGTACGAGTTTGGATTCAGGTGAGTTTTTTAATATCTGACATGCTTCCAGTCCATCCATTCGGGGCATGTTGATATCCATAATGATGAGATCGGGATTTTCTGATTTCGCTAGTTCGCATGCTTCTATCCCGTCGCTTGCAGTAATGGTGCGATACCCCTTGATACGAAGATGAGCAGTTAAAATAACGACGTTATCTGGAATGTCGTCGACGACAAGGATCAAGTGTTGATTTTTGGATTCGTCTGACATGTTTAGGATTTTAGATGAGAGTTTATACAATTGATGATATCAGTATTGATGCGCTTGATCTGTACCCGTTTAAAGCGTGAATGTTCACCTTTGATAATATGAATATCTTTTTTGGCAATTTGAAATAGAGAAGAAAAAAAAGCGATCAACTGGAGATTCGCCTTGCCGTCTACGGGTGGGCTGGACAATTGAATTTTTAAGCGGTTATCATGAATTCCAGCAAGTCTGGTAACCCGGGTTCCCGGTTGAACATAAATCTCGAGAAAAGTACCTAAGTTGGAATATTCCAAGTATGGGTATAATTCAGCGAAGCCACTGCTGGTTGATCCTGATGACTGGCCCGCAGGTTTATCGAATCGGTTTGCTAATGCCCTCACGCTGGTTCTTTTGATTGGAAATTCATTCCCAGTAATTCTTTTATTTCATGAGCGTCCATGGTTTCTTTTTCCAACAGTTTATTGCCCAGTAATTGCAATTGGTTCTTATATTTTAGCAAAATTGCTTCAGCACGGCTGGCGACATTATCAATGATCGCTCTAATCTCCAAGTCGATTTCTCGGGCTGTTGTTTCACTATATTCTTCTGTGCGGGTAATATCTCGTCCCAGATATATATGCTCTTCCTTATTATCGTAGTTTAATAAGCCCATTTTTTCACTCATGCCCCAGTTGCAAACCATTTTTCTCGCTAATTGAGAGGCATTTTTTATATCCATCGCAGCACCGCTGGTGATTTCATTAAAAATTATTTTTTCAGCAAACCGCCCGCCCATCATAACGGTTAATTCATCAATCATTTCCGAACGCGTTTGGGTATATCGATCAAACTCGGGGAGTTGCATGGTGGCACCAAGATAGGCGTTGCCTCGAGGAATAATCGTGACTTTGTGTAATGGCGTTGACGCAGGGCAGTGCAAGGCGACAAGTGCATGTCCAGCTTCATGATATGCGGTTACCTGCCGATCCTGCTCGCTGATTTTGCGGCTGCGACGTTCCTTCCCCCACCGCACCTTGTCACGCGCCTCTTCCAAATCTAACATATCGACAGTTGTTTTTGAGTTATGTGCTGCTAACAACGCGGCTTCATTGAGGAGATTGGCCAAATCGGCGCCACTGAATCCGGGTGTGCCGCGCGCGATGATATAAAAATCGACATCAGGATTGATTTTTATTCGCTTTGCATGGACAGTCAAGATTCCCAGTCGACCTTTGACATCAGGCAGATCAATGGTTATCTGTCGATCAAATCGCCCGGGACGAAGCAGAGCTGTATCAAGAACATCGGGACGATTGGTTGCGGCAATGACAATTATGCCTGAGTTTCCTTCAAAACCATCCATTTCAACAAGTAGAGCATTAAGCGTTTGCTCGCGTTCATCGTGGCCGCCACCGATACCGCTGAAGCGTGAACGTCCAACCGCATCGATTTCATCGATAAAAATAATACATGGGGCATTTTTTTTGCCTTGTTCGAACATATCACGAACCCGACTGGCACCCACACCAACAAACATTTCAACAAAATCCGAACCACTGATACTGTAAAAGGGGACATCAGCTTCACCTGCGATGGCACGAGCGAGTAGGGTTTTACCAGTGCCTGGCGGCCCGACCATTAATACTCCCTTGGGGATTTTTCCGCCAATTTCCAAGAATTTTTCCGAATCCCGAAGATAATCGATAATCTCCTGAACTTCTTCCTTGGCTTCATCGATACCGGCAACGTCAGCAAAGGTCACCTTATCCATGCTTTGGTTTAATTTGGCGCGACTTCGTCCGAACTGTAAGGCGCTTTTTCCTGCGGTTTTAATTTGCCGGGCAAATAATATATAAATTATTGCGACTAAGAGTAATATCGGTAGAAGTGAGATGAGAAGGTTATTTAAGAAATTTGACACGGTAATGGTTTCTCTTGACTTACAATGCTCGCGGATTAATTGATCAAGCGTATCGGTATATGTCACTTCGACGGTATATGGAATTGGTTTAGTACTGTTTTTCTTTATATATTCACCCGCCAGAGTTCGACTTCCGGTTGTCGGTTCATGTTTAATGGTGACGTTAAGAATACGCCCTTCTAACAAGGCATTTTCGAATTCAGAACTTTTAATGGTTTCAATTGCCGGTTGTTTCCCCATGAAATAGATGCCAAGCGGAATCGCGAATATGAGCAAAAAACCCAGGATAAATGTACTCATGGATGGAGATGGCATTTTGTTGTCTGGCTTTTTCTTGCGTGGATTATTGGCGTCCGAGTTACTATTGTCGTGTTTCTTTGATTGAGAATTGTCAGTCATAATCGATTGTCGTAAAATAAAAATTGAAAAATTTGTTCAGGTTACCGTTAGGGTTGATATGGGCAGATTTAACCTAATCGCCTGGAAATCACATCAAACAATCTCTTAATCAAATCTGGGAATATCTCTGTGTAGTGTGCTAAAATTGAAATTAAACTATTACCGGTATACCGCTCAGGTACAAATCATTCATTGATCCATGAGGCATTACGGTCCAGGCATGTTTTCGTTATGCGATGCCGAGTAATTTCAAGATAAGATAAATAGTTAAAATGACTACGGGGATTGCTAATACTCCAATGATCATATACATCACGATGTTGGCTTTTTTGCCATCACTTTTCTTGACCCCTCTTTTTAATGGGCTCACATTTTCCATCTGATTCATTTTCAAGCCGCCAGCGCTATCTTCAAGATTGATACCGGTTTGGGCGCTGGATTTGGTGTTTAGTGTATCTTCTTCGCTATGGTACATGATTTCGATCACTCCAATTTGAAGAATGTCACTATGATTCAATTGTTGCTCGGTAATCCGTATCCCATTAATTCGAGTTCCATTTGAACTTCCTAGGTCAATGGCTGAGTAGGTGCCATCCTCGTTACGCCGTATTTCACAATGATTGCTGCTAACTGATTTATCAGGAATGCAAATCTGCCGCTCTGGTACGCGTCCAATACTATAGAACCCTTCGGTTAATTCGTAATTTTTCTGTCCTTGAAAATGTTCGGACAATATTAATAATCTAGGCGGTTTGGACATAATCAGGTGTTGCTATTATCTATGGTCTCAATTTGGTAATTCTGCTTAGTATCAACCGAAATACTAGTTTCTAAATAAGGTGGGTAAAATATATGCCTCCATCGCTAGGTGTCAAAAAAATTAAGGCAATTTTCTTAAGGTTCGACAAAATTTGATCCCAGAAGTGGCAAAGCTTATTCCCAGAGTTGATTATTTCTTTGGCAATAATTCTGTTACATTTGCAATCGCGAAATTAACAGATATAAATTTAGTGAATATAGCATGATTTTTACTCGGATCGACATCATCAACGGAATAGAATGATACATTCCTTGAGGCGCGGTAGTTTAAATTTTTTAAGTTATAAGAGGAGAAAAGCATTCCCATATGAAAGAATTATTAAAGTGTTTGTTTGTAGTACTATGTTGTTTGTCATTAATGTCTTGTGGTGGCAAACGTCCTAAATTAGATTTAGGGTATAATCCCAATACTTACGCAGCTCCTCAACGCAATGCTGATAAAAATAAATCTGCCACATCTTCGGATTACTCAAAATATCCAGATCAAACCGTTCCACCGATTCAAACCATGGAACAAGGATGGGAGCTATTTGATGGGCAACCATTATCAGCACGTGATGCAGTAATCCAACCGGCGAGCAACCAGCGCTGGAATCCAGTATATTTTGCTTACAATCAATCGTTTATCGGCGAAACTGAACGTAAAAAGATAGAAGTTTTATCGGATTATCTCGTGCGCAATCCCAACTACCAGGTGGTGGTCGAAGGACATTGTGATGAGCGGGGAAGTGATGAATATAATCGTTCTCTAGGAGAACGGAGAGCTCTTGCGGTGCGAGATTATTTGGTCAGTTTAGGTGTTGACGCACAACGTATTCAAACGATATCATATGGAGAGGAACGGCCTGTCGGCTCTACCAATAATGAAGAATCATATGCACTCAATCGCCGTGCTGAATTTGTAGTTGGAAATAGAACTGAGTAATCGCGAACAAGTTAGCAAAAAACGCGAAATTTTAATATCTTGATTGCTTCATTGTTCATAGCGGTAATCTACTCCTTTTGGCTAGATAAGAAAGGGATTATGAAGCTCCCCTAGGATTTACATGATATTAGGTAATCCAGAACGCTGAATCGAAGCCCGTCGTATCCATATTTATTTTCAACGTCCAACAGGGCGATTTCAAGAGGATTAGAATGCCCGTTAATTGTCGATATTGTAGCAAAGTTCTTGGTCTGTTGCCGGATGACCAATGTTTTGGCATATATCGTTGTAATTCGTGTACCAAGCTCAATCCATGCTTTGATTCTGAATCAAAGCGGCCCATTCCATTTGGCGACTATATCTTGAATGAAGAAATCGGAGAAGGGGCAAACGCCATAGTTTTCAAGGGGCGGAAAAGCTCTTCAAATGAGAATATTGCACTAAAGCTTTTCCATACCGAAACCCATGTAGACAGCCATTCCAAGAAAGAATTTATCCGGGAAATCGCCTTTTCCATAGAATTGAACCATCCATACATTATAAAGACTATTTTTGGTGATGAATGGGATGGAATTTTATATATTGAAATGGAGTATTTCTGTGGATTAAATCTGGCCCAGTATTTGGACGAATATGACAAAATGAATCAGTTAGATGCCTTGGAAGTTGGCATTAAAGTTGCCTATGCACTAGATTTTGTATGGTCCAATTACTTGTCGATTCATCGTGATGTTAAACCGCAAAATGTATTGCTGGATCTTTCTGGGAATGTGAAAGTTTGTGATTTCGGGATGGTGACAGCGCATGAAAATGCAGCAGTTGACATCAGCGCTGTTGAAGGAACACCTTATTATCTGAGCCCCGAATGTATCATGGATGGCTCGTATCAAGATAATCGTTCTGATATTTATTCCCTGGGCGCAACATTATATCATGTCATAACCGGTAATCCTCCTTTTGATTACGATTCCCTCATGGATGTAATCAATGCCCGTCTTGTTGAAGAGCCGCCGGATATCGGCGATACCATACCGGATTCAAATCGCGATCTGGCCATGGTTTTGAAGACAATGATGGCCAAGGATCCAGATGATCGATACGTAACCGCTTTTGAATGCTTGGAAGATATGATTCGTGTTAAAAATCGTCAAACGCCTGTATTAATCGATAAAAACCGATTAAAAGTCAACGCTTAAACCTAAATTTCCACTCATTTCGTAGATCATGCGCGCTATTTATGCATTTTCTGGTGATCCGATCACCCATGGTCATATTGATGTCGTAAGCCGAGCTGCCGCAACCTATCCGCAGGTCACTGTTGCGATTGGAGAAAATCCTCAAAAAGAAGGTCGTTATCTCTTCGCAATCGAAGAACGACTAGCTTTGACTCAATACTGCCTAAGTCATTTTCCCAATGTGCAATGTGTCATCTTTAATGGATTGCTGGGGGAATATGCGTATCGCAACGGATTTGATGTGATCATTCGCGGTATTCGCAATAATACCGATTTGGAAGGTGAATTGGTACAATTTGCCGTAAGTCAAACCCTACACCCGACTGTTGACACAGTTTTTTTCCCCACCCGCCGGCAATTATCCCATATCAGTTCTGGAGTGGTAAAAGCAATCGTTGCGGAAGGCGGTGACGTTAGCGCTTATTGTCCTTTATTCATCAAGGAGCAATTGGAGAAACGTATTTTGGGGCGATTGACGGTCGGTATTGCGGGCGGAATTGCGGTTGGCAAGACCTTTATTGCTAAACGGTTGGTAAGTGAGTTGCAAAAACATACGCTGGCATCATATATCAGTCTCGATCATATCGGACATCACGTTTTGGAAAATACTGAGGCGGTTATATTTCAGAAAACGAGGGAGAGAATTACCCGTAAATTTGGCAAAGAGATACTGAATTCGGATGGCACGATAGATCGTAAAGCATTGGGGAAAATTGTTTTTCCCAATCCAATAGCTCTGGCAGACCTGAATGAAATCATGCATGAACCGATGATGGCTGGACTCTATGAAATGACTCGCGAATTACCCCGGGGTGTGTTGATAATTGAAGGCGCGATTTTAGTGGAAGCCCGTTGGACAAATCTGGTCAATAATAATGTTATTCTTGTTGATGCGCCTGAGGATATACGCATGCATCGCCTGACTCATTTGGGTGATATGCATGAGGAGGAAGCACGAAGCAAGATCAACCGCCAAATTTCATCATTGGAACGACGTTCCATAATGGATAAACGAATTGCAAAACACAACTGGGGGCGAATTTGGGCATTGCAAAATGACGGAAGTAGTCTTGATCTCAGTTGTTTAGTCAAAGAAATTATCCAAATCTCCCAATCCCAACCGCTCATGTCTCCTTGACTTAAGTTGATCTTCACAAGGACCAGTTGAGCTTGAATCTTTCTTCTGAGTTCTTGAATTCGAGACGATTGATTTGAGCTGAATCCAATATACTGTTACCAATCGGAGAAAGGTTATTTTTTATAATTTCTTTAGGAGGCAACCCAATGTTAGTTGACACAATCCCAGTCAAATTTTGGAGCCTGTTGCCGAATGGACGGATTCAATGTGAGGTTTGTCCACGCCACTGTAAATTAAGTGACGGTCAGCGAGGCATGTGCTTTGTCAGGATGCGTCAGGGGAATGAATTGGTTCTTACCACGTACGGTCGTTCAAGTGGTTTTTGCATCGATCCGATTGAAAAGAAACCGCTGAATCATTTTCTTCCCGGAACCGCAGTTCTATCATTCGGCACGGCGGGTTGTAATCTCGGATGCCGATTTTGTCAAAACTGGGACATGAGTAAATCGCGTGAACTCGACACACTCATGGATCAGGCGTCGCCCTCAACCATTGCCAGTGTTGCGGAAAAACTCGGGTGTGCATCTGTCGCCTATACTTATAATGACCCTGTGATATTCTTTGAATATGCCATCGACATTGCTAAAGCATGTCATCAACGCGGTATCAAATCTGTAGCAGTTACCGCTGGTTATATGTGTCCGGAACCACGCCGGGAATTCTATCAGCACATGGATGCGGCCAATGTAGATTTGAAGGGATTTACGGATGATTTTTATAAAAAAATTTGCCTGGCGGAATTGATGCCGGTATTGGACACGTTGATATATTTGAAAAAGCAAACCAATGTGTGGATTGAGATTACAACTCTGTTGATTCCGGGGGAGAATGATTCAGAATCTGAACTGCATGAGCTCACCCAATGGATAGTCTCGAATCTGGGCTCCGATGTTCCTCTTCATTTCACTGCATTTCATCCCGACTTTAAGATGATGGATAAACCGCATACTCCTGTGGGCACCCTGAACAAGGCCCGTGAGATTGCATTGAAAAATGGGTTACACTACGTCTATACCGGCAATATTCATGATCCCACTGGCGGCAGTACTTATTGTCATCACTGTGGTAAATGTGTAATTGAGCGGGATTGGTATGTGATAAATAATTGGTGTTTAACAGACGATGGGAAGTGTAATTTCTGTGGTGCGCAGTTGCCGGGTGTTTTCGCCGGACAACATGGAAATTGGGGAGCAAAACGAGTTCCCATCCGACTATCATCTTATCACAACTAAACTATAGGTTTTTACGCAGTAACAAATGCAAAAAGAACGGACCTCCCGCAATGGCGGTGATGATACCAACAGGGAGTTCCGTGGGATAAAAAAGGGATCTGGCCATGGTATCACAGAGAATCAAAAATGTTCCCCCCGCGAGAAAGCTGATCGGTACAACAATACGTTGATCGACGCCGGATAACCGCTTGACCATATGAGGTACAATCAGGCCGACAAATCCAATCGGTCCAACAATGGCCACCACCGCGCTGGTGACCATGCTGCCTCCGATAAACACTAGTTTTTGAGTGCGTGTGACATCGACCCCATATCCGGCTGCCAGTTCATCACCCATTGCGATCTGATTTAAATTCGGGATTTGCCACAATAACAGCCCTAATCCAGAGATCAACAGTGGTGCCATGGTAGCAATTTCCCGAAATCCGTTCACCTGTATACCGCCGATCAGCCAATGTTCAATGGCATACAATCCGTGAGGAGTGGCCAGGTAGCGCATACATATAATGCCAGCGTTACAGAGTATTCCCATCGTCACTCCAGCTAATAATAAGGTAGGCATGGATAATGATCGTTGCTGACTGGCAATCATATAAATCACCAATGCAATTAGTGATGAACCGAGCAATGATGCGAACTGTTGGGTGGAAAAAGGTCCCCAGTGGAATAAAAAATCATTCAGAACCAGGACTGAGACAGCGCCTAAAGCACCTCCACTGGCAATTCCCAACGTATAAGGTGTAGCTAATGGATTTCTAAAGATTACCTGGAAAACTGCGCCGACCATGGCCAAGGCGCCACCAACAATAAATGCCAGGATTATTCGGGGCACTCTTAAATAAAGTAGAATCCATGAAGTATAATTTTCGGGGTTGGGATTGAACAGATTGGAGAGAATGATCAGTGGATCGATATTTTCACCTCCAATAAATAAGGATGATAATCCGATAAACATGGCAAGTATCACCTGACAAAAAATGATACGGATTAATTTGGTTTCTGTTAATAAAGTAGAATTTGATACAATCATTGATGACCTGGTATACGACGATGAACTTATGAGATACAAAAGCCGATTAAAGTTCAAGATGTGTGATATTTTTACCCCACAATCAGGAGAGAATGAAATGATTATCTTTTAGTGGTTAATTGGTCATCAGGGCGATTAACAACATGTAGAAGAATAGGGTCTACTCTCTACAATCAGGATTGAAAAAAATTGAAATTTACTTAAAATGGGATATTGATACTGTTTAAGGTTTAGTTCAATAGCGACATGAAATCACGATTATTAATCAGATTAGCTATTTAAACTAATGATTTTTCTAAGGTCATAAACTGGAGATGAATCCTTATTTTATTATTGTTGAATCTTATCAAGATGCCATCATTCTAGTCGATGAGCAACGCATTGTAATTTGTTTCAATCGTCAAGCAGAAAATCTTTTTGATTGTCCATCAAACGATGTGATTGGGCAACCATTATCTCTTATTATCCCCGATGATGATAGTCCACTTGGTCAAGAACAGATCCCACCGCATACAATCCATCGGCTCGAGAATCCGATATCCAAGCGACTGATTCTTGCTTTTGGACAACGCGGAAATGGGATCAGGTTTCCGGTTGAATATACGATTTCCCATGGTTCATATGAAACCACCAATTACTATATTTACACGGTTAGGGCATTTGAAAACAATCAAGCTTACCAGGGATTGCTAAAAAACAATGACCTCGAACAGATGCAATTATTAAGTAGATATAGAGCCATAGTCAATTGGGTTACTGATGGTTTTCTGGTTATAGATTCAGAGGGCAGGCTTATAGATTGGAATTTACCTGCCTTACAAATGCATGGATTTAGTTCAGTAGAGGATTTAGGTGAAAAAAACACACAGCGATTGCAATCAAGAGTCAGATTGACTTCACTGGATGAGGTTCAGATACCGATATCGAATTGGCCCTTATCCAAAGTCCAGCGCGGTGAATCCATCTTTAATATTGAGTTGATTATATATCATCGTGAAAACGGGAATAAAACGAATGTAATTTTTAATGGTGCCCCGATATATAACTCACATGGAGTTATTTCACAGGTAGTGTTGTGTCTTCGCGACGTTACTTCATACCGTCTGGAAGTTGCCAACAAGCAAAAGGATGTGGATTTATTACTCCATATTCTTGAGATATCAAATGATATGATCTATATCAAAGACCAACGAGGGAACTGTCTCTATGCAAATCCTCGAGCGAGAGAATGTTTGCAACTTTCATATAATCAGGGAGCGGAGCACCAGGAAAAATCGATTTCAGCGCCATTAAAGCAGGCAAGTGATTTGAAAGATGATGAGATCATGATTTCAGGGCATACTGAAATTCGGGATAAATCATGGGAACACGGAGATTCAATTCATTACTATATTACCACAAAAGCGTCATATCGAGATCAAACTGGTAAGGCAATTGGTGTGATTGGAATCAGCCCTAATATCAATGAGGTTTTGGACATGGAAAAGAGGTTACATCATAATCATATGGAAAATCGATCCTCCCACTGTATTTCGCAAACCGGCACCTGGTCTTATAATCTTCTAAATGGTGACATGAATTGGTCGGAGGAGACGTATCAGATATTCGGCATTCCTGCCAATATTACGATTAATCCCGGAATATTTTATGGTTGCATACTTCCGGCAGATCGTCAGGTCGTTGAAAAGGCATTAGAACAGGCATGTCAGGGAAAGAATTTTGACATTATCCACCGTATTGAAGTTGAGGATCAAATCCGCTGGGTCAGGGAGAAGGCTGAGATACAATTTAATGATTCGGGGGATCCTAGTATTGGCATGGGATTTGTTCAAGATATCACAGAACAAAAACGATTCGATGCGGCTTTACTTGACTCGCAAAGACGACTATATACCGCATTGGATGGAGGAGGCGCTTGTACCTGGGTTTGGGTTTTTGAGTTGGACACTATTCAATGGGATGGGTCCCTTGCCAAACTATTTGGCTGGGTAAATGAACATATGATAGATCGTGATTGGGAGTCGTTTATAATTCATATCCACAAGGATGATCAAGCGAAGGTTAAGGAGATATTGGAATCTACCAAAAGTAAGGGAGGAGGTTGTCAGTTGGAATTTCGCTTCCAACGCACGGATGGAAAATTTCTCTGGATATCTGCACAGGGACAGGTGGCATATAATGAACTTGGTAAACCAGAATGTCTTACTGGAGTTTGTGTTGATATTACAGAACGCAAGGTAACCGAAAAACACTTAGCCAGTCAATGGGAGATCAGTCGTATTCTTGCCAACGCTAAAACATTGAATGAAGTTGGCACACAGATACTTAAAGCACTTTGCATATCAGAAGACTGGGGATTTGGGGCGCTTTGGGAAGTCAATGCCATTAATAATAATCTTTCATGTATTGGTAGTTGGCATTTACCTTCATATCACCTGAATGAGTTGGCAGCAAAGACACGCAATAAAATTATAACCACAGAATACACCATTCCGGGAAGTGTTTTTTCAAGGCGAAGACCGCTTTTCATAGATTCAAACAGTTTAGCAACCAATTTCAATTGTCCGCGTTTCATGCTCGCCCAGATAGCGGGAATGTATTTTGTTGTGGCAGCCCCTATCCTTTTCGCTGGGGAAATACTTGGAGTTTTAGAGATTTACGGGAATATGTTGATGGAGGACAAGAATAAATTACTCGATAGAATTTCAGTAATTACCAGCCAAATCGGCCAATATATCAAACGTAAAAACGCACAGGAAGAGGTACAACGCATTCTATCCTGCAACCCGGTTATCCTCTATGCCATTCGGGTTGATGGCGATCAATTTTATTTCAGTTGGATCAGTGATAATATTGTCAATATGACTGGATACACTGCCGTAGAAGTATTGCACTCCGAATGGTGGCATAAGCATATTCATCCTGATGACCATGATCGGGTGATTCAATCGCATCTCCTGCCAGATTCAAATCAACATCAAATATTGGAATATCGATTGCGTCACAGGAATGGGAAAATCATTTGGATTCGAGATGAAAAACGACGATTGCATAATATTCAGGGCAACCCGGAGGAAATTGTCGGATCTTGGTCAGACATAAGTGATCGAGTACTTTTGGAGGAAAAACTCCGGCAGGCGCAAAAGATGGAAGCAATCGGTCAGTTGGCTGGTGGAGTCGCCCATGATTTTAACAATTTACTCACCGTAATCAATGGCTATTCGGAAATGTTTTTAACCCTGGTGTCTGAGGATTCACAACAAGGGCAATTTGTCTATGAGATAATGCAGGCAGGAAAACGCGCCGCCAATTTGACTCAGCAATTGCTGGCTTTCAGCAGGAAGCAAATGCTAGAACCCAAGATAATCGATCTCAACGAAACTATTGCCAATATAGAAAATATGCTCCACCGACTCATTGGTGAAAATATTAATCTAATCACATTCTTATCACCAACCATTGGGAAAGTAAAAGTCGATCCAGTTCAAATTCAGCAAGTTTTATTAAATCTTGCGGTAAATGCCCGCGATGCCATGCCGGATGGCGGGCAATTGATCATTAAAACTGAAGATTTCAACTTGTATGAATCTCTTCACTGCTCAAAACCGGAACTGAAACCAGGACGTTATGTGCTGCTTTCTTTAAGTGATACCGGTTGTGGAATGGCACCAGAAGTAGTGGCACGGATTTTTGAGCCTTTTTATACTACCAAAGAAGTTGGTAAGGGGACAGGGCTGGGACTGGCGACAGTTTTTGGAATCGTTACCCAGAGTGATGGTCATATAGAAGTTGTCAGCGCAGAAGGAGTTGGGTCTTGCTTTAAGGTTTATTTACCGGTTATATACGGAACTGTAACCCAAGCTATTGAACAGAAAGTAGGTGATTGGGGCGCTCAGGGGGGGGAAACGATAATGTTGGTAGAGGATGAAGAGAGCGTCCGACAAATTGCCAAAATTTCATTGGAAAAAATGGGGTATTCGGTTTATGAAGCGGAAAATGGTGAGGCAGCTTTGGCGCTCATAAATAAAATTCAAGGCCCTTGGGACATGCTCCTTACAGATATGGTCATGCCCGGAATGAATGGCAGACAGTTGAAGGATAAGGTACTTTGTATCAGTCCTGATATAAGTGTGTTGTATATAACGGGCTATATAGATGAGCGAATAGTGAAGCAAAATTCTGATGATAATAATGAGGCATTTTTAACCAAACCTTTTACTCCGACCTCGCTGGTAAGGAAAGTGCGTGAGATTCTGGATAAAAAATACCATAAAGTCAAGTTGATCAAGGGATAAATAATGTGACCAAATTATCTGGAGATACGATTAAGGCGTTTATTTAATGCTTGACGGCTGATACCCAATAATTTCGCGGCTACTGATTGATTCCCGTTCGCATGTTCCATCGCGCGCTGAATCAGCATGTCGTTCATTGTTTTCAAACTGGGAAAATTTCCCTTAATGGCAAATTCCCAAAAATTTTGATTTGACTGAGCTTGGGAATGGGGAAGCCCCTCTTGTTCTGATTCTGGTATGTATGCACGAAAGACATCCAGGGATAATGATTTTGCCGAAGAGCGACTGATGGCGTCAAATATAAGCGATTCCAATTCTCTAATATTTCCAGGGAAACTGTAACATTCAAGCAGGGGGAGCAATGGTTGGGGAATGAGTGGTTTTTTTCTTTTCAATTCTTTGGCTGCTAATGACAGGAAATGATTGAAAAGAAGACAGATGTCTTCGCGCCGCTCACGCAATGGAGGAATGTGGATGTGATGAGTTTTCAAGCGATAAAAAAGGTCCGATCGGAAAAGGCCTTTTTGCATTTGGGTGGATAAATCGCAATTGGTTGCAACGATGATGCGGGCATCGCTTAGTTTTCGCTCATCCGAACCCAAGGGGTAGTACTCCTGTTCCTGCAATAATCGTAGCAACTTGACCTGAGATTCAGGTTTTAAATCACCGATTTCATCGAGAAAGAGTGTACCTCCAGCAGCTTTTTCAATGAGCCCGGAACGTTCTTTATCAGCTCCGGTAAATGCTCCTTTCGCATGCCCGAATAATGTGTCGGAAAATAAATTATCATCCAAACTACCCACATTAACCGTTACTATTTGAGATTGCCGATTACTAAGTTCGTGTATTGTTTTGGCAATCATCTCCTTGCCAACACCTGTTTCACCGGTAATCAATACTGGTCGTGATGATGAAGCGATTGCTTCAATATATTTGAAAATGGATTGCATCGTCGAATTACAGGTTATTATTTCCGCAAATGCATCTGGATTCTCAAGTTGGCCGGAAAGTAATCGATTGGACAGGGCAATATTTTCGGACTGGATTTCCCTAATTACTTCCTTCTGTTTGCCAATATTGAGTAATAATTCAATGCGCGCCAGAAGTTCGTATTCCCGGATCGGTTTACCGATATAATCGGCTGCGCCGACATGGAAACATTTGGCAACTATTTCACGATCATCACTGCTGGTAACAAAAAGAATGGGAATATTTTTTAAATGCAATTGGGTTTTGATATGCTGACAAACGCTAAAACCATCGATATCTGGCAAGATTATATCAAGCAGGATAATATCTGGTTGAGTGATTTCCAAATGATTCATGGCCTGCTTTCCAGAATAAACAGTGTCAATCTTATAACCATTTTTAAGGAGTAATTTTTCGACACTTTGACAAAACCATTTGTCGTCGTCAACAATTAGAATTTGATTCAACATATGAACACTGATTTTTCTTGTGACAAGAGTGATATATTGAGATTATATACGAGCTGTATCATATATGTCATTTCCCAAACTGAACGAATGTTTGACAGATCATAATATCAATGCATGTCAAGCTATATTTTTTTGTAATTTCGCTGCAAAAATGCAATCGGAATCATACTGATGTGACCATATGGTCAGAGTTCCATCCGTATGATATTCGGCGAAAGGGTGTTTGAAGGGCACTAAACGAAATTCTTTATGTCCGGATAAAAATTGATTTATAATGTCATGATTCTCACAAGCAAAGATGGAGCATGTAGCATAGATCAATTGACCACCAGGTTTAACTCCATGTGCCGCCATTGCCAGTATCTCAGTTTGAATTCTGCATAATTCAGTCAACTCATCTGGTTGAGAGGTCCAGCGTGCATCAGGATTGCGTCGCCATGTCCCCGAGCATGAGCATGGCGCATCGACCAGGACACCATCAAAATTCGCTTCTCTTGAAGGTAATTTATTCTTATTCCATTGGCGGGTGCTTATATTGTGTAAATGAGCGCGACGGGCCCTCTGTTTCAAGGTCGTTAATTTCCATTCACGGATATCGGTAGCGACAATGGTTCCTTGATTACGCATCATATGTCCCAGTTGTACACTTTTACCACCAGCTCCAGCACAGACATCCCACCATCTGTCTCCAGGTTTGGCGTTACAAGTTAACCCAATCCCCTGGGATGCCAAATCTTGAACTTCAAATTTTCCCGCTCTGAATGCAGGCAGTTGTTGCAGGTTGACACGATCATGTAAAATACAAAATGATTGATTGTGATGAGGGGTTGATTGAACTGTTAATCCTGAACCTTTCAGTTCTTCAATCAACGATAATAAGTTTGAGTTCTGGGACCGGAGCCACAAGGGGGGGCGCTTCTGCAGTATTTCTATGAATGCGTGAAGATCAACCGTTGATAATGCAATCATTTTAAGAGCCCACTCGGGTATCAATTGGGTAACCTGACACTTGGGGAGGGCAAAATTACGCTGTAGAAATTCTGCTTTTGTTGTTAAATCATGAAATTTCCATCCTCTGGTGAGGTTTCCTAAGGGATAGAAACCATTCAATTCCGACATCCATACCTTTGTTATCGGGGAAATTTCTTCATTATCAAGAAGATGAGCTGATGCAATCATTGCCAGCCATTCATGTTTTTCAGCCAGATGTTCCGGAATGGTTTTCTTCCAGTCATGATCTGCAGGGAGAAAATACCGTAACCAACCCCACCAGCGAAACAACGAAAATAGTGATTCATTTATGTATCGTCGATCCGCGGCACCGAATCGGTGATGCAATCGGTAAAAACGGGTCAGTATTCGATCCGCAGGATGACCGCTTATCATTATTTCATGTACCAACCCGCACACGGACTGACTGCAATTGCGTGCCTGATTTCTGGTTAATTTTGAGCGATCGACAGGATAGTTTTTGGGGATTGACCTTTGCATTCAAAACAGAGTATCATCGTGATGTAATATATAAATAAACATGATTCAATTTAATGAGGAAAATCTAAATCGGGATTACCCCAATGTGGGTTATATGGTATTAACTTTTGCATTCTGCCATAACCTTTCCAGATCGCTGATAGAATAATCCGAAAAGTTATTTCCTGCAGCCTGGATTTGGGATTCAATGTGTTTAAATCGTTTAACGAATTTTTGTAAGGAATTACGAATCGATTCTTCCGCTGAAATTTCGCGAAATCGTGCCAAGTTAACCACAGCAAACAGTAAATCGCCAATTTCTTCTTGAATTTCAATATCGTTTTCAGATGTCAGAGCCGCTTTGACCTCTAATAATTCTTCCTCAATCTTATTTATGATATCCTTATCAGTTTTCCAATCGAAGCCGACTTGGGCAGCTTTTTTTTGAATGATTTCCGAGCGGATAAGTACAGGCAAAGATTTAGGTATTCCATCGAGCAGAGATGGTTGATTAAGGGTATTTTTTTCACCCTGTTTTATCTCTTCCCATTGTTTAAGAACCTCGGTTGTATTTTTTACCTGAGACTGGCCATATACGTGCGGATGCCTGCGGATTAATTTTTCACAACAACATTGCGCAACCGATTGAAGATCAAAGCGATTTTCTTCCTGAGCTAATTGACAGTGAAAAACCACTTGAAGCAGGACATCGCCCAATTCTTCCACGAGAAGACAATCATCGCCCATATCAATGGCATCAATCAGCTCAAAAGTTTCTTCAATCAGGTAGGGTTTTAGAGTTGTATGGGTTTGTTCCCGATCCCATGGGCATCCTTGGGAACTACGCAGGGTCGCCATAATGGTAGTTAATTCATTAATCCAATTCTTCATATATTAATCCTGGGGTTTCTTATATATATTTCGAACAATAGTGGTATTTTTCTGAATATCACTTTGATTATACGATGATTTGCTTAGCGCATCCTGTATGTGGGTATACCGAAACGAATGGCAATAAAATCAAAGGTATTTCAAGACTGTAATGAGAGAAACCAAACAACAATCCTCAGAGGACCAACGTATTGCAATTGAAGCCAAACGGACCAGTGAAAGATTACTGAGTCGGGAAAAGGCTGCCGGTCGATATATTACTCTCAATGAACTGGGACGTGGCGCCATGGGCATAGTCCATGTAGTTGAAGACCAGGACTTGAAACGAATTACGGCAATGAAGGTAATCGCACCTCAGGTTATTGAAATAGAAAAGCGTTTTACCTCATTTATTGCTGAGGCAAGGCTAACCGCCCAATTGGAACATCCGAATATCGTACCGATTCATCATATCGGAATAGAAGAAGGGAGCGGTTTGCCCTTTTACACCATGAAATTGGTGGAAGGGGAACCATTGCATAAGATCATTGAAAAACTTGAAGAGGAAGAACCCGCCTATATTAAAAAATATACTCGGGGAGAAATGTTAAGTATATTTCGCAATGTTTGCTATGCGGTATCCTATGCTCATTCTCGGGGAGTGATACATCGTGATATAAAACCGGAAAATATTATGGTCGGTCAATTCGGAGAGGTTTTATTAATGGATTGGGGATTAGCCAAACAATTGACTCTGATGGATTCTTCTACCTATGATATAAGTAATTTCTTAAAAGACCAGCGAGGTGAAATGATCGATGTCATGCAAACCATGGATGGCACCATCAAGGGGAGTCCAGCGTATATTTCACCGGAACAGGCTTTTGGTGATGTGGATGCCATCGATACTCGAACTGACATCTTTTTATTGGGTAGCACCCTATATCATATGTTTACTCATTTTCCTCCCTATGATGGCGAGTCAATTATGGAGGTAGTAGAAAAAGCTGAGAAATGTAACTTCCCCTCACCTGGAAAACGAAATCCGAAATGTCATATCCCGATTGTCTTGGAAAGAATAATCCTTAAGGCCATGGCTCCAGTAAAAGAAAAACGCTATCATACCGTGGATCAGTTGATTGAAGATATCGACGCCTTCATTGGTGGCAGCCGAGTTAGTGGCCGTAAAGTGTTTTCCGCTGGAGATAAATTGGTAACTGCCGGGCAAATGACGACTGAATCATATATCATTTATAGTGGTAAGGTAGAAATTTCTCGCGATGTCAGTGGCAAGAAAATAGTGTTGGCAACCGCTTCACCAGGAGATATTATCGGAGAAATGGCAGGAATTACTGAAACTGTCAGTTCAGCGGATGTTATAGCTTTGGAAGCGACTGATACTTTGGTTATCACTCATGATTTGATGAAAGAGGAAATCCAGAAATTGCCCCCCTGGTTGGAACATATTATTTTTTCGATGACCAAGCGGGTAAGGACTTTGATGAAGCAGGTCCATCCATTGTTGATTGAGGAGGGTGCGTATCCAATAATCAATCAACTATTTTATCTCTTTCTCGCTGCTCGTGAGAAGCAGATGAGTGATGCCCATCGATCGTTTAAATTAAAAGCTATTGTTGATGAAATTAGTATTAATTTAGGACTCGATCGAATGGGAATTGAAAAAATAATAATGATCCTGGTTGAAAGCGATATGTGCAACCTAAACAAGGAAGGTGAGTTATCAATCCCTAAAATGGATGACTTAAATTTATTGGTTGATTACTGTCGAGTAAAACTCGAGATCAAAGGAGGTATGAAGGAAATTACTTCCATACATCTAACACCTGAAAAAGAATCGTATTTTCGCACCATCTCACGAAAACTTCATAATCTCTTTGAAAAAAAATAAACTAAGGAATCATCTTGCCTAGCCCGATCTCAGTGATCTGATTGGTTATAGCCAGAATCATTGCTATTTACTAGAGTAACATTTCTTCTTCTGCCATGCTCATCAAACAGGTGAAAGCCACAACCGTTCGTATTTCTCAATCCAACTGGTTGCTATATGGCCTGGTTTATTCATGTATTGCCTTTGGGGTAATATTTCTTTATGGCACCGACCAACACTATGGGGATGCTAATTCCCGATTTTGGGCGCGTCAAATGTTGTGGATTTGTCTGGGGTCATTGCCGATGTTGATATTGGCTGCGTGGGATTATCGCAAACTCGGTCCGTATGCATGGGTATTTTTTCTATTGAATTTAGCGCTTTTAATTTTAGTAATGATCATTGGCAAACGGATAAATGGTGCGAAAAGTTGGTTGCCGATTGCCGGTGGGTTTTCATTACAGCCTTCTGAATTTGCCAAGCTGGCAGTGATATTCATGGTATCATGGTATGCATCCCGCTCGTATGTGAGGATGGACCGATTGTCTGGATTAGGTTTGTGTCTTGTCATCATGATGGTACCATTTGCGCTCATATTACTTCAGCCTGATTTGGGTAGTGCCATGGTTTTACTGCCGATCTGCATCGCGATTTTGTTTGTCAGTGGATTAAGCATTCGCTGGATGGTTTATGGATTAATAGTTGCGATTTTTATGGCTCCGTTAATCTATAAATTTGGTCTGAAAGAACATCAACAAAAACGGCTGACAACTTTTCTCCATCCAACCAGTAATCCGACCAAGGAAGGCTGGAACGCCCGGCAATCCTTGTTAGCAGTTGGTAGTGGCGGTTATGCAGGCAAAGGCTTTATGAAAGGTACACAAAATGTTTTGGGATTTTTGCCCAAATCAGTAGCGCCGACAGACTTTATTTTTTCTGTCATAGCGGAGGAATCCGGATTTATTGGCAGTTTAGTGTTAATATCCTTATTTTTGGGAATAATGTTAAATGCGCTTTATATAGCCATTAAAGCTGGTGATGCGTTTGGAAGAAATTTGGCATGTGGAATTGCCATGTTGCTTTGTGTCCATATTTATATTAATATTGGCATGGCGATTGGTTTAGCACCGATTATTGGCATTCCATTGCCTTTTGTCAGTTACGGGGGATCATTTATGATCATGACGTTGCTATGTGTAGGGTTACTCCAGAGTGTATATCGTTATCGTCGAATTTATTAATGTGATCCCAGTTCAGAAATCTAGAGCTTCACTAATTAGTAGCCGAAAAAAGAGAGTTGCTGAAAAATTTTATCAGGTCTCGGGTGATTTGTCGGTAAAGCCTAAGCTTAATGATGATGTTCTTCTGCGGTACTACTTTAGATAGAAATCTTTTCAGGCGAAAACTAATGGGTTTTCCAATCGTATCAGTAGCAATTAGATGCAAATTCGGTCATTAACCATATTTTAAAAATGATCATAACATCGATTTATTTTGATAATGAAAGACATGGATCATGTGTTCAATGGTGATGATGTATCATCGCGAGCCTCAATTCTCAATCGCAGTTTGATACCTATAATGGAGTCCTTTCTCCAGCGAATTGCCAGCTATCACACCCTGATGGCGTTGGAAATGGAAGGTTCTCCAGCAGGTAAAAGTTATCTTGAGGCCAGTCAAGATTCCATACAGCGCTCATTGGCTTTATTGGATGAATTCGCTCGATTAAGTACTCATTCGATGATAGAAAAAGAATCTTTCGATTTGTGGATTTTTCTGGAATCGGTCATTGGGCGAATAAACAAAATACCCTCAAGTAATGTCCGTTGTCATCTAATAACGGAAGATGATCGGATTAAATGTGACCAAATTATCATACCAGGTTGTTTATCATTGTTGCAGCAAACATTTATGAATCTGCCTTATTTTTGGGATGATATTACCAAAAATAAATCATCTGCTGAGAATATCGAATTATACATTTCATTGTCACCAATTAAAATCGAATCCCATAACTTGATTGGGCGTAAAACGACTTTACTTACTGGTGATTATGTCTGCATCAACATATCAATAAGTCAAAACACATTAGCCTTGGAAGAGCTCGTTACATTGAATGAACAGCTCATTCAAAATGATAAAAGCTGTTGGACCGCAAATATTATCTACACCTATGGGATCATAAAAGAACACAATGGTGAAATTTTAATCAATAAAAGCAAGACTACTCCTCCCATATTTACTATTCTCTTGCCCATGTTAGGTCAGGATGCAAACATGGTGTCAATAAGAAACCTGTCGTATGACGATGTCAAGGGGACT
Organism: uncultured Lentisphaerales bacterium; assembly: GCA_964615975.1. Classification (GTDB taxonomy): domain Bacteria; phylum Verrucomicrobiota; class Lentisphaeria; order JABSQK01; family JAJFLO01; genus CAZTTH01. The sequence continues at coordinate 5,087 of CAZTTH010000029.1, read as the reverse complement.
GAAACGATTCTTGTGGTTGATGATGAAGACATTATCTGGGACGTTGTAATTGATATGTTACAAAATTTAGGTTATACGGTCATACTTGCAGCTAATGGCCGGGAATGTGTTGAGATTTATCATAATAACCCTGGACAGATAAATCTGGTGCTTCTTGATATGGTGATGCCGGAGATGAATGGACGTGAGTGTTTTTTTGCTCTCAGGGTTATTGATCCTGGCACCAAAGTCTTATTATCCAGTGGCTACGTCGATGAAAAGGATGCTCGTGATGTGCTACAGGCTGGAGCTGGAGGATTTTTGAAAAAGCCCTATAGAATGATTGATCTGGCCAAAAAAATTCGACAAATTCTTGATGTTGAAAACCCCTGAGTGACCTTGGATAAAGAAAGCATATTGCCTTTGCGACCTGGCGCTGTTTTAATTCACAGACACATACTCATTCTAGGGTGTGGCGAAAGTGGGATAAGTGCTGGTCAATTAGCAATTCATATTGGTGCGATGGTCACGATTATTGACGATTCAACATCCGCACATTTACACGAACGAGCTGCGGCCTATGAAAATCGAAATTTATCGATAGAACTTTCGTGGAATGAGGGGAAAAAGATCGATTTCATTCCTGATCTGGTGGTTGTCAGTCCTGGCATATCCATTCAAAGTTGTTGTTATCAGTATGCGTTAACCTTCCCTTGTCTGCACATCAGTGAATTGGAATTTGGCTACTGGTATTGTGCTTGTCCCTTACTGGCAATCACAGGTACAAATGGTAAAACAACCACGGTTGAGATTGTTACTCATTGCCTCAAGGCTGCCGGTATGCAAGTGATCAGTGCGGGCAATATAGGATTACCACTCACCGCCGTCGTGCAACAAAGTGCCGCACTTGATTTCATTGTGGTAGAAGTCAGTTCTTTTCAACTTGAATTGGTGAAATTTTTCACTCCAATGGTCGCTGCAGTACTGAATATCACTGAAGATCATTTAGATCGATATAACTCATTCGATGAGTATGCCAATACCAAAATGAAATTGTTGGATAATATGAAGGAAACTGGTAATCTCATTGTGAATCACAATCTTCGCGATTTTAAATCAGTAATAAATCACCCTAAGATAGCAAATGTTAAGATTACAACTTTTACCGGTAATCGTGATGATCTCCATACTCAAAGTGATTTTATTTGTGATAGTCATGGAAATTTAATTCATTGCAGGGGAAATAGAAACGAATATTTGTTATCAGCGAGCGAATTGAAAATTAATGGGCGACATAATGTGGAAAACGTTCTCGCTGCTTTAGCCATATGTGATTGTGCGGGAGTCCCTCTTGCCGTGACCGTGACGGCCGTTAAAACATTCACCGCTGATCATCATCGATTGGAAAAGATTATTGAGCATCAAGGAGTTGTTTATATCAATGATTCCAAAGCAACAAATCCTGATGCCTTGATCCAGGCGCTATTGACATTGGGTAGTAAACAATATAACAATGTCATTTTGATCGCCGGAGGAAGAAATAAAAGGATGAATTTTGATGCGGTTAAGCCATTCTTAAAAAAATATGTTAAGCAAGTGTATTTAATTGGTGAAATGAGTCCTATGTTATTACGTACTTGGGCAGAGGTGATTTCATGTCGGGAATCACGCACACTGGCAGATGCTGTACATCAAGCCTCTTCCCACGCCGTTGCCGGAGATATTGTGTTATTATCTCCCGGTTGTAGTAGCATTGATATGTTTGCCAATTATAAAGTCAGAGGAGAAACTTTTGCTCAAGAAGTTAAAAGGAGAATAAAATCATGAAAATTGAAAATCAGCTTAAGTCCTGTTCCCTAAATTTAATATTATCAATTGGTCTTGCGAATGCGTTTCTAATTTCAAATGGGTGTCGAACTTCTTCCGCATCCAGCCCGCGAAAGCATAAGGAACAAATGCGAATTTTAGAATCAAGACACGAAGTCCCATCACCATATGTACTTCCTCTGGATGAAGGAACGGGATTGCATATACGAAACGAAGAACCTATAACAGCAGAGCCAATTCCAACTTTGGAGGATCAATTTCAATCAATACCGGTGGAACAGAATGCCCAACTTGAACCCTTGACTCCCATACAAGGGGTAATCAAGGAACCACAATTAGCTATGATAGTAGATAATCCCGGACGGAAAATCCCTGAAAAAATTGAACCTTTGCCAAATATCCCTGAGATTAAACCGCTCATCTATACCGTAAAAAAAGGCGATACCCTTTGGGATATAGCTCGGATGTATGGTATTACAACTCAGGAGTTGGCAACTCATAACAACCGCAAAATGACTGATATCCTTAGGATTGGAACCGTTCTGACTCTCCCCCCGGGTGCAGCATATAATTCGGCTGGGAATAAAAAGGCAACAAAAAAGGATGAATCCAATAAGGAAACTCTACCCATTAAAGAGTCTACAAGCGAAAAAAAGCAGATGACAAATGAAAAATCGACAACATCTCAATCAAACAGTGCGAAACGAGATATTCCCGCCAATGGCAAATACATTGTCCAAAAGGGAGATAATCTCTGGGAGATAAGCCGAACCTTTGGATTGAAAATCGATACCATTAAAAAAATTAATAATTTGTCATCAGATAAGCTTCAGCCCGGTCAATTGCTGATATTAATAGATAGCAGTGGGGCTGGTACATCCACATCTGGAAATGCAGCGGTATCATCCACAAACAATATGGGAAATACAGCCAACTCAAACTCCGGCAATTCAGCCTCATCCCAAAGTACAAATAAGGGATTACAAACAGAGCCGGTAACTACTATAAATATACCAGATACCAATGCGAATAATACAGCGCCATCTACCAGTAATAAATCATCGACTTCGACTACCAACTCTGTTGATGTTAATGCCATGGAGAAATTACCGCATTATGTGCAACCAGGTGATACGCTTGAAGACATAGCCAATATGTATGGCTCAACAGTTGAGTGGATATTGAAAATGAATCCTGATATTAAGGGAAATGAAAGTTTGAAGGATGGAAAGGAACTAAAAATCCCTTATCAAGATAAAAAGCGTAATTAAATCGATGGCTATTTCATGGCATAGGAAGTAAAAAAAATGTTACCCGTGTATAGGGTTTCCCAAGCCCTGAAATCATCCTACCATCCATTGAAGAAGTGGGGTATTTACTTGGAGTTAGAGCACCCGCATTTCATTTTTCTGAAATTATCGATGATGGCATTCAGTCGCATTTCCGTGTTGGAATTGTGAGATGGTAGAGTCAGTTTTAGATATGGCGCTTTCTCCTCATGATAAACAATGTTTATTAAGACTTGCCTATCAAGCAATTGCTGATCATCTCAAGAAGCGGGATTTTGTCCTTTCAGATGACATCCCACCATATCTATTCAATAAAGGTGCAGCTTTTGTCACGCTCTTAATCGAAGAGCGTTTGCGTGGTTGTATTGGTAGCCTTGAATGCAATGATAGTTTGATCGAATGTGTTATCAAAAATTCTCTAAAGGCAGCACTTGAGGATCCTCGGTTTTATCCCCTCACCTGGGAAGAATTTTTAATGCTTGATATAGAGATATCTTGTCTGTCACTAATCAAGCAAATTCAATCCATAGACCAAATTGAAATCGGTATCCATGGTGTAATACTGGAATATAATCGTTGTCGGGGAGTGTTTTTACCTCAAGTACCGATTGAACATGGCTGGGATAAAAGTGAGTTATTGGAAAATCTCGCAATAAAAGCTGGGCTTGATCGCAATCAGTGGAATAAATCCGGGGTAAAATACTCAATTTTTAAAACTATAAAATTCAGCAATCGCGATTTTTTTGTTGAAGTTAACGCATCAAATTTCGTTTAATATGACCGATATTATGTTAAAACAATAACTTACTGTCGACATCAAGGATTCATTGCTTTTGTAAGATGCTGAGCTCTGTGGCATGCGCCAGCGCGGATGTACTTGGATTCGGACTACCCATCATTCGGGCAATTTCTTTGATGAGGTCAGCATCCATAATCGGGAAAATTGTGGCAATGGTTCGACCTGACGATTGTAGTTTATTAACCAAAAAATGCCGATCTGCGCCGGCCGCAACCTGAGGCAAATGAGTTATGCAAATAATTTGATGGTCACGACCTAATTTCGCCATTTCTTTGCCTACTTTTACGGCGATATCTCCGCCAATATTGGCATCGATTTCATCGAAAATTAAAATAGGAACTTGATCTGCTTTGGCTAGTGTCGTTTTAATCGCTAGCATTACACGCGATATTTCCCCACTACTGGCAATACTTCTCAATGATTTAGTACCTTCTCCGGGATTCGGTGAAAAGGTAAACTCAATTGCATCAATCCCAGTTGATGAAACCGGAATTCTGGTTAACTGAATAGAAAAAACACAACCATTAAATCCAAGATATTGGAGCTTATCGGTTATCGCATTCGATAAGAGGGGTATTTGTTGTGCTCTATGGGATGATAAAGCGTTAGACTTATCGCTTAGATCTTGTTCGATTTCATGAAGTCGTTTCAGGGTCTCCTTACGGTTGTTTTCAATATTTTGGCAGTAATCAACTTTTTCTTCTGCCGCTTTCGCGTAATCTAATGCTGCCCTGATAGATCCGCCATACTTTCTTTTTATTGAATAAATTTCAGCCATACGTTCCTCCAATTGCGCAATCGCTTTGAGATCAAAATCAATGGCTTGAATATAGGAGGTCATTTCTGCGATTAATTCCTGGCTCATTAAATTGATTGTCTCTAGCTTTGCAATAAAATTTTGCGATTCATGGGGATCTATCTTTTCAAATTGCGTAAGTTCCCGGCGGCAAAATTCTAATCGTTCTTGAACACTTTGGTTTCCCTCTAGTGCCTGCAGGCATTCCTTCAGGAGAGCAAAGATTTTTTGACTGTTTGCGATAAGTTGATGATGATTTCTGAGTTCTACTTCTTCATTTTCTTTTAATTGAAGTTGCTGTATTTCCTGAATTTGATCTCGTAACAGTGAGAGTTCTTCAGTGCCGGGTAATATGGAGCTGTTATATTCCAATTCTCTCTTTAAGGATTGAACTAGA
>CAZTTH010000028.1:0-46258 GCA_964615975.1 uncultured Lentisphaerales bacterium | reverse complement strand
TTGCAACTTTAGATATTTTTCTGGACATCAATTATTGGGAATTGCGAGTATATTAGTAGCTCACCAGGCATTCTTCATCATCATTACTGAATGTGAGCCGCTAAACTAAATCCATTTCGGTTGTTTAATTCATTTGGCGCCGCCTTGTCACCAGTCTAATTCATGTCTTTAACGCCATCACAATTCAAAGTCCCGGATTATCCCAGCTTCTCGCGATTTTATACCAGCACCCTGGAACTGGAACCGGAATTAGACCGGTCGACCTATTGGGAAAAACTTGAAGAGGCACGCCAGTTCGGCGCCATCTCATGGCCCGAAGGAAGTCGTTACCGGATCATTGAAGCAATCGCGGTCGGCGGCATGGGAGCGATTTTAAAAGCACGTGATAATGCCACCCAACGCGATATCGCCATGAAAGTGATATTTCGCAGAGAATCCGAATCCATCGTGGTCAAACGGTTTATGCGTGAGTCCCGAATCGTGGCGAATCTGGAACACCCGAATATTGTCCCGGTACATGATGTCGGGATATCCCCACTTGGTGATCCCTATTTCACCATGAAATTAGTCAATGGCACGACATTGGCCGAAATTCTTCATAAGGTTCGGCGCGGCATTCCTGAATTTGTTCAGCTTTATCCGCTGACAAAGCTGCTGGATATTTTTCTGCGGCTCTGTCAGGGAGTGGCTTACGCACATTCGAAAAATGTCATTCATCTTGATTTGAAGCCCCACAATGTAATTGTCGGTGATTTTGGCGATGTCTTACTTCTTGATTGGGGCTTGGCGTCTTTTCTTCTGGATAACGGTAAATTGGATCCATTGGCAACGCACATAGATATGGTAGTTAGAGAAGCGGCCGTTGCCATTTCGAGCGGGGAAAATTCAATCAATCCAATCACCGAATGTGGTACCATCAAGGGCACACCGGGTTTCATGGCTCCCGAACAGGCATTAGGAGATATGGGTAAACTTGATCAACGAACAGATGTGTTTTCTCTGGGCGCCATACTCTATATGATTGTCACCCTGAAGTACCCGATAGTTGGTGAGGTCGAGTCTGAGATCCTCAAGCATACCATTCAAGGCAATTTCGTTCCTCCCAGCAAACGGAACAGTAATCGGCAGGTTCCGCTGGAATTGGAGGCCATCATCATGAAGGCGATGGCGCTGGAAAAATCACGCCGTTATGGATCAGTGGAAAACTTTCAAGCTGATTTACAGGCATTCATGCATGGTCATATGACTTCGCTTGATGCAGGGAAGCCAGGTAAAAAGCTGTCCTTATTGATGCGGCGGCATCGAACTGAGATCGGTTGGGTTTGCCTGGGTGTGGCCCTGTTAATTCTCTTTATCGCGGTCTTGATTTATGGATTAAATTTGTATTATCGCAACAATCTGCAGGAGAAGAGCATGGCAAAGTCTATTCAAAAAAATGTACTGAACGCCAAAGTCATGGCCAAAAAAAATCAAGATTTAGCCATTTTTCAAAAGCAGGAAGTCATCCGCATGAAAGAAGCAGCGGTATTTCAGCTCTATTTAGCCAATCTTAGAAAAGCCCAAATAAATTACCAGAACAATCGCTTCGATTTGATGACGGAGGCATTAGGTGCATGTCCGCGGGATTTACGTCACTGGGAATGGGGGCGATTAAGTTATTTAGTCAATCTCAATGAAGGCACGATCGATTTCGATGAGATGCCGATGCAGGTGGGGTTATCCGCGAATGGGGCGAATTTATTTATCGGGATTCGGGGGAAGGGTATCGAACGTTATCGAAGCACGGAGCTGAATGCTCCAAATGCGATTCTGGAATTACCATCGATTATTGCCATGGACACCGATCATGAGGGGCTGCTGGTGGCAGCCTTGACATCGGAGAATAATATTTATTTATGGAATCCAGATACCGGGACCAGCGATATTATCCCCATCAACGATTTATCCTTAATGTCCGGTATTGATTTGAGCAATGATGGCCAGAAACTGATTGCATATGATAATAATGGGGTGGTGATCGTATGGCATGTTAAGGAACGAATTAAATTGAAATCAGTCAGGTTGCCTGAAGTCAAGGGGGGGAAAAATCGCATCAGTGAAGATGGCACGCGATTATTTACCGCAAAATCTGATTACAGCATTGATGTGTGGGATTTGGATCACGGGAATCTGATAATGACTCTTGTCGGGCATACCTTAAATGTATCATGGATCGAAATGAGCCGTGACAATAAAATAATCGTAACCGGAGGAAATGATCACCGGATAATCGTCTGGAGCGGCACAACTGGAGCAATCCTGCAATCTCTGCCGCAGTTTGATCGTCGGGTCACAGTATTAAGTTTGTCTTCGAATGGCGAATATCTCCTTTTTAGCAATGGCGATAGTTTGGCAACCATCTGGGATATTAAAGAGAAAAAAATCGCGCAATTTCTGAAAGGTCATTGCGCTCCGATCATTGCCGCTGCCATGAATGTAAATGGGCAACTCATTGTGACATTAAGTTCAGATCGAAAACTAAAATATTGGAATAGGAGCAAGATCCATGAGAGCATGCGATTGAATGGATCGCGCGGAAAAATTTCAGCCTTGGCAACATCTCTCGACAGTAGGTTGCTGGCGACCGCCAGCGGAGATAAAACTGTAAAGGTATGGGCGATTGAAAGCGCAAAGGAATTGATGACCCTTGCCGATTTTACCCACCCAATCGATTCCCTGTATTTCACCCATGATGGGGACTATCTGCTTGCATCTGGTCATGGAAACATCATGAAGGTGATCAAGTTAAAAACCGGCCGCGAGCGATTTTCTCTGACTGGCCACAGTGACCGAATCGTTGCCATTAACATGAGTGATGATAATCGTAAGATAATCACTGGTTCACGGGATCATACCGCCAGAATCTGGAGCGCGATCAATGGCCGCGAATTGGTCACGCTTAAGGGGCACAGGGATACCGTGTTGGGAGTGAACTTGAGTGTGGATGGTGAAGACGCGATCACCGCCAGTGGCGACGGAACAATTAAAATCTGGGACGCGGAAAGCGGTGCACTGCGCAGTGAATTTGGCGGGTTTGGAGCGACCATCTCCGCGATCGGTTTTTCCCTGGATAGGAATAGTGTCGTGGTCGGCTTAAGTAATGGAACCATCGAGGTTTGGTCGCTGCCGCTTGAGGAAAAAGTACTGGATATCAAAGGGTATTGGGATGAAATATCCAGCGTTCAAATCAGTTCTGATAATAAACGATTGGTAGCTACTGGCGCGGATCATAGCGTGAAAATTTGGGATTATCCAAGCGGGGAGGAAATGACCACACTTTACGATCCGGATGACAAAGCGATCAAGGCAATTTTGAGTTTCGACAATAAATATATTATCAGCATCGGATTGGCTGGCAGCATTTCGATATACAACAGTAAATCGCTGGGTGACTGAGAACTAGTCGTAAATTATTTTTACCGCATTTAAATATTGCGAAAGTTCCGTAATCAATTGTTCGACTTCCTCGCGATTCGATGCTTCAGCGGCATGTTCGATTTTGCCACCAATCGTGGTAATAGGATCAAATCCATACGCCCCACCACTGCCTTTCATTTGATGTCCAAGCATTCTGATCGAATTAAAATCTCCCTGTTCCAGTGATTGCCAATATCGGGAAACCTGAGATTTCATATCATTAAAATAATAGGGAACAATTTCCTTCATATCGTTGGAGATATGAACGACAAGTTCATTTTCAGCGTCGATTGCCGTGGAAAGGGTTGATTCCTGGGGGGGATGATCGCTATCTAATCTGGCATATTTGTTAATAATCGCCAGAATTGTGTTGCGCTTTACGGGTTTGGTAATGGTTTCATTGCATCCAGCGGCCAATGTGGCTTTTAACTCTTCGGTAAAAGCCACTGCTGTCAATCCAATGACAGGGGTTGGAATCAGTTCGTGCTCCAGTTCCCATTTCCTGATTTCCCGGGTTGCTGTCATCCCATCCATTACCGGCATTTGCATGTCCATAAACACTAAATCATATTTATTCTGCTTGAATAAATTAAGGGCGATCTCGCCATTTTCGGCATCGGTTATCCGATGGCCAGTGTTTTGCAGATAAAATTGAATGATGGTTCGGTTATGTTCCGTGTCATCTACCAATAATATTTTTGCCGGCCTTCTCGCTCCGACAGTAATGTGCGTATTTATATCCTCTGCGGCAGTGGTAATCTGTTCTTGGATAGCGTCTTCCCCCTCCGGTGGCTCCGCAGGGGAGAACTGGGCGGTAAAATAAAAAGTACTACCGCTTCCCACCTGACTATTAACCCATATTTTCCCCTGCATTAAATCAACCAGGCGGCGGCAAATCGATAACCCCAATCCGGTTCCACCATACTTTCGTGAAATCGAGCTGTCCGCTTGGGAAAATGCTTCGAAAATTCGGGTAAATTTTTCTTCCGGTATGCCGTCGCCAGTATCAAGAACCGAAAATTTAATCTGTATTATGTCCTCATTGCGGGATTCTGTTTTAACCTCTATGGTAATCCCGCCCTGACGGGTGAATTTTATCGCATTCCCTATCAGATTAATCAATATTTGTCGGATTCTGGCGGGATCGCCATTCAACCATATCGGAACCTCAGGGTCGATTATGATTTGTAATTGTAAATTTTTTTCATTGCAGCGTATCGACATGATACCACTGATTTTTTCTATAAGCGCGGGCAGGTTGAAGGGAATCTGCTCCAGTTCCAGTTTGCCCGCTTCGATTTTCGATAAGTCCAAAATATCATTGATTAAATCCAATAATGCTTCACTGGCGGCTTCAAGGATAGACACATATTTTTTTTGATCTTGATTAAGCTGCGTGGTCGCCAGGATGTCTGACATGCCAACGATCGCATTTAATGGAGTGCGAATTTCATGACTCATACTGGCGAGAAATGAACTTTTGGCGATACTTTCGGCTTTGGCAACTTCCTTCTCCTGCATAAGTCTCAGGTTTTCGCGGGTTTGTGCGATTTGCTGCAACGATTTATTGACGGTTAGTTCAAGATCGTCGATGTTGAATGGTTTGGTCAGAAAATCGATGGCGCCTCGACTCATGGCCGTTCTGATATTATCCATATCGCCATAGGCGGATATAATGATGGGTTTCAGAGTCTGGTCGATTTCCTGTAATTTTCCAATAAAGGTCAACCCATCCATTTCTGGCATGTTAATGTCAGTCAACACCAAGTCTATGGGGCTTTCTGATGCGACCATCTCTAATGCCTCAATGCCATTATGAGCGAAAATGAAGAGAAATTCATTCGCCCGAATTTTACGTCTAAAAATTTGACGCACCAATGCTTCGACGTCTACTTCATCATCAACTACTAATATTTTTGCCGGCATGGGAGGATGGTCTCGATTTGATTGTTAAAACTAGGTTTCTTGGGTTGGGCAATTTGTAAGATTATCAAAGTGGATAAGCATGACGCTCGACTAATTAAGTATATTTGTTTATGTTTAAGTTCAAACCTCACTGGGTTGGGATAAGGTATGATAAATACACTGGTTTTCCAATCCCATGTCAATTAAATTCAGGAATTCTGCTAGGATAAATTAAGCTTCCAGGTTGAAATCACACGCGTTTCCCCGACTATATTGGGGCTGGTTGGAGGAAGATGTTCCGTAAAGGATTTCCTAATCCGATCATTACCCCTTTGATACACCTCAATCAGCCTTTTTATTCAATTCTTATTATCCATGATTCAACCTCAGGAAAAAAAAGCTCTAACCAATTTTGTCTGTGATCTTTCCAGTGAACAGGCTGAGAAGCTTAAAAATATCCTGGAAGAGCAGGGGAAATGGGGGTTTTCAATTATTCCATATTCGCTCTGGCAAGCGCGACACGATCACACCACAGTCACCGCTTTTAAGTCCGGGAAATTATCCATCCAGGGCAGGAATACCGAAGAGTTGGTTGAATTTATCATTGAGCCCAGAATTATCCAGAGGGCTGCTATGGGTTATGAAATACCACTGGCGCAACAAGATGATCCACAAATGTTTGACCCCCACGCGGGTATCGATGAGAGTGGCAAAGGGGATTTTTTCGGCCCATTGGTGATTGCCTGTGTTTATGTGGATAGAAAGTCGGCAACCACCCTCTTAGAATTAGGCGTAAAAGATTCCAAAGTCATTAAGAGTGAGAAAAAAATCGCGTTTCTTGCTGATAGGATTAAAAAAATTACCCGCAATCAGTATGCGCTTGTTGTCATCGGACCGGAATCCTATAACCGACTCTATCGCAGCATGAAAAATGTGAATCGTTTACTCGCCTGGGGACATGCTCGATCACTGGAAAATCTACTCGATATTGTTTCGGATTGTCCCAGAGCGATTTCGGATCAATTTGGCAATAAAAAATCGGTGTTGAATGCGCTGCTGGAAAAAGGGAAAAGAATTGTCTTAATTCAACAGACCAAAGCGGAATCCGATATCGCGGTCGCCGCCGCATCGATTATCGCCCGCCATGAATTTGTTACGCAGTTAAAAAAACTGGAAGAAAAAGTGGGTATGCGTTTGCCAAAGGGCGCATCGTTATCAGTTATTGACACCGCGATAATGCTGATGCGTGCTGGAGAAAAACAGGGGAATGCGGAGGTTTTATTAAATCAATGCTGTAAAACCCATTTTCGCACAATGGTACAAGCAGCCAGGAAATATGAGGATGAAAGAAGTCGGGATTAATTTCCGTTCAATCGGGATAAAAATATCGCGTTATGCGACGCGAAGGGGAAATCGGTTACATCCCACTGCGAGTATGCATGGGAATCCTCCGGCTGCGAATATTACCGGAATCGAGAAAGCCATCGTAATGATGCGTAACTAAATGAGATTCGATCTGCCGAACCGTATCTAAAACGACACCAACGATAATCAGCAGACTTGCTCCGCCAAAGAAAGATGAAATGATAAAGGGAAGATTGAGGCTGCTACTGAAGAGCATGGGGAGGATGGCCAAGACCATCAGAAAAGCTGATCCCGCCGCGGTCACCCTGGTCATTGAATAGTCAAGAAAATCGGAGGTTGGTTTCCCTGGACGGATGCCGGGAATATATGCTCCTTGTTTCTTCAGATCGTCCGCAATCTGCAATGGATTGAATTGGTTCGCAACCCAAAAGAAGCAAAACATGACGATCAATGCGGCATATATCCCTATGTACCAGCCGGAACCATAGGCAAAAAAACTTCCCAATCGTCCCATCCAGGGAAAATAATTCGCCATCCAACTGATCAAAATCGGTGGAAACATGAGAATCGCGCTGGCAAAAATGATCGGCATGACATTGGAAAAATTAATCCGCAATGGAATATATGATGCCTGCCCGGGACCACCTTTACGTCCTGCCATCGCCCGCGCATATTGAACGGGAACCCGACGTACTCCGACGGTAATGGCGACAGTTGCGGCGGTGACAAGGATAAAGATCGCAATCAAAATCAGGATATGAATAATGGTAAATTGTTGTTCCCCGGTACCCTGGGTTTGGAGCAATGTCCACATGCCATAGACCGCGGATGGTAATTGATCGATAATACCAATGGTGATAATCAGCGAGGCGCCATTGCCAACCCCGTTTTCTGTAATCCGTTCTCCCAACCACATCAAAACCATGGTGCCACAAGTCAAAATAATAACGGTCATGATTTCAAAACCAATTCCGGGATTAATCACGATATCAGGAACCTGAATGCCTAAAAGAGAAGAAGGATTCTCCATTCCTTTGGCGAGAAAAAACCCTTGAATTATGCAGATGCCCAGTGTCATATAACGGGTCCACTGATTGATTTTCTGATAACCACTTTCTCCTTCTCGACGTAATTTTTCAAGAACGGGTACTATTGGTGTCATCAACTGCATAATGATGGATGCGGAGATATAGGGCATGATGCCAAGCGCGGCAATCGCGAATCGCTGTAGGGCACCGCCACTGAATAAATTTACCATTCCGACCAAGCCTCCCGTACCTCCGGAATTTTTTTCCAGTTGCTCGAAGACACGTTCCAATGCCAGTGGATCAATCCCGGGACAGGGAATATTCATTGACAGGCGGCAGAGGGCAAAAATGCCGAAAGTAAATAATATTTTTTTACGTAATTCGGGAATCTTAAAGCAATTTTTGAAGGCAGAAATCATGATAAACTAATTTTGAAATGGTTGATACGTCGACGAATGACTACCTTCGATTAATTTCACGAAACACTATTGGGTTTATAAATTGGTAATTATTCGATGTGAAACTGATCTGTAATTATGGTATCACGTTTGCAGATTAAATCGTTTGGCAAGTTCCGCCGGCAGCCTCTATTTTTTGCATTGCCCCTTCGGAAAACCGATGCGCTTTGACGGTAAAAGCTTTGGTTAAGGTACCATTGCCCAAAACCTTAACTCCAAACTTGACCTTTTTTATTATCCCTTTGGCTCTTAAACTCTCAATGTCTATCATGTCATTCACATCATAATGTTTTTCTAACGCGGCGACATTGACCAAAGTATAATCTTTATGATTAGGGTTGTTGAAACCCTTTTTGGGCAAACGTCTGAATAAAGGAATTTGACCTCCTTCAAAATGCAGACGGATGGAAACCCCGCTGCGAGCATATTGTCCCTTGTGACCGCGCCCGCTGGTTTTTCCCCAGTTTCCCCCTTCTCCACGGCCAACACGCTTTCGCTTTTTTCTTACATAGTTATTTTTTAATGAATGAAGTTTAAGCATAGCTATTCCTATAGTTTATTTAATCCCCGGCGCGCCAATACCTGTTCTCTGCTCGACAACATCGAAAGGGCTTTAAACGTTGCCTTGACCACGTTCACAGAATTATTTGAGCCTAAAGATTTTGACAATACATCCTTTACTCCCGCAAGATCGAGTACTGCCCGCATCCCGCCCCCCGCGATCAATCCAGTCCCCGGCGAAGCGGGACGAATCAAGACTTTCCCGCCGCGATACTTGGTGATCACATCATGGGGCACAGTGTGCTTAAATAGCGGAACCGTGACCAGTGATTTTCTGGCGATTTCTCCCCCTTTGCGAATGGCATCAGCAACTTCATTGGCTTTTCCCAAGCCATAGCCGACATTGCCGTTTTTATTGCCAATTACGACAAGAGCGCTGAAACTGAAATTCCTTCCTCCCTTCACCACTTTGGCGCACCGCTTGATGACGACAACTCTTTCCTCAAATTCACTTTGTTCATGATTGTTGTTCGAGGAATCATTGGTACTGGGCGAATTAATATTTTTATCTTTATTTATGGACACGGTCATACTCCTCATATTTAAAATTCTAACCCCGCACTGCGCGCATGGTCAGCAATTAATTTAACCCGTCCGTGATATTCATAACCGCCACGATCAAATACAACCTTTTTTATGCCAGCCGCGGTTGCACGTTCTGATATCAATTTTCCGAGTATGGCTGCCGATTTGCAATTGGCAGTCAACCCTTGTTCCGGCAGCGATTTCTCAATGGTTGAAGCAGAAACCAACGTATGATGGTTGAGATCATCAATGATTTGGAGATAAATATGTTTGCTGCTGATGTAAACCGATAAACGAGGTATTTCCTTGGTACCAGATATTTTCTTCCGGACGCGCTGATGGCGAATTTGCCGGCAATCTTTTCTATTGATCCTAGTATACATAAAATATCACCTGAATAATCCTTGATAACGGGTTAAACGCTATACGGTTTTGCCTTCTTTTAAGGTAATTACTTCTCCGGCATACCGAATTCCCTTGCCTTTATATGGTTCAGGTTGTTTGAAATTGCGAATAATGGCGGCAACCTGACCCACTTGTTGTTTATCAATTCCAGAAATTTTGACTCGCACATTGTCCTGAACTTCGATTTTGATGCCATTGGGAATGATAAATTCGACCGGATGAGAAAATCCCAGTGCCAAGGTCATCTTTTTGCCGCTTATCTGAGCGCGAAATCCAATTCCTTCGATTTGTAATTCCTTGAGATAACCGGTTTCAACACCTTTGACTTTGTTGGCAATGATACTGCGTGTCAACCCATGAATGGCTTTGGTTTGGCGGGCATTGTTTTTGCATGTCAAGCTAAGTTGACTATCACTCAAATCGACATGAATCAGATCGGGTATCAAATGCTCACTTTCTCCCAGCGGGCCACTGAGTGAAAGTTTATTTCCATTCATTTTTACTTTTACTTTGGGTGAAAGCAAAATTATCTTTTTTCCTATTCGTGACATTCTGATTTGTTCCTGAGATCAAATTTTTTTAGTATACATAGCAGAGGACTTCTCCGCCTACGTTTTGACGAACGGCATCCTTGCCCGTCACTACGCCAGCGGGGGTGGACATAATAACAATACCAAATCCACTGCGGACAATCGGGATATTGCTGGCATTCGAATACACCCGGCAAGAAGGCTTGCTCACGCGTTTGAAATTATCTATAACATGCTTTTTTTCATGATACTTGAGTTCGATGATCAATGAATGTTTATTATTCAGTTCATCAACGATCTTGTAGTCGAGTATAAACCCTTCTTGTTTGAGGATCTTGGCTATCGCCACCTTGATTTTTGATGACTGTAATTTTACCGCAGGATGAAAAACCCGACCGGCATTTTTAATTTGCACCAGCATATCGGAAATGGGATCGCTTATATTCATGATTTCATTAATAGTCCATTGTAATGATTCTTACTTGTCCACGGGGGAATTCTCGCCGCGATAGAATCTCACGATTCTATCACGATTTACCAACTTGCCTTGGTGACGCCGGGAATTTGCGCAGTTGACGCCAGTTCGCGAAAACATAATCGGCATAATTGAAACCGGCGATGATAACTTCGAACTCGACCACAGCGCCGACAACGATTGTAAGCCCGAACCTTGAATTTAGGAGTTGCCTTACATTTATTTATCAATGCCAATCGTGCCATGAGTTGCCTCGTTATTTAGTTATGAAAGGTACACCCATAAGAGAGAGCAATTCAAATGCTTCCTCATTGGTTTTTGCGCTGGTCACGATGGTGATGTTCATCCCGACCGCATGCTTCATCTTATCAAGATTTACTTCAGTGAAAATTGTCTGATCAGTTATTCCCAAGGTATAATTGCCACGTCCATCGAATGCCCGCGGGGACAGACCGCGGAAATCGCGCACCCGGGGTAACGCGATTGATACCAGGCGCATGAAAAAATCATACATGCGTTGACCGCGCAATGTGACAAATACTCCGACATTCGCGCCTTTGCGTAATTTGAATCCCGCGACATCAACTTTGGATTTTGCGATTACCGGCTTTTGTCCGGAAAGTTCGCTTACGGTGCGAATGCATTCATCAAAGAAATCACGTTCCTTGTTGCTCCCAACACCACAGCTGATTACAATTTTAACCAAGCGGGGGACTTCATGGATATTTTTATACCCTCGTTTTTCTGTCAGTTGAGGGATAATTTCAGAGCGATATCGATCGAGTAAGAGTGTCATGGAAAGAATCCAAAATTATAATAACAAATTCCAGTGGATATGTGATAATGATAAAATCATGCCGGAGTAATCTCGGTTTGAGCTCTTTTGTTTTGTCGTGCTTCGAATGTAGCCAACAACATTACATTAGAAATATGAATCGAACATTCCCTTTCATCAAAGCCGCCTTCTCTTTGCTGGGCATTTCGTTTGCGCGCTATTTTGCGCACATTTACCCCTTCGACAATGATTCTACCCTTGCGAGTGTCGACATGGATTATTTTCCCCATACCACGTTTGTTGGGGATATATCGATATTTGCCGCTAATGACAACAACGGTATCACCTTTTTTTAATTTTCTTGCCATTTTAAAGCACCTCGGTAGCCAGAGAAACAATCTTCATAAATTTCTTGTCACGTAGTTCACGTGCCACTGGGCCAAAAACCCGAGAACCTCGAGGATTCAAAGTATCATCTATGATAACCCCGGCGTTTTCATCAAAGCGCAAATAAGAGCCATCCCGCCGTGGGATATTGGCAACGGTACGGACAATAACCGCTTTTACCACTTCACCCTTTTTCACCAAACCCCGGGGCGATGCTTCCTTTACTGAAGCGGTGATGATATCTCCTATGCGTCCATACCGCTTGCTTTGACCAAGCACCCTGATGGCTTTAATTCTTTTGGCACCAGTGTTATCGGCGACATTTAATACGGATTCCATTTGAATCATGGTGTTACTTCCTTACTTATTGCCTCTCGCACAATGGCTAATAAACGCCAGCGTTTTAGTTTGCTCAAGGGCCGAGTCTCGATAATTTTAACCATATCTCCTTCCTTCGCTTCATTTTTTTCATCGTGAACATGAAATTTCTTGCTTCTAAGGATCGTTTTCCGGTATTTTGGGTGCACCGTTTTACGGTCTATGCGAACGATGATGGTTTTATTCTGACGATTGCTGACGACGACACCGACACGTTCTTTCTTCAGTCGTTTTATTTCAGTCTGTTCTGATTGTGGTTCTGATTGTGGTTCCATGTCAAACCCTTGATTATTCCGGTTGATTTGATCGTTGCTTACGGGCAATCTTTTCGGTTTTTATTCGCGCTATTTGTCTGCGGATCCTGGTTAACATCGCGGTATTCGCCAATTGTCCGGTACGTGCCTGAATTCGCAAATTCAAATACTCGCGTTGTGAATCAGACAGATTCTTTTCTAATTCCATATCGGTCTGTTCGTGAATGACACGTTTAGTTAACATGTTAAGGCCTCTCTTTATTCGTATATTTTGCGAATCACCATGCGTGAACGCAATCCTATTTTGCTCGCGGCTCTGGCCAATCCTTCACGGGCAACCAGTTCAGTGCACCCTTTCAATTCAATGAAGATATTCCCGGGTTTGACCACCGCCACCCAATATTCCGTGTTACCCTTACCCTTACCCATACGGGTTTCCAAGGGTTTTTTGGTGATTGGTTTGAATGGAAACACCCGCAACCAGACTTGACCACGGCGTTTCATATGACGGGTCAGCGCAACTCGCGCTGCCTCTATCTGTTTGTTGGTAATCCATCCGCGTTCAAGAACCTGTAAACCAAAATCGCCCAATGCCAACTTATTGTTTTTGTAGGCGTTTCCGGCGCGGTTTCCCTTCTGAACTTTTCGGTATTTTACCCGCTTTGGCATCAATGGCATTGTTATCTTCCTCCGTTTGTTCCGGTTTACAGACCCACGTCTTCACTCCGATTTTACCTGCGGATGTCATTGCTTCCGCAAAACCATAATCAATATTTGCGCGTAATGTTTGCAGGGGAACTGTGCCGTTCTTATAGCTTTCGGAACGTGCTAACTCAACTCCTCCCAAACGTCCTCCACATCGAATCTTAATCCCCAATGCCCCCATATCCATTGTGGTTTGTACTGCTTTTTTCATGGCGCGCCGAAAGCCAATTCGGCGTTCCATTTGTGTGGCCACGTTTTCGGCAATCAGTTGGGCATCCAACTCCGGTTTTTTAATTTCGACAACATCGATATAGATGTCCTTCCCTTTCGTTAATTTATGAAGCATGTCCTTCAGGGCATCATATTCAATTCTTTTACGGCCGAATACCAAGCCTGGACGAGCTGAATTTACCGTTATGCGGATACGATTGGCAAAGCGCTCAATTTGAATCCGTGACACAGCCGCCTGGCTTAGCTGTTTTCGAACTACTTCGCGAATCACCAAATCTTCATGCAACAAATCCGGAAATAGCGTTTTATTTGCGAACCAGCGGCTCCGCCAATCTTTAGACAGGCATACACGCAACCCAAATGGATTAATCTTTTGTCCCACGGTTTTATCCTTAGAAATTTATTAATTATTTATCAACTCGATCAAGACATCTTGACACTTAGCTTGAAATCACACCAAATTTGAAGAGCTTGGGCAACGGTTATGGGTATCAATTTGCTTATAAAACTCAGATACCGATGAAGTAAGAATGCGGGGCGATAGCTGTAATCTTGTGGTCAGACGAACCCTGGCGTTATGGTTTCTCGTGTCTCGCTTGTCTTTCGTTGCTCGATATGCCCTGTTTATTTCTCATGATTTCATTTACCGACTGTACTCTCCATATTCACTTAATTATTAACGCTGGCCACAACGACTTTGATATGGCTAGTACGACGGCGAATTTTCCCTGCCATCCCGCGCGCTTTGGGACGAAACCGCTTGATTGTCGGTCCTTCTCCAACTACTGCTTCCTTAACATATAACTCGTCTCGGGTGATACTGTTCTCTGAATCATTTTCAATGTTAGCTATAGCGGATCGCAAGGTTTTGCCAACCAGACGTCCAGCTTTACGTGGGGTAAAATCGACCAATGCCAGAGCGTCATCAACAGACTTATTTTGTATCAATCTGGTAATCTGACGAGCCTTGAAAGCTGATATCCGATTATATTTTGAGATGGCTATCTTTTCCATTGTAAACAACCGCAAGTGATGTGTTTCAGAAATTTCCCGTTATTTTTTCGATCAAAGTAAATGCAATAGAAAAATTGCGGAATAAACAAGTAAGCTGTGAACCAGCACTTGCCAACTCCGATTTTTAATTTTTTTTTCACGTACAAATTAATGAGTGTCTTTAATGATTTTAGCATCAAGAGGCGGAATCAACCTATTTGCGTTTCCTTTGATGATTTCAGCCCCGCAGATTTGTTTCCTTACTTCCATTAATTTTACCTTGATTGTTGCATCATTATTGGGCTGTAAATTTAAAAGTATACCCGGTTTTACCCCATGATTTTCGCCAATATCCAGGATCACCAGATTTAGATCCAAATTCACCGCAATGATACGACAGGCATTCAAGCTATGAGTGCTTGCTGTCCGGTTTTCCGTCATAAAATTTAAACGGGCATTAACTCGTTGCCACTCATTAAGTAACACCTGAAAACGGGCATCAAGTATTGCTTGGATTGCCTGATTAATCGGTTCTGTATGCAGTGCCAGAATGGAGTCGACATAGATGCGAAAGTCCCAGAGCTCATCCTGGAATTCATGATGAATCGATTGAATCTCTTCCAAAATCGATAGATATCGTGTCAAAGTATGCCCGCAATCAAGTTGGCGAGAATTATCCAGGAGATAGGTGGCACGCAATTTCAAATATCCAAGCTCTTGCTCAATGGCGACCTGCGATTGATAAACCTGAGCATAGTCTTCCCTGCATTTTTCAAGTTCGCGATTCGATTGGCGCAGGGATTTGGTTAATTCCGCATTTTGTTTTGCATAAATTTCCTGCGCCAATAATGCTTCTTGCAGGCAGATCCTATCGCGATCACTGTGTTGATCTTGTCCGGATACCAATGGCGCGAGCAATGAAGTCGATCCATAAAACACCAATGGAATGAACCAGTTGAAAGACTGCGAATTCATGGTTACCCGAATCTGAATCACGGTGTTATGGTTAGTCGAGCTTTAACCATTTCCGAGATCAATCGATTATCACAGTCTTTTCCGGTTTGCTTGAGCAGGGGCATTAACGTTTTCATTACCTGTCCCATATCTTTTGGACCGGTGGCCCCCGCAGCCGCGATGGATTGATCTATCAATGCGGCCATTTCAGTTTCATCAAGTTGGGTTGGCAGCAAGTTTTTAAGCAGTGTCATTTGTCCTTCTTCTTCGCTTACCAAATCAGGTCGATTGCCTTGTTGAAACATGGCAATCGAATCTTGCCGCTGCTTGATTTGTCCTTTAATGAATTTAATGATAATCGCATCGCTAATCTCCTCAGCCGAGCCACTTTTGTTGAATTTGATGATTTCGTTTCGAACCGCACGGATCGCCGCTAATTTTGTGCTGTCACGATTTTTCATGGCGTGTTTTAATTCATCATTGATTCTGTCAATTAAATTCATGATTCCTCCTTGGATGTATTTTGAACTTGTACGTTTACTGATTAATTATGGGGTTTTTTTCGCAAATATGGATTGCCGGTAAATTTTATCATAAATTATCATTGTCGATACGGATTCCCACCGCTATACTCCACTGCAAAAATGATAAATCATGTAAAACCATGATGAAGGAAGTTTGTAATGAGGTATGCAAGCATATATTTGGTATTCATTCATTTAACCACAAGACCCTTACGATCATGTTTTCCCTGAGAAAAATTCTATTGGCGGTGGATTTTTCCATTACCACTGAAGCCGCAATCGCAAAAACGATTATCCTGGCCCGGAGACTGCGCGCCGAAGTGATTCCATTATTTGTTCTTGGTGATGCGGAAATGGATGCAAAAATCGAGGATGAAATGAAGCATATCCACGAACACTTCTCGCACAAAATGGAGATGTTGGTTGCCCGGTTAAATCAGGAAAAAATCAAAGTTTACCATTCATTTATTCATGAAGGTTCGCCGGCTGACGCTATTCTTGGTGTGGCCGAACGTATTGGTGTTGATTTAATCGTAATCGGAGCAGTTAGCCAACAGACCTCCCTGTCTTCATTAGGGAAAACAACCGAATGCATCATTCGCCTGGCGGCATCCCCTGTTCTCGTGGTTCATCCCGAGGATAGCCATACAGAAATAAATAATGTACTCTGTGTGGTCGATAGCACTGCCGCATCGGATCAAACACTCGACACGGCGATCTTCATTTGTCGAGAATTGATTGCGGAATTACATGTGCTGCATATTTTTGATCAGAATTCCGCCTATGAAGCTGCGCTCTCACATTCCCAGAATTCCGCCAATGGGAATATCGATGACAAAGGGAACTTTATATTCGAAGAAATCAATCAAATTGAAAGAAGTATTTATCTGATCTTCAAGCGTAAGATTCGCTCCTCCGGTTTAAAATACCGCATGACCGCCCGCCAGGGAGAAGTCTCTCAGGTGATCAGTTCAATTGGATTGGAGTCTAATTCCGAATTGATTGTAATGGGAACTGTGGAAAAAAAAGAGGACACGGTTTTTTACAGTCCCGATACGATTCCCAATCTGATGCAGCAATTGCCGTGTTCAATTTTGTTGGTTAAACATTTCAATTTTGCCGATGAAGATTGCCCAACGGTTGTGATTAATGCAGTTTAGCCATAACCACATTCATAAATATCATAATAATAACAAGTAATAAAACGAGTTAAATAGCCATGAAAAAACCTGTTATCGCCATAATCATGGGGAGTAAATCTGATTACTCCAAAATGGAGCCTGCTGTAAAGACATTAAATGAATTCGATATTCCAGTTCAAGTGCGGGTCATGTCCGCGCATCGCAGTCCGGATGTGGTATTGAAATTTGCCGCCTCCGCCGCCGCGGAAGGAATAAAAATCATCATCGCGGCAGCAGGGAGCGCAGCCCATCTTGCCGGAGTCGTGGCAGCGCATACCGATTTGCCAGTTATCGGTGTTCCGGTTCAGGGCGGCGCCTTTCTGGGGATGGATGCGCTTTTAGCCACCGTGCAAATGCCCGGTGGTGTGCCGGTAGCAACTGTCGCAGTGGGCGAATCGGGGGTTAAGAATGCGGCTTTGTTTGCCATCCGGATACTCGCTCTGAGCGATCACGAGCTTGCCAAAAAACTCGCTCAATTTCGGCATCAACAACACTCCAAAGTGGTGGCTGACGATCAACAATTGCAACAAGAGCTCCATGAAAGAATTTCGACTGGGGCCTGACCAGGCTGAGAGCAGCTTGGTGCGGGAAATCACCTCCCGGTTGCTCTCGGGTGAGGTCGGGATATTGCCGACAGAAACAGTGTATGGACTCATGTGTCTGGCCACTCATCAGCCTGGCCGCGAACGTATTTATGCCATGAAACAACGGGACCATGGAAAGCCTTTGCAGTTCCTGATTGGCTCAGTTGCTGATTTGGCGCTTCTCGACATAATCCCGACTAACGCATTCATCCGGTTGGCCCATAAATTTTGGCCGGGACCTCTAACCGTGGTAATTGGAAATCTAAATCAACAGAACCTGGGGGTAAGAATTCCAGCGCACCCTTTTATGCTGGCAGTGCTCAAAAAACTTAATAAGCCATTGCTCGCCACCAGTGCCAATCGTTCGGGGAATAATCCGGCAACCAGTGCGGGCGATCATTTTCAGGATTTGCTGGAGAGTCCAGATTTTTGTGTATTAAGTGATGAGATAAAGGGCATGGCCTCAACGGTTATACACTTAAAAGATGATTCATTTGAGATTCTCCGATCCGGACCAATCATCCATCAGGAGTTGGCAACGGCATTGATATCGGAAACGGAGAAATAGGCTTTCACCGTTTGTTGGGTGGACCTTTCATGACCCCATCAAAGAGTATCTAAGGCAACGCGGTGACATACTGGATTATCAAATAAAACCTTGATTGCACGATATCACGAGTTGAGGCTGGAATAAGGTTTATTTTTTGACCGCTATCATTTGTTTTATGGTCGCGATATCGGACTCGATTTTCTTAAGCTGCTTGGAGAATTCTGGGAGTTTTTGTAAATAAGAATTTTGCTTCCAGAATTGCCGGCGTGGAATCGCAGGGATTCCCAATAAAGTCGCTCCGGCTTCCACATCGTTCATGATCCCGGATTTCCCCATTATGGTGGCGTGATCGCCAATAGTGAGGTGTCCGGCAATTCCTACTTGTCCTGCAAGAATGACATGGTCTCCTACTTCAGTACTGCCGGATATGCCGACCTGAGCTACAATAACACTATTCCTGCCGATCACGACATTATGGGCGATCTGTACCAGGTTATCGATATGCACACCGTTTTTTATCCAGGTACGATCAAATCGAGCCCGATCAATGGTGACATTGGCGCCGATTTCGACGTTGTCATCAATCTGCACAATCCCGGTTTGGGGAATTTTTTTATGTCCCTCGGCGCTCATGGTAAATCCGAATCCATCACTGCCGATTATGGTTCCACTGTGGATGATGACATGATTACCCAGGATGGAACCGTCCAATATGGTCACACGGGGATGGATACGGCAATTATTGCCGATCCTGATGTCATGGCCAATATAGCTGCCGGCTTCGATAATTGTGTTTTCGCCAATGACGGTATTTTCGCCAATGATGACATATGCGCCGATATGAGCTGATGCAAAAATCTGCGCGGAATCGGCAATTACAGCCGTCGCATGAATCCCCCCACAGGGTTTTCTTTCCGGTGGAGAAAAATACGCGGTGATCAAGGCAAATGCTTCCGAGGGGGCGGCGCATTTTATCCATGCCCGGTTGGCGGGCGGGAGTTCCGAATAATCGGGTGGGACCAAGACAATTCCCGATAGTGAAGTCGGTACCGCATGACGATATTTTTCGTTGCCGAGAAAAGACAGATGTGATTTTTCTGCTTTGCTTAACGAAGCGACTCCATTAATCTCGATATTGCCATCGCCGATCAACTCGCCTTTAACCATACTGGCAATTGTGCCGGCGGTTAAAGTTGAAGGGATGTGAGAAGATAACATGCAAATAATATGGCTTATTTCATGGCCGGTGGGTTCGGCGCCGGATCGGTTGGCGGAAGAGCCAGGGGATTAGCTGGATTATTACTCTTTACATCGGATAGAGGTTTCAACTCACTTTCATGACCTTTGTTAATGGTTTTTACTACCGTGTCGGTGATATCCAACTCGGTTTTATAATAGACCAGTACCGGTATCCCATTCAAGGTATTTCCAGAACTGTCGATCACGATATCGTACCCTTCCTGCTCGGCTATGTTTTTAATGAAATCTGAAATCTCCTTGACGATCTTGGCACGTTGATCCTCATATTGTTTACGCAGGTTCGCGCGTTTTTCCTGTTGATAGTCCTGAATATCTTTCTTTTTCTCCTGTAGTAACATAAATTTGGTCTGTGCTTCATTGCGCTTCTGATCACGGACTTCATCGCTAAACGCGATATTCTGGGAATCATCCCGAAGAGCATTGAACTCCGTTTCAAGCGTTGACCGCTCCTTTTCCAGATTTATGGCATACTCCTTATAGATATCCGTTTGCTTTTTTATCATTTCATCAGCGGTAATGGTTTTGTAATAGCTTTGGAATATGATTTCCATGTCAACGTAGGCGATTTTTAATCCTGGTTGTTGGGCGAACAAATTGACGGCATACATGTTTATGAGGGCTAAAGCGATGATTCGAGGAACAATCTTCATGGTATAATTCTCTGCCTTTGTAATTGGTTTTTGAAATAGGATGTTCGATTAAAATTTAATTCATTTTGAATGTGCGCGATCTTTGATCATCGCGTTCAAACTAAGAAGAGCATGGCGGGAGTTGTTATTTATTGAGTGGTCATACTATCGATATCCTGTTTTAGGTATTCAACGACATTTCTAAAGCGTGGGATGTTATCCTCGCTGACTTCCATCAGAACCTCATGTGCTTCGAGCATGGTCTTGGCATTTTCCAAGGTATTCGATGGCGCCTGCTTATCCGTCTTTGTGTTGCACAATGACACCCAATCGACATCCTCAGTCGCGGTGCGGGTGAAATCGAAAAGATTACCCAATCCCAAGCTGGTTAATAATCGTTTCTTTTCCTTGTCGGCATTGACAATTTCAATGGGAATATTTTTTTTGCGGACGCGCAGGGCAATCATTGCCAGCACGCCCATGAATGTGCTGTCCATGGAGATGCACTGCGATAAATCGATTAACACCTTTGAAAGTTCGGATTGGAGAATTTTCAACCCAAAATCACGGAGCGGCTGACCGTTGAGAAAGGTGGCACGCCCAAGCACGCGAATTTGAACGATGCCGCCACTGCATGCAACCATGATTTGGGTTTGGTTTTGTGAAGTTGTTCCAGGCATATAAAAAAATGATATTGAAGTTATTAAGGTTGTAAGCGAATTGATTGGTGTTGATAAAAATAACATGGCGAACTGGTTTTTCCGATTCAATCCACGCTAGAATAAAATCTTATACAGTTATTAATATTGTTTAATTACCCCTGATCTGCAAAATGTTGTTTTTCTCGATACTGTTACCTTCATGATGATTTCTGCTCAAATGAAATCAGACGACGATTTTGATTAATATGCTCCAATTTGACAGAAACAATACTGCGTTTTAATAAACTGTTGGCTTGTTCCGGCCATTCGATTACGGTAATCGCTTGCGGGTTTTCTAGAATATCTTCAATCCCAAGGGCCATGACATCATTGACATGATGTAAACGATACAGGTCGATATGATATAAGGACCACGGGGTTGAAGAATACTCCTGAATCAGGGTAAATGTAGGACTGGTAATCGGTTCGACAATATTCAAGGACCGGGCAATGCCGCGGGAGAACACAGTTTTTCCACTCCCCAGATTCCCTTGGAGCGCGACCACTGCACCGCCTTGCAACTGCCGTCCCAGCCGATAGCCCAATGCTTCCGTGATGGGTTCGCTCTCCGAAATGAATAAACTGGGAAATACAATAGTTATTTCAGGCATAGCTTGATATCGTTTAATGGTTTTTCAGGATTACTTGTAACGTATAATATCACTTTGCCCACACCACAAGATTCGCTTATGGAGCCTTATTCTTAAGGTGATCTGGAATTATGAATTTCGACGGATTAATAAATGATGTCATAGTCGTTGATACAATCACTAATTATACCTATATCGGGCGTTTGGAACAAGTCTCTACAACCTCGATTGAATTGGTTGAAGCATTAATTTTTGACGCGGGAAGGATGCGAATTGCGGTGGAGGAATTCCTCATTGAATGCGCTGCTTATGGCTTCAGCCCCAGCCGCAGGTCGGTCTGGATTTGTAGCGATAAAATTATCTCCGCAACAAAATTGAGCGCAATTATCATTCCCGCCAAATAGTATATCACCTTTTGCCATTAACAATGAGATAACTCCCCATGCCGGAACTACCTGAAGTCGAAACTGTAATGCGCGCATTACGGCCGCATTTGCTGGAACGCCACATTATGGCATTCAAAAATCATACTCCCAAATTACGCCGAGAGATCAATCTTGTTAAACATCCTGAACTGATTGGGAAGACGATTGTTAATGTGTATCGACGAGCCAAGTATCTGGTGGTTGAATTGAACGGTTTACAGGCTATTCTTTTTCATTTGGGAATGTCCGGATCCTGTCGCATAGAACCTCAAAACTCGCCCTTGATTGTCCATGATCATGTGGTGTTTAATTTTGATAATTGCCAGTCATTGCGTTTTAACGATCCGCGGCGATTCGGGCTGGTGGAAATCCATGATATTGATGGCGCGGGCGGATTACCCAAACCATTATCTGCGTTGCCCCCCGAACCGATGACAACTGATTTCGATGAGCCTTATTTCCAAACGATCTGCCGCACCAGCCGCCGGCCGATCAAAGCTTTAATGATGGATCAAAACCAGGTTGTCGGAGTCGGCAATATATACGCCAGTGAAGCTTTGTTTCTCGCTGGAATACATCCGTTGTCACCATCCTGTCGATTATCGAAGGTCAGGCGGCGGCGGCTGGTAATGGCGATCAAATCAGTCTTAAATGCGGCGATCGCGGCTGGCGGCACGACGATTGCCGATTTTCGATCTCTTGACGGAAGTGCAGGTAAATTCAATATTGAGCTTAATGTTTATGGCAAAACCGGCGCTCCCTGTCCCCGATGTCAGCGAACCATCAAGCGCGTCGTCCTTACCGGCAGATCCACTTTTTATTGCCCGGGTTGTCAACGTTGATTGCGCTGTGTAATCATGAATTCTTTTAACCGCGGATGGCACAAATGATCGCGGATAAGGATGTTATATAAATATGCTGTTCGAGAAAGAAAATAAGTGATGAAATCCTTGTGTGTGATGCCGGTCTACAATCAAATTCGCGATCTGCCATTATTGCTCGAACGCTGCCGTGAATCCATGCCCGCCGATTTGTTATACATTGTTGACAATGGCAGCACAGACGGCGGGGGTGAATTAATCGCCGAGTCAGGGTTCGCCCATATTCGCCTGGACAGAAATTATGGCGTCGGATATGCCTTGCGGTTGGGCGCGGAGAAGGCATTGGAGCTGAATTATGACATCGTTGTTAATATCGCTGGCAACGGCAAAATGCTGCCCACCGAAATGACTCGTATCCTCGAACCAATTCTTTCAGATCAAGCCGATTACGTCACCGGCAGTCGATTCCTGGATGGCGGCGCCTACCCCAATCTGCCGCTGTTCCGAAGGGTCTCCATTCCCCTGGTAGTCAACAACCTGGTGTTGCTGCTCTACTGGCGTAAATTGACTGACGCGACCAACGGCTACCGCGCCTTTCGCACGACCCTGCTTTCCCATCCCAAAGTCAAATGGCGGGAACCCTGGCTTTATCATTACCAGTTCGAATACTATTTATATGCCAAAGCGTTGAAGTTGGGATTACGTTGCCTGGAAGTGCCGACCACCATGTTTTACCCCGCCAGTAAAAAGAACTATTCCAAGATCAGACCATTTGTCGGCTGGTATGAAATGCTCCAGCCCTGGGTGTTGGTGGGTTTGGGATTGCGCTAAGAGGAGAATGAAGATTAAGTAATTTATCATGAACTCTGATGAAAAAATGATATGTATCGTTGAGAACGGACAGGTGCGCACCAAAAACAGCAATAAGCCCCATGGCTTGGGCCCGATCAACCCGGCTACCTTCACACCCTTTCCCAAGAACCCCGCTATCGCCCGCGTTTTCGGGCAAATGGGGTGGGCGGACGAACTAGGTTCCGGTCTACGCAGGCTCATGAAATTTGGCAAAGTATATGGCAGCGCCGATCCGGAGTTGATCGCGGGGGATGTTCTCAGGATTGTGGTTCAATACCCTGAATTCCTACAGGTGGTAGCACGGGCTGCCGGAGAGGCACAAGTCGAAAGCGCAATTTTCCGGTTCTATGCCAATACACCACAATCATCCAGGGAAATCGTGACTGCATTGGAACCCAAGAAATTGAGTGGAAATCTGCGGAAAACCCTGCCACGTCTGCGAGATGAAGGTCTGTTGGAATACACCATTCCTGAAAAGTCCATCAGTCGTCAACAGCAATACCGTTTAACCGAGCGCGGTCCGCAACTTCTAAAATCACAGGTAAAGTAATAATTGATATAATGAACACACCCTCAACTTACATTCATCCGCAGGCGATTGTCGATGTCCCGATTGGGGAGATCGGCAATGGGACGCGCATCTGGGCGTTCGCGCACGTGATGAAAAACGTTCGGATCGGGACAGATTGCAATGTCGGCGAACATTCATTCCTTGAATCCGGAGTTGTCATCGGAAACCAGGTAACCATAAAAAATCATGTCCTTCTCTGGGAGGGGGTCACTCTGAAAGACGAGGTGTTCGTCGGCCCGGGGGTCGTATTTACCAATGATCTTTATCCGCGTTCCCCCCGCTTCTCATTGATGAATTCCCGATATGAGAATAAAGCCTGGTTGCAATCGACATACATCGAACGCGGCGCCGCCATTGGCGCCAATGCCACCATCTTATGCGGGATCACGGTCGGACAATTCGCCATGATCGGCGCCGGCGCGCTGGTTACCCGCGATATCCCGCCGCTGGCTTTGGCATTGGGTAACCCCGCCAAAGTGAAGGGCTGGGTTTGCCTGTGTGCCAGGCCAATCGCGAAAACTCCCGGTAAATACATTTGCGAATGCGGAACCGATATCGATTATCAATCCCATGAATTGCGGATTGTCAACACCACCCTGAATATTGAATTAGAGGTTACACTATGAAAAAAATCCGACTGGGACAAATTGGACTTGGGCATTGGGGGCCGAACCTCTTTCGCAATTTTCTCGAACATGAAATGGTGGCACTGGAGTGGGTGTGTGATCTGTCTCCCGAACGACTTAAGAAAATCAGCCGTTTCCCGGTAAGAACCACTTGTGATTATCGTGAACTGCTCGCCGCCGACAATTCCCTCGATGCCGTGGTGATCGCGACGCCGGTGGCGTCGCACTTTACTCTCGTCAGAGAGGCATTAACCGCCGGCAAGCATGTCCTGGTGGAAAAACCGCTGGCGCATTCAGCAGAGGAATGCCAGATACTGATCGATCTGGCGACACAAAACGAATTGATATTGATGGTGGGACATGTATTTCTCTTCAATCCCGGCATCATCTATGTGCGCGACGAGATTGCACGAGGGGCGCTGGGGGAGGTTCATTTCGTCCATGGCCAGCGCACCAATCTGGGACCAATCCGCACGGATGTCAACGCTTCCTGGGATCTGGCATCCCATGATATCTCGATCTTTAATTTCTGGATGAACGACACCCCGGTGCGCGCATCAGCCAATGGACGGCGGATTCTCAGCCAGGATCATGAGGACATCGTCACCGCCAATCTCTATTATCGCAATGGCGTCTGCTGCACCATTCTGGTGTCCTGGCTGCATCCACGCAAGGTGCGGCAGCTCACCGTTGTCGGCGCGCAAAAGATGATGATTTGGGACGACATCAAAATTAATGAATGTATACGCATATATGACAAGGGTGTCGACGTAATCGCCCCGCAGGAACAGGTCGAGGGCACGTTCGCGGAATTCAGATTCTCATTGCGTGAAGGCGATGTCAGTATTCCCCGCATTCAGATGAACGAGCCGTTGAAGGCGGAATGTTACCACTTTATTGATTGCCTGCTCCATCACCGCCAGCCGCTCACCGATGGCGTTCTGGGATTGAATGTAGTCAAAACCCTCGAGGCCATTGATCGCTCATTGAATGCCGCCGGCGCCAGTGTTGAAATCAGTTAAAAAGCATCTGAACGAATTTCATTATGGTCCATGGATTAAATCAAATTTATCTTTGATTGCAAATTTTATTCACGAACTAATCATTTGTCCTAATCCAATAAAAATTCGCCTGTGGATTATCCAGTTTGTCGATGATCTCGACAAGTTCCTCTTTTGATTTGACTTCAGCAACGTATAGAACACAGATCAGACGTTCGGGGGACTCTCCTTGTTTGCTCACGGAGATCGCGCGGGTCAGCCAGGGATTCAACAAATGCCATTTTTTGTTATCGGGGGTTGCAATGACGCGCCGCTGCCAGATCTGGAAGTCCTCTATCGGGATGGTCAACTCTGCTATAATCAATCCGCATTCTTTCAGGATGTCATCGGTTACCTTGATCAAGGGCAACAGACAACAATCAACATGATCTCTTTTTATGAAATACTCTGGCGCGATCGGGCCCAGGTTGAGACTCACATTTTGAGACGTATGCGGGGTGTATGCCGGCAGTGTGATCTCCTTTTTGCCGGAGTTGAAGATCAGTAATTGCTTGGAGATGCTGGGTAAATTCATGTGCATGGAGTTGTTCTGCATGATCGGTGCGGCATAATAGTAGTAGGCGCAATACCCGTCAATGGGGTTAAATAGCATGTAATATTTGGCTTCCCCTTCAATCATGATCAATGAGATCAGGTATTTATAATCGATCTGCAAGCGCCAGCGGTCGCGATGGCGGATATGATTGTGGACAACCAACAGGCTGACGATTAACACGGTTATTGCCGCTCCGAACTTCGGTCGATTTAGGTGTTGTGATATCAACCTGGATAATCGCCGGATACCGATGCTGATCAAGATCAAATAAAAGGGAATCAACCAGGTATAAACGCGGCTGAATCCGGCGCCGGTAATCGGAATCATCGCCACCGCCATGCCGGTTAACAGGAGGGTGAAATGGCAATGGCGATGTCTGTAGCACACAATGGCGGTGATTGCCGCGAATGCCAGCAGAACCGGTTCCAAGCCGGAGAACACCAGGGCAATCGCCTGGAAGACAGAATTGGGATCGGTTCCGAGATCAGTCCCATATCTTTTACCCTCTTGTATCCCCGGATAAACCCATGCCAACCAGCTTATTATGCCCACACTGCTGATGATAATTGGCACCACCGCCGATTTAATCCAAGGCCAATGATTCAATGAACGGCCGCGTTCATCGCGAAAACTTCGAATCAAGAAATAAGCATAAGCCGGAATGATCACCAGAATGCTGGTGACCAGCGTCCATTGCAAAAGCATGGATACCACCAGCAGGCAAAGACTCCACAGCAACAGATGCTTTTTGCGAAAGCCATTGGCAACCAGCAGGCCATACAACAAAAGCGCGAAAAGATATTGATAGCTATAAGCTCGCGCGGTCTGTGAATAATGAATCAAGGCGGGATTGAGCGCTGCCAGGAAGGCTGAGAGCAAGCTGCAGCCACGGCTTTTTCCCACCATCAGCGTCACTTTGGCAATCACAAGAATCAATAGACACCCCGCCAGGTATACCCAGCCGCGGAGCTTCCATTCCGTTGCCTTGTCCGGGTCGTAAAATGAATAGATAAAGTTGTTCAACGGCTGGAGGTTGACTTCATCGCGAATGAACAAAATCGCCGGGGATGGTTTTCCCGCGTATTTGTAGAGCGGCCAGATCTCATCATATTCAAAACCGCGATTGATGCCATCAATGCGCAGGGTGGCGCCGAGAAGAATGATAACCCCCAGGATTAATCGATAATTGGTTTTCAAGGTAAACAGTTTATCCGGGATGGTTCATTAAGTGTGTGAGCGTAACTGGTTTTATGCGGATCGCTCCTCATGAGCGGAGTTTGAATCTGCTTGAGTGAAACCCATGGAGACAGCATACATTTTGATCCTGAATACAAGCAGATTTTAGAATCAGCTTGCTCGATTACCCGCTCGATTGGAACGGCGACGTTCGCAAATACCACTGCGTTCAGTCTAATTAGGAATTCATACCATATCTGTTTGCGGCCGAGGTCGCAAACAGATCCACCATAAGGCAGATATTTGCGCTTGAAAAGAGATTATTATAGTATATTTCGCCGGGAAAGTGGTAGTGGGACGGATGGAGCAGACAGTATGTGACGGCAAAGAGGCGACGGGCAATAGGGAACCCAGAAACTTAAAGCAGTTCGGGTTGTGGTGTTTTTTTGGTGTCCTCGATGCCAAAACGGCTGGCCGCCTTGGGGGTTGTAACCCGTCCCTGGGGAGTGCGATTGAGAAATCCTTCCTGGATCAGGAACGGTTCGTAGACTTCCTCGATGGTGCCGGGTTCTTCTCCCAATGAAATGGCAAGATTCTTGATTCCAACCGGACCGCCCCCGAATTTGAAGAGGATGGATTCGAGCAGGCGGTTGTCCATTTCATCCAGTCCGTCATCATCGATTTCCAACATCTTCAGTGCGGCGGCGGCGACCGGCTTGGTGATCATGTTATCGGCAATAACCTGAGCGTAGTCACGCACCCGGCGGAGCAGGTTGTTGGCAATGCGTGGTGTGCCCCGGCTGCGGCGTGCGACTTCGTAAGCCCCGGCTTCATCGGTTTCGATGCCGATGATACCGGCGGATCGGAGGATGATTTTCGTCAACGTCTCGGCATCGTAATAATCAAGACGAATATGCAGGCCGAAGCGGGAACGCAAAGGCGACGAGATCAAGCCTTGCCGGGTGGTGGCGCCGATGAGAGTGAATTTGGGAATATCGAGGCGCACCGAGCGCGATCCCGCGCCTTGATCCAGCATGATATCGATATAATAATCTTCCATGGCGCTGTACATGTATTCCTCAACATTGGTCGAGAGGCGATGGATTTCATCGATAAACAGGACATCGCCTTCTTCGAGACTGTAAAATAATCCTGCGAGGTCGCCCGGCTTCTCGATTACCGGACCGCTGGAGGTTTTAATGTTCTTGCCTCGAGTCGAGGCGATGATATGGGCCAGAGTTGTTTTACCCAGTCCCGGGGGACCGCTTAACAGCAGATGATCCAAAGGGTCGTTGCGATCCCTGGCCGCCTGGACGTAAATCTTGAGCTGTTCCTTTTTTTTCTCCTGGCCGGGGAATTCATCGAAGGATTTCGGGCGGAGACTGGAATCGAGTTTCTCATCTTTTTTGTTAAGGGTGGAAGTGATGATCCGTTCGTCTGGCATGAGGTTTACTTTAATAATGTTAAAGAGTTACAAGATTTCGCATAAGATGTTTCAGCAGTTAATAAATGCTGAATAATCTTGCTTTATTGATTCAAAATCCTTAAGGCGCTTTTAATTAGTTTTTCGGGCTTGAGTTCACTTTCAGGCAATTGCTGAACCAATTGATTGATGGCTTTCCGGGCTGTGTCGACCTTGAATCCGAGTGTGATCAATGCCGCCACCGCATCCTCCATGGCGCGGCTGGCAGCGGCGGATAAGGGCGGAGTTTGCGCATCAGATTTCACCGTGGCTCCGGGAGAGATTTCCTGAATCCGATCCTTCAATTCCAGCACCAGCCGTTCAGCGGAACGTTTGCCAATGCCATTGATCCGCGACAGCGCTTTGACGTCGTTATTGGCGATGGCGTGACAAAATCCGGATACAGGCATTGAACTCAGGATATTGAGTGCCAGGCGCGGCCCAACGCCGGTGACGGTTGTTATTAATAACAGATACAGCGCGCGCTCGTTTTCCGTGAAGAAGCCATAGAGTTGCAACGCATCCTCGCGTACATGCAAATAGGTATGCAAATATACTTTTTCGCCAATCCCGGGGAGCCGGTCATGCGTGCTCATGGGGATGAGTAATTCAAATCCAATGCCCTGCACTTCCACCACAATGCGGGTGAGCGCCTTGTCGGCCAGATTGCCGTGGATATGGGCGATCATTGGGAGACCTCCCCGGTCATCATTAGATCTGTGAGTTTATTCGTGTCCATGAGCGGTTTGGCAAAAACAAGATTCTTTGGTGACGTTTTCGATTCTGACATACTGCGAGTTTATCTTCTCAGCTCAGCGAAGGTGATAAACCACAACATCAGCCATCAATAATATACTGAACCCAAACAGGTTTTAGAAAAAGATAACACGAAAACCAGCCTGATGGGAGCGGCGATGTGCGAAAATTCGGTTGCTTGCAGTCTACCTCTCAGGTTGTCAGCGGATAAATTAGTAGTGGCCATGAAAACCGGATAAAGTAACCACATAAAAATATCAATCTGCTGTTCTATACTTAAATGACGGCAAAAAGCAAATTTATAAAGCGAATAAATGAAACACATCACCATAGTCGGCGGCGGTATCATCGGTTTGGCGCTGGCCTATAAACTAGCCCTCAAAAAGGCGCCCATACAAGTGGTCGTTGTGGAAAAAGAATCAGGAGTGGGGCGGCATCAGAGCAGTCATAACAGCGGCGTGCTGCATGCCGGATTGTATTATCGTCCCGGATCGTACAAGGCCGGATTGGCGGTGAGCGGGATCCGGCAAATGACGCGATTTTGCCTTGAGAATGGCATTCCTCATGAACTCTGCGGCAAACTGGTGGTCGCCACCGATGTTGCCGAAGTCGGGCGCCTGCGGGTATTGCAGGCCCAGGGGATGGCGAATGGTTTGCAGGGGATGAAATGGGTGCCTCATTGTGAGATCAAGGAATATGAACCTCATGCCGTGGGGTGCGCCGCGCTTCATGTCCCCGAAGAGGGTATTGTCGATTATGCCGAAGTATGCCGGGAATTGCAACGCCATATTGAATCCGCTGGCGGCCAGTTTCACCTCAGCACCGAAGTAAAAATGATAAATGGCCATAACCGTGGATTGCGTCTCATCACTTCCCAAGACCCGATTGAAACGGATTATCTCATTAATTGCGCTGGCCTGTATGGTGATCGTGTCTGCAAGATGGCCGGGGAGACATGCGCGCTCCAGATCGTGCCGTTTCGCGGTCAATATTATCAATTGAAACCTTCATGCGCCACTCTGGTTCGCCATTTGATTTATCCCGTTCCCGATCCTCGCTTCCCTTTTCTTGGGGTTCATTTTACCCGGATGATATCTGGCGGGGTGGAGGCTGGTCCCAACGCGGCTCTGGCCGGCGCTCGCGAGGCGTATGCCCGTTTCGCTTTTAATTTGCCAGAGTGGTGGCAGGCCTTCACCTATCCCGGTCTCTGGCGTTTTATCTGCCGTTATCCGGCTTTAAGCGCGCAGGAAATATATACTACAGTGAACCGGAACGCGTTCTGCCGGCGGTTGCAGAAACTGGTGCCGGCGGTTACTCCCGATGATCTGGTGATTGGACAAGCGGGAGTCAGAGCTCAAGCGATGTCGACAGACGGTCAATTGCTGCAGGATTTTCATCTCATGGCGGGGGATAAATCTTTTCATGTCCTGAACGCACCAAGTCCCGGCGCTACCGCCTCATTGGCGATTGCCGATCATGTGATATCCCAGTTGCCCTCAGAGCTCTTTCATTGAATAAGTCCCTTGGGTTCGGATTTCCTTCGGGAAAGAAAATCTAAACATAAAGGCATTGATTAACCCGCGATGCAGGCTACAAATAAACGGAGAAAAAACGCATGGCGATGCTGAACCGGAGTTGGTTTTAGATAAAACTTTCACGATTCCCAGCCTGAATGGAACGCCAACATACGAAAATACCACCGTTTGCAGTCCAACACTCACAATTATACGAATACCACAATATTCATCACCACCCAGGCAATGATCAACCCAGCTCCAGATTCCTCTCCAGAAAACACTCCGACTGATGCCAATGAAAAATTTCTTCACTGGTATTGTGTCTATACCAAGCCGAGTGTCGAGCGCTACGCCGCGATGCAGTTGCGACGGCAAAAATTTTCCGTGTTTCTCCCATTCATAAAGGTAAAGCGGGTTTACCATCACAAACTTCAATGGCGGACACTGCCTATGTTTGGCCGTTATTTATTTGTCCGCATCCCCAATTGGGATTTATATCCTGCCCTTCGCTCAACCTTGGGCGTGGCCGGGATTGTGGCATTCGGCAATACGCCAACCCGGGTCCCCGGAGAAGTGATTGGCGAAATTCAGCGTCGCTGCACCAACGACGTCTTGATCATCAATACCGATGAATACACCCGCGGAGAAATCGTCGAGGTGGTGTCAGGTCCATATCAGGGAATGAAGGCGATCTTCGACCGCAATACTTCGAATGCCCAGCGAGTCATGATACTCCTGGAAATAATGGATACCGCCGCCCAGGTCGAAATCGAACGAAACGCGATTATGAAAGAGGGGCGCAATAAGAATGTTGTCTACTGATTCGAGACCGGCAGTGCCTGAAGTTCTCCTGCCGCATGGTAGGATTAAGTTCATCACGATTGAAGCTAAAATCTACCGCAAACCAAAGTTTGTATGCTGGTTGGCTTACGCCAATCAGTTATGGTTATTTACAGCAGGCTAAAGCCTGTACTCCAACCGACCCTAAACACATACCCCGACCTGCGGTGATTAAGCTCAGATCTGGAGATCTAAGCTCCTTTTAACCACCGGCATCTCTGTTTATCTTCCATGACAGTAAACACATACGACGACTTGCAGTTTAATTAGAGGTTAGTCGAAAAGGGTGTCCGGACATTTTCATCTCTTGAGTGACGCCGTTCATAGTGTGCTCGCTAGCGCATAACCGCGTAAAAAATTTTATCGACATCACTACAAACGACACTCTTTTCTGCTAACTTCTAAATAGGAGATAGGCATTTATGTTTACCATGATCATCGGATTATTTGCCGCGTTTTGTGTTGCGTTTTTGTTATTTAGAATCATCAAATTATATTTTGTCCGCGATGATCTCCGTGGCATAAAAGATCAATATACCCCTGGCTTGCTTGAAGCGGTCCGCGAGCGCTACAACCTCCAAAACATCGATTTCCGTGAAGAGCAGCATGAAAATGGCAAAGGCTATCGCGCCATTTTTCAAATCCAGATTGATGAAGGCATGGATGTGTTACGAATTGCTGAAACCTTGCGCCGGGATATTGCGCGGTGGTTCGATCGCAGGGGATTGGAGTGTGCCGGTGTTGATATCGCGATCACCTGCGCGGATGATTTGTTCAAGAAATTCAACGAGTCATTCAAGAGCATTGTACTGACTGCCGAACGTGTCCAACAATTACAGAAATTAGGCTGCGGGTTCGAATGTCGACATGTGGGCGAATCTCCTGGCGAAACGAAATCACCTGAATAAACATTAAACTGGAAGAGATAAAAGATGAGCAAAGCAGAACCGACCATTCAAAAATTCATGACCTATCAACCGCATGCCATCGCGGAGAATGCCAGCGTCATCGAGGCGGACAAAATGATGGCCAAATTCAAGATACGCCATCTCCCGGTAATGGAAGGCGACAAGATTATCGGGATACTCAGCGAGCGGGATTTGAAAACCGCGCTGGGAACCATCGGGGCTGATTTTTCCCGAATGAAAGTGGTCGATGTCTGTCAACTGAATCCGTATATCATAGCTCCTGACCACCTGCTCCATGAGGTTTGCGACACCATGGCTACCCACCATTATGGCAGTGCCATTGTTTCTCAGAATGGCAAACTGGTTGGTATTTTCACCATGGTTGATGTGTGTCGGGCATTATCGACCATCCTGCAAACGCGATTTCATTCTCATTGAGAACTCCGGCACGAAAGACCGGAGCCCGCAGGCTGCCATTAAGCATCGTATGGTGATACTGATCACGATCAGGTTTTAGAAAATGTTGACCCGATTCCCCGCCTGAGCGGAATCGCGGTGTTCGAAAATTCGACGGTGTGCAGGCTAGGTTCTCCGAATGGCAATTTGCCCGCCAACCCCCACTCCGGTTTTATGGTATCCGTTTTAAAATTGCGGTCGCATG
Source organism: uncultured Lentisphaerales bacterium (assembly GCA_964615975.1). Lineage (GTDB taxonomy): Bacteria > Verrucomicrobiota > Lentisphaeria > JABSQK01 > JAJFLO01 > CAZTTH01. The sequence continues at coordinate 12,643 of CAZTTH010000028.1, read as the reverse complement.
GGGTTCGCACCATCCCGGAGTTTTATCTCCCTCGCCGAATGTAGCTGCCACAGCGAAATGATTGCCGATGAATTGCTGCAACAATTGACAATGGGTTTTGCCAAATATTCCATAGCCTGTTTCCGGGTTGTTTATTTGATTCGAGACTAAAATGTAGCGAATCTTCATCTCCTTAATGCGGTTAATGATTTTTTGTTCCTGCTCAATCGGAATATTGAGGTAGGCAAAAAAATTAAGCATTTGAACCGGACTTTTCTTGTTGGTCAGGAAATAATACAATGGATCGTTGGGCAGTGCCAGGAAACTTTCGTTTTCCCCCAGATGTGTGTTGAGATAACGACAGGATTCGAAGACAGTGTCATACCAACCCGCCGAATTGCGGCTGTAAAGTTTTCCCCCGCCGTGAGTCAGGAATATCGAACTCCCCTCCTTATGCTCATGGAGTGCTTGAAAAAGTGCGGTGGAGGTCATAAACGACATAAGGATTATCGGGGTCACGATCAATCCCTGGATCATCAGTGATTGACCTGCCAGCGCTGTCGCGATGATAAAGAAAAGGAACAGATACTCACAGGGTCTTGCCCATAAACCGCGATAGATGGTTCCACTTCTGATAAATTCATGGAGATTGCAGAGAGTAAATAATAATAAAATTCCCGCAACCAGCAGGAATTGCTTGCGGGCGCCATTTGGGGGCGATCGCCGCCAGGATTGAATCAGCAAAAAGGCCAGACAACCCAAAATAATGAAAGCGAAATTCTGATAGGATTGAAAAGAATTCTGTGCCTCATAGAAGTGCCGGATGTAAGTAAAGATGGCGTTACTGATCGAGGTCTTGCCGGGATCATAACCGGGTAAAAATGGAAAACATTGTTTTAATTCAAAACGATCCAATCCCGCTGTGAGTCTCAAATAGACCATCAGCGCCATCAGGGGCATAAGTATCAGACTGACCAGATAATAGATTTTTCTTTCCTCTGAGAATGGGGTCGCGCGGCGGTGATCAATAAAGGTGATTGCGACCATGTATGCCAGCAGATTCGCAAGCCCGAAATTGACCTTGACGAACATCAGCAGGGTTAAAAAAAACAGCGCAGTCCAGCGGTATTTGGGGTCATCGCGTTGTGAATATTTTCCCAATAGATACAACACTATTAAGATCAAGGTGATGCCGCCGTTATGATTATAGGTATAAAAAAAGTAGGGGTAATAGGTATAAAACCAGATGGCGCCGGCAAAGGATACCATGGGGGAGGCTCCAAAGGTGTTGAGGGTCAAATAAAAGCAGAACACTGCCATGATTTTCAGGATTTCACTGGCCAGCATGATGCTGTTTATATTGCCATCAAACAGGCGATAAAAACCCGCGTAATAATACGGCATTAACGGGCCGTAAGGCCACCAAAAGTCCTGGTAAGGAAGATCCCCTTGAGCGACCGCCTGGATCGCGTAAAAATCACGGCCATGATCACCCTGAGCGATGTAATGCTGATAATCCAGAAACGGAGAGGAGAAGAACGCGCCGATTATGACAATCAGAATTGCCAGTAATTGGCGTAAGGTTGGTTTAAAAATTATCACGGGTGATCCGAATCTTATCCCCCAACATTTTACTTGAATAACAAGAAAATTTCGCTGCTTTCACGTTTCAAAGTGAAATTAGACTTTGCTTGAAGTGTTTCGCTTTCATGTCTGTACTGCCATGCGGCAGGATGAAACTGGGTTGCGGGCTGCGCCCAGGTGAGAAGACCTGCAAGCGCGCCCGATATTAAAGCGCCGTTTTTATCCCCACCTTGCTATGCGGTCCCAGGCGTAACTGACCTTCGATGACCACGGTCTCATCCAGATTCAATCCCTGGGTAATTTCGGTGATCGTCCCAGTGGCCAATCCGGTTTTAATCAACCGGTTCTCGATGCTGAAATCCGCTTTTACCACCCACACGTAGCTGCCCTGTTGTCCGGTTTCGATTGCTTGCGAGGGAATCGACAGCACTTGTGATTTGGTATAGAGGATTAAATTGACATCGACGAACTGGCCCGGCCAAAGTTTTTTATCGGTATTGGGGAAATCCGCTTTCAATGTGATCATCCCGGTCCGGCGATCGACCAGATTGTCGATAAATGACAGCGTGCCGCTGACCTCCGGTTGTGCTGTTTGCTTAACCCGGGCCTGCACCAGCAACGCGCTCTGGGAATGCAGCTCGCGGATTTCCATGAGATAGTGTTCCGGCACCGCGAATCGCACCTGCGCCGGGATCAGGCGATTGATTTTAATTAACGGCATGCTGGTGTCGCGGGCCCGAATCAGATTGCCGGCTTTGACCAATGATTCACCGGCGCGTCCCGCGATTGGAGCGGCTATTACCGTATAGCTCAAGTCGAGTTTGGCCTGTTCGATCGTGGTTTCAACCATCCGGATGGCTGCCTCCTGGATTTTCAACGTCGCCACTGCCTGGTCGTATTGATCCTTGCTGACATATTCCTTGTCGACCAGCGCTTCATAGCGGGTGACTTGCAGACGGGCTTTGTCGGCTTCAGCATGGACATGGGCAAGGTTGGCCTCGGCTACTTTTACCCGGAGCTTGAATGGCTCAGCGTCAATGGTGAAAAGCGGATCTCCGACATTAACGTTCTGGCCGTCAACAACATGTACCGCGGTAATAATTCCGTCTATCTGGGAGGTGATGGCAACAATATGAGAGGCTTCCACTGTGCCGATGGCATTGATTCGGACCGGGATGTCCCTGGCTTCAACCTGGGCGGTAAGCACCGGCACCGGTTCAGCGCCAAAACCCGGCGGCGGCTTTCCGCCTGGCGGTGGAGTCGAAGAGGATGAGGACTTGAATGGATTGCATCCGCTGCCGCTGAATGTCAAAGTCAGTACCAGCAGGAGGATGAGACGGCGACAAATGTGATCGATTTGGATTTGCATGCGTATTAATCTCCGATGTGTGTTGGTTTTTTCTCCAGAATTCCCAAGTCATACTGCAACCGCGCCAAGGTAAGCAGCCAATCCATCCGCGCCTGGATACGGCTGAAGCGCGCCTCCTCCAATGCCGATTGGGCTGCCAGCAAATCTAAAATTCCGCCGACCCCTTCACGGTAGCGACCACTGGCGATGGCATGGGATTGACTGGCGAATTCATAAAGCTCGTCGCTCGCGGCAATGGTATTGATGGCGGTTTGATGATCATAGAAGCTGCTCCAAATCGCCTTTTGTCGTTGTTCCACCAGTAGTTTGTAATCCGCCTCGCTGCGCCGGGCCTCGGCTTCGGCTTGCTGTAATTCATAGCGGTATTGATAACCGGTGAAGAGGGGGAAACTGAGTTGAATTTCTCCGAGCAGTTCCTCATTCAATTTTCCTGAATCATATAATTCATCAAAGCGGCCACGGGCGCGAATGGTCGGTGAGCCCCTGGCTTTCACGGCATCGATGGTGGCATTGGCGGCATGGTAGTCGCTTTTTGCCGCCAGGAGCAGAGGATTGGAATCCACAGCTTTGAGCAATAATTCACTAATATTTCCGCTGGCGGAATGAATGGGAAGAGCTTCGATGGGGATGTCAATAATATCGACCCGCGCCGTCAAGGGTAACCCGACACTGGTCATCACCGATCCTTTGATCGCCATCATGTCACCCTGGATGTTTTTTTGTTTCAGGCGTGCCCGGGCCAAGGCGGTCCTGGCCTGAAGCACATCGGCCAACGCCGCCACCCCGTTCTGCCGGCGGTCTTCGGCGGCATCGAGATTGGCCACGGCTTCCTTAACCACCACCTCCTGGGCGACGGCCAGGTACCGCAGGGTTAAATATTGATAATAGGCATTTTGCACGCCGAGAATCACCTCTTGAACCGCGGCATCGTGACGCAGAGTCGCGGCAATCACCAGGTGTTGGCTGGATTTCATCCTGGCATCGCGACGGCCAAAGTCGTAGAGCAGGTAATTAACTTCCGCATAGGGTCCGAGGCTGCTGTTTTCAATGGTTCGACCGGCGTCGCTGGTGCGGTGGCTGGCACTCATGGTGCCGCCGACTTCCACTTGCGGGTAGGCATCTGACTCTTCTATCGACAAGGTGGCTTGAGCTGATTTTACTTTATGCCAGGCGATATGGGTGCGAGGATTGGTTTTCAGTGCCTGTTCAATCAATTCGCCCAATGAATAATACCGCGTTTCCGGTTCTCTGGCAGAGGCCTGCAGCGGCATGGCAGTCCCGGGATAGGAGATGCCGGATGATTGCGGAGAGGAATTGACGTTGTCGACGGCTGTTGAATTGGGAGCAAGTTGTTGCTCAGGAACAGCGGCGGATGGCTGCCAATCATCCGGTGCTTTTGCTCCTGCGGATGAGTGAAAAACCAGAATGGAGGCTAAACAAAAAGTCAAAGGTATTTTCATCGGTTGAAATCCAAAATCATTATTTGGTGAGGTTACTTTTTCCCTAACCGGGACAAAAGTTCGATCATCACAGTCAACATGTCCTAAATAATTGCGGGTTAACACTATTTAACATTGAACTAAATGCAATGGCTGGTGTGAATTGAGTTTGCCGCACATTGGTTTTCCGCTATTGAGTGTTCCGGTCACGGTTATCCCGCTGAATGTGCGAACTGGTCGCGCAGCAGGCAATCACTGTCGGCCAATGGCAGGCGATAAGCTGACTCTGGTCTTTCTTCGAGGGCAGATACTGGTCGCAGCAATACGATCCGAATCCATATTGCCGGAATCTTGCATGTTCAGCTATAATCCCCACATCCCCCCGGCTTAGAACGCACTGTTAGGCGAAGTATAATGCCAACTTGCGATGGATGCCCGGCGCGATCTTTACGCGAAAAACGGTGTCCATGGTTTTATCTCTTGCAACCCCATGGCATAATCACAAAATGTCATTAATTTAAGCAGACATGAAGACCACCCCATACCATTTAGCCATAGATCTCGATAACACCCTGCTCAACACCTCCGCGGCTTGTATCGCTGTCTTCGACCGCATTATGGGAATTAATCTGATGCCTGAAGATGAAAATCATTATCGTTATTATGAGTTTTATGGCTGGACGGAAGAAATGTATGAGTGCGTTTACGACCACTACGGTGATCACATTCATTTGTTCACAGATCCTTACCCCGATGCCATAGAAATTATTCACAAACTGCATTCCCGGCATCAGGTGACGATCATGACCGCGCGCCCGGAGATGTATTATTCGGTCACGGTTGAATCGCTGGGCCGGCTCGGAATTCCCTTTCATGATCTCGTTTTCGCGCGGGATAAATTCGCCACCTGTGAACGACTGAAGGTGGATATGCTCATCGACGACGCGCCGCACTACGCCCTGGAATTTTCCACCAAGGGGAAACAATTTATGATCATGGATCAACCGTATAATCGAGACCTCAATCACCACCTTATCCATCGCGTGAACGGATGGCGGCAGGTGTGGGATTCTTTGTTTAAACTAGGTAAATCAAAGGAGGCTGTTTATGAAGCATATGAGTGCTATTAATCACGCTACCGCGTCTCCTGAATGTGGCGGTTTAACCCGACAACATGACGTTGCGGCGGATCGGCTCACGCGGATTGGGAGCAGGGCGGAAGTGCATGGGGTTGGTGCCTGGAGACCGCTCAGGCATGTCCGTGCCGCGATGCGACCTTGTTTCGGTATCCGAATGGCGGGTTGCCAATCAATGATCCGGCAGTCAGCGGCCTGGAGCCGGTTTTCGCGAACATTGATCACTCGTGTGGCTTTGTTGATGCTTGGGGGATTCTTGGGGAGCGCCGTGGTTTGGGGGGACTTGGTGGTCGTCACCGTCAGAACCGCCGATGTGTATCATAATAATCGTGTCCGCGGCGCCTTATTGCAAAACGAAGTAGTTTACGCGGAAAGAGTAAGGGGTGATCAGGACTGGCTGCACATCTGGATGGATGGGCAACCCTATTTGTCGCGGCGGAAGAATTTTTTGTCAGAAGCCGATTTAAACATTCAGTACCGCCGGGACAAACTCTTTATCGATAGCCGTCTGGCGCAAATTGATCGGGAATTGCAATCCAATGCCGAACGCCGCGGCGAACTCAGGGATTATATTCTGGAAGTTGAGTGGGATCAGACCTCCTGTTATCAGGTCAAAATCGTGATTGAACCTCAACAGGTAACCGGATCATCCAATGCCGCTTCGCACACGGTGCTGATGTCAGGCAAACGTCCTCCGGAAATACATTACAAATACTATGATAAAATCTCTCTGGGAAAGAGTCGGCGATTGCTCCGGGATTGGGAAAAGGAAATCGACAAGTTGACGCGCCGCGATCAGGAATTGATGAATGAATATCAACAATTCCTGGCCGACCAGATCAGCAATGAGAAAGGCTATAAAGCAACAGTCGATCGTTTTCAGCGATTTCTCAAAAGCAATGATACCTATCGTCAGGAATTGTACCTGGTAAGCGCCAATCATGCCTCCCTGTTCGAAAACCGCGTCAAAAAACGGGAATTAGAAAAAGATGACCTGGTGATAGCGCAACCGGATAAACGGTATCTGGATCGCCTGGAAGTCCTGATGGGCAACCGCTTTTACGATTCCCCGCTGGGCGCCTATCAAAGCTGGAATGACTGGGAACTCGCCTGCACCATTACCGCCGCCACCATTAATAATCGGATAGCCCTTGATAATCGCTGTATTGAGGAGCTGGAAAAATCGATTAACAGTTATCAGGAATTTATCGATGATCTCACCTATGTCGTCGGCATTAGTGATGAATACGTCTATTTCCGTCATCGGCGAATTAATAAACGCTCCCCCTCTCCGCGTGATGAGTATTGGCTGCGGATTCCCAGCGAAAGCCGGGAAATGGTGCACCGTCCGCGCGCCAAACGATTATTGAAACAATGGCAGGAGGAACTGGCTGAGCTCAAATCCAAGGTTGACAGCAAATGGATCGAGATCGAGAAAGCAAATCAGGAACTCTTGTCCCTTGAAGAAAAACGCAATGAAATCTATCTGCGCTCCTCCGCGCTAGGATACATCGGCAAGTGACCGCCCTCGCGATCCCGGTTTAATCTAATGAGGAGTGTCAATGCTGGGCTGAGCGACTCTCCGCGCACTGCTGATCGGGGTTTGCTTGGTCTATCCGTTTTCATCTCCTGAACACCATCAGGTTTTAGAAATAACTGGCACGATCACCAGCCTGATTGGAACGGCGAAATTCGCAAATTCGACTGCTTGCAGTCTAAACTTATATATACGTGTGTTTATACTATGAATCCCCCAAAAAAATCTTCTCCGTCGTCTCCACCAACGGACGCGATCCTGCTTGCCAGTTATCTGGCTCAATGTGGTGTCGCCTCCCGCCGTGCCAGTGAAAAAATCATCAGTTCCGGGGAGGTATCGGTTAATCACGCTATTGTGACCGAACTGACCACCTGGGTCAATCCGGCTCAAGATCGTGTCCATTTCAAAAAAAAGTTGCTGCGCCTGCCGCGCAAACTCTACTATTTGCTCCATAAACCCCGCGGTTATGCCTGTACGATCAAGGATCCTCATGCCGCCAGAACTGTGTATGATTTGATCCCTAAGAATTCTGATGAACGCGTCTTTTCCATTGGCCGCCTGGATTTGGATAGTGAAGGTCTGTTGCTCTTCACCAACGATGGCGACCTGGCCAACAAATTAACCCATCCCCGCTATCAAATCGAAAGAACCTATCGTGTTGAGGTCGAGGGCAATGTCACTCCTGAGGATTTAAAAAAATTGGAAAAGGGAATATTCGCCGATGGAGAATCCCTGATTGCCAGCAAAACCAGCTATCTGAAGCGCAAACAAAAGGGAGCGATTATAAAAATTTCGGTAAGAGAAGGCCGCAAGCGTGAGATCCGGCGGATGTGCCGCTATCTCGGTTATCGGGTGAATCGTTTGGTGCGGATCGCCTTTGGCCCGTTGCGTCTTGGCGCCTATAAACCCGGACTGGTGCGCAAGTTGACCCTTGAAGAGGTGCGCCAGCTTCAGAATGCGACCCGAACGTTAGATCATCAGTAACCCGCGGGTTTGTCCCTTGGAGTTTTCCAGCCGACCAGAAAAATCCTTCCGGGAAATTCCGTGCCCACCCGGGTCCTTTCCGCCAGACCTGCCTGCCGGGCAAGAGCGGCAAACTCATCGCGGCGAAACCCGCGGCGTATCGACATCTTTCCATCCACATAGATATAACTGGATCGGAAAAAAAGCCAGATCAAGCTGCTGAAAGCCAGATAAGATAAACGAGACCGGCGGAGATCACTGATGAGAAACATCCGCTCACAATGATGCTCGATGATCCTTAACGCGGGCATCAGGTCATCGTCCATGAGATGATGGAGGAAATGATTGGCAAAGATATAATCATAGTTTTGACCTTCAACGGGAAGATCGAATAGGCTCCGTTGCGCGAATTCCAACCCTGGGATATCCCCATATTGATGGCGGGAAAAGCTGATTGCACGGGCATCGGGATCGATGCCGGTGACAGTGAGGCTCAACCCGAGATGCCGACAGTTCCGATGGAGCCAATAAGCGATGTCCCCGCCGCCGCATCCCACATCAAGCAAATGACGCGGTTCATCCGGTGTATTCAGCATCTCGGCAATAATGTAGCGGCTCAATAATGAACGATAACGACTGAAGAATAGATTGATCCATTGGAATTGCCTGAAGGTGCGATACAACAGAATTGGATCACACTCGGTTCGATCCATTTCCTCCTTCTCTTGTGACCGCACCGTGAAATCTGGGAGAATGTCCATTGATTTGTATATAAGCCTCCCCTGCTCTCCCGATGTTTATCCTTAATTAAAGGACGTTTCAATGCGAAAGAAATTATCTTCTTGAAAGATATCAAGTTCATTTAAGACATCGAATTCCAAACCCATGATACTGAACCCAATCGAGGTTTAGAATAAGTTTGCGCGATCATCAACCTGATTAGAACCGCGGCGTTCGAAAATTCGACTGCTCGCAGTCTAATCATCCCAATATATTTCGCTGGCCTTGAAAACGGGACCGAAACGACAGGAGCGGGTATATTCCCAGCCTTCCCGGTTGGCGGCTTTGGTTTTAAGCACGCAGGTGAAGCAGGCGCCGACACCGCAGCACATGGGCATGTCAAAACTGAGGTAGGCATCGCCGCCTTGCTTCAGACACATGCTCCCCACTGCCTTGAGCATGGCATTGGGACCGCAGGCATAGATGGTTGACGGCGACTGGTGTTTAGCGAATTCGTGTTGCAGCAATTCTGTCACCAACCCTTGATGTCCGGAGGATCCGTCATTGGTGGAGACGCGCACTTGAAATCCCGTCCGGGCAAATTCTTCTTCCACCAGGATGTCGTCTTTGCTGCGCGCCCCAAGCAGGCACACTCCAGATTGACCCGCGTGTTTGGCAATCAGGTAGGTGGCGGCACAACCATATCCGCCGGCGACAATAATAATGTGCTCATGACCCCCAACGGGCGCCGGAAAGCCATGGCCGAGCGGACCAATCAGGCTGACGGGCTGACCGACATCCAAGGTTGCCATTTTAGCGGTGCCCTTGCCGACGACCTTGAAGATAATCGCCAGAGAACCTTCATCGGGCGCGGTATCGTAAATACTGAAAGGCCGGCGCAGGGTTAATTCCGGACTGTTCGGAATATGGAAGTGGACAAATTGACCCGCTCCGGTATGGGCGCTGATTTTTGGCGACCTTAGACGCACATAAAAGTAATCGCCGCGATAACGGTGGATGGCAATGATTTCGGCGTCTTCCTGAAATTCAGTCTTCGCCATGGCGTACCCGATCTTTCTCGCGTTCACACCGTTCACGCAGGGAGGCCAGTTCCACCACCAGATCATCGCGGATCTGCCGGCATTTGTCAGGATCATTGGCCGCGTTTTTCAGCCGCTCCTGACACATCAGTTCGGCTTCAGCGATTTTCGCCTTGAAGCGGCGATCGATTTCGCCAATCGCCGCTTTCTGTTCGTCGGTGATTTTGGCAAGGGGTTGCGAATCGAATCGTTCCATGGCAAGCTCATACGCACTTTTCATAGGGAATTTTCTCCTTTGGCTTTCGAGGTGTGAAGTATAAGAGATTAAAAAAATCTCGTTATACGCAGTTTGAAAACACTTAGCTTTGGGATAGAAAGCAGAATTTTAACTGCAATTGAATCCGCAACTCAACTTGCTTTTGGTGACAGACCGACACCTTCCAACACTACTTGATTTAATGTATTTTCATCACCGAATCGCTTAATTGCATCCAGGACTTCAATGCCGGCTAATCTCCCATCGCTGTCGTACTCTCCTGATATGCCTTCAGCAAGCTGCCGAGTGGTTACAGTCGTTTCTCTAAAAATGATACTAAGAGCATCAACATTCTTGTCATAGCTTATTTTCATTTTTGATCCTCATATTAATAATAATAAGTATAAACGGTAACGACAATAATTTCAGTATTATCGTCAATGAATATCGGGCGGACTTGTTTGGTTGAGTAATACCTGCCATTAAAGTTACTCTCATAATCGAATTCTTTACGACATTCCAACCGTCCAAAATCTGCTGTCTGCCATTGACTGGTGCGGATGGCTTAAAAAACCTCAGCAGGAGTAAACCCACGCCGAATTTCATAACTCATCGCATGAGCGGAAAGTCTGATTGGCTTCATCTGATAATGCTAAAATTTTCCCGATGGCCGATTATTTCAATCTCGATGATCATGAATAAATCATGCGTGGGTCAGGAAACGACAAACCGACAAAAATGGCGCCCGAGAGAGGAATCGAACCTCCGACCAAAAGTTTAGGAAACTTCTGCTCTATCCACTGAGCTACCCGGGCGGTACATGGATTATAATGATCGGTTACAAGGTATATTGAACTTGGGGATTTTCACCTCATTCTGATATGTAATTAAAAATCGTTCTCGCTGTGGCATCCTTCTTGATTTGTGATAACCGGAAGATATGAGTTATGATCATACTAAGGGAAATAGTTTATGGCCGATTTGATTAAAAACAAAAAAGCGTTTCACGATTACCAGATCATCGAAACCTATGAAAGTGGAATTGCTTTGACCGGAACGGAGGTGAAATCCTGCCGCGGGCACAACATCAGTTTTGCTGACTCCTATGTGAAGGTCAGCGATGGCGAGGCATTCTTGTACAATGTCCATATCAGCCCCTACGAAAAAGGCAATATCAACAATCACGACCCGAAACGAGTCCGCCGCCTGTTAATGCATCGCAGTGAAATCAGACGCATCGGCGCCATCAGCCAACAACAGCGCCTGACCCTGATCCCCCTTTCCTTTTATTTGAAAAATGGCCGGATCAAGGTGGCAATCGGCTTATGCCGCGGGAAAACCCACCATGACAAACGCGAAACCATGAAACGCAAGGAAGATGAAAAACACATGCGTAGAGTATTAAAGCGGCGAGGATGAGATGAAACTATCCGATTTTGATTATGAGTTGCCTGCCGATCTGATCGCGCAATATCCCCCGACAAAACGTGCTGCCGCGCAGATGCTGGTGCTGGATCGACCGAGCGGCGGCATCATCCTTCGCGATTTCGCCGATTTTGGCGAATACCTGAACCCTGGGGATTGTCTGGTGCTGAATGACTCAAAAGTGATTCCCGCCCGTCTTTATGGCGTCAAACACACCGACAAGGGAGCTGGCGCACGGGTAGAAATATTATTACTGGAAGAACGATCACCGGGCATCTGGGAAGCGATGCTCCGGCCGGGCAGCCGGATGAAACCCGGATCGGTGGTGTTAATCGATGGGGGTAAAGGCGTATCATTGCGGGTGCTGGGAAAATTGTCCGAGGGCAGTTATGAGATTGCATTTACCCCGGCAAATATTGCCAAGCTATTGCCTGAATTCGGGCGAATCCCGCTCCCGCCCTATATTCATCGGCTTGCCGAACCAGCCGACCAAGAACGCTATCAAACCGTTTATGCCCGCCAGTCAGGTTCGGTGGCCGCGCCCACGGCGGGATTACATTTCGATGAACCGGCCTTGGAAGGGTTGCGGCAGCGTGGGGTGGAGATCGCCTATGTCACCCTGCATATCGGCATGGGCACCTTCAAGCCGGTAACCGCCGAACACATCGAAGATCATCCCATCCATTCCGAGCGCTTCACGTTGCCGCCGGAAACCGCTGCCGCCATCAACCGAGCCAAAGCAAATGGCAACGCGATTGTCGCGGTCGGTACAACCACGGTGCGGGTTCTCGAAAGTTGTGTCGCTGATGATGGCCGGCTGCAGGCGCGCCAGGGACGGACGTCCCTGTTCATTTACCCGCCTTATCGCTTGCGGGTAGTAACCAGAATGTTAACCAATTTTCATCTCCCGAAATCAACCTTGTTGATGATGGTATGTGCCGTTGCCTCCCGCGAACAAATCATGGCGGCGTACCACCAGGCGATCGCGGCACGATTGCGTTTTTACAGTTATGGCGACTGCATGTTGATCATTTAATCGCCGACCATGGGGAAGCTTCACTTTTGCCGTGAATGCGCGATATTAGCCCAAGTTCCGCTCTTTGCTTTGTAAGTCATTGAAACTCAACAACTGAAATTTTGTGCAACTACAAAATCGCCATGGGTATTTGGGGGCATGCCTTCTATTTGCAATTAT
>CAZTTH010000027.1:39997-46350 GCA_964615975.1 uncultured Lentisphaerales bacterium | reverse complement strand
CGTCGATCCTTGACAGGTTCCTTCTCATGGAAGCGTCGGTTGGAGTACAGGCTTTTAGCCTGAATGGCAATAATGCCTGAGAGAGGAGCATCCTATAAGGATGAACACCAAACTCCACCCGCTTCAAACTCTGCGCTAAACACAAACCCCGCTCTGCGGGACTGCAAATTGTACGTTCATTGCTCTGCGGCAGGCTGAAGCCTGTACTCCAACCGACACTAAACACATATTCGGCATCTTGCCGATGATGATCATGAGCAAGGAGGCTCATGCCACGTATTGATCGAACCGACCGGCACAGCCGGCATAACCCGGTGGAACAGAAGTAGGTATTTGGCGTTAATTTCACCATCACTCAGCTATTAAGGTTCATCGATTCCGGGAAAATTTTCACCTGTCTGTTGATTCAATAGTAAATCCAATCATATTCAGTGTTTGGAAATTCGGTAAATGTTTAATTCCCCTCCATTGAGGTCTCTCTGATTGCATTTGCCGGATTTGCCCTTCTCGGACATCAGCTTTATTGAATTAATAGCAATCCGAGTGGAAGAATTTTTTCAACAATCCGAGAGTTCAAAGTGTAAGGAATCGGTTAGTTCATCGCAAATGTGTTGTGCTGGCGGTTTTTTTCTTTGAGCGTGAATTGGGTGGCCAATCCCCAAACACTTACCATATCCCCTGAGATAGTCTATGAACTGAATGCTATGAGCGGATAACTCAAGGAAGGTTCAGATCAAGATTGTTGATAACAGAATAAGGTTATCCCTCCGCCAGTTCTCCATGATTGCGCTAGATTATCAAAAATAAACCAGGAGAACCGTTCATGAAATTAGTTACTGACAATGTTTTGTGTGTTCATCAAACCCTTTTTGCTCTTGTCCTTGCGTCCTTCCTGTTACTTCATCCCTTCTCTTCAGCCGACACCATCAATTCTCTGTGGACTGGCGGCGGGGACGGTCTGAATTGGAGTGATGACGCGAATTGGTCGCCAGCGGTTGTGCCGAATAATGCTGCTGACACTTACGATGTCACCATCAACAGCACAACTGTGAATGTGGATGGTTATTTTCAGGTTGACACGATCAATACCGATTCTCTTGCCCTGATTCTCATCGATGCCTCGCAACGACTTGATCTAATCAACGCGATCAGCACCAGCACCCACAATGGCATCATCAATTTAGCCAATCAAAACCCGAACGATGTGGCGTATCTGGGGATTTTGGGAACTGTAACCATTGAAGGTTCGGGGCGGATTCAATTCGGCAGCTCAAACCTGAATCAAATCGTCGATGTCGGCGCCGGTCAATTAACCATTGGCGGCAATCAAAGGGTTGAGACCACCAATTCGGGTAACAGCGCCGGACAAATTCTGGTTGCGACAATCAACAATGGAACCATCGCGGCGGACACTGGCGAGATCAAAATCCTGTCCCCTGTCATCAATAACAATCTCCTTACCGCCATCAATGCCGGGACGTTGATATTGAATGGCATCATCGCAACCAACGACGAGAGCACAGAAGGAAATCCCGATACTGTCATCGGCAAAATAACCATCGACGAAGAAAGTGTGCTGAAGGTTGTCAATTCGTCAATTATCGGCGGCGCCATCGATGGCGGGGGGGAAATCGAGATCAGCGGTCATTCGTTTTTCAAGGGCAGCGACATGACGATCAATGAGATTACCACGACCATCGGCGCCAACGACCGGTTGGATTTAATTGGCAATATCGATTCCACCGGTCACATCATCAAACTGGAGAACGACAAGGATACAGGAGAAATCGCGCTCCTGGTGATCTACGAAACGGTTAACTTGACGGGAACCGGCGCGATTCAATTCGCCACGAGCAACCAGAATCAAATCAGCTACACTGGTCTCATTGGCAATTATAAGCTTAATCTCGGTGTGGACCAAATAATCGAGACAACAGGAAGCGGATCAAAGGGTGAAATTTATGTGCCGATCCTCAACGATGGTCTGATCTCCGCGGATAACGGTGAGATTCTCATCCAGACGATTGGAGTGATCAATACCCTCACCAATAACTCGGAGGTCAAAGCCGTTAACGGGGGAGTCTTGAACCTGAATTCAGCCAGCATAGTGAATAATGAAGGCGCTAATCCAGATCCCGACAGCGCCATCGGCAAGATTACCATCGATGCTACCAGCGTCCTGAACCTTACTAACGCGCGGATAATTGGGGGCACAATTGAAGGCGGGGGGAATATCAACGTGGGCGGAAACTCGGTGCTGGATGGAGCCGGGATGACAATCAATAATATCACCACGACCATCACGGAAAACGAACGTCTCGATCTGATCGGAAATTTCACTTCCGCCAATCATATTATCAAACTGGCGAACGACAAAGATACAGGTGAAATCGCGCTCCTGGTGATCTACGAAACGGTTAACTTGACCGGAACCGGCGCGATTCAATTCACCACGGGCAACCGGAATATCATCAGCTATGATGGTCCCATTGGCAACTTCAAGCTTAATCTCGGGGTGGATCAAGTAATCGAGACAACAGGAAGCGGATCAAAGGGTGAAATTTATGTGCCGATCCTCAACGATGGTCTGATCTCCGCGGATAACGGTGAGATTCTCATCCAGACGATTGGAGTGATCAATACCCTCACCAATAACTCGGAGGTCAAAGCCGTTAACGGGGGAGTCTTGAACCTGAATTCAGCCAGCATAGTGAATAATGAAGGCGCTAATCCAGATCCCGACAGCGCCATCGGCAAGATTACCATCGATGCTACCAGCGTCCTGAACCTTACTAACGCGCGGATAATTGGGGGCACAATTGAAGGCGGGGGGAATATCAACGTGGGCGGAAACTCGGTGCTGGATGGAGCCGGGATGACAATCAATAATATCACCACGACCATCACGGAAAACGAACGTCTTGATCTGATCGGAAGTTTCACTTCCGCCAATCATATTATCAAGCTGGCAAACGACAAAGATACAGGTGAAATCGCGCTCCTGATGATCTACGAAACGGTTAACTTGACAGGAACCGGCGCGATTCAATTCACCACGGGCAACCAGAATATCATCAGCTACGATGGGCCCATTGGCAACTTTAAGCTTAATCTCGGCGCGGATCATGTGATTCAGACCACCGGAGTCGGATCAAAAGGAGAAATTTATGTGCCGATCTTTAATGATGGCCGGCTATCCGCCGATAACGGTAGGATCATGATCGCCACCAGCGGAATCAATAATACCATAACCAACAACAATATTCTGGAAGCCGTTAATGGCGGCACATTGGCAATAGTCAATACCGTAGTCGAAAATGCGGATGGCAATATCAACATAACCGGTAGCGCGTTAAAGCTGGATGGGACAACCATCAATAATAGTGGGGGAGCGCTCAATTTCGCCGGCACCAGCACCTTTGAATTTACCAATTCCCGGATTAACGGCGGACTCATTGACGCTGCCACGAATGTCAATGTTGATATCAATGGGACCTCAACTTTTGATGGCGAAGGTCTTGTCATCAATAACCTTACCTCGATCATCGGCGCCAACGACCGGTTGGATCTGATTGGCGATATCAATTCCACCAATCATATCATCAAACTGGCGAATAATGGAGTTTCAGGAGAGATCGCGCAATTAGTGATCATCGACACCGTCAACTTGACGGGAACCGGCGCGATTCAATTCACCACCGAAAATCGCAATCTGATCAGTTACACTGGCCCCAGTGGCTTTTATGAACTCAATCTGGGCGCCGGTCAGGTGATTCGAACGACTGGAGTCGGATCAAAAGGAGAGATTTATGTGCCCTCGCTCATCAATGATGGCCTGATCTCCGCGAATGATGGACTCATTCGCGTGATATCGCCGGCGGCAATAACCAACAATGCCACCATGGAAGCGATCTCCAATGGCTCGTTGAGCCTTGAAAGCGTCTCGATCTACAATGACACCAGCGACGAAATTATCACGGATATCACAACCGGAACCATTACCATTGATGACACCAGCACTTTGCATGTCTTCAATTCAACAATCGTGGGCGGCACGTTGAATGGCGGCGGCAACATAAACATTGATGGCAGTTCCCATTTCGATGGCAGTGGCATGAACATTGCCAATCTCACCACCACCATCGGAGCCAATGACTCACTCAGATTAACTGGTAATTTCACCCAGGAAAACCATATCATCAGATTGGCGGATCAAAATGAGGAAGGCGATGTCGCCGATCTGGGAATCTTGGGCGGCGTGTTGCTGGCGGGATCGGGCAGCGGCGGCAATGAAATTCAATTTACCACTCCCAACCAGAACCGGGTGATCAATTATGGCAGCGGGAAGTTGACCATTGATGACAATCAACGCATTCTCACCACCGGTCTGCGCTCCAGTGGCTTGATTTATGTCAATCTGGAAAACAATGGATATGTCTCGGCTGATGGCGGCGCCATCGAGTTGTCATCACATACTGCCATCAATAACAATGTGATCGAAGCAATCAATAACGGGACGTTGAAAATTAACAGCCATGTTGTCATTAATGATGAAAGTAATGGCGATGATATTGTTGATACTGTTTTTGGCAGCATCCATATTGATAACAGCAGTCAATTGAATCTGACGTATGGAACCATCATAGGCGGCGCCATCCATGGAGGAGGAAACGTTCATGTTGATGGCAGTTCTCATTACGACGGAACCCAGGGCATGGACATATTAAATATCACTACCAGGATCGGCGCCAATGTCGCCCTGGTTCTCCATGGCGATATTAGCCAGGAAAATCACCTTATTAAACTGGCGGATCAAAATGGCGCGGGTGATGTCGCCGACTTGGGGATCAGTGGCACGGTGAGTTTATCCGGGATCAATACCGGCGGCAATGAAATTCAGTTTACCACTCCGAATCAAAACCGGATTATCGATCATGGCAGCGGGGTTTTGGCCATTGACGCTCACCAGACCATCACCACCACCGGCAATGGATCCTCTGGATTGATCTATGTTAATCTGGAAAACAATGGTGTCGTCTCCGCGGATGCCGGCGACATTGAGTTCTCATCCTATCCAGTGACCAATAATAATCTCATTCAGGCGATCAACGCAGGAACTTTGGAGATGAATTCATCGACGGTGAACAATCAGAATGGCAGCATCCTTATCGCGCCCGGAAGTCTGTTGAGCCTGAACAGCGCCGCGATCACCGGCGGCAATGTCACCAATAACGGCCACCTCAATATGTTTAACTCAACGATCAGCGGTGGAACTTTCACGGATAATTCTCCCGAATCCATCGATGTCAGCGGGACGAATCATCTTGGCGGAACCGTGACTTTCAATGGCAGTAATGTGACCGTGATGCCATTCTCCTCATTAACCCTTGACGAGGGCGGCGAATTTATCAATAATGGCTCGGTTCATGGTGAATTTTTATCGGCGGTGTATGTCAATGATGATGTCACCGGCACGGGCAATTGGTCAACCAATGGCGGCAGTCTCAATTTTGCGCTGGAGTCAAATGTATCCACCTCCGGAAACCTATTCATCGATAATGGCGGTCAATTGAATGCGGCAGGCACTTTGCTTACCGGACAAGACTTACTTCTCACCAGTGGCGCCGGGGGAGAATCATCCCTCTATGTCAATGAAAAATTATCATTGAGCGGCAGTTTGGTTTTTGATTCGCAAAACGAGGGAACCTGGAATTGGAATGTCGGATCGACCCTCGAATTTACCGGCGGAGTGGATGCTGTGATCGGGGACTGGGAGAACTGGTCAAGCCTGGAAATCGGCGGATTCGATTTTGGCGATCAGGAGATTGGTTATGCCAATGGCAATTTTTATCTGCCCACACTGATGATCGGTTCGCGCAGTCATCTCTATTTGGAGAATTTGCTCGACAACGGCAATCTCGCCGGCAGCGGTGGCTATTTCGAAGCCCTTTATGTTGACAATTTGATATTTTCCGATGCCCTGGGGTTGTTGAATTTGAATAATCTGAATCTCTACTATCACAATCTCACTGGTAATGCAGGGCAAATTATCAATGTCTTTGTCAATCAAGCCATTCCCGAACCTTCCACCTATGTGCTGTTTGCCCTTGTCCTCTTCGCGATTGCCGGTTACCGGCGCTTCCATAATTATCGCCGCTCCACCTCATCCAATGAGGGGATTTGTTAATCGGGTTGAGGAAATGATTCCCGCCTCCCCATTAAAGATTTATCTGGACGAACCAGATGCAACTATCCCAATGTCACACCGATCATTCGATCATGGGTATATGAACGTAAATGGTCGTTCTGTAATTGCTAACCTCCGACTCCGAGGTTAGCCGAAAGGGGTGTCC
>CAZTTH010000027.1:0-39897 GCA_964615975.1 uncultured Lentisphaerales bacterium | reverse complement strand
TGGTCGTTCTGTAATTGCTAACCTCCGACTCCGAGGTTAGCCGAAAGGGGTGTCCGGATAATTCCAATTCTTGAGCGATACCGTTGGCAGTGTGCTCGATAGAGCATAAAAGCGAAGAAATTCGGCCTATTCGCTTGGATCACTACAAACCACACCCATTTCAACCGACCTCTAATCCGGCGGGAAATTGTGCGCTCTTTTCCTTAAACCTGATGGGGTTCAGTATCATACAGCCAGGCATCAGGATTAAGACTCCCAAGCTGACGATCTGATAATTGCTTTCTTGATGTGGGAAGAATTCCCAGCTCTCATACCCTTTGATCATTGGTATATTATAAAAATTGGCTATTGTATGCTGTATAGCATAATCATTGAGGGTATTCAGTGATCGAATTCTCCTGCCAAAGTATATGTATAATATGAATAAAACCTTTAGAGATTGGAAATTATAACTCCCTATGTGGCACAATCACTTGAAACCACATCCCGGCAATCCTCTGGCGGCTTGGTGGCGGCATTTTTTCCTGACCATCGGCCTGGCGGTCTGGTCGCACTTCGGGGGAGCAGACGAAAATACAGTCAGAAACGAGGCGCGGGGCAACCTGGGTGATTTGAGTATCGAGGAACTGATGAATGAATCGATTACCTCGGTTTCCAAGAAAGAACAGAAATTCAGCGATGCTGCCGCTGCCATTACCGTGCTTTCCAATGATGATTTACGCCGCTCCGGCGCCACCACCCTGATGGAGGCGCTGCGGCTGGTGCCCGGTTTGAATGTAGGCGAAGTCAATTCCAGCCAGTGGGCAATTTCATCCCGCGGTTTCAATGACCTCTACGCCAAAAAAATGTTGGTACTCATCGACGGCCGTGCCGTTTATGACCCGTTGTTTGCAGGGGTCTTTTGGGATTTACAACAGATGATGCTGGCGGATGTGGAGCGGATTGAAATCATCCGTGGGCCGGGAGCGACCATCTGGGGCGCCAATGCCGTCAACGGCGTCATTAATGTCGTCACGCGCAGCGCGAAGGAGACCCAGGGCGGATTGCTAGAGGGCGGTGGCGGTAATGTGCATCAGTCGCTGGGCGGTTTGCGCTATGGCGGAAAAATCAGCGATACCACCTACTATCGGGTCTTTGGCAGTCACCAGTTAAATGACGACTACCGGTTGGCGAACGGTCATTCTGCCGATGACGGCTGGCAGGTGCAGCAGGGTGGCTTTCGCATCGATGATTATCCTGATAACGACACCCAACTGACCTGGCAGGGGGATGGGACTTTCGCGGAGTTGAATGGTGACGATTCCAAAGCCAATAAATTCAATACCCTGGGACGCTGGACCCGGACATTGTCCGAGCGATCGAACCTTGAGTTTCAGGCATATTATGACCGGACCTACCGCAGTGAGATTGCACGCGCGCGCTATTCGGTAGATATTTTCGACCTAACGGCGCAGCATACCTTTGGACTGGGGCAGCGCAACAATATAATCTGGGGGCTGGGCTACCGCTTCATTAACAACAGGTATACACAGACGAATACGCTGGTCCAGGTGGAGGATTCTGGTACCCAGCGGCAGCTCTTTAGTATTTTCGCTCAGGATGAGTTTCAACTGGTGCCGGATAAACTGATCCTGACCGCGGGCAATAAAATTGAGCATAATGACTTCACCGGCTTTGAATTTCAACCCAGCGTCCGGGCGGTATACAAGCCGACGGAACAGCAGACGGTGTGGTCGGCAATCTCACGCGCGGTGCGAACCCCAAGTGAAGTCGAAGGCAAGAAAATATTCGCCATTGGGATCGGCGCTCCCTTTGCCGGACCGGGAGGAGGTTTTTATATCCCCACGATCGTAGGGAACACAGAGCTTGACGCGGAGGTGTTGTGGGCATATGAGCTGGGTTATCGGGTACAACCAGCCAAACGTCTGAGTGTCGATCTGGCATCATTTTATAATGAATATAGTAAGTTGATCGAAAATGGCATCGTCGTGGAACGCTTGGTGCCGGGGACTCCATTCGGCAGAGCTGAAATCCCGTTAATCAACATTTACCATGGCGAAACCTATGGCGGTGAAGCCGCAGTGACAATAGCGCCAACGGATGACTGGCGGCTGACCGGTGGTTACACCCTGCTGATCACCCAGCTCCATGGTTCGGCAGGCACGAATCCGCAACAATTTGAGAGCAGATCTCCCCAGCATCAGTTCAGCCTGAGGTCAGCGTATGATATTACCAGGCGGTTAAGTCTGGATGCACAGCTTCGCTATGTGGATAATATTCAATCGGTGTCTTCATACATCACTGCCGACATTCGGCTCTCATCGCGGGTGACTGATCGGCTTGAACTCTCGCTGGTAGGGCAAAATCTCTTTGATAAACAACACCCCGAACAAGGTCCCACCTTCTTTGTGACGCCGTCAGAAGTCCCTCGTGGCTTTTATGGCAAAGTCGTATGGCGTTTTTAATCCTTCCGAATACGCTATGTCAAAAAAAAAAATATCCATGCGTATAAGGAGAGGAGAAACCAGGGCGAAGTTTCTGTTTAACCCGGCACTTGCATTCATTCTTCGAATTTGTTTGCTTGCCGGGATACCCGCATTATGTAACCGCGTCATTTCTGCCATGGTAAATTTATCACCGAAACCGGCCGGATTTTTACTCAATACTACCCGCTACAAGTCCCGATCAATCTCACAATCTTTATGGCGGCGCGCGCTTTGGATTTTCCTCTGCTTACAGATGTTCGCTGGACACTGTGGCTCTAGTGGCGAGGAGTTAGTCTCCAAGGAATACCAGATCAAGGCGGCTTACCTCTATAATTTTACCAAGTTCGTTGAGTGGCCGGGATCAAGTTTTCCCCTGACGAGCAGCCCTTTGGTTATTGGTGTGTTTGGCACTAATCCGTTTGGGGCGGAGCTGGAAAAAATCGTTCATGGTCGTCGGTTCAATGACCGTGAAATCGTCGTGAAGCTGGTTGAAAACATCAGTGAAGTGCCTTCGTTACATATCCTATTCTTCAATTCGGATGCGCCGGCAATGTCCGCTGAAATCCTGAAAATGATCCGGGATCATCACATCCTGACAGTCGGGGAATCGGAGTTATTCAATGAGAATGGCGGCATGATCAAATTCATTTTAGAAGGCGACAAAGTCCGTTTCGCAATTAACCTGGCAGCCTCGGAACGTGCCGGGATCCGGATCAGCGCTCAACTGTTGAAACTGGCCAATGCAGTCATCAGAAATTAAAATTCATGGACTTACTCCGCAATCTCCCCATCAAGCTCAAATTGACCCTCATCACCATGCTGACCAGCGGTACCGCATTGCTGCTAGCCTGTATCGCATTTGTGATCTACGAACTGATCGTTTTCCGGACGGACATGGCCAGCAATCTGATGAGTATGGCAAAGATGGTGGGAGACAACAGCGTCGCCGCGCTCACCTTCAATGATCTGGCCGCCGCTGAGCTGACTTTGAAGTCGCTGAATGCGGATCCTACCGTCGTCGTGGGGATGCTCTATGATGGTGATGGCAAGGTGTTTGCCACTTATCATCGTGCTGACACCAGGGAAGATCATATTTCGCCACCGATAGCGCCTGATGGAATTCGCTATAGTCGTGATTATGTGGAACTCTTTCGCACGATCATGCTGGCGGACGAATATGCGGGAACAGTGTATCTCAAAGCGGATTTAAAAGTAATGGTTGCCCGGGTGCAGCGCTACATCTTTATGGTTGTGATCATCATGGTCTGTGCTTCGGGGGTCGCGTTATTGGTCTCCACAAAACTGCAAACGCTCATTTCGACGCCGCTCTCGCATCTGGCTGGCATTGTCAAAGTGGTTGCCACCCGGAAAGATTATACTGTACGCGCCGAGAAGCAGGGTGAGGATGAAATGGGACAACTCATTAAAGGTTTCAATGAAATGTTAAATCAGATTCAATCACAAAATCAGGCGCTCCAGGATGCTCGCGATCATCTTGAAAAACGGGTCGCGGAACGGACCAGGGAATTGGAAGAGGTCCATTTCAAATTACTTGACGCTTCCCGCCGGAGCGGCATGGCTGAAATCGCGACCAACGTCCTTCATAATGTTGGAAATATCCTCAATAGTGTCAATATTTCAGCCAGTCTGGTGGTGGACAGAGTAAAGAAATCCAAGACCGCAAGTCTCGCTAAGGTCGCGGGCTTGCTCGGTGAGCATACACATGATCTTGGAACCTTTTTCACCAGTGATCCCAAAGGCCGGCAATTGCCGGCCTATCTGGATCAACTTGTAAAATTTATCGCAGTCGAACATGAGTCGACGGTCAGTGAGTTGGAGTCTCTCCAGGCAAACATTGACCACATCAAAAAAATCGTGACCATGCAACAAAGCTATGCGCAGGTTTCAGGAGTGAAAGAAATTGTCAACCTGGTTGATTTGGTGGAAGAGAGTTTGCGCATCAATCTCGGTTCATTGAAACGCCACGGGATCATGATTATCAGAGAATATAAGGAGGTAACGCTGATGAACGTCGAAAAACATAAAATCATCCAAATTTTAGTCAACCTCATTCGTAACGCCGAAATAGCCTGTAATGATTCAGGCCGCAGCGATAAACAGGTGATATTACGCGTTGCCCATGAGGATTACCATGTCAGCATTACCGTGCTGGATAATGGGGTGGGAATCCCGCCAGAAAATTTGACTCATATCTTCAGTCATGGCTTTACCACGCGTAAGGATGGTCATGGATTCGGTTTACACAGCAGTGCCCTGACAGCGCAGGAAATGGGTGGCAATCTGATTGTTCACAGCGCCGGCCGCGATCAGGGTGCGAAATTTACCCTTGAACTGCCTTGTCCAACTTAAGAGTACTCCAATGGAAAATTTACCCCACAGCAAAAACCGCCGCATTCTGATTATTGATGATAATCGCGCGATTCACGATGATTTTCGCAAAATTCTTTCCCCGGTGAATTCTGCTCTCAATGAATTGGAAGTCCAGGAGGCCGCCCTTTTTGGGAGTGATCCCAGTGTCATCCTGCACCATCAATTCACAATCGATTCAGCTTATCAGGGGGAAGAAGGGGTAAGCCTGGTCACCAAGGCGATGGCTGAAGCGAATCCCTACGCGCTCGCCTTTGTGGATGTGCGCATGCCGCCCGGCTACGATGGGCTGGAAACCACTCTGAAAATGTGGGCAATTGATCCTGAAATTCAAATCGTTCTCTGCACGGCCTACTCGGATTATTCATGGGATGAAATCTATGAAAAAATCGGCAATCATGACGGGCTCTTGATTCTTAAAAAGCCATTTGATACGGTGGAGGCGTTGCAAATGGCGTATGCGCTCACTGAAAAATGGTGGCTGCAGCGCCAATCCCTTAAGACCATGGCGGAGCTGGAGCGGATGGTGGAGGAACGCACTGATGAGTTGCGCCACAGCAATGATGCGCTCCAGATTGAGATCATCGAACACCAACGAGCTGAACGGCAGTTAAGCATCCAAAATGACGCCTTCCGGGTATTGGCGGAATCTTCAGCAACGGCACAGGCGGCGCCGAAGATTCTCCAAATTTTTGGCGCGAATTTCGCCTGGGATATCGGCGAGTTATGGCTGGTCGACCCAAAGGGTGACAGCATCCGTCTGGTCGAATTCTGGAGTGCGCCCAATTTCTCAATCGATGAATTCAATACTCCCGTCCGAGAAAAAACTTTGGCCAGAGGCTTGGGGCTGCCAGGACGTGTCTGGGACAGCGGTCAACCCGCCTGGATTGACCAAATCGATGAGGCGGAAAATAGTTATCATTTACACGCCGCGAAAAAAGCCGGGCTGAAAGGCGCCTTCGCCTATCCCATTTTGCAAGTGAATGAGGTCATCGGTGTCATTCAATTTTTTAGTCGTGAGGTTCACAATCCTGACGAATACATGGTGCGCACCTTCGCCGTTCTCGGGACCCAGCTCGGTCAATTTTTCCAGCGCCTTAAACTCGAAGAGCAATTGTTTCAAGCAAAAAAAACGGAAACAATCAGCATGTTGGCAGGTGGGATAGCACACCATTTCAACAATATCATGGCGATTATCCTCGGATATAGTGAATTAACCCTCTCGCGTCTGCCTTCGGGAAATCCGTTAATCCATAACATGAAAGAAATCAGCGCGGCGGCTGAGCGCGCCGCCGAACTGACACGGCAATTGCTCGCCTATAGTCGCAATCAATTATTTCAGACAAAACTTCACGACCTGAACCAGATCATTATCCGCATGGAAGGAAAAATTCATCACCTCCTTGGCAGAGATATAGGATTACATATTATTTCTTGCGGGGATATTCATGCCGTGAAGGTGGATGCCGGGCAGATCGAACAGGTCATCATTAACATGGTACTCAACGCGCGTGACGCCATGCCCGATGGCGGCAAATTGATAATAAAAACCGAGAACATCATGATTGACAAGGATTGTACAGGCAAAGAGGGAGAATTAACCCCTGGAGACTACGTGCTGTTGACAATCACCGATACCGGCACAGGAATGAGTGCGGAGGTGATGTCACACTTATTCGAAGCGTTCTTCACCACGAAAGAAGTGGGCCAGGGGACCGGGTTGGGATTGGCCACGTGTTATGGTATTATCAAGCAAAGCGGCGGTCTCATCAGGGTTGACAGCGAACCTGGACAGGGTGCAACCTTCAAAATCTACCTGCCAAGAGCACTTTGAGTGCGCTTGGTCAATTGACCATTGTGATCGGCCACCAACCCCATTCTGGGGTATGGAGAGCCTTTGGTTCAGAGGTTTTTTAGCAAAAAATCATTCAAAACGAATTCAATCTATCCCCATTTCTCAACCGCAAAATGGGCCTCATGAGCGCCAAGGATGACGGCATGCCAATCCGCTTGTGCCGCATCGCATGGGATTAACTCTTCCGCCAGGGTCTCGCCCATGATGTAACCGCGAAAGTGCTCAATTGCTGCCGCGACTGGAGACGGAGCGGCAAAGGTTATATTGATTCGGTCGGCGACTTCCAGATTCAAATCCTTGCGCAAGTTTTGTACGCGATTGACAATTTCACGCGCCCAGCCTTCCATTTCCAACGCTTCTGTCATGGTCATATCGAGGGCAACCGTGATGTCATTATCATTTGCCGCTGCGATGCCGGGTCGCTCATCGCGCCGGATTTCAATGTCATTCAGGGAGATCTCAAGGGGATTTTCTCCGCTCAGGTCGAGACCAATGCTTTGACCGGCACAAAGGCATTTGACCTGGTCATAAGTGAGCCTGGTGATGGCGGCGGCCGCCGCTTTCATCTCTTTCCCCAACCGCGGGCCGAGCACCTTGAAATTCGCCTTGGCGGAGAGCTGTACCAGGCGCTCCTCATTCTGATCAATCACCACCTCCTTGACGTTGAGTTCTTCCGCCATGATCTCTTTCATTTGTTCGAGATCAGCGCGTACTTCCGCATCCATGGAAACGACAATTGCGGCAGCCAATGGCTGACGCACCTTGAGATTGGCCTGACTGCGCAGTGAGCGACCGAGTGAAACCGCGCGCATGACCCGCTGCATGCGGCGATCCAACTGGCTGTCGCTGTGTATGGAGAGCTCGGGAAAATCACAGAGATGAACCGACTGGGGATCATCATCGGAACGCAAATTGCGGTAGATCGCATCGGTAATAAAAGGAATAAAGGGCGCCGCGGTCAGGCAAAATTCCCGCAGGACATAATAGAGGGTGTGATAGGCTTCCAGCTTGTCGTCATCATTCTGGCTTTTCCAAAACCGCCGCCGACTGCGCCGGATATACCAGTTGGTCAATTCATCAATGAATCCAGCAAAGGCCACTGCCGCGATTTGCAGATCATACCGATCCATGCTTTCCCGGACACCGTTCACGAGATGCTGCAAGCGCGTCAATATCCAGCGATCGAGAGGATTGTGGAGGCGTTCATCGCAAGCCGTCAACGACCAGGTGGGTGACCAATCATCCACCCGGGCGTAGGTTACCAGGAAGCTGTAGGCATTCCACAAAGGCAGGATCACCGCACGAATGATGTCCTTGACCGCGTGCTCCGAAAACCGCAGGTCCTCGGCTTTGACCACCGGTGATGACAGCAGACATAGGCGCAGGGCATCAGCGCCATAGGTATTGATAATGAATTCAGGATCAGGATAATTCTTTAACCGTTTTGACATTTTCCGCCCGTCTTCCGCCAATACCAGGCCGTTGACAATGACGTTTTTGAACGCCGGTTTATTGAATAACGCTC
Organism: uncultured Lentisphaerales bacterium; assembly: GCA_964615975.1. Taxonomy (GTDB): domain Bacteria; phylum Verrucomicrobiota; class Lentisphaeria; order JABSQK01; family JAJFLO01; genus CAZTTH01. Next base: position 31,643 of record CAZTTH010000027.1, on the reverse strand, counting down.
CTCCCAGCACCACCAGGGTGTAAAACCACCCGCGGGTCTGATCCAGGCCTTCGGCAATGAAATCCGCGGGGAAATGTGCTTCCAGCCATTCTTTGTTGGCAAAGGGATAATGCCGTTGGGCATAGGGCATGGCGCCGCTTTCAAACCAGCAGTCAAGAACTTCAGGCACTCGTTTCAGTTCTGTCCCGGTCGCAGTTACCAGGGTGATGGGATCGACGAAATGTTTGTGAATATCGGTAATCTTTTGGCCGCTGAGAGTTTCCAGTTCGGCAATCGAACCGACACAAATAACGTCGCCGGTATCCTGATTCCGCCATACCGGGATCGGGCAGCCCCAATAGCGATTGCGGGAAATCGCCCAGTCATGGGCATTTTCCAGCCATTTACCAAAACGACCGTCCTTGAGATGGCCGGGCATCCAGGTGATCTGCTGATTGGCGCGCAACAAGGTTTCCTTGATCTCTTCCACCTTTACAAACCACGTCGAAATGGCGCGATAGATCAATGGCGCTTCACAGCGCCAGCAATGCGGATAACTGTGATGGATGGTCGCCTGATGAATCAATTGGCCTTCACGTTTCAAGCGGCCGATGATCTCCTTGTCGCAGTCCTTGACAAAGCGGCCGGCATAATCACCAATCTCCGCGGTATAGCAGCATTCAGCGTCAATCGGACATACCGCCGGCAACTGAAATTGCTTTCCGACCCGGGCATCGTCTTCGCCAAAACCCGGAGCGATATGCACGATGCCGGTGCCATCCGAAGTGGTGACGAAATCCGCTGGCAGCACTCTGAAAGCGCCGGCTTCAGACCATTCCGTGAAATAAGGGAAAAGCGGCTGGTAACCCAGGTTGATTAACTCCCGCCCTTTTACCGTGGCAATGATCTCGGGCGCCGCTTCTCCATCACGATAGTAAAACGGCAGGCGATCCCGTGCCAGAATGTAAACCTGCCCGCCGTCCCGGACTTTTACATAATCAATCTCTTCGCCAACCGCCAACGCCAGATTGGCAGGCAGGGTCCAGGGGGTGGTCGTCCACGCCAGAATAAAAGTATTGGGTTCATCCGTCAATCGGAAGCGCACGGTTATCGCGGGATCGTCAACATCTTCGTAGCCCTGATTGGCTTCGAAATTCGACAGGGGCGTGGCGCACCGCGGACAATAGGGCAGGATCTTGCGGCCCTCGTAGATCAGTTCCTTTTGCCATAATTGTTTGAATACCCACCAGATGGATTCCATGTATGGGGTGTCCATGGTGCGATAACCATTGCGAAAATCGACCCAGCGCCCCATCCGTTTGACGATCTGTTCCCATTCCTTTGTATAGCGCAGAACGATGCCCCGGCAGGCCTCATTAAAACGGTGTATGCCATAGGCTTCGATTTCATGTTTACTGGAAATCCCGAGCTCTTTCTCCATTTCATTCTCGACCGGCAACCCATGACAATCCCAGCCAAAGACCCGTTCGACATATTTCCCGCGCATGGTTTGATACCGGGGTATCACATCCTTGATGGCGCCGGCCAGCAGATGGCCATAATGCGGCATCCCGGTGGCAAAGGGCGGCCCATCATAAAAGACAAATTCTTGCTGATGACGGCGTTGCTCCAGGGATTTTTCGAAGATCTGATGATCGTCCCAGAAAGCCAGCGTCTCAGCTTCCAAATCCGGGAACTTTACAGGTGAGGGAATTTTGTTAAACATAACGCAATGATCTTATGATAATGAATCCGGGCGGGTGAATGTATAAGGGAATGGAAAGCGCGGAATGCCGGCCTATGACGACATTTCAGTACATCCCTGAATATATTTATAGGGGATGCGCATCTTTTGAGCGTGACCATCGGATGAGGTAAACCCAACCATGACAAAATCAGGATGGCATTCAAGAATTTTATCGACTTTCATGTTTTCACCCTTGACTGAAATGGTGAATGGCCCGCGATGGTTTCCCGCCGCATCCAAGGCAATTTGTTTGAAGTAACCATGGTCGTAGGCGGCATCCGGGTTATCCATCATCTGGGTATCGATCATGACAGGCGGCGCATTGCCTAAAACCGGCATTACAGTTTCGACCGGAGGCGCGCCCTCGGCACGAACATATTTTTCTTTCTTTTCCACTTTTTTCCCGGTCTGCACATAAACCGGCATGGAAAACAGCATGATCAGGGGATATGCCACTGGCAAGGCCAGCCCCAGGATAAAATGGATGAACATATTGCGATTTCGCATCTCAGCGATCGAAGCGGAATAAAACCCCGACCAGAGCCAGACACACATTACCGTGATGACACTGATCAGGATAAGGACATGACTTTTCACGTAAACAAGATAATCCTGGATGAAATGGGAGATCATGTCCATATGCTTATGTGCTCTTAGGGCTGGATTGAGTATTAATATTTAGTACATCGAGCATGGAATACAATCCCGGTGGCGCTTGAGCGATAAATTTTGCCGCTACCAAGGCGCCTTTGGCAAACGTACTGCGACTCGAGGCTTTATGTGCCAGTTCGATGCGTTCTCCTTCGCTGGCGAAAATCACCTGATGATCGCCGATGACATCGCCGCCGCGGAGCGCGTGCATTCCGATTTCCCGGCGGGTACGCTCTCCCACCATGCCTTCCCGGCCATGCCGGGTATCGTGTTGATAATCCAGTTCACGCGCCTGAGCGACAATTTCACCCAGTCGCACCGCGGTACCGCTGGGGGCATCTTTTTTCTTGTTGTGATGCATCTCAATGATCTCGATATCGTAATCGTCACCCAGGGTTTTTGCAACCTGCCGGCAAAGATGAAACAAGAGATTTACCCCAACACTCATGTTGGGAGAAAGCACAATCCGGCCGCCTTGTTCTGCCAGTTTACGTATCTCAGCCTGGATGCCGGCGTCCAATCCGGTGGTGCCGATGACAACTCCGCAACCGTGTGACACCGCCTGGCGGGTGTGGGCCAGCACGGATTGGGCAGAAGAAAAGTCGATGACGACATCGGTGTTGCCGGAAACCTTGGCGAAATCATCTCCGATCACGACTCCAAGCGGTTTAAGCCCGGCATTGTTGCCGGCATCCAGTCCGAGGGAGGGTGAAGTGGAATATTCGATCGCGCCTACCAGTTGCAGTCCGGGATCATGGGAGAGAAGTTCGATGATATTTTTCCCCATTCTGCCCGCGGCCCCGATTACAGTGATTTTGATCATAAGATTCCCGTTGGAATTAGTGCGATTTTTGTCATGCCAGTTTCACCCCGGCTTTAATCAGTGATGTCTTCAAAAGGGTGCGATTGCTGTCCGTGATCGGACACAGTGGCAACCGATATTCTTCTTTGATTTTACCCATGAGCGCCAGCGCGGTTTTTACCGGAATCGGGTTGGTTTCGATAAACAGGGTATTAAACAGATCGTAGTAGCGATAATGCCATTTCCGCGCTTCCGCATATTTTCCACTCAAGGCCGCGCTTACCAGCTTGACCACTCCTGCGGGGATGACATTGGAGGCGACGCTGATCACTCCTTTTGCTCCCAGGCTGATCATCGGCAGGGTCAGGCTATCGTCACCGCTAAGAACAGTAAGATCGCAGGCCGACAGGATGCGGCTGACGCGATCGGCATTGCCGCCGGCTTCTTTAATCGCAACGACATTGGGATTGGCTGCCAGCCGCTTGATGGTTTCGATGCTGATTTCAACTCCGGAACGACCGGGAACGTTATAAAGCACGATTGGCAACCCGACAGTGTCGGCGATCGTAGAAAAATGACGATATAACCCTTCCTGGGTCGGTTTGTTGTAATAAGGCGATACCTGCAATGACGCGGCGGCGCCCACTTCCCGGGCGTAACGGGTTAACTCAATGGCTTCGGCGGTGGAATTGGCTCCGGTACCGGCGATTACCAGACAACGGTTATTGACGGTTTTGATCACCTCGGCGATGATCTTCTTATGCTCCCGCATGTCCACGGTGGGCGATTCTCCCGTGGTCCCTACCGGGACAATCCCGGCAATCCCGGCGGCAATCTGATCTTCCACCAATTGCGCCAAGGCGGAAAAGCTTATTTTTCCGCGTTCAAATGGAGTAACAATGGCAGTATGGCAACCACTTAAGTTCATAGATGGGTATGGTGATTCCTGAATCGTGTGAAAACTGAAAATCTGGTGCTATTTGGCGGCCTTCATGCGCTCCGCTTTTTTGCGGGATTTGATTCGATCCATATAGCGTGCCCGGCGTTTGCGTTTTTGTACTTTATTATATTGGTTCCCCATGTCATATATCCTTGTTTGGTAACGGTTTTACTTTGGACGATTGGCGGTTTTCTGCCACTCTTAGTTATTCACTAGCTGGCGTAAAATGAGTTCTATACTGAACCCAATCGCGTTTTATAAAGAGCGTGCACGATTACCCGCCATGAGTGGAACGGCTGCGGTCGAAAATTCGACGGCTTGCAGTCTAACACAAATTAATCGTGAACGCTATCCAATATATCGATTGGTGTGTGTTCTTCAAACTTACCTGGTAATTTATTGGTGCTGCTTATCCCATGGTTAAAAAAAATTATGCAATCAGTTCCAGAGGGATACCTGCACCAGAATAAGAAACGGTCTTTCGACCGCACTACGAACGAGTGATTCCTGGGGCTTGTCGTGCGCTCGCAAGAGCGTGGCATGGTGAGAAGATGAGGTGCGGAACTCATTTCCTTACATCTACTGAACACGATCAGGTAGTGGAAAAAGATTGCACAATAATCAGTCGGAGTGGAACGACGGTGGGCGAAAATTCGACGGCTTGCAGTCTAGCGGTAAACAGCGACAGACATGATTTATGGGAATATCTTGTTACGCTTCCACCATGGTTGTTTGACTGATGGGGATGGCGGTGGGAACCGGCTCGCTCTGCAACTCTTCCCCCATGCGGATCAAACGGGCGCTGTTCAAGGCGACAATGGCGGCGCCGCAGGCCTGCAATACCGCCGCCAAAACCGGTGAAAGTTTGCCCAAAGCGCTGAAGGTGAATCCCCCTCCGATGATGATCGCGCCAATGGTAAAATTTTGCATGATCGTGGCGCGCAGGCCACGGGCCAGTTTGAGGAGAAAGGGGAGGCGTTGCAAATCGTTGTTCATCAAAGCGATGGTGGCGCTGTTGATGGCGATGTCGCTGCCCGCGGCGCCCATGGCAATGCCGATCCGGCTCGCTGCCAGCGCGGGCGCGTCATTCACTCCATCTCCGACAAATACCACTTGTGCCCCAGTCGTTTTCATTTTGGTAATGTAATCAACCTTATCAGCGGGTGAGCATTCTCCGGCGGTATGGGCAATATTGAGGGTGGCGGCAACCGTATTTACCACGGCGTTGCGGTCGCCCGACACCATGGCAATATGGCGGATTCCGAGGCGTTCAAGCTCAGCCAACGTCTCCCGTGCTTCATCGCGAGGATGATCACCAAGTCCGATCCACCCCAGAGGAGTGCCATTGCGCAGGACAAAGATCATGCTCATCCCTTCGGCAAGTGCGGCGTCCAATTCAGGAAAATCCTCTTTGCGAGCGCCATTTTGCAAAGCCCAGGGGAGATTGCCGGCGATGATTTCATCCTGGTCGATGACTGCTTTGACACCGCGACCGGGTTCTTCGTGAATCCGATCAGGCGCGGTAAATGGCAGATTAACTTTACGCGCCAGTTCACAGATGGCGTTTGCCACTGGATGGCGGCTGCCGAATTCCGCCTGCGCCGCGGTTTTAAGCAGTTCAGAGGTTTCGATTCCGGGCAAGGGGGCCAATCGTTTTACTTCCAAAATGCCGGTGGTGAGGGTCCCGGTTTTATCGAATATAAAGGTATCGGTATGAGCCATGGCTTCGATATCATTGACATCCTTGAACAATACTCCGCAGCGCGCTGCCGCAGACAATGCTGCCATCACCGCCGCCGGAGTTGCCAGGATCAGCGCGATCGGGCAGGCGGTAACGAGTATGGCGATGACGCGATCGATGCTGTCTGGTTGATGCTGGGTGAAAAACAACACCGTGGCCGCCAGCATCAGCGCCAGAGGAATGTAATATCCGGCATAACGGTCGATCATTTTCACGAAGGGGAGTTTGCTCGCCTGGGCCTTGAGTATCAACTCCTTGACCTTGCCGATGGTGGTATCGTTGCCCGCCTTCAATACCTCGATATCGACGATGCCTGAGAGATTACTGGTACCGGCAAAGACCGGATCTGCCTTGCCCTTGTCCACCGGCAGGGATTCCCCGGTGATATTGGCTTCATTGATCGAACTGTTGCCCTTGACGATCATGCCGTCAGCGTAAATACTCTCTCCCGGCCGCACTCGTATGATATCGCCGACCTTGATGAATTGGCTGGCAATGGTTTCTTCCGAGCCATCGGGATTGAGTCGGGTCGCCTTGCCGGGGGTTAATTGGGTCAACGCATCCAGGGACGCGTGGGCGCCGCTGGCGGTGCGGGTTTCGATGATCAACGAAAGCAGGATAAACATGGAGATGAGCGCCGATGTCTTCAGGTCACCCTGGCTGATACTGGCAAACACCGCCAGCACCGCCAGTTCATGCATGCGCATTTTCCCTTCTTTCAGGTCATTGAAAACAGTCGTCAGGATAGGCGCCAGGGTCGCGGCAATCGCGATCAAGGCGCACACCGCGGCAATAAAGCCTGAGTCAGCAAAGAGGTGAGTGGCAATAAATGAGTTGATGGTAAAACCCAATCCGATTGCCGCCCCGATTGACATCTGATTATTTTTGTGATTCATTCGCTGTCTTCCCTGGGGTTTCTTTCTGGGGAGTTCGATTTTTATCCAGCCGGGAAAGATTCAGACGGATTTCTTGATCTTCCCGATCATTAACCATGAAGATTTCATCGACATTGGCCATGATCTGACGCATGCGGTCTTGAAACAGAGTTTGTTTGATCACCTCAGGATTTTGTTTATAGAGCGGATACAATTTCTTAAAGGTATTGCCATCGCTTTCAACCCGGCTGATCTTGCGGGTTGCCCAATCGCGTGCCTTGAGAATGACCTGGCTGGCGCTGCTGGTGGTTTCGTTTTCCAGGTTGTTGGCAAAGTGGTGGGCGCGACTCAGCTCCTGCTGGTATTGCTGTCGTGCGGTGATGACATCATTGGCAATCGGAATGAGATGGCGCGGCCAGGTGATTTGAAGGTCGAGGGGGTCGATCGTCACCCCCATTTGCGCCTGATCGAGTTGTTTTTGTAGTTGTTCGGTAATCGTCGCGCTCAACCGGTTTTTATTAAACAGGGTGTCTTCCAGAGACGTCGCTGCCACCACCTTCAGGATGACATTATTGACCAGCGCTCGGAGTGTGTCTTCATAGTGATGGTGGGAAAAGGCATAGTGAATCGGATCGGTAATGCGATATTTGAGCACACCTTGGGCATGAACGATATGGCGGTCTGTGGTCAACAAATATCCATCGACTCCGGGGGTCAGCCCGGGGGGGAGATCGACACTGCGGACGCCAGTCTTTTTTTCTTCGTCAGTCAATCCATACCAAAAAGTATTGAGAGTCAGAGATTGCGTTCGTTTGGCGGGAATCTTGATAATTTCATTGATCGGATAGGGCAATGCCAGGACCAATCCGGGGGCCTCCTTGATGCGATCAATTTTTACCTGGCCGAACTGCAGGATCAATGCCTTTTCATATTGTTCGTTATTGCGAATCCCGCTCAGGCAAAATCCAGCGAGCAGGAGGATTGCAGCCACCTTGAAGATCAAGAGCAGAACCTGAAACGCTTCGAAGACGGCATGCATGCCCACGCTTGGTCGTGAGTGATTGAGTTGGTCTTGAGATTGATTCATAAGGTGATTTTAACCGTGAATGGAGACGAATGAACACGAAAAATTTTCCCGCACCAAGCATTTACCATGATCGCTCTTGATGAATAACGATACCCTTAACAATTTCATTCAAACTAATCTCTCCCCTATTGGTTTGATGATTGCAATGTTCATATTCGCGCCGATTGGCGTTTATACGCGGATTGAACCTAGTGATCCTTATGGGATGGTTCGGATTGCAAGAGATCGAAGGGCGGCACCTGGGGATCGAGAATGACAGTAGTTTTGGTTTTCATGGTTTCTTCGAGCGCGTCCAGTTTGCGGAGAAAAATGGCGAAATCCAGATCTTCATTGAACTTGTCATATTGCTCGGCAGCTTTGATCAAGGCTTCCCCGCGAATGCGTTTTGCTTCCGCTTCGGCCTGTGCCAGTTTTTGCTGCCGTTGGCTTTCAGCATTGTCCTTGATTATTTTCGCTTCTTTCTCAGCTTCCGAACGGATTCCCGCCGCCAGTTTCGCCTGCTCCTGTTTCATGCGCTCGATGACGCTGGCGGTATTAGCCTCGGGCAGACTCAAGCGGGAAAAACCGACAAACTCGATGGCGATGCCATAGGTTTTGCCTGCCTGATCGGTTGCCTGACTGAGGATTTCACTTTCGATTTCACTCAGTCGCGAAACCTGGTTGCCATAAGCGATAAAATCACTGAGTGGATGCGCTCGAACAATGGATTCCTGTTTGCTGTCGATCAAATTTTTGAGAATGCCTTCCGCTTCGTAAATACTGCCGATGCTGTTATAAAAGAGCAGAGGATCGGCGATTTTCCAGAGGGTAAAATTTTCCACGATGAGATTGATGTTATCCTGGGTGATGATCTCGCGGGCGCTGCCGTTGAGCAATTGATTGCGGCGATCGAATCGGACAATTTTTTGCAACGGCCAGGGGAGTCGTGCATGCAATCCCGGCTCCGTGATTACTTTGGGTTTTCCCAGGGTGGTCACCACCGCTACTTCGGTGAGGCGCAATTGATACATCATCATGGTCAGTGTCACTAATCCGAGAATGAGCAGTGAGATGATGAGCGGGAATTTCGTGTCGGTTGTGGTTTTCGTATGCATAGGATAATGGTTGCTACTAGTAGAGTCGGTTGACACTCTGTTCAAGAGTTCATTGCATTGAAGTTCATGGCTTTGACCTTAATGAATCTAAAAAAAACTGGATTGATTATCCGGTACCATACATGCGCAAGGGTGGAGATTCGATTCGTTAAATCCGCGCAGCAGCAAAATCGGGGATGGATCAAGTCAATTATCATCGTCAACTTTCAGACCGGGTCATGATCGCTTATTCAAATGCCAAGTACATCAGGTAGATGGTCCCGGCGCTTTCGCCATTGGGGAAGCACGAAGAATCGAAATTGATCATCAGAGATTCGAGATTGCCCCAATCCAGGTTCACTGATTTCAACGGCACAGTCGCCCTTTGCCAATGTGTGGTCAGCCGTCCGCTGGAGATATAGGTAGTCACCGGCGCGAAGTTTGCCGGTTCACCAGACTGGTTCCGATTTTTATCGGAAATTTGGAGGATGAAATTTTCTCCGCCCCGGTCGCCTTTAACCCAAAAAGTCAGGTATTCATACGGATTCCCATCAAAGTACTTCGCGGTCTTGATATCGCGAAGATGCGTGTAATAACCGCACCAGCCGCCGGTGGCGCCGCGCAGATGGTTTTTTTTATCATAATCCAATTTTAATGCATGGGAATTTTGTCCACGGTTCTCCACTCTGATGATACTGGCCATAATCGATGAAGGCGACCGTTGGAAGACCCCGGAGATCAGCCCCAATGCGTTTTTTTCAACTTCCAAACCAAAATCATCGATAAGCAATCCCGAAAATGAAGCGGCTAAAGATGGAATCTCAAACTGGGGTTCGGCGGCATTGGAATGAGCCCGGTGACTTCCAATGGTTACAGCGCGGGATGGTGGTGTTGGCACTGCGACGGCAGGGGGTGGGGATGGTGTCTTGGAGAAAGGGATGTGGGCATCTTTGGCGGGATCCCCTGAAATCATTGCACCATCATCCGGGTCGTGTATGGGGGACGCTGCCGGCACGTTAGGGTTTGAGCTTGATTTGCCCGCATTATCGGCAGCCAGTTCATTTTTGACCGCGGCAAATGGACGAGTTGAACGCTCAATGCGGACCAATTTGAATCCTGCCTCCTTGATGGCGTCGGTGAATTCAGATTCACTGATGGTGACGCCAGCTTTTTCCGCGACCAGAACCCTTTTGTGTTCAAGCGAAATAAAAACCGCATCGGTTTTGCCTAACTTTTCAAATCGTTTTTCCACTCCCTTAACACAGAAAGCGCACACGATTCCATAGACTTCGGCGATCAAGGTTTTCTCCGCTGTAAAGGCGTATAGCTGGTGGAGATTCAACATCATTGCCAATAAGGGCGCCATGATGTTCGACGATTTCATAACCTTAAATTCAATCATCATTGTAAAGTCTCAGGTGAATGGTGACAACGATTCAGCCCGTTTAGCGGAAAGAATTGATGCCGGGTGTTTGGTTCAGGTTGAAAGGTAATTTCTCACAGCCTAAAGCCTCAACAATCTAAACCGTTGCTCTCAATCATCGTGATTGAGACGTTAAAAATGATGCATCAGACTGAAATGATGTTCACCTTCGACACTCATTCCAACCTCGAGGTACCAGGATTTGGTAAAAAATCTCAGTTTTGGTATCACCCGGACGTGATCGTCAAACTCTGTGACATAGTTGAAATCAACAATCACCCAGGTTGCCAGTTTGCCAAAATCATGTAAATAAGGCGCCACTCCCAGGGAAAGGGTGCTGTTGGCATGGGTAAAATCACTGCCGGTATCCAAGGTTTCTTTGAAGGCCGTATAAATTCGCCGGGTTTCATAGTCCATCTGCAAAATCGCGCGACCAAAAGCATCGCTGTTTTCCTCCTTGGAATAATCCGTCACGCCACCGCCAATGCCCGCATAAATATTCCCTTGGGCATTCTCCAGATTCCAGCGTTTTAACAACCAATTATGTTGAATGCCATACAGCCAGCGTTCGCCACCGCCCTTGTCGCTTTCATAATTCATCCATTCGATATTTACCCCCAGCGCCATGGCCGGTTTGTAGGTGTAATAGGCTTCTAATTGTGCCATGTCGCTCGACGATGTTACCTGGATTTGCGTGGCTGCGGTAAACGCCACGGGATGTGCCCACGACCTGGTGGAAAACGCCAAAATCATTGACAGAACAACAATCCACGATTTCACAACCATCATGATCTCCACTAATTATTAAACTCAATCGCATTTATTATGTCAAGCAGAGTGAAACCATACGTGCAAATATTTACCAGTAAATCATAAATTCGAATTATGTTTGTCTTTTCTCATGTCAGAACAATTTCTCTTAATCACCGGTAAGAGGCCGCACACCAATTGATACACATGGAGAGACACTGGCATTGCCATTTGATCGCAGAAATTATGTCAATGCCGCTTGTTAAGAACATTCCCCCACCTATCGTAGAAATATCACATACACAAATTCATCCAGACACAGTTCTGGCAGGGAAAGGACATAACCGATGAAACAGTTCAAAAACATCCTCTTGCGTTTCGAATGTGACCAAGCAACTCTGACCCGGGCTGCCGAATTGGCAGTTAATAATCAAGCCCGTCTGACGGTGGTTCAGGTCATAAAAAAAATGCCCGAAGTGTGGCAGCATACGTTGGGTGATACCCCGCTCGACTTGCAGAAACTGGCAATCTCCGAAATTAAATCCCGGCTGAATAAGTTCATCGCGCCACTTAAAACTGACGGGGTGAATGTAACCGCGAAAGTGCTTGTCGGGACACAATTTCTGGAAATCATCCGGGAAGTGATAGCGAACAAGCACGATTTGGTTATGATGACTGCCGAAGGAAAGGGAGGTTTGAAGGAACGATTGTTCGGCAGCACCTCGCAGCATCTGATGCGCAAATGCCCTTGTCCGGTGTGGGTCATGAAACCGACTCGACGAAAGCATTTCAAACAGATTTTAGCCGCGGTTGATCCCGATCCAACCGATCAAGTGCGCGATTCACTGAATGTGAAAATTGTGGAACTTGCTTCATCGCTGGCCGCGCAGGAGAACGCCAGGTTACATATCGCTCATGCCTGGACACTGCTTGCCGAACCGTTATTGCGCAGCCGGGGATTATATAGCGAAGCGGAGATAAACGATTGTGTGAGCCAGGAAAAGAACCGTCATCAAAAAATGTTGGACGATTTGCTTGCGAAACACATGAGCTATCCTGCCAGCATCCACATGAACAAAGGGAATGCGGACTGGTTGATTCCCCGGATCGCGAAAACCAAGAAAATCGATTTGCTATTGATGGGAACGGTCTGTCGCACTGGCATACCTGGTTTTTTTATCGGCAATACTGCCGAAAAGATATTGGACGAGATCGATTGTTCAGTACTCACGGTAAAACCGGATGGGTTTGTCTCTCCGGTGAAGCTTGCGTGAAACCAATAATCTGCGGTCAAGCCAGTGAAAAATATCTTTTACGAATTAGCCTTGCCCCTGACGGCTGCCGCCGTTTTGGGACTGATCGCCCAGTAGCTGAAACAACCCCTGATTGTGACTTTCATTGCCGTCGGCATCTTGGTTGGACCCGCGGGACTTCAATGGGTCACGATCGGTAGTGAGATCGATCTCCTGGCCAAGACTGGTATTGTCGTGTTGTTATTCACGGTGGGTTTTCGCGAGAAAAAATCCCGATCGTGAGGCGGCCATGGAAGCAACCGGCGAATTGCCGCATGATTTCGCTGTGATCCTGTTTGGTTTGGGGCGGTATGGAAATCATAGTTCACGTGAATAGACCCGGCAGGACCTGCGTGTGTTGGGGGTGGATTTTGACTCTGAACTGGTAAGCCGTCGGCGCGAGTCAGGCCGAACGGTTGTGTATGGCGACGCAGTAGATTCTGAATTTGTCTCAACGCTGCCCTTGTCCCAGGTCCGTGGATTCGTCAGTTCATTGTCAGAGCTGACGGTGAACCTAGCCCTGCTGCACGCGCTTTCACGCCATGACTATTCAGGATTGATTACCACGACCGCGTATCTGGATCGGGATGCAATAAGATTAAAGAATGCGGGCAGCGACCTGATTCTCATGCCCTTCATGGATGCGGCAAAAGAGGCGGTTCACAGGTTATGTGAGCAGCTACAATCATTGCCCGCCGGCAAGCCGGCGCCCGAGAATTGATTCGTGGCGTTTCAGCATCCTCATGACGCAATGACTTTTCAGGGTGAGTTTGGGGTAAAAAGAGCATGGGTCTGGTTAAATCCGATATTGATCCGGGCGCAGGTATCGCAACAGACACCCGACGCCGCCATATTGATTAAGAATGTAGCTATCTTTAACTGTCTCAATGGCGGAATTATTATTTACCGCCAATTTCACCAGTTTTTCTCTGGTAACTGAATCATCAAATTCCTGGGCGATGATCAGGGTATCAACTTGATCATTTTCCAGGGCTTGAATACTTGATTCTGCACCAACGACTGCCAGTCCGTTGGTATAAATACTTCGCTTGAGCTTCTCCACAGTTGATCTTGATTCCATTTCTTCCTGATCCATAAAAAGCGGAATTGTGGCCTGAACAATATTGTCAAGTTTGTCACTGACAGAGACATTTACACTGCTGATTAATTTACTGCTGAGGGATTTGGGCAACGCCTTTTTCATTTGCGCGCAAAGGGTCGGATTGCCCGCAAGGATCAAATGACCATATCCGCCTTCTTTCATGAGTTTTTTTAGCAGGTCAATTTTTTCTTCCATAAAACGATCGTCTTTGCCCTGGCGCTTGCTTGCATAATGCTCTTTCGTCCATTCCCGGCCAATCCGATTTCTTAATTCCGGATGTTCCGACCAGAGGGTCTCGGTTACAGCGCCGCAATTGATCCCCAGGATGCGAATGTTCTCCAATGTGGTAATGACAACCACATAACGATGATAGGTGTCTTTGAGCTCAACCAGGTGATATATATTGGGGGTTCGATCCAGCGCAAACCAATTAGGCAGAGGAACAAAAAACTGGAGCGGCAGGAAAAAAGGATTTTTTCCGGCACGGACAAATAGTGCAACTCCTCTGGTCTTGGCGTTTAATTTGTTGTCCATAAAGGCGGTAATTTTTGCCATCGCCTTATTGAATTCAGCCAGTTCACTTTTTCTCAAGCTGCTGGTTACAAAGCGAATCCGTTCCTTCAAGTAGAGTTTGTATTGATTGCGATCATTTTCCAGGTTCAGATAACATGAAATTACGGGACTTTCGTGGTCATCGAGAGTTGCTAATTTTTTTATGTGTTCTTGTATGTATTGTCTTTCCATAGCCGATTTTTCCTCTCTTCTATTTTAATGGGATGGTGGAACTGAACATCATAAGCCGGCGCCGGTATCGCCGGGTAATCTTCAGACCGCATTTTATCGCCTCAGTCTCAAGGTTCCCCGAATATCCGGGAGGGGGAAAATAACCCTACCCTAATACCTGATGGAGATTATTGAGATCGTCCAAAGAATCATGAGGTTCCAGGAAAATATAAACTTACCTCTTACAATTATGAGCGCGAGGATCAATGCAACTCATGCGCTCAACATGCCGGGACTCGATACACAATCAAACTCATCGGAAAGTTGCGATTAGAATTCGCTGCTGCGATTCGGGATCATTAAAATGAGTCACTGATTTTCATGCTTACCGGAGAGCCGGCGGTTGAGGTCGTAGGCGGCGCTGATCAGGGCCAGGTGGGTAAAAGCCTGGGGGAAGTTGCCGAGATGTTCGGCGCGCGGACTCAACTCTTCAGCATAAAGTCCAAGATGGTTGGCGTACCCCAGCATTTTCTCGAAACAAAAGCGCGCTTTCTCGATATCGCCGGATCGCGATAAACATTCCACATACCAGAATGAGCACATATTAAAGGTTCCCTCGTTGCCGTCCAAACCGTCCTTTGCCGCCTGGCCGACACGATAGCGATAAACTAGCGAGTCATACACCAGATCATTTTCAATCGCCTTCAAGGTACTCAGCCAGCGCGGATCCTGCGGGCTGATGAACTTGACCAGCGGCATCAGGAGACTGGAGGCATCCAGCGCATCGGCATCTTTATATTGCATGAATGCCTGCCTTTGCGGATTCCAAAAGTGTTGAAAGACATCATGATAAATCGCGTCGCGATGGGTGCGCCACTCCTGCAGCGGCGCCGGAAAGGAACGTTTGTATGCCAGGCGAATACCGCGATCCAATGCCACCCAGCACATGACCCGGGAAAATAAAAACTCCTGTTTGCCGCCGCGCACTTCCCAGATGCCCTCATCCTTAATCTGCCAATTACGGCAAACCCATTGCAGCAGGCGAACGATATTCTGCCACAGATCAAAGGATATCGGCGCGCCGTATTTGTCATAAAGGTAAATTGAATCCATGAGTTCCCCATAGATGTCGAGCTGGACCTGGGTGCTGGCGTTATTGCCGATGCGCACCGGAGTGGAATTGCGGTATCCGGCCAGATGCGGAAGGGCGATCTCGGTGAGTTCATGCTGGCCATTAATGCCATACATGATCTGCAGCGAGCCATCGGGTTCGAGTTCACCGCAGCGTGCTTCTATCCACTTCATGAATTGAGCCGCTTCTTCAGTGTATCCCAGCCTGAGCAGGGCATACAAGGTAAACGACGCATCGCGTATCCAGGTATAACGATAGTCCCAGTTGCGGCCGCCCCCAATCAGTTCTGGTAACCCAAAAGTGGGCGCGGCGACGATTGCTCCAGTCGGGTTGAAGGTCAGGAGCTTCAATACCAGCGCGGAACGATGGACCATCTCCGCCCAGCGTCCCTGATAGTGCGATTTGGCAACCCAGTTGCGCCAGTAATTCAAAGTGTTCTTGAACGTTTTCGAGCCGAAGTTGAGGTCGGAAGAAGGCGACTCCTCGCCGATCTGTACTTCTTCCAGGATAAACCATGCGGTTTGATCCGCGGTCAAGGTAAATTCAGCAACCGCGGCGCCGTTTATCGTTCGCATCGGCAGTGAGGAGCGCAGCCGCAGGACCGGCAGATGGGGTTTTTCCGGTATAAAAACAACGACGTTGTCGCCGCTCTCGAGGCGATGTCCGGCGCGGCCATAATCGAAGCGCGGCTGGCAGCGCATCCGGTATTTGATTTCGCCGAGAATACATTTCACCCGGCGCACCAGATTGTGTTGCACCCGATCCGATTCGATCGGCATGAAATCCGAGATTTCAGTAACCCCATCGGCAAAAAGAAAGCGGGTGAGCAGGATATTGGAATCCGGCAGATAGATTTGTTTCAGCTTGGGGGCACTGTCCACTGGCGCCAGCTCGAAGCGGCCGCCGTTTTTGGGGTCTAAAAGGGACGCGAAGATGGTGGGAGAGTCGAAATGGGGAAAACACATGAAATCAATTGAGCCGTTCATGCCGACCAGGGCGATGGTGTGCAGATCCCCAATGATGCCATAGTTTTCAATGGGTTGATATTTCACCAAGAGAACTCCTTAAAGTTTTTTCACAGCGAGGAATTATAAATGAATATCAACGTTTGACCTGCCTTGGTCAACCAGTTTTTACTGTATCCTCTAATCGTGGTTGTTTTAGCAGTTTGAAATAGAGGACGGCCAGCGGCGGGAGGGTCAGGCAAAGGGATTGAAAGTGACCATGAGCGGGGATGGGTGTGGCATCGAGCCCACCCATATTCCCCTGCCCGCTGCCGCCATAAATCATGGCGTCACTGTTGAGAATTTCCTGCCAAAATCCCCCCACGGGAACACCGATGCGATAATTGTGCTGAGGAACGGGGGTGAAATTACCGATCACGATGACCATTTCACCTTTTGGGGTTCCTTTTCGGGTAAAACTGATGACGCTGTTGTCGGTATCATTGCAATCGATCCAGGAAAATCCATCGTTACTAAAGTCACGCTCGAACAAAGCAGCTTCCTCTCGGTAAATTCGATTGAGGTCTTTTACCCAGCGCTGCATGCCCAGATGCGTGGGACTTTCCAGTAAGTGCCAATCCAGGCTGGAATCATGATTCCATTCCCGCCATTGCCCGAATTCACCGCCCATGAAGACCAGTTTTTTTCCAGGATGGGCGTACATATAGCCCCACAACGAGCGCAGGGTGGCGAAACGCTGCCACTCATCCCCGGGCATTTTGCCCAGCAATGATCCTTTGCCATGCACAACTTCATCGTGCGATAGCGACAGCATGAAGTTTTCGGAAAACGCGTACCAGATGCTGAAGGTGAGTTGATTATGATTGTATTTGCGATAAATCGGGTCGGCGCTGAAATAATCCAGGGTGTCGTGCATCCAGCCCATATTCCATTTCATGGCAAATCCCAATCCTCCCAGGTGAACCGGTCGTGACACCATGGGCCAGGCAGTTGATTCCTCGGCAATCGTGAGGACATCAGGATACGCCTGACTCACCGACTGGTTGAATTGTTTGAGGAAGGAGATGGCGGCAATGTTTTCCCGTCCGCCGAATTCATTGGGAATCCATTCCCCTGCCGGCCGCGAATAATCAAGGTAAAGCATCGAGGCAACCCCATCGACACGTAAACCGTCGATATGGTATTTATCAAGCCAGAATATGGCGCTGCTGATCAAAAAAGCTCTGACTTCATTGCGGCCATAGTTAAATACCGCGCTCTTCCAATCCGGATGAAATCCCTGCCGTGGATCAGCATGTTCATAGAGGTGGGTGCCATCGAAATAGGCGAGTCCGAATTCATCATTGGGAAAATGGGAGGGGACCCAATCGAGGATAACGCCAATATCATTTTGATGAAAGATATCAATTAAATACATCAAGTCCTGGGGAGTTCCATAGCGGCTTGAAGGCGCGAAATAACCTCCCACCTGATATCCCCATGAGCCGAAAAATGGATGCTCCATCACCGGCATGAATTCCACGTGGGTAAAGCCCATTTCCTTGATATAAGGAATAAGCTGGGCCGCCATTTCTCGATAACTCAATGAGCGATTGCCATCTTCCGGAACCCGCCGCCATGATCCTAAATGAATTTCATAGATCGACATCGGTGCGGTGAGCGAATTGTGGCGCCGCCGCCCGCTCATCCACGTGTGATCGCCCCAGGTATAATCGAGTTCCCAGACGACCGAGGCGGTGGCCGGTGCGATTTCGCAAAAACGGGCAAAGGGATCTCCTTTGGCGACCTGATAGTCGGTGGTTTTCGCTTGCAGATGATATTTATAGGTGGCGCCGGCAGCAATTCCGGCAAACCAACCTTCCCAGATTCCCGAATGATCTTCCCGCTGTTGGAGCGGATGTGAGTCCGGATTCCAGTCATTGAAACTGCCAATTACCGCCATTCTGCTGGCATTGGGCGCCCACACCGCGAACTTCACCCCGTCGACCCCATTCTTGAGGCAGCGATGGGCGCCGAATTTTTCATATAATTTACTGTGCGTGCCTTCCTTGATCAGGTAGATGTCATGGTCGGTCAATTCGTGCGGGGCGGTGATTCGGTTGTCACCGGAAATTTTGTTTTTCGTTGTTTTTGTGGCAGGCATTTGATTATCCTTCGATTAATTTTTTGATTCCCTGCAGCGGAATGATAAGCCAATCCGGCCGATTGTTGAGTTCATAGCCGATTTCATAGATTGTTTTTTCCAGCATATAGGTTTGCAGCAGGAGCTCCAATTCCCGCTTCTCCTGCGGGATAAAGGATGAATTTTGGGTGGTGTCGAGATAGTGATGAAGAAAGGTCGCCGCGACTCCCTGATACCAGATTTCCGCCCAGGGCGCCAACAACCGCCGATGATCCGAGGAATAGCTTCGTGAGTTGAACAAAGTCGCATAACCGGGATAGTGAAACGAACGGATCATTCCGGCGACATCCCGCAAAGGCGAACGTTTCAGGCGGCGTTCACCGATTGACCGCGCCGGTTCGCCTTCAAAGTCGATAAGCGAAAAGTCATTGCCGGTGTAAAGAACCTGGCCGAGATGGTAATCGCCATGAATGCGGATTTTCATGGCGGTAATCTTGTTGTCAGTCAAGCGCTCAAAACACTTGATGATCTCCGGTTGCTTGCCCAGCACCATTTCAGCATCGCTTTTAACCGTGTTCCTTAAGGTTGGGAGTGATTTCCGAAGTAATGTGAAGACCTTTTTCGTCTGTGTTCTCATGGCATGGAACAATGATTGTTGATACAGGAGAGAAAAGGCTTCGGGGGCGAAGGCGTGATTGGCGCCGGCATCAGCCAGAGCAAGATGGAGCTCCCCAGTTCGTTTCCCCAACAGCCGGGCCTTTTCGAGATAGACGCCGCCGATCAATTCCTGAATCAATGGCGGCAGGCCTTCCGCCGCGATCATCAGGAAAGATGAGGGCAAAACCGGGATTTCAGCAAGTTCATCGTGCCGGGCCAGAATTTGTTCAAAGTAACGGCTGATCGCCGCCAGGGAGTAATCCCAGGCATTGCTTTCATTGCGCACATATTTTTGCAGGATACCGAGGACGATCACCTCCTTGTCAGGACGACGATATTCCATCGCTCCGGCAAATGCCGGGGTATGAGAAAATGATTGCCGCTCAGTGAGAAAGCGTCCGATTTCCAATTCAGGGTTGATTCCGGTTTCCAGGCGGCGGTAAAGCTTGAGAAAATATTTTTCATCATAGAGAATCGAGGAATTGCTTTGTTCCACACTGAGCAAGTGACTTTTGAGCTGGGGATGGGGCATCGCTTTGCTTTTTTTCACTTTTGCTTCCCGGATTGAATATCCGCTCAGTTGTCCGCTTTTGGTCTTGAACGTTTGCCTGCTGGTTATCATCCGCAAAAGCTGATTGCGCAACGCTTCATTATAGATGCCATCGTAAACGATACAGCGGCCCGAAGGAGTAATCAGATGCGCAAAGATGGCTCTCGGCACATCCGTGAGTTTATCCGCCATATGGACCGGGGCGATGACCAGGGGCAAAAAGTAGAATTCCGGATCGCCGTCGACGTAGTTGACTTCGAGGATGATCAGATGAGCATTGTCACAATCCGCTCCGAGGGTGATATCATCCTGCAACATCACCTTCTTGATGATCTTGGCCTTGCCGGCAAACCAGCGGCAATGGGGCAGATAAGCCGGGAGGATGTCCTGTTCCAGGTGTTCCTGCAGCGACGTCCCGAGGATGGTTTTCAAGGCGCCCGCGATTTTTATCTCGGGAACAAATCCCGATTCGCCATAGGCATTGAGTTTTCTTTCCTGCTTCAGGATAAACCAGAAATAATCATGAAACCCCAGGGTAAAGTTATAGGGATCGGTTTTTATAATGGGAAATTTATTGCCGCTCACCACTTCTTCCGGGACATATCCAGCATAACGGGACAGATCCAATTGCACCGCCTGCGAAAACCGAGAGAGATTGATGATCACGAGGAGATGTTCGTCCTGATACTGACGGATGAACGCCAGGGTCTTGAAATTATCTGAGGGGAGAAATTCGATACTGCCGCGGCTGAAGGCCTGGAAGCGCTTTCGCGTCGTGATCACCCGGCGCATCCACCAGAGCATGGAGGACTGATTGCGCTCCTGATGATCGACATTGACCGTCTCATAATGATAGTCGGGATCGATGATGATGGGGAGAAAAAGTTTTTGCGGATTCGCCAGGGAAAAGCCGGCATTGCGGTCGGAACTCCACTGCATCGGCGTCCGCACCCCATTGCGGTCGCCGAGATAATGATTGTCGCCCATGCCAATTTCATCGCCATAATAAATGACCGGGGTTCCCGGGAGCGAAAAGAGCATGATATACATCAATTCTATTTTGCGCCGATTATTATCGAATAGCGGCGCCAATCGCCTGCGGATGCCGACATTGATGCGGGCAGTTGAGTCGCTGGCATAGACCCGGTACATGAAATCGCGCTCTTCATCACTGACCATCTCCAGGGTCAGCTCATCATGATTGCGCAAAAACAATGCCCACTGACAGGTTTCCGGAATTGCGGGGGTTTGCTCGATGATATCGACGATGGGAAAACGATCCTCCATTTTAGAGGCCATGAACATCCGCGGCATCAGGGGAAAATGAAATGCCATGTGACAACGATTGCCGGCGCCGAAGTACTCGACCGTATCCTCCGGCCATTGATTGGCTTCGGCAAGCAGCATCTTGTTGGTATATTTCTGATCGAGATGGGCGCGCATGCGGTCCAGAATCACGAAGGTCTCAGGGAGGTTTTCACAATTCGTGCCCTCGCGTTCGCACAAGTAAGGAATAGCGTCCAGGCGCATGCCGTCAACCCCCATTTCAAACCAGAAATCGAGAGCCTTGAGCACCTCTTTAAGGACATTGGCATTGGCGAAATTCAAATCCGGCTGATGGGAATAAAAGCGATGCCAGAAATAGGCTTTGGCCACGGGATCCCAGGTCCAGTTCGAGGTTTCTGAATCCGTGAAGATAATGCGGGTATCGGCATATTTTTCCTGAGAATCGCTCCAGACATAAAAATTGCGCCAGTAGGAACCCGGTTTGGCCGCGCGGGATTTTTGGAACCAGGGGTGGATATTGGACGTGTGATTGACCACCAGCTCGGTGATGACGCGCAATTTCAGACGCCGCGCTTCATGGAGGAATTCCTTGAAATCCGCCATCGTCCCATATTGTGGATGGATATCATAATAATCCGCGATGTCATAGCCGTCGTCGCGCAGGGGCGAGGGATAAAAAGGCAAAAGCCAGAGCGCCGTCACTCCCAGGCTGCGAAGATAATCCAGTTTTTTCGTTACCCCCTTGAAATCGCCGATGCCATCGCCATTGCTGTCGTGGAAACTTTTAACATGCAATTCATAAATGATGGCATCCTTGTACCATTGGGGATCGTCTGTCACTGAATATGATGATTGTGGTTTAGCCATTAATTTCCTCCTCTGATTATTTTTTTTAACCGGCTGGGTGTCCCAAGCCGGTTAAAAAAAATAATCGAAGTCACTTTCCCGCTTCAAGTGGATATTCACCCGCAAAACATGAGCCGGAAAAACCTGGGGATCCAATTTCACATAGTTTTTTTCTCCCTGCCAGATATACTTTTCGTCGCTCAACAGATCATGCACCATATAGGATTCGGCGCTGTCGATGCCAAATTCCTCCAGGGGCACGGTCACCCATCCCGAATGAACATGATAAGGATCAAGATTGACGATGACCAGGATGATGTTGGAAAGGTCCGCGGTGGCCTTGGAATAAACGATTAATTGATCATTATCGGCTTCGTGGAAGCGGATGTTCCAAGTGGACTGCAAGGCGGGATTCGCGGAGCGGATTTTATTGACTCGGGCAATGATGTCCCTTAGATTTCCCGGCGCCTCACAATTCCAAAAACGGACCTCATATTTCTCCGAATCCGCGTATTCCTCTTTGCCGGGCAGGGCGGCGGCGATACAGAGTTCGAATGGCGGGCCGTATATGCCATAGTTTGATGACAGGGTTGCCGCCAGAATCAGACGGGTAATAAAACAGGGACGGCCGCCATACTGGAGATGTTCAGGCAGGATATCCGGGGTGTTGGGCCAGAAGTTCGGGCGAAAAAAGTCGCGCACATCGGTTGCCGATAATTCAGTCATATACTTGATGAATTCGATCTTGGTGTTTCTCCAGGTAAAATAGGTGTAGGATTGGCTGAAGCCGACTTTCGCCAATGCGTACATGACTTTGGGGCGGGTAAAAGCCTCCGAGAGAAAGATCAAATCCGGGTACTGCTGCCGACATTCATGAGTCATCCATTCCCAGAAGCGAATCGGCTTGGTATGGGGATTGTCGACACGAAAGATACGCACCCCATGTCCCGCCCAGAACAGCACGATGCTTTTCAATTCCTCCCATAATTCCTGACGCTGCTCGGTGTCAAAATTGAT
The DNA here is from genome assembly GCA_964615975.1 of uncultured Lentisphaerales bacterium. Classification (GTDB taxonomy): domain Bacteria; phylum Verrucomicrobiota; class Lentisphaeria; order JABSQK01; family JAJFLO01; genus CAZTTH01. The sequence goes on along the minus strand of CAZTTH010000027.1, from coordinate 8,882 downwards.
GGGCAGCACATCCTGGTATTTTTTGGGCGGGTTTTCGGCGTATTGGACGGTCCCGTCCGGCAGCCATTTGAACCACTCCGGATGTTCCTTGACATAGGGATGATCCGGCGCGCACTGAAGGGCCAGATCCAACGCGATCTCAATGCCGTGTTTTTCCGCCGCGCTCACCAGTTCGCTAAAATCCTGCATGGTTCCCAGATCCGGATGAATGGATTTATGTCCGCCCTCAGCGCCCCCGATGGCCCAGGGACAACCGACATCTCCGGGTTCGGTAATGGTCTGGTTGTTTTTTCCCTTGCGGTTGGTTTTGCCGATGGGGTGAATTGGAGGCAAATAAAAGACATCGAAGCCCATGCGCGCCAGCTCCGGCAACAGCCGGCGGCAATCCGCCAAGGTTCCATGTTTTCCGGGTTCGGCGGCGCAGGAGCGGGGAAAGCATTCATACCAACTGCTGAACAATGCTTTTTTACGTTCGACCCACACCGTTAATTCTTTCTCATAAGCGGTAGCCTGGCGACGGTCTGGATATCTAGCGGCAAGGCGGGTCAGTTCCGGGCTTAATGCCAGTTGAACACTGCTCTCCGGATCACTCTCCGACACCAGTAGATCCGCGTGTTTGAGTAATTCTTTTTTGTGGCTGCCCTTAACCTGGCTTGCCAGTTCGTTAAGTATCTGGGCGCCGACCTGGAGATGAACCCGGACATCCTGTGCCGCCGCCACCCGCTTCTTAAGATCATGCTGCCAGGAGCCGAAATGATCAATCCAGGCGATAATGGTGTAGCGATGGAGGCCGATGTCGGCGATAGTGAATTTTCCTGTCCAACGATCATTCTTATCCAAAAGCATGGGAGTTTCCTGCCAGACCGGATTGGTTGGACGTTGATAGCGCAGGACAGCGCTCAGGAGATCATGACCGTCGGTAAATATATCGGCTTCAACCTCAACGACTTCTCCAATCACCCGTTTGATTGGGTATCTGCCATCATCGACTTCGGGTTTAACATTTTCGATCAGGACGCGAGTGTAGTTGTAGTTGGTTTTCATGTTGCTTCAAGCTTACCATGGCTCAAAGACGATGTCAAGTTTTTTATTTCGGCATCGGGTATGATGAGGAAAATTGCACGAGGCGCCAAATCGGTGGTATGGGCTGAAGTGGTTTACACGCCGCAGGTCACGGACATCACCGTTTTACTTTCCTGCCATGGCCATGTGTACCTTGTGCGCCAGATCATTCATGGAAAATGGCTTATGGATAAAATTAACGACTTCTTCCAACTGGCCATGCTGGGCAATAATATCGGCAGGATAAGCGGACATGTACAGAATCTTGATATTCGGATAAAGGATGCGAATCTGCCTGGCCAGATCCTGGCCGTTCATATCGGGCATTAAGACATCAGTAATTAACAGGTCTATCTCCCCATGATGCGCTTGAGCTAGATTGATTGCCGCTGCTGGCAGGCGCGCGGTCAGCACCGTGTAACCCAGCTCATTGAGGATCATTTTGCCGACTGTCAGGATGGATGCTTCATCCTCCACCATGAGTACTGTCTTGCCCCTGCCTGAGGGGATTGCCGGTGTGATTTTGTCCTTGGGTCCGGCAGTCACTGGTTCAGGAGAGGTAAATTTCGGCAGGTAAATTTTGCAGGTCGTTCCCTTCCCGGGTTCGCTGTCCACAGTAATAAACCCGCCATTCTGATGGACAATGCCATAAATCATGGGTAATCCCAGACCGGTTCCCTGCCCCACTTCCTTGGTAGTGAAAAAAGGTTCGAAAAGATGTGCGAGGGTGTCTTTTTCCATCCCGCAGCCATTGTCACTGACGCTCAGCTTGACAAACTCACCGGGAATAAAGTTCACCTGTTCGGCGCCAGGGGTTGCCGCAATGATCAGGTTTTCTGTCGCGATGGTGATCGTGCCCCTATGGTTAATGGCATCCCGGGCGTTGATACACAGATTGACCAGAATCTGGTCAATCTGCGCGGGATCAATCCTTACCGGCCACAATCCGGGCGCCGGCAGCCAGACAAACTCAATGTTTTCGCCAATGAGATGGCGAAGCATCTTGAGCATATCAGCGACGGTATCGTTCAGATTGAGCACTTTGGGCGCGATGATCTGTTTGCGGGCGAAAGCGAGTAATTGGCGGGCAATTTCAGCGGCTCGATTGCCTGAGGTTAGAATCTCTTTCAGGTAGCTATGCAGTGGATTATCTTTACTGGTTTTGTTCAACCCCAGCTCCGCAAAACCAAGGATCACCGCGAGCATGTTATTGAATTCGTGCGCGATGCCGCCTGCCAGCCTGCCCACAGCTTGCAGCTTTTGGGACTGCCGCAGTTGTTCTTCGAGATTGCGGCGCTCGGTAACGTCGTGAATGATGGAATGCAACATCGGTTTTCCGTTGCTGTCAATCCTGCTCCTGAATACTTCCACATCTCTAATCGTGCCATTGGCCAGCCGATGGCGGAATTCAAAGTGTGTTTGCCGCTGATCCCTGGCCTTGCGCAGCTCCTCGGTAATGTGTTCGGGGGAAAGGGTATTGATGTCATGAATCCGCATCCGGCGCAGTTCATTCCCGGTCCAGCCATAAAATCTCTCTGCCGCGCAATTGGCCTCAATAATGGCGCCGTTATCCGGATCTATGAGGAGTTTTATCGCCGCATGTTTATAAAACAGATCACGGAATTTTTCTTCGCTTTCCCTGAGTTGCTGCAGGACCTTTTTTTGTTCAGTAATTACCTCCGAAAAGAGGATGATGCCACCAATCACATCGGCTTGTTCAAACCATGGGCGAATCTCCCAACGAACCCAATCCAATTTACCGCTGGCGCGTGGGAATGGATCTTCATCACATCGTTCGATAGCGCCCTTAAGGCAGCGCTGATGAATTTGTTTCCAACGCTCAGGAATATCCGGGAACACTTCATAATGCGATTTGCCAATGATATTCTGGTCATCGATATCCAAATCTATCAGAAATCGCCGACTGGCTGAAATATATCTCATTTCGCTGTCGAACATGGCAATGGCAGCGGGCGTATGTTCGATAAAGAGCTGTAATAATCGGCGATCGCGCTGAATTTCTTTTAAGGCTTTCACTTCCTGTTGGGACGGTAATTTTTTAGTACCCAAATGCCACCTCCAAACCTCATTTCAAGGGGTGATTTAACGCTGGTGATCGGTGAAGTTGGTGATTAATGGATAGTTATGTCGCCAGGCAGAGATGTGGAGCTCTGCCCCGCCCCATCCGCGACCGCCGCGTTGTCTCCCGGCAACCTAGTCGCACTGGTTTTATACATCAAGGGCTTGCCTGCGCTGAACAACCGAATCATCGTAATTATCCGCAACCTTGATTATCAGTCTGATTTTGTCAATGTAATATCTCAAAATTCTTTTGCGTTTATGCCGGTGTGACGGTTGGGAGTACCCCGTGATTTTAATCAAACCGGCTGGCCGCGCATAAAGGGAATTCATTCATGCCGATCTCTTGACATCCATTTTAGCCACTATTTATTAAACAGTTATGAAGATTTTCGATAAACTCATTGAACGCGCCAGCCGGCGGGCACTGGGTGATTTTGTCAAAGACGACAATTATCGCTTTCTCCGCCAGAATTATCTGTTTAAAAATCTCAGCGCCGAAGCCATCCTTTTCATCATGTCACGCCTTGTTGAACGTCGCTACAATCACGATGAATTGATCTTCAAGCAGGACAACCTGGGGATTTGTTTGTTTATTGTCAAGCAGGGAAAAGTCGAAATTTATATTCGTTACGAGGATCAGGATAAAATTGTCTACGCCGAAGCCTTGACCGGCGAGTTATTCGGCGAAATGAGCATGATATCAACCGGATACCGGACGGCGAACGCCAAGGCGGTCGAGAACGACACCATCCTCCTGGCGCTTTCCACATTCGATATCGAAGTACTCAACAATCAATTTCCCCGGGATGGCCTCAAGGTATTAAAAGGCATCACTGACACCATCGCTGAGAATCTGATAAAAACCACGCGGAATTATCGCGCCTCAAGGCATGAGATTAAAATGTTGCAGGACAAGTTGGCCAAATATGAAAGAGGATAGGTTCTATCGCAATTATTTCATTGTTCTTGCGACCATCGCGCTAATCGCGATGATCTATCAAACCCGCACCCTTATCACTCCCGTGCTGACGGCTTTGATCTTTGCCTACATTCTCTATCCGATGGTGGTTGGCGCCCACCGTCTGGGCATTCACAAGGGACTCACCATTTTTGCCATTTTTTTGCTCTGCATCGGGTCGATCACCTATGTCGCCTACAGTTTGATTCCGGCAATCAAATATGAGGTGTATGTCATTTCCCGTCCGGAACAATACCGCGATGTGGCGCAATCCCGCCTGGTCGGGATCGGCAAGGAAATCTCTCTGCAGTTGAAGCAGATCGGCCTGATTCGGGAAACCTGGAATGATCAAAAAATCATTGTAGAAACCAGTTCATGGATTGCCGAGCAGAGCACGACAATTTTGAAGTCCTTCGGCGGACTGGCAAGGAGGGCCGGCCAATTCTTTTTGATCTTCTTTTTTGTCCTGGTATTCTCTCTTCTGGATGGCGAAAAATTTTATCGTTCTGTCGTTCGCATGATCCCGAACTCGTTTTTCGAACCTGGATTGTACATCCTTAAAAAAACCATTGATATCCTGGGGTATTACCTGCGCGGGTTGGTGATCGAAAATCTCATCCTGGGAGTGCTATCATTTGCTCTGCTGGTGGCACTGACCTTTTTTACTGAATTAACCCTGGTGCTGGCGATGGTCATTGCCTTTGCCATTGCCTTGACGAATGTGATCCGCATCATCGGTCCGGTGATCGGCGCGGTCTTTGGGGTTTTTCTGGTGCTGATTACCTCAACAGATTTTGTGGCGATACTGGGGATCATTGGCGTGGTGTTTATCGTGCAGTTTCTTGATAACGTCCTGATCCTCCCTTTGGTCATGCAGGAACAGGTGGAGATTCACCCGGTGTTTTGTGTTCTGGGCGTCCTTATGGGAGGCATTCTGGCGGGCGCATTGGGGATGATCGTTGCCATTCCGGTGCTGGGCGGTATCAAGGTGATTTATCGAATTTTCGTCAATGAAATGAAAAAATTCAATATGGACCCTGAACCTTTGAGCAAACACCCTGCGGCGGCCTGAAAAGGCGTTTGGGGTTACCGTCTGTTCGAATGCAAATTTTGTTGGTATTTGATTAAAGACGGGATGAAAACGCAGCATCAATGGTTAAGTCCAGTTGCCTTTATCGTCAAAATTGACGGTCAACCGATTCGAACAGGTGCTTTATCACGGGGATCATTGCCCAACGAGTTTTTTACACTGTGAGTTCACCCGGGGTGGTAAAAAAATGCCTAGGAAGCTTTTGCCGGTGAGTTCACATGACTCCAGCGCTGGGACTGGAAATCAAAAGCGCCGGCGTGGCGCGGTGCGGATCAAGTGGCGAAGTTCCTCCAGATCAGTGGCGGCACGCCACTTCTCCATAAAATTGTTGCCTTGGACGATCTGGACGATGGCGGATAGCGAACGCAGGTGAAGATTGCGTTCATCGGTCGAGCTGATCAAGGCAAAGATAATGTGCGCTCTTTCCACTTCGCCTTTAAAAATCACTCCGGTTTTACTGCGGGCGATGAGGATTTGAAAGATTTTTTCACCCGCCAGCCGCGTATGCGGCACCGCCACTCCGGGTCCCAGGATGGTGCCGCTTTCTTCTTCACGTTGTTCCAGAGCCTGGGCCAGTATCTGCTTGTCGATATTGAGATTATCAGTCAATTTCTCCGCGGCGAGCAGAAAAAACTGCTCCAGGGTAGTATTCCGGTCGAGATCGAGGAACGGGCATTTTTCGACCATCAGATCGAAGCGATCAATATCGATCAGTTCATCAGATTCCGGACGGATCAGTGAAATGGTGATGCCCGGCGCCAGCAAGGTCTTGGAATGGTATAGGCTCACGGAATTACTGTGACTCACGGTGATCGGCAGGCAGGTGCGGTCCAGCATGTCCGTTTGGATTTGTTTGATTTCTTCACTGGTATTCACGGTAATGGTTTCTTGCTTATAACATTTATGCTGAATCCATTGATCCCAATTACCGTGGATAACCGGCCCGGAGAAGACCGGGATGATATCCAGGCGATCCATGATGGCGGCAAATTCATCAGGACTTTCTTCGCCCATCATGACATAAAGTTCGGGAACGAAAAAGTGTTCCTTGGCAAATTGAGCGGCGAGGATGTTGATCTCCGGATTTGAGGTCATGGCGACCACCGTTTGGATTCGCCGCGCCCCGACCAAATCCAACAATTCATCATCCAGGACATTGCCATGCACCGCCTGCAGGCCATTTTTTCGCGCGGCATTGCACATTTCCTTATTGCGGTCGATCAGTTTGATCGAAATATGCGGAGATAATTGTTTGGCCACCAGTCGCGCCAGGGGGCCGGCGCCAAAAATCAGCATGCCCTCACGCTGGGTAATACGATCGAGCTCGCCGCGACGGCGGAGCCAGTCGGTGCATAGTTTGAGGGAAAACGGCACCAGCACCGAGGTAAAGAGCGCGATAAAGACCAGGATCGAAAAGATGTGCTGGTTGATTAATCCATATTCCAATCCCATGCCCGCGATTACGATCTCGACCGCGCCGCGTCCATTCATCGCGCATCCGATGGTAAAACCTTCGCGCCAGCTGTATCCGCTGGGCAAATACCCAATCATGACCCCGATGATTTTGCTGGCGATGGCAATCACGGTAAGCACCACCAATAGCGCCAGATCAGTGGTGAATATTGAAAGCGAAAATGAATAGCCGATGGTCACAAAAAAAATCGGCGCCAGAAAGCCCATGGAAAGCGCTTGTACCTGCTCGGTTACCCGGATGAATTCACGATGATCACCAATCATTTTGCGCGCGAATAAACCGGCCATAAACGCGCCGACAATCTGATGCAGCCCCAAGGCATGGGCCAGCAACCCCATGCCCAGGGCGACGATCAATATCACCATCAAGGCCCCGGATTTCCCGATTAAATGACATTTGACCAGCAGCTTGTCGACCCAGGGAAATGCTTTCTCTCCAATCAAGATTGCCAGTAAAAAAAAGAGGATGGCGTTGCCGCTGATCAATAATACAAATGCGGCATCCATCTGCTGGGTTTTGGAAAAATTCATGATCGCGGAAAACACGATGAGCACGGCCGTATCGGATAATAACGCTCCGGTCATCAATACCATCGCGATGCGGGTGTCCAGCAGTTTCAAATCCAATAGAATTCGCGATTTGACGATCAACGCGGTAACCGCCATGCCAATGCCGACAAAAAGACTGGGAATGACGATCTCGCGATTGAATGCGGTTTCTTCGGCCAGAGAAATAAGGTTGATTTCAGCTTGATTCAAGAGGTAAAAATAGGTGACGTAATACCCCAGCAGGAAGGGCAGTACAAAGCCTCCTAGGGCAGCGAGAATGGCCGGCTTTGAACTTTTCAGCATTGCCTTGGGATCAATTTCCATCCCAATGTAGAAGAGCATCATAAAAACTCCGACTTCCGCCAATGGCTTCAGGCCGTCATGCACCGGCAACCATCCCATCAAGGGTGGACCAAGGACGATGCCGGCGATCAATTCTCCCAACAATGGCGGATAACCGAACCAACGATGCGCCAGGAAACCAGCGATCCAGGCGGTCACCAACACAATCAATATGGCAGTCATTAATTCCATGGATAACGGTCTAACACTAAAATACGATGAGAGTGCCAGGCACAGTGAATGATACGAGTAAGATGGTAGTACATGTTGAGTGGCAAGTTGTTAATCAAGACGAGTAGGGCTAAAACAAGCCGGGTCATACTATAGTCATCATCGTTACAGATTACGACTTTTGTTGATCATGTTTACTGAATGGCAATGGGAATGCTCGCAAATGGCGGTGTTCAGGAATATCATGCCGAGCTGGGGCCCGGTGATCCTGGATAGTTGCCGGCAACGGCAGTATAACTCAGAATCCCCTACCCTGACGGGACATCTTTTAAGCTGTGTTTGGCGGGACAAAACCTGAAAAAGACTGATAGTCCCGATTGATTAGTACCTATCCTCTTCTATAATAATTGGAGTTTATTTTCGCTGCCTGGTTGGGAAGCCAGTCCAGATCACTATATTTACCCATTAAAATTGTCATCCAGCGGGTGTAGCTCAATGGTAGAGCTCCAGCCTTCCAAGCTGATCACGGGGGTTCGATTCCCCCCACCCGCTCCACTTTCTACAAGGAGGCGAGGTTTCGCCTCAACCACCCCCACGGGGTTTCCATGACACGCCACCTTGTCTGGCAACGGGTTAAATTTTTTTTCAATCACATTTGCGTCTGCGTTTTTTTCAATTACACTAAGTGGCAACAATTTAAGCTTCCCTCCGAACCCTGCCGGAATCCCCCCATAGTCCGGCAGGGTTCTCTTATTTTAACAAAGCTCCTTAGCGATGTGTTCCAGCATGGGATGATCAGGGTAAACATCTGGTGTAATAATCTCATCCGGGGATGGAGGCAGTGGAAGGGCGCCTGGTTTTTGATGATGGAGACCAGCCCGATAACCGAAACGTGCCAAAGAAAGTCCCAACTCGCGCAAGTCACTGACCTCGCGAATAATTTGTTCCGCCTGGGTGGATTCCATATTAAGGACTCATTGACCGTTTTTGAGAAAATTAATCTCTGCTTGATCTTGCAAGGAATGCCGAATCGCCTTCATCTGAATCAAGTCGTTTTTGGATGCTACTCTGATCTTGATTACCGCATAAGGAATATCAATCGCGCGTGACATTATACTCATCGTCTTCGAGTTTTCGAAAATTCAACATTGAACA
>CAZTTH010000026.1:0-50169 GCA_964615975.1 uncultured Lentisphaerales bacterium | reverse complement strand
TAATATACTCGCAATTCCCAATAATTGATGTCCAGAAAAATATCTAAAGTTGCAAATTGAATCCACCCAAGTAAGAGATTGTGCCACAAGGCGAATAGCAGGTGTGACCCCGAGGTTTCGACTTGACGGTGGTTACCGCGATTGACCACATGATAAACAGCGCCGGGATATTCGATTGGTAATGGTCTGGCGATAATGATCCTATAATTTTTCGGAATGCTTATTGGAAAATAGACCTAGGGTCAAATGTACAAACGGTATACTGTCGGCGGTGTACCTGATTGCCACTGGTGCGATTGTCAGTATGCAAAACGCATTGAAATGGTATCCACATCAACACGGGAGTTCCAACAATTTTATGAGCTGCTTAAGCAGAAACGAACGTATTGATGAGGTGATTACCCTAACCACGTTCGTTTTGGATTATCCCAATCGATTATTGACATTATTACCGCGCTGGTGATATAAGCCGGTATCGACAACCTGCACCATGTCTAATTTGTTTAGTGGATTACAATTAAGGAAATCTCCTACTGTGTTGGCCACGTCTTCAGTGTTCTCAACCGCATGGCGATAATCAACATAAAGTATAATCATCCGGGGGTGTTCGACTAACATCTTTTTGATTTGTAAAAGTTGTCGTGAATAGGTATAGATCAGTTCGGTATCCGATAGATCAGCACCCGTTTGTTGATGATGTTTTAACATCTGGTTTTGCGAGGCAACGATTTCGGCAAGATCTCGTTCCATGAAAATGACGTTATAATTAAAACAGGTGGGTAAAAAACCCATGAGCGGCGCCACTATTTTCACCGCTTTTCCTTTTGCATCAGCCAGCCAGCTATTATCCCGTTTTAAACTTTTCGTTTTTTGATACTCGAAATATCCCAGCGGATTGTCGTTGTCGGCAGGGCGATTCTCGTCTGCAAGCAATGAGATCCCGCCTGCTTTGAGCATTTGCATCATCATCGATGTGCCAGACCGGGGTAGGCCGGTGACTACTGTGATAACATCAGCCAAATTCCTGTCTTCCTGGCGGTTCGTGGTTGGTATTACCTGAACCTCGAAGTCGAGTAGCGGCAGTTTTTTTGATGCTCCAGCATCAGCCAGCTTCCCGGCTCTGAAATCCCTGATCCATTGTTGGGTTTCTCTAGCCAGCCGTTTATGCTTGATTTCCAACTGCGGTTGATACAGACGTTTCCCATAAATGAATGCCAGTCGTTTATGCGCTTCCGGGAATATGGGATTTTGATTGAGCGCCATTTCCAATGCCTCGATCGCCATATCAATTCGTCCGCAACGGTGCAGCGCAACTCCATAGAGAAAATGCGCTTGAGGATTATGAAAATAAGAACCGATCGATCTCAAAGCCGCCGCCGCTGCCTGCAAATTCTGTTGCTGCCCCAGATAACTGCGGCACAACCCCAGTTGTGCCATGGCATTTATAGCATCAATCTTCAAAACCATGCAAAAACATTTTTCCGCGTCCGCCCATTTTTTCATGCTGAGATACACTTCGCCCATCTTCAGATAAACACTTGGCAGTTGATGCGACTGGATGGTTGCCGCCTGCTGCAAGGCATCCAGAGCGGCATCATAGTTGCCTTCCACATGCAGGACTGTCGCCTGGAGATACGCCAGCGCTTTGATATTAACACTTGAATGTGCCCGCAGTTTTCGAAGTTGACGCTGCTCTTGCCGGCTGTATTCCTCGGGCTTTTTATCCTTCATTGCTGCGATAAACGCTTCCAGTTCTTTCCGTGCCTTTGGAGTCACATTTTTCTTCTGAACAATGATTTTATCGAGAATAAGCCGGGCGTCGATGACGCGCCCGAGTGCCAGGTAACAGTTTAATAACTTCACCCCGAATCGATGTTCATCCGGCCATATATCCCATAACTTCCGCAACACCGCTTCCGCATCGACATAGCGATTGGCATCGATATAACTCCGCGCCAAATTATAACGCAACTCGCGGATAGTTTCGGCAACTGCCTTACTCTGATCCTCACTCGGACTTTCCATATAACCGAGGGCAACCAATTGGTTTATCGCTTCCTGGGCCTCGATAGGATCCAGCGGGTAATCTATTGGATGAGTGCCGGCGTCGCCCGTGACATCATCCCAGCTATCGATCAAACCTATTTCCGGCTGTTTTGCGAAAGCTTCCGCGATTACCTTGCCATCCATATCCCGGCCAATCTGAAGTCCAAACAAGGTCAAAATTGTGGGGGCGATGTCGAGGATTGTCGCCCCATAGACCCTGTCGTCTTTTTTGATTCCGGGACCTTTCATCACGACTATACCATAGGGGCGATGTTCAGCCGCCGGACCCGCCGGCTCATTGGGAATGATCTGGGGCCGCAGATGATCTGGATGAAATCCATGATCGGACATGAGTATCACGGTTGTGTTTTCCCCGGCCAAACTCAGGAGAGCGCCCAGCATCATGTCATGAAAACGGTAACTGACTTCTACAACGTTTTTATAAAGATCGAAATGCTCCTGTTTGATCCACTCCTGCTTGGGAGGATGAAAACGCATAAACCCATGACAGAAATGGTCAATGGCATCGTAGTAAACCGCCATAAAGTCCCAGGGTTCGAGTTGAATAATGCCGGTGGCGGCCGCGTGAATCGTGGAGCACTCAGCGATTATTTTTGCCAGACTGATTAAATGCTTGTCCTGTTTCTGATTGATTCGCGCCGCTTCCGGCACAAACGGCAGCAGTTGCTCCCCGTCCAGTTCGTGAGGGTGAATCCGAATATCCGCCAGATGCGGAATCAGTCTTTCCGGATGCACGGTTCCGGGTCGCATCGGCCAGGGTTTGTTTAGCGCTCCGACTGCCCTTTGATAATGATTGGAAACCATTACGCCGTTAATGGGTTCAACCGGATGCGACGGCCACCAGCCGACCACGTTGCAGCGTTTGCCATTCTGATTCAGGATGTTCCAAATCGCCTTGGTTGTGCGGCTTAGGTTGGTGACAGGCCGGATGCCGCCGCTTTGGGGATCGGGTTCAGCGAAGCCCAGGATACCATGCTTGAATGGGCGCTTGCCGGTAGCTATCGACGTCCACAACATTGGTGACAACATCGGCGACAGGGTCGCCAGATTGCCCATGACCCCGTTATTAACCAGGGTTTCCAGATTGGGCATCTTGCCCGCGTCAAGCAGCGGTGTAATTACCTTCCAGTCCGCGGCATCCCATCCAATCAGAAGAATTTTCTCGGCCAGTGACGTCATTATGATTTAAAATATAAATGCCCCGTTAGATTAAAATGGTCACGGGGCATACACCATATTTTTGCCAGGATTTCCGCGCATTACAGTTACGCGTTACTGTCGGCTTGCTTCCGGGTCTCCCGCCATCGCCGAACGCCGGCTACTCCCATCGCCAATAGCGACAATCCCATCATCACATTGGTTGATGGTTCAGGTATAGCCGCCGCGGTCGCACCAACCGTGATTGAGGCATTGGGAACTGATTCATAAGCCCATTCCTTGATGGTAAAGCTGGAATTGGGGCCGTTTAGGTCAATGTTAATTTTTGACCAACCATAATGAGTACCGCTTACATTATCGAACCGGAATCCTAAAAAGCCATCAACTTCATCCGTGAAACCGACAAAAGACCAGAAATTAGCATAGGTAACACTGAAAGTATTACTCATTACACCACGGTAAAATGCGTTGGATAAACCAAATCGATATCCACTAGCGATAGTCGGACCGACAACCAACCCAGAATTGAGATTATTCGCCCATCCGAAAACAGGGTTGAGGGGGTGTTGATCATCTTCAACCAGGCCGCGACCAAATCGTCCACCATCACTGTTTAGCATCAAAATATATGTACTAACCGTGAAAAAATCCTTTAATTGGAAATCGTTATTCCCATCACCATCAACATCCCACTCGACGCTGCCGCCACCCATTGATACGCTTAGTGGCGAAGTCACGTGAATCAAATCACAGGTTGCCACAGCGGGTAAAAGATAGAGAGCGGATACTGAAGTCGCCAACATCGATAATTCTCTGTTCTTGTGAAAAATTTGTTTCTTCATGATTCCTCTCCCCATTTTTATTCTTGGAAATAATAATTGCCGCTTTCACGTGCATTTTAACGTCATCAATGTTTTATTGCAAACTCATATTGAATGAATCACAATTATTATTAACGATTTGCGATTCCGGCGCCTGCTCATCTTGGCTTCGTTGTAACCATATTTATTCCGATTGGAACTCAGCTAAGCAAAAATCGGAGTCATATCTAAAGTTTGCTGTAATTTTCACTCTCAACTTAACTTTTCCTGAACTGCTGTCAGTTTCATCGGGCTGTCAATTCGTGGATTTCAATAGAAAAAAACCACCGCTGAAAAAAACGCGATACCAGTTCCTCCCGATGATCGGCTGGATTACCAAGTAAAAGCCGGCGCTTGATACGCTTTGCGAATGTCTTTCTACCGAGAATGGCATGGTTCTCAATTACCATGGATGGATTAAATAATCACACCCTAGTCGTTGGGGAATTCGTTGAGTTTTGAAAGAAACATCTGATAATGCTCATCGTCATGAAACACGACTTGCCAGTGGTTGCAGCGATTGACCACATGATAAACAGCGCCGGGATATTCGATTCGTTAAGGTCTGGCTGGAGGTTAGAATTATGCTGTCATTTTTCACAGTGCTTATCGGAAGGGTGTTATAACTTCAGTCGCAAAAACTGCATATTGATTGTTGTTGTACCCAATAACCGCAATAACTCGACCACAGTTATTTTTCCGTGATGGAGGAGTTATGATCTTTATGCCATAACTCTTGGTTGAACCTCAAGCCGCAGCAGTTGTCTGATTGCGGCGCAGTCGGAAAAAGGCGGCCAGTCCAAGAATCAGAATCAGGCCAATCGTTCCATATTCATTGACAATCGGCACAGTAGCGATAGCAGGTGATCCATATGTATCCTCGGAGAAATTGCCGCGCACATCAGTAGCTCTGGCAACGATATAAAGATGGTTCGGATTCGGCAGCCCGGTCAATTGATTAAAGGTCAGGGTCAGAGCGTATTGCGGACTGGATCCATTAAATTGTGCCGGCGCTGAAATCACCCCGCTGTCGGCGCCGAAGGTGGGCGCGTCGTCGTATATGCCATCGTAGTCGGGTGTGGTGTCGAGGATGGTGATATCACTGCTGCTGTTCGTGCCGCTGTATTTATAGGTCCATTCCATGATATCGAAGACATGACGATCAATCTCAACCAAACTGCCGCCCGAATTATCATAGAGTATCACGGTGACTTGATTGAGGTCGATTTCATTGGTCGCTGTGGTCGCCGTGAGATGGACAATCGGAAGCAGGGAATTGGTGAGGTCGACAGAGTCGAGGGTGACCTGCGGCGCAGTCGTGTCGTTATATGGGAGGACCAGAAGGGAATGGACATGTGCAATGGGTATTACACCTACTATTTTCAATAAAGAGATTGTAAAATGCAAATGGTAGGTGTGATCCTGGGGGTTGCGGGCAAAATGATCTACACGATCTCAATATACTCTGCCAGTGCAGTCGGCTCTGGGATAGGCTCCCCATCAGACCGTAAGCCTTCTAAATGAAATTCTACCGCTTCCTTGATCAAAGACTCTGTCTCCTTGACCGTGCTACCGACCGCAATACAGCCAGGTAAATCCGGTACGTAGGCACCGTAACCTGACTCGCTTCTTTCGATAATAATAGCATACTTCATAGATTTATTTCCATCCTGCTTGTTTGTAAATACTATTTAATGTTCCCGGCGGAATATCCAGACCAGTATTACCCGATACGGTCACTCGAGCCCCACGTTTGGCCGGATGCATAAATTGACGGTGGCTACCTTTCTGGCGGGTTAATACCCAGCCTTCGGCATGCAGACGGTCAAGAACTTCTCGAACGTTCATCGATGCTTGCTCGTTAATTATTACTGCTTGAACTTGTTACTATCCAGAAAAAAATCGTGATAATAATTTGACTTAATACGAATTGATTTCTTAATCATATGGAATAATAACATGCTTACAATAAGATATTCAGAAAATTTCATTATGCCTTACCATCGTTCCCGGGTGACCGGCAAATTCGTCCCGCAATCCAAAAAACTACTGGAGGTGTGACCCCGAGGTTTTAAACGATTTGACGGTGGTTGCCGTGAATGACCACATGATAAACAGCGCCGGGATATTCGATTCGTTAAGGTCTTGCTGGAGGTTAGAATTATGCTGTCATTTTTCACCGTGCTTATCGGAAGGGTGTTATAACTTCAGTCGCAAAAACTGCATATTGATTGTTGTTGTACCCAATAACCGCAATAACTCGACCACAGTTATTTTTCCGTGATGGAGGAGTTATGATCTTTATGCCATAACTCTTGGTTGAACCTCAAGCCGCAGCAGTTGTCTGATTGCGGCGCAGTCGGAAAAAGGCGGCCAGTCCAAGAATCAGAATCAGGCCAATCGTTCCATATTCATTGACAATCGGCACAGTAGCGATAGCAGGTGATCCATATGTATCCTCGGAGAAATTGCCGCGCACATCAGTAGCTCTGGCAACGATATAAAGATGGTTCGGATTCGGCAGCCCGGTCAATTGATTAAAGGTCAGGGTCAGAGCGTATTGCGGACTGGATCCATTAAATTGTGCCGGCGCTGAAATCACCCCGCTGTCGGCGCCGAAGGTGGGCGCGTCGTCGTATATGCCATCGTAGTCGGGTGTGGTGTCGAGGATGGTGATATCACTGCTGCTGTTCGTGCCGCTGTATTTATAGGTCCATTCCATGATATCGAAGACATGACGATCAATCTCAACCAAACTGCCGCCCGAATTATCATAGAGTATCACGGTGACTTGATTGAGGTCGATTTCATTGGTCGCTGTGGTCGCCGTGAGATGGACAATCGGAAGCAGGGAATTGGTGAGGTCGACAGAGTCGAGGGTGACCTGCGGCGCAGTCGTGTCGTTATATGGGAGAACCAGAAGGGGATGGACATTGAATCGCTGGGTAATCCCGCCATCGCGAATCTCGAAGTGCAAATGATCGAATCCGGCCGGATCAGGCTGATTGTCGGGATGGCATATGCCGGTAGAACCGATATCGCTTTCACCGGAAAAGCCGATGATCTCCCCTTTTAACACTTGTTGGCCAACAACGACATTAACTGATGCCACATGCAGATAGGTGGCATAATAGGCTTGTGGTGAATTTGAATTGTCAACTATGCCATTTATTGGATTGATGTCATCCATAAGATTGTCATTGTTGGCATCGACGCCACACACGTTGGCGGGCGCCCCCGGTTTGGGGTGGCAGATTTGGATCACGCGATCGGAAAACGACGCATAGTCACCGGCCATGCGCACCACCCCATCGGCAATCGCTCTCATCGGGGTATTACACGGAGCGGGAATATCAACTCCGCGATGCCAGTCATAGCGAAAGCTCTCCGACGCTTTGAGACGTGGCCCGAAGGTGGATGAAATGGGAAAATCGGGCGTAGTCGTCCCGGAAATTGGCCAGACATGGGATGCGGGAGAAGGATAGGGACCGGTATGAGTAGCAAACCCGCATGGACTAGCGAGTAAAGCGAAACACATCAGTATTGCCAGCTTCATTGATAGTCGGCTGAAATTCAGGTTCAGGAAATTCTCATCAGATAATATGACGGTTGCGATACCAGCGGCCGGGATATGAACATTATAATTCTTCGTGGCTTGGATTTTCATATGGTTTCTTTTTATTTGTTGGATTGACGTTATACATAAATTCAATCCTGTCAAATATAAATGACGTCACTCATTTCGCTCATCCTCATTTGATTTTATTTTGACTTTATATTGGTGGACAGGAGGCTGCAATAGGATTACGACCCCCTTGTATTTTAATCACATGGAATTCTCAACCGCTTCGATCCCCGCCGCGATAAGCGTCCATTGCAGAATCATTTGATCGCGAATCGGCATGGGTTGAAGCGGCATTGACTGGGCCCATTGCGGAATCTTGTCGGTTGGGTGATTGCGCCATTGATGTATCCTCTCTTTCCAATCCTGGTGTTGACTCAGATCATACGATCCGCGCGGGACTATGAATAGGGGCATTTCGCTCACCAGGGTAAGAGGATCGCCGCCGAACGACCGCATGGTTTCCATCGAGCTTGGTCGAAATCGGGATGCGGTTTCAGGGTCGCCCAAGGCAATAAAATGGGCGCGCATGGCATTTGAATCAGGCCGTGAACAAAAGCCTTCCGCCAGCCTGAAAAAGCCCTTTTCCCCCTGGCGATCGACATCATGGAGAGCATACCCCATTTCCTTCACCTTCGCGATACAACGTTGTCTTAACCCGGCGCACCGAGGCCACCACTCTTTCTCCACCAGAAACCATGGTCCGGCGCCGACCGCCAAACCATGCAGGGAGACATGGAGCGCGAAGGGGGAATCTGCGGTTTGCCACCAATCAAATATCGCCCGGTTTTCGGGCCGCGCCTGGTTATCATTCTGGTTCCTTGGAAAGCCAAACTCGATATCGTCTCCTGGAAGTTCGCGAATCACATGTACCAGATAACGCTGACAATCATAGGTTTCATCATCATCGCCATGCCAGGACCGGTTTTTTACTTCACCATCGGGATTGGCATGCGGAACAATCCACCAGGAATAATCTGATAACAGGTGATGGTCCTCTTTAAGATGCTCGAGAAAGTTAATAAAAGTGCGCAATAATCGTGGTCCAACCGGTTCATCCGCATGACAGCCGGCTAACAGGCTGATGCTAATCGGACCATGACCGAATCGCGCCCCGATGAGCGGTCTCATTTCCCGCGACTGTCCGATGGTTCTGTCAGCGGTATGACCCCTTGGAGAATGTCTGAGAATGTCATCGCTGTAATTGCTGATGTTCATGGTGAGGTTAACAGTATATCATATCATCAATTGAAGTAGTGAATTAAAAACAAGAGAGATGTTGGAAGACCAGATATAGTTTATCGCGACTATCCTGCGAAACCAATTGGCTCATTATTACCAGGATTATTTAACTGCAATCCCAATGGAAATTAAGAACTTCATTTTACTGGGTATCGGGTTGATCACAGCGGGATTCCCCTGTGTTGTTGATGCCCTGGAGACACCGGCACAAGTACAAACCGCCTTTCGTCATGATTGCGAAACCCTGCTGATTGACAGTATAAAAGCGGCAAAAAAAGAGATTGTCATTGCCATTTACTCGATGACCCGTGACGAGATTGTCGACCCTTTGATAACGAAGCATAAGCAAGGCGTCGCAGTAAAGATAAAAATGGATGAAGAGCAGGGGAATTCGGAATGGTGCAAGCCACTAATAAAGAAATTGAGAAGGGCAGGAATTATTGTCGATCTGATCCGCATGCCGAATGATCGCCATATGCACCACAAGTTTGTGGTTATCGACCGAACTCAGGTGTTGACCGGCAGCTTTAATTACACCAACGCCGCCAGCACCGCAAATTGGGAAAACCTGGTAAAAATCACCAATTCGGAAATTGCGAAAACTTTCCTTGGAGAATGGCAGGCGATCCGCGATTATGTGATCAAGAAGTAATGTTCAACTTCCCATGATTTTTGATTTATAACGAGTAATGATGCGAAAAATCGATGATAGTTGGTTTAATAGCGGTTCAGCACTTCCTGCCAGCGGTCATGTTCCTTTAACAAGCCAATGATAACTTCGCGAACCGCGCCTTTTCCGCCGGCCTTGTCCGTTACCCAATCGACATGGTGTTTGACTTCGTCCGCGGCATCAGCGACACAAACCGCGAGGCCGCAGCGGCGCAGAATAGGGATATCAATAATGTCATCGCCAATGTAGAGGCAATGTTCTTCCTTGAGCTTGAATTCGTTTAACAAACGATCGAACGCGTCACCTTTGTCGGATTCGCCGCCATAATAAAAGGAGACCTGTAAATCATTGGCCCGCTGGCGATTGGGGGGATCGTCACGACCGGAGAGGAAGCCGACGATATAGCCCAGTTTGAGCGCCAGATGAATGGCATGACCGTCCTTGATATTGAAATATTTGATAATGGTATTGCCGTCATAACCGATGGCGCCGTCGGTCAGGACACCGTCAATATCAAGGACAATGGCTTTAATTCCGGGTGCTTTGGCGAACCAGTTCATGAATTTTTACTCCTTGACGCAGGATGGATTCGAGTTGATCGAGGGGAATGGAATTAGGACCGTCCGACTTCGCCAGGCTGGGATCGGGATGGGTTTCGAGAAACAAGCCGTCGATGCCGACCGCCGCCGCCGCCCGGACCAGGGGCGGAACGAATTCTCGCTGACCGCCGCTGGATGCGCCCATGCCGCCCGGCAATTGTACCGAGTGTGTGCCATCAAAGACTACTGGTACTCCCAACCCGCGCATAATCGCCAGGGAACGCATGTCGACAATGAGATTGTTATAACCAAAAGAAAAACCTCTTTCCGTGAGGAAGACATTATGGTTTCCGGTTTGTTTGACCTTGTCCACCGCCATCTTCATATCCTGCGGCGCCATGAACTGGCCTTTTTTGATATTGATGGTCCGGCCGGTTTTAGCCGCGGCCACAATCAGATCGGTTTGCCGGCAGAGGAATGCTGGAATTTGCAGGATATCAACGACTTCTGCCGCGGCTCCAACCTGGCTGATCTCGTGTATATCGGTAAGAATTGGAAGATTCAAGGAAGTTTTAACGCGATTGAGGATCGCCAAACCGGTGATTAATCCCGGGCCGCGGAAGGATGATGCGCTGGTGCGATTGGCTTTATCAAATGATGCCTTGAAGACATAGGAGATTCCCAACCGGCTGCACATGGCTTTCACCCCGGCAGCTATCTCCAGGCAAAGTTCCTCGCTTTCGATGACACATGGTCCTGAAATCAGCACCAATGGATGGGAGTCGCCCATTTGCAAACTGGGATTAATTGCGATAGCTGTTGGCATGAATTTACATCTTCCTTGAACTTGAATTGTGATATTGCGGAATTCCTTCCCGTTACCCAAGGTGGTGATGAATGCCGGCCATGGAAAATTTGAGTTGTGAGGTACGCTCGGGGAATGTGTGACAGGCCATTTTCATGATTAAAAGGTGTACAAAATTCCCGTTGCTATGGCCTTATGCTGCCGTTATTTTTCTTTATAGCTGGCGATGAAATTCACCACTCCCGCCGGGGTTTTGTAACTGTAAAGTTTCTCCAATCGTTTGGGATCGCGGGAAAAACGCGCGAGCATTGAAAGAAGGGGAATATGGGAATTGGGAGTAGTGGCGGGAATGGCGATACAGAAGAAAAGACGAACTGTGTCACTGCCTTGGGGATTGTAGGTTATCCCTTCATCCGCTGTAATACCGATCACCAATCCCAGTTTTTTGACCCCATGTGAGCGTGCATGCGGGAATGCAATGCCGCCTTCCATCGCGGTGGTGACTTGGTGTTCCCGTTGCAGGAGATCCGCGATGAACGCGGCCTCGTCGGTGACAATCCCATTAACTACCAATGGCTGCACCAACGACTTCATAATATCATTCAAGTTATTACCTGCAAGCCCCAATATAACCTGATTTGCTTTCAAGAATGGTAGAAGATTCATATTTTTTAAGCTGGTTTTATGATTTGCGACTTTTGGATTGAGTTTTATTTAATCGTTCCGCAATGATTTCTTCCCATACCTCAGCAAGGAGAAGAAATTTTCCACAGTGCGGGCAAATTTCGTCAATTTTATGACCTTTCATGCGATTTAAATCTCCAGCGCCAATGACCATATTGCATCCCAGGCACATGCCATTTCTTTCGTGAACTATTGCCAGACCTTGTTTATAGAGTCGGTCATAACGTGAAAGGGTAAGGTCATCGATATTCTTTCGCAGTTCCTTAACTTTAGCAATGATGATTTTAAGATCAAGGGTATCTCCATGGACAATCATCGTTTCTGTCAAAACTAAATCGTATTCCTGCAATTCAAACAATAATTTTATCTTATTTTCTGTAGCTGTTCGCTTCATAGGATGGTGTGTATGGGGGAATTGATATCTGCGGTTGTAAAAATGTATCGGGGAAGACCAAACGAAATAACATAGGTATAGAAAGAGATATAAAATATCTGGCTTATTAAAGGCAAGGAACCAGTTTATAGTAAATATAATGACTATTGTTTATTGTCAAGTCATAATCGAATTTGTGGAATCTGTTCAACCCTTAGGTTATGAATGACAATCGCGTTCGTACACTCACAATGATGACGGATGATCAGATTTCCGGATCATCTAAAGAATATCCCCTTGATTCATGGTTAAGGATTCACAAAAAACGATAACCAAAGAATGTCGTTATTCCGGCATAACCCTGCATACCGGAGTGCGGGCTCATATCACCTTTAAGCCGGCAGCTGTCGATTCCGGGATTAAGTTGATTCGTGTTGATCTCCCGCAGCGACCACGGATAGCCGCATTGGCATCAAATGTCACGAATGTGCAACGGGCTACCACGATTGCCAATGGTGATGCGCAAATACATACCGTTGAACATGTGTTGGCCGCCCTTTATGCCTGTGGGATTGATAATGTCGAGATCGAAATGGATGGTCCTGAACCGCCGATTGCGGATGGCAGTAGCGCTCCTTACATTGATCTGTTGTTAGCGGCGGGCCCCCAATCACTCGCTGCCGCCCCCAGATATTTCACGGTCACTGAACCATTTTACATCGCTCAGGGAGAGAGTAAGTTAATCGCTTTGCCAGCATCCGGATTTCGTATTACCTGCACGGTAAAGTATGGAGCCAGCCTCATGGATACACAGTACCTGAGTTTGGCAATCGATCAGAATTCATTTGTCCAGGAGTTGAGCAGAGCGCGCACCTTCTGTTTGTATGCTGAAATTGAACCGTTGATGAAAAAGGGGTTGATTCGTGGTGGCAGTCTCGATAATGCGGTAGTGGTAAAGGATGGCGCCATTATCTGTAAAGAGGGGTTGCGTTATCCCGATGAATTTGTGCGTCATAAAATGCTGGATATCGTGGGCGACCTGAGTTTGACGGGGCGCCGGATCAATGGAGAAATAATTGCGATCAAACCGGGACATCCAACCAATGTCGCGATGGCGCAAAAAATTATTGCCATGCAGGAGATACATGATGTCGAACAACGCTGACACCATTCTAAATCGTGAATCCATAACCGGGATATTAGGTTTTCACCCGGCCTACCTGATGTTGGATAGGGTGCAGTCCGGGGAGAATCCGGAAATCCCCTTGATCGGGGTTAAGGAAGTAAGTCAGAACGAACCCTATTTCAAAGGACATTTTCCCGATCATCCCGTGGTGCCGGGAGTTTTGCAAATCGAAAGCATGTTCCAATTGGCAATAATTTGTTGCCGGCGACAGCGCCCGGGGTTAAACGGTTTGCCATATCTCAGTCGCATCCAGCGCGCCAAGTTCCGCAAACCCGCCAATCCGGGCGATCGCCTGTTGGTCAAGCTCACCAGGATTAACTGGGAACAAGAAGTTGCCCACCTGGATGCTGCTGTTCATATCAATGAGGAATTGGCTTCGGAAGCCAAACTCACCATCCGCTTTCTCGCCCATCCAGAGGACGCGTTGAGGCTGAAGGCAGGGGAGGGAGAGCCAGTAACGGGTTGCAAACCACCGCATGCCGGCGCAACAGCGCATGATATTGAGGAAATCATTCCCCATCGCCATCCATTTTTATTGATCGACGAGGTTTTTTATCGCACCGATCCAGTTACCGATCACGCCATGGGGGTTTATGGAGTCAAAAACATTGCCGCGGATGAAACTCATATATTAAACCGCTATGGCACAATTAGTTTTCTCCCCTGCTCATTGTTGATCGAGATGATCGCGCAAATGGGGTGCGTCATCATGCTCCTGCGCCCCAATAACAAGGGAAAGTTGGTGTTTTTTATGGGAATTGACGATGCCCAATTCCATCGCCCGATAATCACTGGCGATCGACTTCTAATTGATGGAGACATCAAAACCAATCGCGATCGCTTCGGCAAGGGAATGGGGAAAATTTACGTTGGCGATGAGATCGTTGCCGAGGGTCATTTCAAATTTGCAGCGGGAACATCTTGAGAATCAATTCGTTAACCTTTATCTAATGGAATCATTATGACCCCACCATCCACTATCCATCCCACCGCGATCATCGAGTCTGGCGCGCGAATCAGCGCGGGTTGCCAGATAGGGCCATACTGTCATATCGGAGCGCATGTGGCATTGGAGTCGGGGTGCCGGCTCCAGTCTCATGTGGTGCTTGATGGACATTTGTCGGTGGGGCCGGAGTGCGAGTTTTTTTCTTTTGCATGTATCGGCAAAAAAACTCAGGATTTAAAGTACAAGGGAGAAGTAAGTTATGTAACCATTGGCGCGCGCAATGTGATCCGTGAATATGTCACGATCCATGCGGCGACCCAGGGGGGGGGGAGCACACGCGTGGGCAGCGATTGCCTGATCCAATCCTATTGTCATATAGCCCATGAATGTCAGCTCGGCAACAAGGTAATCATGAGCAGCGGGGCAATGCTGGCAGGTCATGTCGAGGTCGGCAACGGCGCCGTCATCGGCGGGCTTGCGGGAGTGGCGCAATTTGTCAAGATCGGAGATATTGCCATGATTGGAGGTTACTCCAAGTTAACTCATGATGTGTTGCCCTTTACCATCGCCGATGGCATGCCGGCGGTTATGCGTGCGGTCAATAAAATCGGTATGGAACGGAATGGAAAATCAGCGGCGGCGATAAAAATGGCAACCCATGCTTTTCGTACCATCCTCAAATCAGATCTTACTTTGGAGCAAGCCGCTGAGGAACTCCAGGCCGAATACCCCGATGACGAAGACATGCAGGTGATACTTCGCTTTTTGGCACGCGCGGATCGTGGCCTCGCGCGTCCCCGCAAGAACGCGCGCAATTGATTTGATTGACTTGGGCATTGAAATCAACCGCAATATGAAAACTCAACCTCGTCTTCAACAGTTCCTTGAATGGGATAACCGTCAGATCCCCTATGACATTCATTTGAGTTTTCGGCGCAGTGTGCGGATAATCATTTCCAATGATGGCAGGATCGATGTCCATGTTCCGCGCTATTATGATGACAATGAAATTGCCAATGCCGTGCGAAAAAAAGCCTCCTGGATCGCAAAAACACTGCATAAGATTTCCTCATACCAGATTTTATCCGCGCCGAAACAATACATCAGTGGTGAAAAAGTCGCATATCTTGGCAACCATTACCGATTACATATTGAGAAGGGATTAAAACGCGAGGTTGTGATCGCTGGAAACTCTCTCCGAGTGGTCACCGACTGCAAGCCGTCACCCATGGTAATCAAATCACAGGTTGACTTCTGGTATCGTCAACGCGCCCGGGAAACTTTTGAACATTATCTGGAAATCAGTTATGCCGCCACTTTTAAGCACTTGGTTGCGAAACCCATTTTGACCATTCGAAAAATGCGCAGTCGTTGGGGAAGTTGCAGTGTAACCGGTCGCGTCAATCTCAATCTTGATTTGGTTTTCACGCCGCCAGAATGTATTGAATACGTGATCATCCATGAATTATGCCATCTGATTCATCATAACCACAGTCCGGACTATTATGTGCTGCTCACCCAATGTCTCCCCGATTGGCGAGTCCGCAAGCAGAAGCTTGATCGTTTTAAAATCGAATAAGGAAAACAACCCGGGCGAGAGACCGAGGAAACTAACCGTGAATTTGTTCTCAGCCCAAAGGCTAAAAAAGGTTGGCGGGGAGTGGCGGCAGGGGATGATTGCAGCGCAGGATAAAGACCTCATTCTCCTGATAGATTAGATCATACTCGCCTGAGTTCACAAGTTGATTGACCAGATTAATGGTCACCATCGGATCCTGATCCCAACTCCGCGCCTGATAGACATGATACTCGGTTTGTATGTCCAACTGAAACTGACGATCCAGCGCTAGACGACGATCCATGACTGCTGCCCGTGTCCGATCATCACAGGTAACCGTGGCATCACCAGGCACTAATTCCTGAATGGCATCGAATCCTCTGGCATTCATGATTAATTTTACTTCGGGAGGAATAATGCCGATATTGGGTTTTGACCAGGGATATATGCTGAGGTAGAGACTGCCATACATACAGGCCATTGCCAAGCCGGCCAGCAGGGCTTCAGGCGGGTATGATTTTAGGCGGTTGTGAAGAGAATTCAAGCAGCGCCCAGAGGATCTTTCGGTCAACGCGCCCGATCTCATCCGCGCCACTCCCAGCACCATACCCAAATAAAGGATACCCACCACTCCCACCTGATATTGAAAGGCGATGCTTTTCGATTGATAATCGTCCCGCAGAAAGTTGAAAACAAATACCGGCAGCAGGGCGATAATGAAGCGGGGTGATAATAAACAAAGCCCGAGCATCGGGATAAATAACATCATCAAAAGATGATAATTGCGTCCGGCGCCCAGCAAACTCCAGAAAATCTCCGGTCTGGTAAAAGGACTCATCATGATTTCAGGAATGTTGCCTCCCAAATGTCCCCAGAAGGACACATGGACATTTTGCCCTCCGGTATGCCAGGGGAAGAACACCAGAAATATCCCTAGAAAATAAAGCGCATTGACGCAGATTAGGGACGTGCCCAGGCGATACTTTTTTTGCGCTAACATGCTCAGTCCCAATCCGAGATAATAAATACTCACATGCTCTTCCATGCTCACAGCGATAAACGCAGGCAATATCGCTCTTTTAACGTTGCCCGAATCCAGCAAATAAAATGACCAGACGAGAAATGGCAGCGCGAACGATGTCGGGTGAAACCCATAGGAATAATTATAGGTTAATTGTGAGATGGCGGGGTAGAGGAAATAACTCATTGTCAGCAGGAGCGCACACCATGGCGTCAACTTTTCCCGGATGGCGATGGTAAATATCAACACCCCGGGTAAGCCGATGAATATCGATTGCACTACCATCAAGGTAGTGACTGCAGGAGCGATCCAATAGATCGGTAGCAATAAAGCCATCCCGGGACAAAAATGATCATAGAAGGTGGGTAGAAATGAGTGGTAAGCCAAAAATGCACCATGCTCGACAGTGTTTTTGAGCCGGTAAAAATAATAACCGATATCCGAAAAACCCAACAACAGGCGATGATACATCGTATCCTGATAATACGATGTCCAGATGACAAAAACAAAAAAAAGGAAGAAAACGAGATATCCCGCGAACTTCTGGTCAATTTGTGGCTGCCAATAAGAAAACCAACAGCACACCAATTTAATCGTTGTCACTCCGATGATGACACAGGTGACATACAATGAAACCAATCCGGTTTCGCATTGGTAAAATCGAAACACCTCCAACAGGTTCAGCAAAGCGCAGGGCCAGGTGATCCGGGCAAATCTTCCCCAGGTCATCCTGAATGTTGTCAATGAGAGAACCAATGCTGTCAGATACAGGATGGTTGCACCCCATGGCACCCTCATCCGCAGGTTGCCGGGATGAATTGTATAGTACAATAATTCATAATTGTAGTGCTCATTATGGTACGTCCCATTCCAGACACCGACAATCGAACAGAGGATTAATATAAGAGTGAGCAACGTCGATGAATTATGGTTGCGGGTAAAGCGTTTCATTTATTCCCTGCGCTAATAAATATCGGGAGATAGTGGCGGCAACGGATGATTACACCGAAGGATATAGACTTCGTTTTCTCGATAAATCAAATCAAACTCACCGGTGTTCAAAAGTTTATTGACTTTGTCAATGGTCACCTGCGGATCCTGATTGCCTATTCGCGCCTGATACACATGATACTCGGTTTTTATATCCAACATCATTTCGCTATCAAGCGCCAGTCGTCGATCCATAACTGCTGCCCGTGTCCGTTCATCACAGGTAACCGTGGCATCCCGAGGCACTAATTCCTGGATGGCATCGAATCCATTGGCATTCATGATTAATTTTTCTTTGGGAGGTATAATGCCGATATTGGGTTTTGACCAGGGATATATGCTAAGGTACAGACTGCCATACAGACAGGCAATAACCACACCGGCAAGCAATGCCTCGGGACAGTATGATTTGAGGCAATTGGGGAGGGGAATTAGGCAGCTCCTGAAGCGTTCATTGAACTGTGTGTGGAGTGTTGTTGTCCTTGCCACTCCCAGCACCATACCCAAATAAAGAATACCGACTACACCGACTTGATATTGGAAGGCGATGCTTTTTGAGGGATAATCATCCCGCAGAAAGTTGAAAAGGAATACCGGCAACGTCGCCACAATGAAGCGGGGCGATAATAAACAAAGTCCAAGCATTGGTATCGTCAGCATTGCCAGCAAATGATAATTCCGTGCACCACCCAGCAAGCCCCAGAATATTTCCGGCTTGGTAAAGGGACTCATCGCGATTTCGGGAATGCTGCTGCCTAAATGCCCCCAAAATGACACGTGGACATTTTGACCGCCCGTATGCCAGGGAAAGAAGATCAGGAATATTCCTAAAAAATAGAGCGCATTGAAGCCGATTAAGGCGGCGCCCAAACGAAATTTCCGTTGCATTAACAGGCTGAGACCCAAGCCGAGAAAATATATGCTGACATGCTCTTCCATGCTCACGGCGATGAGCGCGGGCAATATCGCGCGCTTAACCCTGCCGGTATCAAGCAAATAAAACGACCAGACAAGAAACGGGAGCGCTAACGAGGTCGGGTGAAATCCACAAGAAAAATTATAGGTTAATTGAACAATGGCAGGGTAGAGGAAATATCCCAGCGTCAGCAGGAACGCGCTCAGCGGAGTTAATTTTTCGCGGATGGCAATGGTAAATAATAATACACCGGGGAGTCCGATAAAGAGCGATTGTGCAACCATCAGAGTATCGACTGTCGGGGCCATCCAAAAGACCGGAAGCAACAATGCCAATCCCGGACAAAAATGATCGTAAAAAGTCGGAAAAAAAGAGTGGTAGGCTAAAAACTCACCATGCTGGACAGTGTTTTTGAGCCGGTTAAAATAATAACCGATATCGGGAAAACCCAACAACAGGCAGTGATACATCGCGTCCTGATAATAGGCAGTCCACATGACAAAAAGAAAAAAAAAGATCGCCATGATGATTTTGGAGGATTTTAACGACAACGAAACGGGGCGCTGCTGAAAACAACAGTTCAGCAGGCGGACTGCAATCAGGCCGATTGTCATAACTGTGAGGTAAAATGGGATTAAACCCAAGCGCAATTCAAAATACTGGAGGGGAATAAACAGCAGCAGAAATGCAGCTGGAGATACCGCCCGGGAGATCTGTCGCGGTGTTAACCGGCACCATGAATAAGCGCTGATGATAAACCCGAGAAAAATCAGGAAGACGCCAGCCACAACCATGTAACGGATGGGATTGGCATAGATTTTGTAATACAAAATTCCGATACAGAATTGTTCATTATACCACACCGCCGCGACGATGCCGATTAACGAAAGAATGATGAGGATGATCTCCCAGACCAAGGGGGGGACGGGATGGTTTCGGATCTCAAGTGATGGAGAAGTCATGCGCTAATTTTCATAAGGGGTTCGTTTTGATTGGCAATCCAGTCTGAAATGCCATGAATTCTCTCTCCGGGTGGTATAAAGTGACTTGGATCTAATCATAATTTGGCGACACCATTTTAGAGCTTATTTTCAAGAGAAAAACAGAGGTCTGATATTATCATCAACCGGAATGCTTCCCACTTCAGGTTTTGCGGGCAACACAGAACAGTGAAGTACCACAAGGAAACGAACCATAAGGCAATAAGGCATTTTCCACACCCAGGATAAGATAAAGCATTTGATTGAGCGGCGCAGATATTCGGGACACA
Organism: uncultured Lentisphaerales bacterium; assembly: GCA_964615975.1. GTDB lineage: Bacteria > Verrucomicrobiota > Lentisphaeria > JABSQK01 > JAJFLO01 > CAZTTH01. Next base: position 30,262 of record CAZTTH010000026.1, on the reverse strand, counting down.
TCGGAGCGGGCCGGAACAATCATTTTGTGCCTGTTTGCAGATAAATTTTTCCACTGTCGAATCAGCCATATGATGGGAAACAGGAAACAGTTTCGATACGATAATTTCTCCGGCCTAAAATTAGCCCGCTGTAGCTTGGCTGCAAGCTCGACGCGGGTATAGCGAATTTTGGTGTGAACGACCAGGTCATGCGGACTTCTTAGCGATTCAAATGCGGGTAAATTCAGCACCAGCAAGCCATCCGGCCGCAATACCCGATGGAATTCTTGCAAGGCGACAACATCGTCCATCACCTGCCGGTGATAAATGACATCCAATGAGATGACGACATCGAAGGATGAATTCCTGAATGGCAATATGTCTACCGAGCCGCGTGCCAGAGAATCAAGATTGCGCTCTTTGCAGCAGTCCAGCGAATATGGGGAGATATCGATTCCAACCGCATGGCGGCATTGTGGTAAATGTTGAATCTCCTTCAACATCATTCCCGCGCCGCATCCGGCATCAAGCAAGGCGAATGATCCATGCTCGCGTGCCCATATGGTAATGAACTGTCGCACCAGATTGCGCAACCCCCGATACCACCAATGCGATTCCTCATGGGCAAATATATGGCGATATTCAATCGCTTCCATTGTAATAATCCAAGCGTTTGCGGATGGAATATTGCGGCTTTTTATTAAGCGCCAGAAAGATCCGCCCCAGATATTCACCGATGGCGCCGATGGCTATCAGCTGCACCCCGGAAAAAAGGGAAATTAATACTGCCAGCATTGCCCAGCCTAATGGCAGGTCTGGATTCAAGAATTTTTCGATAATGGTATAAACCCCCGCACCCAAACCGACTAATGAAAAAACGAATCCCAGAGCCATTGCCAGCCGCAATGGCAGGATGGAGAAATTGGTGAACATATTCAACCACAGGCGGATCAGTTTTCTCAGGGTATACCCGGACTTGCCGATCTTTCTGGTCTCATGAAGCACTTCCAATCTTCCGATGCGATCGGTGGTGCGCAATATCAGGCCATCAATGTAGGGAAATGGCAGATCATACTTGATGATCTCATCAATCAGGAAACGGTTGATTGCCTTAAAACTGGAGAGATACAGGTCTCCGGGTTTTTGCAGCATGATGGTGGCAATACGATCATTAAATCGGCTGCCCAGATTGCGCCACACGTTGTGACGCTTGCGGGCGTAATAGGTATAGACGACATCATGCTGACCCTTAATGACATGCGCAATCAGTTTTTCGACTTCACTGATCGGGTTCTGCAGATCATCATCCATGATAATGGCATAATCACCGCGGGTTTGATTCAATCCCGCCATGACCGCGTTATGTTCCCCGACATTTTTTGCCAGGCTGAAAAAACGCACAATCTCGGGGAATTGATGATGAAGCGCGCTGCACACGGCTTCAGAACCATCGCGAGACGCATCATTGACAAGGACAATTTCAAGACGGAATTTTTTGCCCATTTGAGCAATCAGCAGGGATACCATATCGCCAATTGTCTCCTGGCTGTTATAAACCGGAATCACCAGTGAAATCAATCCCGTGGAGTGATTCGTTGATGGGTTGGGAAGCGCGAGCTCATCCCTCATTGAGGTTTGCGGTGATGGCATATAACATTATCTCACTCAATGTGATTGGACGGCATTCTCATTCTTTGCGGATGGGGCGGTAATCCGCATTAACTTTTCTATTTGTCCGCATCTATTGGAGCTGGTGTTGCTTCTGTCCAAAAGCCGGTTTCGATCAAATATGCCTTGCGCTCTTCATCGGTAAGTTTTTCCCATTCCTGGAGAAACTTTTCCTTGCCTTCTTCCCCGCCGAATGCTTCGGTTAGTTTTTCAAGCAGTTCCTGAGGTAACGCGATCCCGGTAACTGGAGCAGGGGTCGAGGTGCCAAAAAAATCGTCAGTAGTATCAGTCACGGGTGTAGATGGGGTTGGCGAATCATTTGCGGGTGTGGTGGCAGCGTTACTGCTTGAAGATGGTTTAGCCGCTGAAGGCGGGGGGGCCACGCTCTCCTCTTCCTTGACCGGATTTTTGGTTAAAAACAACAGATTATACATGAGGACGCTGCCCAATATTGCGACTATGAGTACCAGTGGAATGATCCACATCAATTGGATTTTTGTTTGCTTGGACATCCCGCTTTTTTTGCGGGCAAATTCTATTGGTGTGGTCGTGCCCGCAGCCAGCTCAGAATCCATTGCCATGGGGATCATGGTTGCATTATCCTCAGGATTGACCGCGGCAAATTGCGCGGTTTTAATCACTCCGGGATCATCAGCTTCGCTTTCTGACGGCGGGGGAATATCAATTCCCGGCATGACCACATTCCGTTCACCAGTCTTATCTGCTCTTCCTTCTTTTTTGCGCAGCTTCAACTCTGTTGTATCAAGGCCGGTGGAGGCAGTTTCGGGCGCTACTGCGGGATCAGTCAATTTGAGATCGATTCCCGACGCATTCATATCCTCATTGGGCAGGGGCTCGGAAGCTTTTCGCAGTCGCAGCCCGGTGCCATCGGTTGATTCGGTTGATTTTTTCAGATTCAGATTTCCGGGAGCAGTAAGTTTATTAATGGGCGCGGCTTCCGCAGGCGGAGAGATTTTTAAACCGATTGCGGATTCGTCATGGGGGGGATCCGCTGGACTTGAAGTTGGTGTTTGGGTTTTCGGTTTTATCAATGCGGGGCTGGATAACTTCGGTGTGACCTCAGTGGGCTTTTTTAATTCCAGGCCACCGGGAGGCTGATGGCCGCCCGGTGGTTGTAATTTGAGTTCGGCGGCAACATCCGAGGGTTTCTTCAAGGTGATGCCAGCTCCAATACCCGGAGAGATCGCGCCTGGTTTTTTCAGCTCCTTGCCGCCTGAAGCTGAGAGCGGGAGAGTTTCCAACTGGTTCTTTGAGAAATTATTCCCTGCGGGCGGTGACAAGGAGAGCCCGGTAGCAGGTTTTTTAAGTTCACCTGCTGTTTCCTTACCCGATTTCACCTCTTCTGTTCCATCCCCGGTTGATGAGGAAGTCGCGTCTGATTTTTTCAAAGAAAGTTTGGGACGTTTATCTGCGCCTTGATTATTTTCGCTGGCCATGGGTATGATGATCCATATAACAGGGGTTTAACTAAGTTAATTACTGATATTCTGATAAAATGGTATTTAAAGGAATGGATTAAAATTAAGCCAAGAGATATGATGAGACGAAATTGGAAATCTCGTTGCAAACTCAGCGCTCCGACCAGATAGTATACTGTGATTTCCACCCATGCCAATGTAAATACCTTCCGTTCCTGTTCTTGAGGAGAAATTGATATCATGTTCGAAAGCCTTACCGACAAACTACAAGAAACATTCCGGCAATTAACTGGCCGGGGAACCCTCACGGTAGCCAATATCGATGACGCCATGCGTCAGGTACGCATGGCGTTATTGGAGGCGGATGTCAATTTTAAAATAGTCAAGGATTTTATTGACGAAGTTAAAATGGAATGCCTGGGTGAAAAGGTGATGAAGAGTATCACCCCTGGCCAGCAGGCCATAAAAATAGTCAACGACAATCTTACCCGTTTGATGGGAGACGAAGCAGCGCCCCTGACTTTTGTTGGTTCGCCCGCGGTTATTCTCATGGTGGGTTTACATGGCAGCGGCAAAACCACTTCGACTGCGAAATTAGCTCGAAATCTGACCAATGAAGGCAAGCGGGTGATGATGGCTGCGGCAGACGTTTATCGGCCGGCCGCCATTGATCAACTCGAAACGCTGGGAAGACAAATCGCCGTGCCGGTATATGCCAATCGTGCCACCACTGATGTCGTTCAAATTGCGCGTGAAGCGTTATTGGCTGCCCGGCAGCAAAATCGCCATGTGCTTTTGGTCGATACCGCCGGCCGGCTGCAAATCGACACCGAGCTGGTCAATGAATTGATCCGGTTAAAGCGGGATCTCCAGCCTGGTGAAATCCTTTTGGTGGCAGATGCCGCCCTGGGGCAGGAAGCCGTCTCGGTTGCACAACATTTTAATGAAGCGTTGAATATCACGGGTGTGATATTGACAAAATTGGATGGCGATGCCCGCGGCGGCGCCGCCCTTTCCATTCGCAAGGTCATTGGCAAACCGATCAAATTCATTGGAACCGGCGAATCCATTGATGATTTACAGGTGTTTCATCCGGAGCGCATGGCCTCGCGCATTCTCGGGATGGGAGATGTGGTCAGCCTGGTCGAGAAGGCGGCGCAGGCAATTTCAGAAGAAGATGCGCGCCGACTCGAGCAGAAAATGCTGCGCAACAAATATGATCTCAATGATTTTCTCAATCAGCTTCAACAGCTTAAGAAACTGGGGGGCATGTCTTCGATTCTGGATCTTATTCCGGGCGGCAAAAAACTTAAGGAAGGCGCCAATATTGATGAACACAAGCTTAAACATATCGAGGCGATATTAAGTTCCATGACCCCGGAGGAACGCGCGCGGCCGGAAATCCTTGGTCTTCATACGCGCCGGAATCGTATTGCCAAAGGGTGCGGCAGGCCGATTGTAGAGGTGCAACAATTGCTCAAGCGGTTTGAACAAATGCGTTCCATGATTTCACAATATGGCCATATGATGAACCCTGCGAATTCTGCTGCCGGTCAATCCGCGCGACCGCTGTCTGGAGGTCGGCAAGTCAAAGTGCTCAGCCAGAAGGAAAAGAAGGCACAACGCAAAAAACACAAGCAAAAAAATCGGAGACGCTGAGATGAAACGAATTGGTATTCTTACCGCTGGTGGCGATACTCCGGCATTAAATGCCTCCATCCATGGGGCGGTGATGCGGGCTAATCAGTTGAAGGTTGAAGTGGTGGGGTTGATCAAAGGATTTAACAGTCTCTTCAATCCGCGGGTGCCGCATGTGCATCTCAATCCCTTGTTTCGTGAAATTCCCGAACTGGATCCCACTCATGGCGGCACCATTCTGGGCGCTTCGCGCGATTATGTCGATGCCAATGATCGGAAAATGCTCAAAAAAATAATTACGCGCCTCAGGAAACTGAATATTGATGGCTTGATCTGTGTGGGGGGCGATGGCACGCTCAACGGCTTACAGCCACTGGCGGAATTCATCCCGACCGTTCTGACCCCCAAAACCATCGACAATGACCTTGGGCTCAACTATCTCAGTGAACCCGATGAATGGCAGCGCACGGAGAACCCCGCGGATAACAGTCATACCTATCATCGCCGGCTTTCTCATGTCACCATGGATCTGGATTACCTCATTAACTACGTCACTCCCGGTTACGCGACCTCGGTGTTTGTTTCGGTAGGCGGGATTCAGCGGGTAAGAACGACCGCGGAAAGCCATCGCCGCATTGCCATTGTCGAGGTCATGGGACGGCATTCCGGTTATATCGCCCTGGGAGCAGCCTATGGCCAGCCCGATATCATTCTTGTTCCCGAGCATCCCTTGAATCTCGAATTATTGGTCGAACGTGTCAAAGAAATTTATTCCTTGCAAAAAAATGTCGTGATCGTCTGTGGCGAAGGCATTGTTGATGAGCATGGGCGGGAATTAGGCGCGGAAAAGGACACCCTGGATCCGGCAGGAAATCTGATGCTGACCGGCGCCGCCGAAGCATTGCGCGAACGATTGATCGAGCGCATTGAGGATGATTTTTTCCGCAGCAGCCGGCGCGGTGATTTTGCCAAATCAGTGATCTTCACCCGTAAGATCGGACATGTCCAGCGGGGTGGCAGGCCCTTGCTTTTTGATCGTTTTTATGCCGCCCAATTAGGAGGAAAAGCCGTCGACATGCTCCTTGCCGGCCAAAATAATGCCATCTCCATTCTCCAATGGAATCGTGAACGCGGCTTTTATCTGGACAGCATTAACGCCAATGCGTTGCGTGATCGCTGGGGATTGATCCATGCCCGGCTGATGCATCCCGCGTTTTACAATCCCACCATGATGAAACCTTCAACTCTTGGCATTGAGTACTTGCTCCCGATATTCAACAATGCCATCGGTCATGACGATGTCGAATTTATTCAACGCACGTCCTTCAATGCCGGCAACCTGACCCAGCCCTTCCATTCCCTCAATGTCGATGTCGGTAAACGAATTCGTTATCTGGATAATTGAATGAACGAGTGTCAGAATAAAAATCTCATCGATACAAATAATGGTTGCGCGGGGAATTAACGTCGGAATCCTCCCTGAGTAAGGAAAATATGCGTATCAAGATTTACCTCTTACCTTAGGGCAGGGGATTGCGTTCAGAATCAAACTCAAACCATGGAGACATTATAAATGAAAACCATCGCAGTACTGTTCGCCGAAGGATTTGAGGAAATGGAGGCTGTCACCATTGTCGATGTCTTGCGCCGCGCTGATTTCAGAGTCTTAATGACTGGTGTTGATGCGCTGACGGTTCAGGGATCACATGAGATCCTGATCCATATGGACATCATGCTCAATGAACTGAGCTCCAATGAGGTGGATGCGGTGGTATTGCCCGGAGGCATGCCGGGCGCCAAAAATCTGGCTGAACATCCCCAAGTCCTTGATTTGTTGCGCAATATGCAAAAACAGAACAAACCCCTCGCCGCAATTTGCGCCGCGCCGACCGCTTTGCATGCCGCGGGAGTAATGAATGGAATAAATTTTACCTGTTACCCGTCTTTTGCTTCCGGGATCAGTGAAGCGCACTATACAGGAGCTTCCGTGACCAGCGATGGGAATATTATTACCGGAAATGGCCCGGGCTCGGCATTGGAATTTTCGTTATTACTGGTGGAAAAATTCGGCAGACCTGAAACAGCCAGGGAGTTACGCGCCCGGATGCTGGTCGATAGTCTAGAGAGCACTTAAATGACAATCGCGATAGACTCGCTTTATTGTCACAGTACTGGTTAGCGCTTGGATTTCAAAAGGGACCAGCCCGTTTGAATCCGAATAAAGCAACCTTATTGCCTCAAGATTCGACAACATATCAAGGGGATCATAAAATGGAAACCGGTGATTATAACAACCTGAAAAACGTATCGAAACAATTAATTGCATTTGTTGATGACAAGCTAAACGTATGTGTAGAAACCGATCTGCGTTTGCAAAACGAACCGCATTACCAGAAACAGTGTGAAGCAACTTATCCGGTTTGGAAAAAAAATATCAAATACGATTATCCCAAAGTTGTCTACGCCGTTTTCTAAGAAAAAAAATACTAATTTTGCTCAACCGTTTGTCGCGATTGGTTCTTGGAAAATCCCACATCATATTCCAGGTAAAGATCACAAAATGAGGTTTATCTCCCTGATATAAGCCTCGCCCTGCCTGAGACCACCGGAGGCGCTTGCAATGCTTAAGGCAGGGGTTGTTTTCTGCCGGCAAACGCACATGAAAAGAATTCTAAAATCGCTCTCACGCAGGACTTCGATGCTACTGGCTTGTCATGTGGAAGCATGGTATTCATGGGAAAACACGACATGCTCTTGACAGACCATCCATTGATCCCCATGATTAATATTGGATTGATGATGCTCATAGACGCGACATTGAGTCGGTTTTCTTGATCACCGCCAGTATAATTCCTTGTAGACGAAGTAACGGTTGAGCGGTGGCATTCACAACAATAACATCCCCAGTCACAGCACTGTCTACTTTGGTCATACTGGTCGGGATAACTGAAATTCTATCAGCAATCGAGTAATCCCAATGCCATTGGATTTCGTCGACACTCACCGGAATGGCCATGACCCCATGGTTCTGCAATGCATTCAGTGCCAGGATTTGAAAAGCGGTGTCGAGCCATTGGATGAGACGATCGAAATAGTACAGGGAATGGATTGGAAGCAGTTTGTCATTATCGACGGATGCTGCCAGCAGGCCATTGATACCAATCCGACATTCATGGATGGTTTGGAAGGTCGGTCCATGAAAAAAACCGTTGGGACCATAGATTGTTCCCATTTCAGTTGGTTTATTGGATAACAAAGAGATCATCGGTATTGTCGCTTCAAACTCTCGAGTCATGAAGGCATCAGCGGAAAAATGGGGGATTGGGGAATTCAGGGTCATGGTGATTGCGGGGACTTCGGACGGATCATTTCCCCGATTCATCACCTGCGCTTCTAGGCGACAGTTGACAGGATCTGACTTCACCATGATCGGATTATGAATCTGAAAATTGCGCAGGTGATTGTAGCTACTATCATGCAGTGCCGCCAGAGCGATAAATGTACCGATGCCAACCGCGGCGGGAACATAACAGATGCCATCGATTTGATGGTCGAGCAGATACCGGTCACTGGTCAGGACATAGTGTTTGACAAAGAACATCTCTGCCTGCAATTCTCCCAGTAGCGGCTTCAGGCGATGATATCCCTTTAAAGGCAATGTGTACTTCATTCCATCGGCTGGGTTGGCATAGGATATAATGCCATTGGTCCCTCCACTTAGTTCGTGATGAAACAATTCACACGCCCGGGATTCGCTTAAAAGTGACAGTCCAAATTGCCGCAAACTTTCCTTAATCCCCAGATTGGCGGTCATGCCGACTCCATCCCATGGCGGCCAATCGATGGCGATTGCCCGGGTACGATCCTGCCGGCGATTGAACTCTTCCAACAAGTAGTCGCTTAACGCATTGGCATAGGAATAAACCGTTTGTCCGGCATTGCCGCATTGGGCGACAACCGAGGAAAAGTTAATGAACAAACGTGGCGCCACCATCTCTACCGCATCAAGGATCGCCCAGACCGGTCCCAATTTCCCCCTGAGTTCAGCTTCGATTTCACGATCCTCACGGTCGATTAGTTTCCTGCTGACTTCCACTCCCGTCCCATTGATGATGGTATCGATGTGTCCGTGACGATCACGGATTTGTTTTAATAGTTCTGCGACCTGTACATGATCACCAGCATCACATGAGTGATAATGGATTTCGGGATTAAGATGGCGCAATGACATCAGGTTGGTCGCGACAACCGGATCAGACTCCGCCCGACGTCCAACCAGATGAATGATGGGCTGTTCAAGTCGACACAAATTCAACAGCAGAGAATAGGTGATTCCGGAAGCGCCGCCAAAAGCAACGATTGTCTTTCCATCAGTGATCCCTGTACCCTCAAAAGCGAGTGGCGCCAGTTGCCAAACAGCCACAAACCGTTGGAATTGGTCATGTCGAGTTTCAACCGAAAATGGGTCCTGGAATTCTCTTTCGGCAATCTGTCGACAAATATCCGATGTATGAGCAGTAGAGATTGAGATGGACTTAAAGTAAAATTTCGATAATTCCTTGCGCATAGCCATGAAAAATGCGCTTAATCCCCGATGTATGGGATGCCCAGTTTCAAGTGTAATCAAGGCCAGATCGATTTCCACGTTCTTCAAAATTGGTGTCAGGTTGCGAAAGGTCACAATTACATTCATCAGGTGTGATAGACTTTGAGCAAATGAACCGGGTGAAAGGGCAATGTCTGGATCAATAGACTGTAAGATTATCAGTACTCGATAGTTATTAGGACAATGGGTAATATGATCATTGACTTCTTTTACCAGATCGTATTTCCCGGTCATTATCTCATTAAGATTTAATATCAAGGAATGATAGGAGGAAGATGATGACTTATATGGAGCGGGAAATGGGGTGGACCGCCAGGTTTTGACATAGCGATAGAAAGCGGTTGTGTTTGGTAGCGTAACCATTGGGTTTGCGGGGGCATGCTGTTCGGCGTCGCTCAACATCGTCACCGCGTCACGCAGGGATTTTACCCCGGCCAAATTCGAGAATGGCAGATGGCCAATTGTTGATTCCTTCATCACACTGATGAGGATATCCGCTTTCTTGATGGAGTCGATCCCCAGATCTTCCTGAAACTTGTCTTCGATGGTGATCTTCTCGATTTTATAACCGGTTACCCGGCCAATGATATCGCGCAGGATCGCGAAAAACTTATTGGTGGATAAATCCAGTTCCGCCACTATCGGGTTGGTTTTGAGGACAGGAAAACATTCATTCAGGGAACGAATCTTATGATCTTCGCCATGCAGAATTTCATGAGCAAAACCAACGAAGGTATCTCCGGGACCCACTTCCATGAACGCATGACAACGATGGTGATAGATGGCTTTGATTTGGCTGATGAAATCCACCGGAGTGATCAATTGGCGGGCAATAAGACCGGCAACATATTCGCCGGAAAAGTTGTGCGCTGTGATCAGTTCATCGGTAACCGAGGAGTAAAGGGGGATAACCGGTAATTGGAAGTTGAATTTTTGCTCTTCTATATAGGCTTGTACTTGCCTGGAGACCGTCGCCAACAGGGGTGAATGATAGGGTTGCGGAACCTCTTTCAGGAGTTTAGCTGGTAATTTTGCTGCCTTTAGTTGCTTGCGGATTGAGAGAAGATCTTTATGACTGGTGGAGATTACCGTCTGGCTGGGACTGCAAAAATTGGAAAAGTTATAGGCCGTGCCGATAAGGGCCTCTGTGATGGCGTCTTTTTCGGCGCTGACTGCGATCATGAATCCCAGTTCATTCGCAGGCGGTGCGCAGTGATCGCGATAATGAAGGATCATGAACATATCCGGGAATGAAACGATCCCGGCAGCGACCAATGCCGCCATCTCGCCCATGCTGAAACCGGTGACCATGGTTGGTTGGATGTTGTGAGAGTTGAGGTAATCGGTCAAGGCCACCTGAATGGAGAACAGCGACAGGTTCCGCAGCTTGACCAATTCCTGTCCGGTGACCGTCGAGGTATTGGTCAGATACGAAGAAATCGGCGGCAGACTGATGCGGCTCGCCAGCTCGTCGGCTTCATCGATCCGTTGCCTGATTTCCGTCAACGTCCGATATTCATGGGCAAACATGCCTGGAAAAGCCGATCCTTGGCCGGAAAATATTAGGCATAAGCGGGAAAAATCAACCCCATCGTAAGGCGCAACTCTGATAACGTACCTTCCAGGAAATAGACCGGCAAATGAATGTTTTCCCACCGTCAGGACATGTTGATTCAAGTTCATGCGATATGAATTTTCCAAGTGGAAATGATTGTTGTCTCGAATATTAAAAAAACCTGTGGTTCTGAGAAATTATCAGACAATTATTATACCAAATCGTTAATGAGTTCTCGAAAACTCATACAAGCGTGTTGCAAACATTCAGTGTGGCGCAGTCATTATTGACTGCGAGTGGCTTATTGGAAGAGTCGTAAACAGGAATGCCTACGCCACCATGTTGCAAGGTAAGAATACTATTTGATAGGTTTTCCATCGTTATTGGGGTGAATTCCAGTCTCATCATAATTTTGTTCATTCTGTGCCTTTTTCTCCGGCGGCCTTGAAGTCGGTGTAAGTCTTATCCCAATCGATGTGTGGGAACGCCTGCTTGACGGATTGGAGAAAATCCGGTCGGTCAAGGGTCTCAAAGGTCACGTCCTTGTAATGTTCTTCCAGTGTCATTTTGTGAATCAGGTCTTTCGCAACTGGAATTACTTTGGTGATTTCATTCTCAATCCATGACCGGATCGCCGCATCATCGGTGTGAGGATTCATGAGGCTTCCCAATAGTGCATCCGGTGGATTTTTTGTCACCAGTGGTAAATAATAGTCGACAATCTGTTTTTTAGACTCATCGAGTTTTGTCTGCAACTCCGACACCACCTTCTTTTGGTGTGCTTCCAATTTTATCCGGAGATCCGCAATGCGTTTTGATAAGTGTGGTTTAGCTGATTTTAAAACAACCCGCTGATTTTTCCCCAATGAGGGTGTGAAGTTCTTCTTTATTTCATTCATCTCATCATCAAGTGCTCTCGATGATAACGCGCTATCTTTTTCGATCAGTTCAAAGGTGGTCCTGAGCTTGTCTTTTAAATCCTCGGATGTACCAAGATTTTGCAATGCCTTTGGAATGCGTACCCGATGTCGTTGTAACGCCGCGCCAGTGAGGGATAATTCCACGTATTGCAGGTAGGGTTCAAAGACGCGTACTTGTCGAACAACATCGAATTTTACAGGTGGCGCCATATCAATTGCCAACTTTACATGATCGAAATGAGTGGATTTCAAGGGATTGATGCCGAGCTCTGTCTGAATTTCGGCAATTTCCCTGGCTGCCTCTGGAGTCATTGCCATCTCGATGGCCTTTTTCCTCACTGCGGGAGAAAGGCGGATGGCCAGTGCTGTCACCTGGTTGGCAGACAATTCCACGGCGTTTGGGGTTTCATCACTTTGTGGTTCTTGCTCAAGATAGAGAGCTGTGGGGGTGAAAATCCAGCCTCTGTTGTCCACAATCAGAATGCCACAACGTAACCCGGGAGAATGAGTAATTTCAATACCAGCATCACGAAGCGTTTCAACCCCTTCGATGGCCCCATATCCCATACGCAGAGTACGTTCATCAAAATCGATGCTGACTGTTAATGATATTGACTCACCCACTCGTTCAGCAAGAGATTTAGCGGTCTCGACCTGGATCCCAGGGGCGGCATAAATAATCCGCCCTTTAGCTCCGCGAATGAACAATGCCATTTGCCGGGAGGATAATGCAGTAAGAATGGGTCTTGTACTCATATTTCAAAACTCTTGAAACTTTTGCAATTTATTATATTCTATATGATTGAATAGGTATGCGTGGGATAAAACTCTGGTCGTTCGCAAGGACGGCAACCCCTAGTGGGTGGGATCCTGAGTCCCAGGACCTATACCTTACCTCAAATATTCATCATGCAGCCAATCATATCGGGTGTCGTTTTTCCACACACTGTCCGATTCGCGCGGCCAGAATTTTAAGCCATAACCTATAAATACACCATGATGGTGATAAATGACTTGTTTAAGCATTCTGGCATATCGGCCTTCGACAAATCCATATTGGGATGGTTGAACGGAATAGTAAAAACTACTTGCGACAGCATCTGCAATTTGTAATCCCATCCGTCTACCGGCTGGAAAAGCAGTGATTTGATCTGTTTTAATAATCGACCAATCTATTCGAATATCCAAAGCTTGAACCTGGATTTTCAATCTTTCCAAGTAAAGGCGAAGGTCATCATACGACATACTTGAGCGATTCGAAAATATAATTTCTACACTCCCATCACCTTTATCAAGATTAGTGCGATGATCTCGGCAAAACCATGAAACTCGCTCCAGCAAATATCTCACATTGTAAAAATAAAGGTGATATCGTTCTTGGAATTTTTCTGGCTCTTTGAGAGAAGGCTTATGGGTCATTACTGTTAAACAACGTATTGAACCACGACTAATGGCATCGATAAACACTAATCTTTGTTCGTGCTTAAGATCGCGGAAATGTAGTGGTTTCCGATCAGGCTTAGAAAGTTTTGACCGAACAACATCGACTAGTTTAACTGTTTCGAGATCTTTGGCTTTCCGGATAATTATTGCAGATAAAACAAACCAATCCGAGCTGCCTTTACCAAACGAAAATCCTTCGTCTCCTGATTCGTCAATGTAAATGACATAAGTTGGGTTCATTGTTAGATCAATGATTAGTATCAGAAATCAAACTGTAATTGGTATACAACACGAATTTGTTTGAAGTCCGTTTTCAATAGAAATTCCCATTTGATTTTACCATCCCTTCATTACTTATCAAAATGGAACATCATCCATTGCCTTTTGGGGTTGATGTTCTTTTTCAATATGACGCTTGATCAGAAATACGATCATGCTACCAGAAAGATGCAAAGATAGTTCGGCTAGAGCTGGCGATATTTCCTTTATCTCCTTTCCTTGTCCATGACCGGCTTCATTGTCGCGGGTGGTAGGGACAATGCTGACAAAGTCATGAAATGAATCTAGGAATCCCTCATAGTAACTGGGGACCAGGCCGGAATGACATACCTTTTTGATCAACTCGCTAGTCCGTCTATTTGGCATCTCCAAAATCGCTTTCATTGTGCTCTCAAGAGCATGATTGGCCATGAGGATTGTCCGTTTGAAATCTTTTTCCATGTATGCACCACGCGCTTGCATAAATTCATCCAAAGCGCCATTAAATCCAGTGGTTTCAAGTAGTTTTTGAGCTTCGGATAAAATTGCAGATTCAAGAAAGGCCGAATCAACCACGTAGAACTCATTGCGGAAGAATCTGATTGGCGAATGGTGGATTTCAAACAAATTGTTAAGCTCCGAAATGAATCCTTGATGTTGCTCATTGTGAATCTGTTCTATAAATAATTCTATAGCATCAAGAACATGATGTGGTGTACCGTGTTCAATGAAATCCTCAAAATTTTCGACTTGGGTCATTTGCTTGCCATCCCACCGTTGAAGAAAGTCCCAGCCACGTCGACTAAGAATTGCAGATGAGACGGTATTAATCTTCTCGTTATCGTAATCCCATTGTGAATATTGATGAAAAAGATGAACGAGACTTTTTCTCAGTTCCTGTCGTAAACTAATCTGAATTTTCTTCTCTTTTAATGCCTTTCCGTGGCGTTCACTAAAGACTTTGGATTTCATCATCGAGTACACTCTTCCATGATTTGGATTTCCTCGAGGGTGAGAGCGAAAAGGCGATAGACCCGTTCGTCGATTTCACGCTCGAGGGTGGCAATATTATTGTCTGAGTTGGTGTTGGTAGGAATGCTTGAGTCACATTGTTTTAATGTGATGATGCGATCGACCAGGTTTTCCAAGGTTTTTTGCTCGGCAGTTGGAGCGTTGGGGATGGGGATTTGACTGACATACATCGGCTTGAACTCATAGAAACCACCTTGTTTAGTCGCAGCAGTTTTCCGAATCAACCACCAAAGTACACTCGAATTCAGCAGGGCCAAGGTATAATTCAGATTGGATGCAACACAGATTGATGTTTTATCGTTACTGAAAAACCCTTTTGTGTCAGATGCATAAGCCGTTGATTCGGCTATAGCTGGGATTATTATCTTCGATTGCTCAAATTCCTGCCAGTAGGCGATATTATCCTGTATCTCATACCATTTATAATTGCCCGGTTTTCTACCGTTCGGAGTTCCCGGCATTAATCGCTTTTTGAAATTCTTCAAATACTCATGAATCGCAGGATACGCTATGATATCGATACCATGCCGTGTAAAGATCAACCATAGATCTTGCGGCTCTACCCGCCAACGTTTGACGTCACGTCCACGGAGGAATGGTTTGAGAATCTCGGCGGAAGATGGGTGTTCAGCAATCAGGCGGTCGCGGGTGGTACGATCAACGACAAAGGCTTCATTTAATCCAGTCAAAATGCCGCGATAAAACCTGCCCTTGACGTATTCCCCCAAGGGTTGACCGGCGCGGCGCAGTTTTTCCAGCAGTCTCAGCGCTGCCGGTGATTCCAGCCGCCAGCCATCGGGTTTGAGTTCGCGCTGCACGAGACCAAACGATTGTCGCTGAAAAACCGCCGGGAAATCCGCCACATCGAGTATGGGATCCCAGGTTTGCACGGCAACGGAGTTATCTCCGGTCGGCATCTGAGATGGATGGATGATCTTTGATTTGGGTATTTGTCCCGATTCCAGAGTTAACTTCTTTTGTGCGACGATGATGCTGGGATAAGCAATCGCGGTAAAAACCGGCGCATCGCCGAAGTCAAGAAGTAACCGGATATTGCCGCAATAACTCAGGAACCAACGAAGCAATTGACCATAACCGGCACGGAAATACTTGTTCGAAGAGATGAAACTGAGGACACCACCGATTTTGAGAATCTGGAATGACCTTTCGTAGAAATACACATATAGATCGGCCACGCCGGTAAAACATTCGAACTGCTCCTTGAACAACGGTTTGAACTCCTTGATTTCCTCCTGCCGGACGTAGGGCGGATTACCGATGGAAATATCAAAACCATCCTTGATGCCAAACATCCAACCAGGATCAAAGAAGTCGGCGGCCAGATTGGTATTGTAGGGATTCCACTTGGCAAGTCGATCGGCATCCGTGCCGGAACATTCGCCGCTGGTCTCTAAAGCAATGGCGAGCTGTTCGCAGACGGCGCGGTCCTTTTTGCGGAGTTTCTTTTTGTCATCATAACGGCGGGCGGTGAAGTAGTCATGACGGACTTGACGTAATTCGGCTTCCAAGGCGGTAATCTCATTGGTCGGCATCATCATTTGTCCGCGTTTGAGGCCCAACAAGGAATTGGCGGCAACGATGCGGGTTTCCAGGTTGGGCAGCGGGAGGATGCCCATGTTCCAAGCAGTAGCAGGGGCAGCCTGCCCCTGAAGCGAGGTAGCAGTAGCAGGTAGCAGTAGCAGGGGCAGCTTGCCCCTGAAAAGAGGAGCTGACTGACTCTTCCACCTTTTGGTCAACTATCAGTGAGATAAAGAACCGCAACTTGGCGATTTGAACCGCAATCGGCTGGATGTCGACGCCATAAAGACAATTTTCAATGAGGTAAAGCTTGCGGGTATAATCGGGAAGGTTGCCAACGAAGACACGTTCAGCAGCCGCGCGCAGATGGACATCCGGGATGGCGGCAAGTTGGACGGCTTTCCACTGTTCATTGCCCGGGTCGAGTTTTTTTAGAATCCAGACGAGTTTCATGAGCAGACCCATTGGGAACGCGCCTGATCCACACGCGATATCGATTGCCTTGAGGTTATGAATGGCATTAATAAGACATTTGACTTCGGCGGTCGCGAATGGATGTTTCTCGATTTCCCAATCAAAAAGATCGCGAAGTTTATCTTCAACTGCCGATAATGAGGATGATTTTTGAATATTCCGCGAATTTTTATTCGCGAGTAATTGATTCCGCAAGTAGGCAAGCAAGGCCTCATCCACCATGAAATTAACCACTACCCGGGGGGTATAAAATGAACCGGTGGATTTGCGCGCGACTGAACCGGTCTCTGGGTTGAAGTCAGCCAACAAATTCTCGAAGACATGGCCGAGTAATTCGGGATCAAGCGCCACGTCTTCTTCGATTGGGGTATTTTCTTCAATGGTAAACTTATAATCTTCAAATATGTGAATCAGACCGCGGACTTTAACGCGATTAAATTTGGCATTGCCATAAGCGGCGCTGAGATTGACTTCGCGTTCGTCGCCGAAAAACAGAAAGTCTGGAACAATGGGTTGGTTTTTCGGCGTATCGGAAAATCCATCAATACGTATTTCCTGCGTGCCCTCACGGTCATCATGCAATCAAACAGACCCCCATTAAGGAAGGGGATGTTCTTGAAGAGTGATTGAAAATCGCGGACATCGGCAATGCAGTTTTCATAGCGCCAGACCGTGTGAATCATGTGATCATCGCGTTGTTGATTGCTGAAGCGGCGGTTGGGTGGTTCACCCGGCATATTCATCTCAGTATTGAGCGTGGCGAAAAATAGGTTTTGCAGGATCGCTTTGTAATAAACAGAATTGGAATACGTGGCATGAGCGTCTTGTTCATGATTTTCCATGGATGAGACCAAGCCAGAGGTGGGCAGGCTGCCCACACCACTGCCACAAGCGGGTGGGGGAATACCAGAGGCGGGTGGGGGAATACCAGAAGAGGGCTGGCAGCCCGCGCCACCCGGTGCGAAGCCTTTGAGCAGTGTGTTCAATGCCTGTTCATTAAACAGCGCTTCGGGAATAAGCTTCTTTTCTTTCACGAACCAACAGAAGATCAAGCGGGTAAGCAGACGTATGAGGCTGAAGGCGTCACGATCATTGGCATCCTTGGGCGCTTTCTTGGGAAATTTTACATGATCAAGCGCCCAGAAATACCAGTTGGCGATTTTCTTGTAAAAGTTGCTATTGAGTTCGGAAGTGTCGAGGGTTTTCAGCCAGGCACGATGCAAAGCGTTAAAGTTGGTGATTGGCTCCTTGCCAGGTTGCGTCTGGCATAGCTTCGCCAGGGACAAATCATATAAAATTTCAATATGGGCGCGATGGGGATTGGCGAAGCGGATATCCTTGATCAGGGTGACCTTTTCAAGGACATCCGCATCAAGATTGCGTTTGTGCGGGCGTCGGTGAATGATGCCGATCGATACCGTATTGCCATGTTTGAAAATGATAAGCACAGGCATCAACAATGGTTTGTTGACGGCGCGGACCAGAGTTGCCAGCATGCTCCGAGGATAATGCCCCGGCGGCAGCTCGGCGGCAAAGAAGAGGTAGGACTTAATTTCGGTGGATTGAACGGTGTGAGGGGCATCGAAAAGTTCACTTTGAACAACGAGTTCGGTATCGGTTAACTGAAACAGAAGATGCAGAGAGTTGAGTTTATCCAGGGACTCGCTTTCGCGATCTGTGAGAATGCCATTCGGGTCGAGCTGTTCACGGAATTGCTGTGGTGTGGCGATTGGCAGGCTGCGGTCGGAGGCATAACCGAGAGCGGCGAAAAAATTGTTGGCAGCCGCTACGAACGGTATGTTGTTAAACTCCTTGAGGGCGGTTTTGATGGCTTCGCGTTGGTTGGTGTCTATCATTGAGTTAAGACCTTTTGGTGGGTTTGGGCAAAGCGTGGCGGACCGCATCCGAGAGTTGGCGGGCGGTGGGGAGCTTTCCCTTGAACTTTGCGGGCAAACTTTGTTGAAGCTGATATTCGGCGACGCCAATCGGATTGGTCTTGGTCTTGAGTGCGAACTCGACTTCGATATCGTCTTTTTCGGCGCAGAGGATGATGCCGATGGAGGGCTGGTCATCCGAGCCGCGTTCTTTGTCGTTTAACAGGTTCAGGTAGAAATCCATCTTGCCGGCGTGTTCGGGCTCGAATGGGCCAATCTTCAGGTCAAAAGCCACCATTGCCTTGAGGAATCGGTGATAAAACAGAAGGTCCACAAAGTATTCTTTTTGCCCCAGGATAATTCGATATTGGCGACCAACAAAGCAGAAACCATAACCCAGTTCCAATAGAAATCGTTGCAGGTGATCGACAAGGCGATCCTCCAATTCTCGTTCCTTGATGGCGTGACCGATGCCAAGAAACTCCAGGTTGTAGCGGCTCTTCATCATCTCGTCAGCCTGTTCCGCCAAGTGCTCCGGCAGAGCCAATTTGAAGTTGTGGGTTTTCTTGTCTATCACTCCCCGCTCATAGGCGCCAGCCTTGATTTGATTCAGCAGAACATTGCGGCTCCAGCCGAACTGAACGGTGGCGTGGAGGTAGTAGAGGCGGGCGGCGGGAGCTTTCACCTTTTTGAGTAATTCTATGTGATGCCCCCATGGAACACAAGCTGCCAATTCTTGAACCGCCTGTTCACGTATTGAAAGTTGCCTTTTCTGAACACGAAAAGCATTGGATAAACTAACTTCTGGAACAGCTTGTTCCAGAACATATTTCCCCACCTTCATCGTTTCTGGAACAGCCTGTTCCAGAAAGTCTGCGGAGGAATAATCTTGGTAGAACTGGCGCATCCGCCAAAGGTTATCAGCTGAAAACCCGCGCATATCGGGAAATTCGGCACGCAGGTCCGCAGCCAGTCGTTCCACAATCGCATCGCCCCAGCTCGCCTCTTTCTGCTTTTCGACGATGGCACGTCCAATGTCCCAATAAAGCAGTATCAGCTCACGATTGACAACTCGAATAGCCGTGGTACGCGCATCCCGAATGCGTGCTTTCAAGGTAGCGAGGAAGGTTGTATAATCGGCGGGCAGAATCGATTTTCTCATATCTTATCCTCCATGATGACCAGCCAGGTGACCAGATCGAAGTCGTCGCCATTCGATGTTGGCGATTCGGCTGCTTTTGGTAATAGAGCATCACGACCGGACAACAACGAAGCGGCGGCGCGTTTATGGAAGTTATGCCCCCTGTGCTTCTATGACTTTTTTACTTAGCAGCAGTCAATTCCGCCATTAAAGGATGCTGGGGATTAAATTGGCTCACGCCAAGGATACTAAATCCGATGATCCGCCCTTGATCGTCCAGCCGCTCCATCACGGCTTCATGAGATGTCTCTTTCATATATCCAGGAGTGTCTGAAAACCGAACCTCCAGGAAATCCCCTTCTGGGTCAAACCAGACTTTTATTTTTTCGGCCATAATGTTTCTCCTGCTTT
The DNA here is from genome assembly GCA_964615975.1 of uncultured Lentisphaerales bacterium. Lineage (GTDB taxonomy): Bacteria > Verrucomicrobiota > Lentisphaeria > JABSQK01 > JAJFLO01 > CAZTTH01. Next base: position 10,285 of record CAZTTH010000026.1, on the reverse strand, counting down.
CAATTTGTCAGTTAAATAAGCTGTGATAATGAACGCATCATCCAGTAAATACTTTACTACCACACAAAGCCATTTCCCACCCAAACGAGTTTGCGGATAGAATTCATAATACAGCCGAATAGCAGCATCCGACCTGGATACTCTGACCTCTGCGGGCTTTTGTAAAACTCGCTCAATCTCTGCTGTCATTTCGACCATCTCGGGATGTTCAAGGATGTGCGCTAACCGTTCACTTGTCAATCTCACTATCCGGTTAAAACAATCGGTAAAAATCTGATCTCGAGGTGGTGACTTCACTTCATGCTCTCTTGTACAATTATTATTTCCTCGGGCGTTATGCCATAAAGGCGGGATACGTTTTCATCGATTTCGGCTTCCAATGCCTGGATGTCGGCAGTGGGATTTGCCTTTTTGGCGGTCAGAATTTGATCCACCAGATCTAACGGGGTCATATTATTTGCAATTATGACGTTACGTTAATTGCAAATAGTAGGGGTGACCCTGGTGCTCTCCCTGGTGCTTCCGTTATCTGTGTTATCCCGATCAGTAAGCTCATGCACGATGATATGAAACTGCTCGAAAGTCAAGGGCATAACGGCGAGACGTGGTTGACGAACCAAGAATAGAGATGCCAATGATTTAGTCGCTTTGATTTCAATTAACGTAACAGGTCGTGGCAAGGTCATAAGGGGACTAAAATCGCAGGTGATCCATTGTGGGTCATTGGCGGTAGGATCGGGATACTCTTCTCTCGTGACCTCCATAACTCCAACTACAGCAAGTTCCTGCTGACTATGGTAATAAAGTACCGCATCACCTAGCTGCATTTCGGCCAGATATTTGCGGGCGTTAGGGCTGCGAACTCCGCGCAAGGTGAATGTCCCACGTTTGACAATCTCTGACCATGGCGTTCGGAACGGCGCAAACTTTACAAGCCAGTAACGTTTCTGGGTATTTTTCTCATTCATAAGAATTCCCGATTTATCACTTGCCACATCTGTTAATTAAATTATCTTTAGCCTGTCACAACCTCCATGTGTGGCAGGTGCATTAGGCCGCGTTCAAAACACGCGGCCCGTTTTTTTCCAGGCAGAGTAGTCACGCTGTAATTGTATTCGTCGCCGCGATTCCGGGCAATATGTAGTTTTCAACACGAAATGGGTGGCGGCGATTTTCAGAATAATGAGATAGTTCTCAGGCTCAAACCAAATACAGACATGCCGGTCACGTCCTCTAATGTTGGCCCATACCTTGATGCCAGCCGCAGTATCAGTTTCATATTCGATCAGCGGTCGTGACCATGGTATGCGTTCTAAACGATCTATCATTGGCTTTGTGCGGGTTTCCTCCGGCTCGCCTTCGGTTACACAATGCCAGTATGTATGCCAACGAGTTGCATTTGCTTTGTGGGGCCGACGATGAATTCGAACCTCATCCCCACGAAAAATCGGAAAAATATCCCAATCTTTCCGGAAAATGTCGTAAGCTACGATCTCCAACGTAACCGCATCCTTGAAACTGGCTTGTAAAAGACGCGCTGGCAACCAAGCCGGGGGTTCCCAGGCAACTGGCGTGGGAGTTGATGTATGTGGGGGTGCTGGTGTCGATTCTCTGGTCATAATATCAATGCATCTGGATCGTGCCAAGTAGACATGATGAACTTGGTTGCGCCGGGCAAACTGTCGCAGGTTAGAGGTTGGTTTAACATGTCTTCCAGATAGTTTACCATTTCACGCTTGGCCATGCTCTCATTAATGGTATGTGGACGGCGAGCGAAGCCAACTGCGCCCAGCAGTAAATCGGTTACCTGCAGCAGACGAACTTCGTGACTTCGGATATGTTGCATGCTTTCCAAGGCATGTGCTTCGTCTGCATCGGTAGACAGACGAGAGTTCAGTTCCGTCAGCTTTTCCCGACCGCGTGTATCTTTTAGGTCGAGAAAAACACGGTAATGGGTTTCCGGTTCTATGGTGCTACGTAGAAATTGGTAATAAAGGCGATAATAAAGAAAATCCCGGCTCTCTTCAGGTAACGTGACGTAAAGTCGTTGCTTTTCCGGCAGGATGAAACAACGAAATGTGACATCATCTGTAGCGATGAACCACTCCAAAATTGAACGGTAGAAGCTGATTTTACCGGGGCTGACTTTTGTCCACTTAGCTTCAAAATGATGTGGTTGACCATGCGATTTCCAGAGTGCAGTCAGTTCACGATTAAATTTTCGGGAACGCTCGGCAGGACAGGCAAGGAGTCCGAGCAATAAGAATGGCTCACGGTCGTGCGGCAGGTGGCAGCTTTCATCGCAGTAAAGATGCCACTTGGAGTGGGAGATGAGTTGCTTATCATTTTTTCCTTGTTTTGCAGACAACACACGGTTCTGGGCGATGGCCAGTTTCGGATAACGTCGTGCATACCAATCTTCTACTTCCCGAATGTCCACTTCGTTCAACCCATAAGATTTATATACCACCTGATCAATATATATTTGCTCATTAGTCGAGTATTCGTAACGAGGATTCGAATGTTGCTTTTCTACAATCTCATTCATCAATAAAATCAACCGGTTATCGTTTTCATCGAGGGTTATAGGTAATTCTGATATGGCATCTCCCTCCGCCTGAACTGTGTGTGCAAAATAGGACTTAAAAAGTGCCTTGCAAAATTTTGATGCAGCTCGAATCATTGTCCCTTGTTGGCAGAATATCGCATTACTTTTTGTGTCAAAGAATGCTCCCGACCCGATTCGAAAAGTTGGCGCATAAATTCCTGTACGCGAGTAGGTGTAAAAATTCAAAAAAGATACCTCCACATTTTGGAATCGTGAACAAAGGCGATTTTTTCCGTGCCCATCTCGTTCAAAAATTGTTAATGTCTTCATCCGCTGTACTGCCCATTCACTCCAGTCAATATAATAGTTTGTTGGCACATAATAGTTAGGCATCCACCCTTCTTCGCTGTCAGATTCGCCCCCTTTGTCATAAGGCACAATATAACGTCCACCAAAGTAACGAGAAGATTTATCATCATTCTTTGAGATACCACAAAATATGACATCCATTCGCAATTGTTCGTCTGAACGAATACGCTCAAGATCAGAATCTGAAAGCAGGAACTGGCAGAATGCCTCAATCGAACGATAAGAACCGTGAGCGCCAGGATTTTGAAATAGGTAGGCATCGTTGTCACCAGTTTGCAGACCGACCTTCACTTCAGCCAAGTCACCGAGTTTGACTAGCCGCACATCCTGCCCGTTAAAACGCACCGTGCGAATTGGCACTGGTTTTCCATTAATGGTGTCGATTTGTACAGGAGCAGTGGTATCGTTCATTAATGTGAAGAGTTTGGGTGATGCAACAAAGAATGGGAGATTGGAGTTCGTGCGGATAAGACTTTGACGATAGTGGTAAATGGCATAAGTTTGGTTGGATTTGTTCTGGCGGCTGGCAAAACCTTCCGTCTGGTAAAGGAGGCGGAGGAAGTACTCGTACTGGTTGTGGATGGAGACATTGGTGAGGTCAGCCATTTGGCAAGTATGCTCTGGCTGTGACACTCCACGTTGGCAGAGAATGATGGCACAGTTGACGACAGCTTTGAATGTATCTGCTGCTACGCGAACCATTTTATGGACACGGTGTTGGAGCATCTGCTCACGTAATGGTCGATGCGTTTTGATGGTCATAAAGGTATCACTGACGATGTAAGCGAGTATGCCATCTTCTGCGAGCGGACTGGACCAATGATGAGTACCGAGGAATCTGGCAATGAAAGCGCCATAAGGATCTTTTGAGCCAAGACCTAATGTGGCTTTAATTTCATCCGATATTTTGGTGCCGCCATAAGGAGGATTGCCGATGACGATATGAAATGGAGCAGAATGACCCGTTGGGCTATCGCTGACAAGTTCCGGGAAAAAGGTTTCGACATTAAAGAATGGCGCGGCGATGGTGGCATGCTTGAACCATTCAGCAATCCACATCATATCCTGTTGATGTCGCAAATTGTCTCGATCAATATTTGTAAAGCCCTTGGAATGATCAATCGGGGGAGGATTAATGCCTTTGGTCTGCTGCGCGAATCCAGGATAAAGCGTGGCAAGTTCAGCCCCGATCTGCTTGGCGATCTGGTCGCGACGCTCATGGGTGGTTTGAGGCTGATAATATTCCTCTCTGGCAACGCGAAGATTTGCCAGCATCGGACCGGAGAGGAGGCTATGCTCGGTATCGCAGAGTGAATTACAACACAATAGATTAGTTTCGAGATTCGGGAGTGCCTGTAGGCCATAATTGTGAGCTCGGTCGTCAGGGTGTACCTCTTGTTCAATGACCAGAGTCAGGAAGAAACGGAGCTTGGCGATGAGGGTGGCAAGCGGCTGAATATCAAGGCCATATAAATTTTTCTGAATGAGGCCAAGCTTGCGAAGGTAGTTGTAACTCTTCCCTTCCAAATCTCTTGTGAACGCTTCCCGAGCTAACATCGGAACGCGATTAAGAAGTCGTTGTAACCAGAGCTTGTTGTCAGTGTCAACAAGACGGAGCAGTTCCACCATGCGATGCAGCATGCCGATTGGAAAAGCGCCCGATCCGCAGGCGGGATCGAGTACACGCACGATATCGAGAGCCTCCACGACACGGTCGGCTATGGATGCGAAATTGTTCTTATCGGTTAAATTGTAGCAGAGTTGGGAGAGAAGTCCCATATCTGTAGGTGAAGCGCCACCCTGCTCGAACCGGGTGCGGAGATAAAGGTACAATGCCTCGTTGACCATGTAGTCTACAATTCGCCGCGGGGTGTAATATGAACCTGAAGCTTTGCGAGCGCTCTTGGCAGCGGCTTCGTCATCGGGGTCGATTTCGGCAAGGAGATTTTCAAAAACAAGACCGAGCAGTTCGGGATCGAGAGCAACATCCTCTTCAATCGGGGTATTTTCAGAAACGGTGAAACGGAAATGATCGAAGATGCGGTTTAAGCCCTCGACTGGATGTTGTTTCTGTTTTTTTCCTGTTTGAGTGACAATGGTAAACCCATCTTCTTGCCGGGCATAGAACAACTTATTTGGTATATGAAATACCCCATCATCGATGGTGTCGGAAGCATTGTCTTCTGGCAATTTATCGAAGAGGCCACCGTTCAGATAGGGAATAGAATCGAAAAGATCATAATTGAAATCTTCCGGCAAATAATTTTTACCGAGATATGCAAGCTTCTTCAACTCAACCTTCGTAACGGTGCGATCGGACGATGCTTCAGGACCGGACTTACGACGTTTATTCATTGGTCGGTTGAGTGCTTGGAAGAATATATTTTGTAAGATACCACGGTAATAGTGGTTGCCATTTATATAGCTATTGTCGTCGCTACAGCAAGTTAATACACGACGACGGTCAGTAGTATCATAAAGTTCTAAAAGTTCTGCAGGGATTAACTTCATTTCCTTAAGAAACCAGGCGAAAAGCAAACGGCAGATAAGACGCACGGTGAATTCTCGCGTAGCTCGGTCACGATTCTGGGCATTATCAGGTGTATGGTCCGGTAATTTGGCGAGGTGAATTTCGCCAACCGCCCAAGTAAACCATGCTACAAGTTCATGGTAGAAACGCTGATTAAGTTCTTTCGTTGAGAGTATTTTCTGCCATGCGTCATCGAGTTGAGCGAAGGTGCTTATCACTCCGGCTTCATCGCTAAGCCAGTGCAATGAAAAGCGATGCAAGTGATCAACATGGGCTCGATGGGGTTGGCGGCAATCGATATTACGAATGAGCGAGACTCGAGTGAGAACATAGCGTGTACTGTCCATAAGGTTTTTGCGACGATTGATTATGGCAAGAGAAATCGACATCCCGTGACGAAACAGCACGAACACAGGCATCAGTATAAGGCAATTAAGAGAACGGGTGATTTTGGAAAGCTGAGTGCGGGTTGGATGTCTCCCGTCGGGTGGAACGACTAAATCGATGGCAAAGAAAACGTAAGAGAGAACCTCCTTTGGTTCCCAACCATTATTAATGCCAAGATCAAGCTGACCATCTGAGCCAACCTTAATTTCTGAATTGGTGAGTTGAAAGAGGAAATGGACGGAATTCCACCTCGAGAGGAGAGCATTTTCTTCGCGGAGGTAGCTGTGTGGATCAAGAAATTGTTTTAATTCTTCAATTGAGTTTATTGCAAGGGTTCGATTACTGGAATAGCCGAGAGTCTTAAAGAAATTCAAGGCGGCATCCGGCAGTGGCTTGCGGGTAAAATTCTGGAGCGTTTCTTTGATATCATTTTTCGTTTGCTGCTCGTTCATTGTTAAATGCCCTTACTCATTTAAGTCGGATAAATGGTTATGAATGAATTTTTCACGATTAGCCGGAGTTATTACCTACTTTATTACCTGGTTTACGAGTTAATACCTGGTTTCGGGTTTTCTGCCAGTGGGCATTACGACCTGTGCCCAGGCTTTCGACTTTCTTCTCCTTACGAAGTCGGTCGAGAAGGTGGCGGATCAAATCCACTCCTACACCAGGACATTCAACCATTATTCCAGCCTCTTGATCACCAGCCAGGTGACCAGATCGAAGTCGTCATTCTCATGAATCTGTTCCTCCTGGTTGGGCAGGATGAAATCACGCCCGGATTGCAGACCGCTGGCGGCGCGTTTGCGGTAGGCAGCGACAATTGCATTCACGCTCTTACTGAGCAGTTCTGAATAGCCAGCCATGTCGGCGCCATTGTCGGTTTCGTGATCAAATTCGTCGCAAAGCGATTTGAAGGGCTCGCTTTGTCCCCGGCAGAGAGCCTGATACATGGTTAAAATTTGTTTGGGATGGACGAAATTGTAACGGACTTCGCTGTCATCACGGATATACAGGAGGTAATAAGGATTCAAGGGATTGACGCTGGATGAATTTTCTTGCTGTGCCGGCGCGGTTTTGTGACGCAGGCAAAAGATCACACCCGACTTGACGATTTCATGCAATTTACGATCAAACAAGTCCGCCCTGCGGAGCTGTGATAAAGGCGGGACCAGGGCATAGAGTCCCAAGGGGGCGTTTTTTAACAGCTTTTCATTGGCTTTGAGAAAGTTCATCAATTCGATGCGGAAATCATCGAGGGTGAATTCGGACAGTGAGACGTTGTCTTCGATATCCTCGAGATCGAGAATCTCGTCTTTGAGGCGAAGTAGCTGTTTGTCGCGATAGGACAGGTCGTCCTTGAGAAGGTCTTTCAACTGGTCGGCATTCAGGAGATCGTCAGCGCCGGTGGCCGCTAGATCGACCAGCGCCATTCTGGCTTCGACACGATCCTTGAGGTTGATGTATTTATTAAGATCCTGAGTCGGCCAGAAATTGACAAGCTGGATACGCTTATTCTTACTGCCCAAACGGTCGATTCTGCCAAAACGCTGGATAATGCGAACCGGGTTCCAGTGAATATCGTAGTTGATCAGATAGTCACAGTCCTGAAGATTCTGCCCTTCCGAGATACAATCCGAGGCGATCAGAAGGTCGATCTCGCCTTTCTGGGGCATACTGACCATTTTGTCCCGTGTTTTTGAACGCGGCGAAAAATTGGCAAGGATGGCGTTGAAATTAGTTTGACCACGAAATCCCTCATGCTTGAAGGTGGTCTTGTTATTGCCGCTGCCGGTGATCAGAGCCAAGTGTATGTTCAGTTCATGCAGTGCCCAATCTTCCAGGCAGTCGTATAGGTAGGATGCCGTGTCGGAAAATGCGGTAAACACGATAACCTTGCGATTGTCGGGATTAACCGGTGATTTGATTTTGTTGGCAATCAAGAGTTTCAACTCCTGAAGTTTTTGATCGCGGTCGGGAGTCACCGCTGCTGCCGCTGCAAGAATGGTGCTGAGTTGCTGCTTGTCAGCGCGCAATTCCCGCAGCCATTTTTCGACATTCAGATGTTCGAGTTTAATCATTAATTTTGTGCCGACATTAAGCCGTTCGTTGAGCTCTTCCAACTCTTCGTCTTCCGCGGTATCAAACAACTCTGGATTCATATAAACCTGGCGATTACTGTCAAAATGAATGATCTTATCTTCGAGGTCAGCAATTTTGTTGATCGTCCGTTGAATGGTAATTTCAAATGATTTGATCGAGCTTTCCAACCGCTTGAGAAAATTGACGCGCATCATCCCGATGAGATAGTGCTCACGAGTCTTTTGATCATTGAACAATTCGAGTTGGGCGCCGGGTTGGGAATAAACAGCGCGATAGTTATCATCGAGATAGGCCGAAGGGTTGTAGAGTGAGAGTTTGTACTTGGAAATCTCATCGTTGAGCGCATCGTAAGAAGGGAAAGAGCGTTTGGTATCGATATCCGGCGCCAGCGACATGGGTTTGAGTCGTTCGGGGAATTTACCGATCTGATTGATATCATAATAATTTTCAATATGCTTCCGCGACCGTGCAATCGTCAGTTCGTCAAGCAGCGAGAAGAAACTGGAATCGAGTGATTCCATGAGCTGCCGGACGTCCCGTTGCCGGCTGCGTTTGGGATCCGCCCAGCGCGTGAATTGCGATTGCGCATTCCTCATTGTCTGCCCAATACTGGGAATATTCAACGATGCGGCGAATGCGTCATCATAATCCTGGGAGATCAAATAGATTTGATTGCGCAAGTCCTTCAGGTTGGTGTTGACAGGTGTGGCCGAGAGTAACAGCACCTTGGTATTGACGCCATCCTTGATGATTCTTTTCATCAGCCATTCATAGCGGCTGTAACGGTGATTTCCGTCCGGGGCAGGTTTACCGCCGGCATTGTTTCTGAAGTTATGCGATTCATCGATGACTACCAGATCGTAATTGCCCCAGCTATGAGTGGAAAGATTAATGTCACCGGTTTTACCGCTGTCTCTGCCCATATCGGTATGTGACAATACCGCAAATGAAAAGCGGTCACCCCGGAGAGGATTGCGATCGTCATTTTCCCGGTACATGGTCCAGTTGTCCCGCAGTTTCTTGGGACAAAGCACTAAAACTCTGGCATTGAGGAGCTCGAAATACTTGATGATTGCCAGAGCTTCAAAGGTTTTGCCGAGACCGACACTATCCGCGATGATACAACCATTATGGGTCAATATCTTGTTGATGGCGCCCTTAACGCCATCCCGCTGGAAATCGTAAAGCATATTCCAGACTTCCGTTTCGAAGAATCCGGTCTTTTCGTTCAGTAGGCCGCTTCGTTCTGCTTCCGCTAGGTATCGCTCAAAAATATGATAGAGAGTTTTGTAGTAAATAAATTCGGGTGTCTGATTTTGGTAAAGCTGTGAAAGAACCTGCAACACTTCTTCTTTGACATCCTTCACTAGCTCATTGTCGTTCCAAATCGTCTCGAACCATTGCTTCAAATCATTGCGATCACGTTGATCGTTGACTTCCAGATTAAGTTCGATATTATTGCCAGCTTCTGCCAGCCCTAGGCCATGGACTGTGAAATTCGAACTGCCGATAATGGCTTCGTGAATGCCGCGATTATCGATATGATACATTTTGCCATGGAGAAAACCCGATTTGACAATTGTCCTGATGTCAACTTTTTCTTGTATCCAAGCCGCGCATTCTCTGGCCGCCAACTTCTGGTATAAACGATTCTCCAGAGTGAGAAGGTCTTCTTCAATCCTGAAAACCTTTGATTCCGTCTTATCCGGATCGAGGGATTGAATAAATCGTGGCTCACCAAACAGGAAGCGCAGATGTTGAATGGCATTGAGCTGTTCCTTGAGTCTGGCGTAAGCATGAATGGTAAAATATGCCGAAACGAATGACAGGTCGGCGCCAGGTTGGATTTTATCCCTGAGTAAATTGCCGATCGCGCCGCGATGGTAATTATCCCAAATCGCAGAATTGGTCGTCTCGGATGCCATAATCTCCATTTATTTCAAAGTGAGAAGGTCGTTACATGCCATAAATACACATGATGACCAGTTTTGCGGCAGACATGGGAAACGTTATATTCATTTTGTCAATTGATGTTTTCATTTCAATCACAACAGAGAGAAAACGTAATAGAATAGATCGTTTTAACAAGTTGGTTATCAGATAACCAACTTGTTTGCCGAAATCGACGCGACTCAAACGATTGATTCTCCCCCTCCTTCGGTCTCGATTTTTCATTGTCTCACTAGTAATTTCTCACAATGCCAACCGCAGGGATTAATACGTTTATCATTCCGAGGAATTCATGATGGAACCTGTCAACATGGATGGAATGGAGGATATACTCAAATCCTGAATTACTTGACCTTGATGGTGATGATCTGATTGGGAGAACGAAAATCAAACTTGAC
>CAZTTH010000025.1:21897-50310 GCA_964615975.1 uncultured Lentisphaerales bacterium | reverse complement strand
CATCGCCTATCGTTCGCAGTGGAACGGAACGGTTGCCCGGCTTTTCACTGCTTTGCGCGGAGTCCTCTGGAGCCGGATGTGCATGTACGACATGCTCAAATTCCGCGGGACAGCATCTGGCAAACCGCGAATGCTAACGACCCCCGATCAAGCATATTTGCCTGGATTTGCCTTATAATGCTATGGGACAGCACGTGAGCCTGTCAATGCAAAAATCTAAAATGGGGACCTTGAGAAAAAATTGATTTTGAGCTTAAAAATTAGCGAGAATTAGTGAATTTTAGATTCTATGGGATCATTGTGGATAATATTGGCGGAACAACTCATCATCGATTTTACTTGGCGAGCTAAATAAAACCGCAAAATGAATGATGAATGTTTACACCAAATCGATAGCGTAGAACACACTAAGGTCAAGCCGGTTTTATTAATGGATACTGACGGTATATTAAGTAAAATATCCTTTATGAAAATAAAACCCACAATCACTGTTGTTGATGATCCCCAAGCCGCCGAAGCGGCGGAGACCGATTATTGGCGAAGTCTCACTCCCGAGCAACGCCTGATTGGATTGGAAGAAATTCATGCCCATTTGTGGCTGATGAAACATGGAAATAAAAAAGGATTTCACCGAGTTCATCGCGTTGCTGCGATCCGCGAAGGTTAAGTATTTGATCGTTGGTGGTTATGCCGTTTCATACCACACCCAACCGCGTGCGACTGGCGACATTGACTTTTTCTACGAGCGCAAGCAGAAAAACTGTCAAAAGCTCCATTCCGTTCTCTTGGAGTTTATCGGCTCATCGAATATTTCCATCGATACCCTCATGGCTGAGGGGAAAATTGTTATGATCGGATTTCCTCCCAATCGAATCGACCTGATCAACAAAATTTCAGGTATGGAATTTAATGTGGCCTGGAAACACCGGATTAAAGGGTACTATGGCCAAATTCCCGCTTGGTTCATGGCTCGTGAGGACTTATTAACCAATAAACGAGCAGCGAATCGGCTTAAAGACCAACAAGACATTGCCTGCCTTCAATAAAACTACAAAAATTGATGAATGTTTTCACCAATCGATAGTGAAGAACACTCTGAGATTGGGATGGTTTAATTAATCGATCCCTTGGTTCAAGCATCACCGTACTTACCCAATAATTGTAATGGGTATTGAAACAGATATTGCGGTCAGCTTGAATGGGCCAATCGATTTATGTTTGACAACTATACCGGTTACAATTTGATCCTGGGTATTGGTTCGACAAACTCATAATCGAAAAGTAGTTGATGCCTGTTCAATCTTGGAAAAATTTTAATAATCCTTGTAGAAAGATCGGCACAAGATTAGGATCTCCTTTGAATAATGAATTTATGTTATAAAAAATTGACATTCTTTTGCTTGTGGATTGTCAAAAAAGCAATTTCCTATCACAAACTCTTCATGTTCGATCAACCCATCAATAATTCGCCGGCGGGAGCATACACTCCGAATCCATCGCTCACAGGCAAGGCAACCTTTGGTTTCAACTCCAAATATCTCCATGGCGCCAATATTCCATCGGGAAATACCGAATTCCAGTTCAAGCTTGCTACCCTGAATTTCAAGAGCACAAGCTATGAATGGCTCGTTGTGGCAGGTGCCAAAGCTCAATATAAGGGATTGGGAACCATTAATGGCAACGGAAATTATCGTTTTATGTTGACTGCCATAGATGGACAGGTGAATGGTGGCGGCGGCGTGGATAAATTCCGCATTCGGATTTGGGACGCGGTGGCTGGCAATAGCATTTATGATAATCAACTCGGTGCCTCTGACAACTCCGTCCCGACTACGGCTATCCAGGGTGGAAGCATAGTAATTCATAAGTAGTGAGGTGCCCCCCATTTGTGGGGGCAAAAAAGATTAGAGGAAATCGGTGACGAGTTACACATATTATTGAAATTGAATTTGATATAAATAAATTATTGCCAAGAAAAAGTTTTATGATTTGTTGGTGCGCTTTCGTACTGCGGTTCCCTTTCGCCTCTATCATTTGGTGTTTGATGTCTAACCATTTTCATTTGGCGGTGGAAGTCGATCGCGTCGAGGATTTATCCTATTATCAGGGGCAAGTCTGTCGTCGTTATATCATGGATTATCATCAGCGGGACGGTGGCAGTGGTTATCTTTGGCAAGGGCGTTTTCGCTCGATGTTGATAGAGAAAGCCGGATATTTGGAACGCTTGGGCCGATAGATTGAGCGCAATCCGGTACTGGCGGGGCTAGCTGATGTAACTTACTCATGGGACTATCATTGGTCGAGTGCGCGATCTTATGTGATGGGCGCTGAAGTTGATTCGAGGCGGTGGGAATTTCACTCTCAAGTGGTGATGCGGATGTTTGGGAGAGCGGAAAAGGAACGTCAGGGTCGCCCACGAAATAATGTGTGTGTAAAACGTCACCGATTTACGGTTTCACTTCGGTTATTACATTAGCCGCCAAGCGCCATTACATTCTGCCCCGCTAAAATTGGCTTTTGTGTAACCTGAGATCTCGCGCCAACCGCCAAGTCGCAAGATTAATGAAGATTTATTGAACCACGAACCACACGAATAAAGCAAGGAAATTACCTGGGAATGCCGATGCCCATGTCGGCACAATTCTGCCATGCTGAATTGATGAGTTTCCAGAGCTATCAGATGTCCGAACAAACGGTTCAGGTATCCTGCCAGAGTATCAGACGTTTGTCTGGAGACTTGAAGTCTGGTACTCGGTTCAACAGATTTCCCGGTCTTGTTGAATTGATCTCTCGGGGTAATCTAAATTTGTTGATCCCCTCTTGTCGCGTGGTCATAATCTTACTCTATTTGATTATGAATTTTATTCATGAAAATTCTTAAAACCATTGTTAATAAACACGTTTTACATTCAACAGAAGGGGGAAATCACCATGAATTTCATCGATACTTTGGATGTGGATTCGCGAAAAGCTCTGGAAAAATGCATGCGTTCAGTCCGGTTCAAACAAGGAATGTGCCTGATACATGAAGGGGATCCGGGAGACGGTTGTTATCTGATTGATGCCGGTGAAATCCGAATCGAACTCCGCCATATGGACACTGATTCGGAGGCTGTACTATGTCATCTTGGTCCAGGAGCGCTGCTGGGTGAATTTAGTCTGGTGGATGATCAACCTCGTTCCGCCAGCGCTTATGCTCAGACTGACAGCGAGGTTCGCTGGTTGTCAAAATCCGATTTTCAGGGATTTTGTCAGGAACATCCCAATCAGGGAGTAAACATCCTCTTGAATTTAAGTCATTATCTCGCCGATAAACTGCGAACGCAAAATCGTCTGCTGGCCGAACATATATTCATCGATGAGGCTGATCGGGAGACCCAGAATACAGTGGCACACGCGGTTGCCGCGCAAAAGGACTTTGTCCCATGGAGTGAAGAGAAGGTTGATGTTCTTTTGCAAGATATTTCAACATCGGTCGCGGCTCAGGCTGAACGACTTGCGGAAGCCAACGTTGCCGATTCAGGAATTGGTGTTGTCGCTGACAAAGTGCAGAAAATTCGCTTTGCCTGCAATGAGGTTTGCCGCATTCTCATGGGGAAACCTGCCGCTGGTTTTATCAAGGAAGACTGGAATCAAAAAGTATTGGATATCGCCAGTCCCGTCGGAGTGGTTCTGGGGATCATACCGGTGACGAATCCGGTTTCTACCATTGTATTCAAGACATTAATTTGTCTGAAAGGTCGGAATGCGCTGATTTACAGTTGCCATCGGGATGCAATGCGGGTGGGCAATATGGTGGGTGAGATCATTCAGGCTTCCATGCATCGTCATGGCGCTCCGGAAGGTCTTGTGCAGTGGATAAAAAAACGGACTGACCGCAAGAAAACCATGATGTATATGAAACATCCTGATGTGTCCTTTATCCTGGCCACCGGCGGCCCCAGCATTGTTCAATCAGCCTATAGCTCGGGGACTCCGGCGATTGGAGTCGGGTCAGGCAATGCTCCGGTATTGGTGTGTGCCGATGCTGATCCCCAAGCGGTTGCCAAAAAAGTTATTCAGGGGAAATCCTTTGATAATGGGGTAATTTGCGGCTCGGAAAACAATCTGGTCGTCGTTCAGTCTGTGCGCGCCGAATTGATTAAAGGCTTGGAAAGCAATGGCGCCGCCGTCCTTATTCCCGATGAAAAAAACCGACTTGCCGCGGTCATTTTTGATCCTGAATCAGCAAGCCTGAAACGCGACATTGTCGGGAAATCCGCGGAACATATCGCGGGTCTTGCCGGGATTCGCCGTGCAAACCCGATCCGACTTTTGGTGGTTCCGGTTGATCTCAGTGAAATTGACACTGCGTTTGGATATGAAAAACTCGCCCCGATCCTGTCGTTATTCACCGTGAAGAATGAAGATGAGGGCATTTCCATTTCCCGGCGGATACTGGAGCAGCAGGGGATCGGTCACACCGCGATTATCCATACCCATGATGAGGCATTGGCGCGTCGCTATGGTCAGGAAATTCCAGCCGGGAGGATATTGGTTAATGTTTCAGGGTCACAGGGATGCATTGGAATAGGGACGGGATTGACACCCTCATTTACATTGGGATGCGGCACTTATGGAGGCAATTCGACGACCGACAATGTCACCTATACCCATCTTCTGAATGTCAAACGACTATCCTTCGGTTTTGCCTCGTAACGGCATAAATTTTGATCTCAGGCAAGGGGCTCCTGCTGGGACAGGCAATGCAGCGTTCCCAGCCCCCAAACCAGGTCGACGGCATGAATGCCGACAACCGTGCGGGCGGGAAAGAGTTCAGCCAGTATCCCCAGAACCGTCCGATCATGAGGATCGTTGTAGGTCGGCACCAGGACGGTGTCATTGGCAATGTAAAAGTTTGCATAGCTGGCCGGTAAACGCCGGTTATCAAGATACAACAGCTCCGGCATGGGAATGCGAATGATTTCAAGTCTGCTGCCATTTAACAGGCGATACCCTTCCAAGCGCTCGCGGTTTTCCTCAAGGATCGCATGATTATCATCTCGCGGGTTGGGCTCCTGGCACAGGATAACGGTATGAGGATTGACAAAGCGGCAGATATCATCGACGTGGCCATGAGTGTCGTCTCCGACGATACCGCGCCCCAACCAGATGACTTGCCGCGCATCCAGATAATCGCGCAGGACCGATTCGATATCAGCCTTGGACAAATGCGGATTGCGCGCCTGAGTCTCCCGGTCCAACAGGCATTCTTCGGTGGTCAATAATGATCCCTGGCCGTTTACGTCAATGCTGCCGCCTTCCAGGACAAATCGTTGGTTTCGACAGCGGATTGGGATCAAGGGCATTCTTAATTTCGCTGCCACACGTCTGGGGATCTGGGCATCCAAATCCCAATCCGGGTATTTCGCCCAGGCGTTAAAAGCGAAATGAGCAATTGCCAGTCGCGGTTCAGGGTGAGGAGAGCGAATGAAAATCGGGCCGAAGTCACGTGTCCAGCCGCGGTTGGAAGGAATGGTGAAGAAATCGACCCGAGTCAAGTCCACGCCCACTCGGCGGAGAATATGGGTGGCCTGAGCTTCATGAGCGGTGTTTTTCACCAAAATCCGAACCCGTTCTCCGGCAACCAATTTCCGCACAATCTCGCCATAAACCCAAGGGATGGGAACAAACTTACCCGGCCAGTCGGTGCGGTTATGCGGCCAGCCGAGCCAGGTCGCGGCATGGGGTTCCCATTCGGCGGGGAAAATAAAATTAGGATTTGATTTGTTCATAAAGGACTCATTATATACTCGGTGATATGTAAATCAGCAACCGCGAATCAGACAGTTCGACTGTCAGCAGTCGAATGGTCGCACGCCGGTGTTTCAATCAGGCTGGTAATCGTGCCATCTTTTCCAACGTGGCATCGCCGCAACCCATTTTCGAGTTCTGATGACCGCCCAATAATGTCCCTGAACGCTTGTGCACACCCGATCGTTAAAATCCTGGTCTGGTCTTATTCTGGTGCTGGTTTTTAACCTGGAAAATGACATGCTTTGAGTTAAAATCAATGGGAAACAGGCAGGTTTAAATTGCCGTTGGTTGGTTCGTTGACATCTTGAGTCGCGGGATCATCAGCGTTGAGAGTGGTTTCCGGTTCTCTTTTTCTTACGATCCCTGGCAGATCAACTCCAAGCACCAGGATGAGAGTTAATCCGCCAATGATTAACAGATAAAACTGCCACCGGGGATGTTCGTATGAAAAGCGAACCTGATGAACGCCGGAGGGCAGCGGGATGCCCATGAAGGCGGGTGAAAGATAATAGATATCGACCGGTTTCCCCGCGATTTCGGCGCGCCAAAAGGGATGCGCGGTCACCTTCAACAATAACCAGTTTCTCTCCCCTTCGGCGCTTACATCACAGGAGTACCACCACTTGCCGATTTGTTCCGCGAGCACTTTGCCAGCCGCGATGCCAACGTTACCTGAGGCGGAAGGGTGAAAGTGAAATGAAGGCGGGGTGGTTACTCCCAATGGGGAATCGTTTTTGTTCATGGTGAAAGCCACGGTGAGCGGGTCGGGCAAACGCAGGAAAGGTTTGCCTTGGAGATAATCATTATAAATCCAATTGAGCATGAGCGAACGGGACAGACGGGGAGATGTTTCTGCCAGAATTCGGGGCTCTGCAATCACCGCGAAATACCCGTAAGTCCCCTTGAGCTGGTGCAAACGATAGTCGCCATAAGCCCCGATCATGGTCAGCGCCGGAGTATTAAACTTACGTTTTTTATCGGTGATCAGGTAACGAATATTGTAGAGCTCCATTTCTTTGGGCAGGACCGCGGAAGATTGAAAGCGCAGTTGATCGAGGAAATAGAAATTCATTGAATCATGCGACCCGCTGCCATAACTGACGCCGCCGGGTAAGTGAGTATAAAACGCCGGCAGGTACATATCCCAATGGCTGCCGAAACCCAGGCGGCGACTGGTGAAATAACGCCCCGAATCATCCTGGCCGGCGAGCGCCACGATCAAGGTGTCGAAATCAACCGATGAGGATTTTTTCGCGCGTGTGGTGAGCCCAGAAGCCAATTCGTCATGCCAATTTAAAAGCGCGGGAAAACACAGGGTAAACGCGATGAGGCCGGAACCGATCAATGGGAATCCCATACTCGCCCGCGCCGTGCCAATGATGGCGCCAGCGCCGGTGGCTGCCAGCAGAATGACGAAGAATTCAAGTAAACATAAATAGCGTTCCAGCGGCAAGGTGGCATTGGGAGGAAAGATCCAATCGATCGCGTGGCCGAAAGTTGTGCGTCCGGCGAGAAATAACAGACTCAGGTAAAACCCGACCAATATCAACCGCGGAGCCGGGCGTTTCACTGCCTGCCAATGAGCGATAGCCAGACCACAGATGGCCAGGATCAAAATGACGGGGAAACGCTCGTTGTCGGTCAGTTTTCCCGAGCAGAACGTGGCCAGCAGCTTTTGCCATTGATAGCCATGGAGATGCTGATCCGATTCCCATGGCCATCCGCCCATGTACTTCCAGGTGAGCAACATGGGAATGGTCCAGAAGGCGCTGCATAAAAAGCTTGCCGTTCCCAGGATCACCAGACGCCACACGCGGCCGAATATTCCCTTAAGTTTGCCATAGATTAAACTGGCAAGAATGATAATCGGAACCAATCCGGTGCCTAAAAACGAATGCGAAAAATACACCCCCAGCAGGCTGATGGTGGCATAGCTGAGTTTTCCATTGCCATTGATGTAGCGCAGGCATTCGGCAAAAGCCAATGGCAGCCACACCGCGCCAAAGAGAGCTGAATAAAGACCGAGACGAAAGAATGCCGCGGTAGAGATGCCGAAATCGCTCATGCTTGTCAAGGTCAAGGCCAGCAAGCCGCCGCATAAGGCGGTGATCTCATCGAAATCCAGCCGTCTGAGGGCAATAAAATAACTCAGAGGGATAAGACATAAGTTGATGATCATCCACAGCTTATATGCCACAATTGCTTTCTCCGGTCCGCCCAGCAGCAATGCCGTCAATGCCGATAACAGATACGATAAAGGCTGATAAAAATGCAGCAGTGGATATCCCAGATTAAAGGCGGGGTTCCAGAAATGCAATTCCCCCTCTTGGACATATTCGGCAACCTGCGCGATGGCAACGATATGTGACGATGAATCATTCCCGATGGGCGGCCCGCCCCGGAGGTAATCCGGAACCTGAAAAAAAATCATCACCAGGGGAAGAGAGAGAAATAGAGCGAGGAAAAACTTATTCATCAAGCGCTTGCCCCCGGGAGGTTTTGATCGACCCCAAGCGTGCGATTATTTCCCAGGCTTCACCCTCAAAAACCGGTTCCACATGCAGTTTTAAGGGAAATTGATGGTCGGCGATCAGGCGTATTGTGCGTCGTTGCAGTGCCAGCAGATAAATCTTTCGCGGATCAATATTGTTGGTCAAGCCATGATAAATAAAGCGCTGCGGTATCTGTTGTTGGAAATCAAGCAATTGCTGGCCATCGATCCTGACCGAGTAGATACTGTTAAATCCATGGGTCCCGCTCGGTTGCAGTTCGACCTTGAAACAATCCAATAAATTCTGGCGGTTTACCGGTCCGGGGGACAGGGTTTCCCAGACTGTGCCGACGTCGATGATGGCGGCATCGGCATTGAGGCAGGTGATGGCAGCCTGACCAAGGAGCGTCGCCATCATGGGTTTGTCGTGAGGCTGGATCACCGAGCAGAACGGCTGATCGACCTCCGGACCATATTGCCGCAGAATCGCCGCGATCTTTTGCTCCAACGCGAGATTGGGGGACATGGTTTGGGGATCTACCTTGATCGCGGCATAATTATAATCAAGGATTTTTCGCGCAGTTAAATCGAAGCGCAGATCGAGATGGCCGAGGTACTGGCCGAAGGCGCCCGCGTGGACAATGATGGCGCCGCTTTTCGTGACAATGGGCTTGGCAATCAGGGTATGAGAATGACCGCCAATGATCACATCCAATCCCGCGACCTGATCGCCGATCCGGCGATCGAGTTCGATACCCAGATGACTGAGAAATACCAGGATATCAACCTTATGGCGGTGAGCGGCGATCAAT
Organism: uncultured Lentisphaerales bacterium; assembly: GCA_964615975.1. Lineage (GTDB taxonomy): Bacteria > Verrucomicrobiota > Lentisphaeria > JABSQK01 > JAJFLO01 > CAZTTH01. The sequence continues at coordinate 41,211 of CAZTTH010000025.1, read as the reverse complement.
TCCCGGGCCAGGACATCCCAGTCATAGCGACAATTGATTTCAGGCAGATATTGGCCGACATATTGTTTATCGCGCTCATCCCAGGGATACCCCACCATGCTGAAGATGCCGACGCGAATCTTGCCGACGCTGAATTCATGGTAATCCTTGCCGATCGAGAATTGATTGGCGCAGAGTGTGACATCGCCCGGCTCGGTGGCGAATTTACGCACCATCTCCAGGCCATAGGCAAAATCGTGATTGCCGATCGCACGGACATCGAGGCCGAGTACTTTGAAGATTTCGAGCGTGCTTTGGCCCCGTGAGAGCAATTCGACCAGGCTGCCCTTCTCCATTTCATCGCCAGCGCTGCAAAACACGGTGTAGGGATTGCCCGCCTTTACCTGGTCGTAGTAGCCGCGGATCAGGGACAGCGGACTGACCATTTGCTCCTGATAACGACGGGGTTGGTAATTGGCATGCAGATCGTTTATATGAATAAAGGTAAGCAGCTGAATCTCTTTGTCCGCGCTCGCATCCCCTGGTTTGGCGTTCGATTGGGCGGTCATCACCGCGCCGGGGGAAAATTCCTTTTGCCCGAGATAAACGCCATCCGCGGTGCGTATCACCACTTTGCAACGGCCTTCCGAAGGCGCCGCGAAAGGCATGTCGCCAACGCAGATGGTTTGATTCGCCTCGAGGTAGGCAAAGACGGGGAAGATTTGCCCATTGGGATGATGCCATTCAAATGTAAGCCCATATCGGTTGGGCATGGATCCCCAGCCGGTATAGGCCTTGAATCCGATGAGCGGCGGCGTGACTGATGGGGATTCGGCCTCATCCTGATCCAACTCCGAACCTTCATCGGCGCGCGGAAATTCTTCTTTATTGGGTGTCGCAGACTGGATTTTTCCTTCATTTGAACCACTGGTGTCATCTGATGGGGTGGGCTGCGCGGAAAAGGGCATAATTGCAATTGATTGCAACCGCGGCAATGTCGATTGCTGCGGGTGATTTAATCTGGCCTGGTCATTAACCTGGAAAGTGCCGGAGATGAGCTCTTCATTGCCATCCCGGATGGCGAGGGACCACATTCCGGATTGCAGTGGCAGTTCGCCGCCGTATTTCACCCAGGTGGTCGACCAATCAGATTTGACGCGAAATTCAGTGTCATAGTGAGCGCCAGCGGGCGAGGTCCAGCGATAGATCAGGGTTTTATCCTGGGGATAGGAAACCCATTGGGTCCACACATAAAGGTCTTCATGCGGATGAATGGCAGGCAGTTCTTCGAAGTCGCGGTCTGGTGGTTTGACCCCGAATGCGAGAATCTTCGGCCCCGGGGTGGACAGTTCCTCGATGGTCAGGCCGCGGCCGCCGCTGACTTTGTATTCTTGCAAATGGGCGGTGTAATCATCATTGGTCTGAATATACCATTGCTGGCAGAGCTGATAATAAAGGTCGCATTGTTGGGGATGGGAGGAAGCCAGGTTTCGGCTTTCACCGGGATCGGCCTGGAGATCATAAAGTTCCGGTTGCCGCTCGCCGACCTTGCGGGCGATGAACTTCCAATTGCCATCCCGCAATCCCCAGAGTTCCGGTTCGGTGTTTTTGTGAAAGTACCGGATGCGGGGTTGATAGTCGGCGGCAAAGAGATCCTGGCCGAAGATATCTTGTGGAATCGGAGCGCCGAGCAATGAGAGCATGGTTGGCATAAGATCGCCGATATACCCGGGACGATCGATGGTCAGCGGCGGCACATTGCCACGGGGATCGAGGACAATAAAAAAAGTTTTGATGTTTTCTTCATAAATAAAATTTTTATGGGTAAAGTTTCGCGGATGGCGCTCGCCAAAAGCTTCGCCGTGATCGCCGACGACACAGATGAGGGTATCATCCAGCAACTTCCGGGTTCGCAGATCATCCAGCAGCCGGCCAATGACACTGTCATTATAATGGAGGGCATTGTAATAATTCGACTGATGATCGGTGTCCGTGAACGGGCCGCGATATCCGGCGGGAACATTATAGGGGTGATGGGTGGAAATGGTCATGAAATGAACGAAAAAGGGTTGGCGGCGGGGCCATGATTTCTCCAACCAATCGACCGTCAACTCACGGATGGCGTCCTCTTTGATGCCCCAGGAACTGATTTCATTGCTTTTAACATAACGCTCATCCGCCGCTCCAGGTTCGAAGACATGATCGTAAGGCAGATTCTGATAAAACCCCCTCATGTTTTCGGTTTTGAAATCACCGGCGGAAATCAGGGCGGTCGCATAATCAAGCTTTTTCAATTCCGTGATCAGATTGGGCGCGTAGAGCGGATAGGAATATTCCTTAAAAACACTCCCCCAGGTGATCGTGCGGCCACCGGTAATCATCGGCACATGCGACCGAATGGTACCCGGGAACAGGGAATAAATGTCGGTAAATGCAATCATGCGATCTCTCAGCGCGTAGAGATTCGGGGTCACGGTCGCGGACAATTTGTCATCCCGGAAAAGCTGCAGAGAGCCTACCGACTCCAAGACGATAAAGATAAGATTCGGACGTTGATCGCGATTGCTGATTTTTCCGGCTATTGCCGCGAGCCGCTCCTGCAGGGGACGATCGATGCCTGATTGCCCGAATTTCAACGCATACAAATCCCGCTCTTCCAACACCGCTGCCTGCTGCGGCGGCTGCCGGGTATGCCACCAACTGCGCACCAGGGTAAGCGTGGCATGGTGATCGAGATTGTGATTGGCGATGCGGGGATCAATTACAATGTTTAAGAGCGCGTAACCCGCCGCCAGCGTCCGCCAGGCAGCGGTGTAATTTCGCGTCCCGCCCATTCGCTCATAATAAAAGAGTCGCATTGGTTTATCTGGCCTGAATATTGCCCGATGAAGCAGCCTGGCGAGGATCGCCCAGATCACCAGATTGAAATAAAACACCGGACGGAGTTCGGCAATGATCGACCCCCGCAAACTTTTCAGATCGGCCATCTGCCCTTCGCTGAATGAAAAGCGGAAATGATCGAAAAAGGTCGCGAACAATACTTGATCGATGACCAACCAAAGCATCAGCGCCAGCAAAAAGAAGTAATAAAGTCCCAACATCCAGCGCCGGCGCGGGATGAACATGATCGGCGCTGCCATCAGTACCGACACAATCACATGTTCGCTTTGATTAAAGGGGACTGCCAGCAAAAATTTCACCAACGGCAAAAAGCCATCAAGCCGCGGGGAATAAAGATGGAGAAAAAAGTTTTCATACTGGATTATCAGGCATAACAACCAGTGGATGATTCCGATGGCAGCCAGTGAATACCACCGGGAGGGCGGCTGATTGGGTTTGTTTTTCCTGGGCATGAAGTTCTCGTCCTGGAGTGATTTTTCAATGTTCTGGGTAAACAGTAATTCAGCATACGTGAAGCTCAACCAGAGATTGGCGCGGAATGAAATAAATCATGGTTAAGTCCTGAGGTCTGAAAACAGTTGATTTTGCGAACGCAACCGGTTCCTTCAGACGGGCATTCACCCAATCTTGATCTCAGAAATGTTGAAAAATGAATTGTCATCTCCGCTCAGCAGACGGCGACGATTACACCAAACTTGGAGCCCTAAATTGTCGTGAACCGACCTGCCTGACAAGTGTTCATGATCTCAAACATCCACGATGGGTGGGATTGGCATGATCGGAAAGAGATCCTGGCGTCGACCAAGATCATGGGCTCCATTCAGGGCTTCCAGGCTGAATGCAGTTGAACTTTCGCCTGCTGCCATTCCTGTCAGAACGGAAAACGTGCAATCTTTTTCTACCGCTTCATCGGGTTGAATATACCCGCAGATTGTTAACGGCTTGCATTGTCGGAGGAAGAGATTCAAGCAAAAATTGAGATTTTCGTTTGGGGCGATTTTTCGCTGATCAACTCCGCCACATGCCTGGTCATTTCGCTGATCTGATGCGCCGCATAAGTAATCGAGCGCGCCGCCGCCGCCATGGGGTAAAAGAGAATATCACTGTCATCGCGTCGAGACTGGATGATTTTGAGATACTCACGGTTCATGCGAAAAACCCCGATGCTGATATCATGCAATTGATTATCGGGAAGAGTGGCGAATACCGTGGTTATCAGATCGGCATAAAGCTGCCGCCATCCGGGCACCCTGAGAATCGGATCAAAGCACAAGCGGACTTTCCAGCCCTTCGCAATGGCGCTGTTTATTGCCGCCAATCGCGCTTCCAGGGGGGGCGTTTTCTTTTCATAATGGCTCGCGATTGAAACCGGTGACAAGGTCCAGGCGAGGATGACGTTGGCGCTGGGTTTAAGATCAGCCAGAGCCGAAAAATTAGCGCTTTTGGTGCGCAGTTCAATGGTTGCCTGAGGCCGATGTGCGGCCCATTCCAACCAGCGGTGACAATTAGGCACGACATTTTCGAAGGCCAGCAGGTCCGTATCGTAGGAGATGCAGAGATAGAGCGATCCCTTTTCTTTTATAACCGCATCAGCGGCGGCAAAAAACGGCTCAGGGTTGACAAATTGAACGATATTTGCCGATGTAAACATCCCTTGCAGATAACAGTAATCACAGTCATAGACACAGTTCATCATCAAGGCATTGTAGTAAAAGTGGGGATGGCCGAAGTCCGGGGCATATCCTGATCCGACATAGATATGGGGCGAATCCTTGACTGCGAGAATCAGCTTCATGCTCCGCTTCTGGCGGCGAAAATCCTGCTGATGACGATTGAATAACTCGCGATAATCCCGGATGGAAATGATTTCCGCCTGGGGGAACTTCTTCCTCACCGCGTCAGTATCCGGGTAAGCGAATGCCTGTTCTTCGATGTAGAGGTGCGAAAAGTGTGATTGAGTGCTCATGTGTTGTTGCTGAATGGCGGTGATTTTGACCCCATGGAATAAATCAGATGATGAAGAAGTTTCGGCTTTAATGAATACCATTGATGGGTTCGGTACCAATGCGAGAACCCAACATGGCAGTTATCAACTGTCATCGATCCATATTGATTTTCCAGGGATAGTCCTCCGCCATAGTCGTCAATTTTCCTCAAGGGGATAGCGGAAAACGATATTTACATCTCGGAATCTTCGCCATCGAGTATAATCTATCTGCTTGTTTTGCTTCCAAGTTGATTTATTATAGCTTAAACTGATTGGTGGCGTCCAGCAAGCAGTCCAGATTTAGACCTGCCGTTCAGGTCTTCCATCTTGGAATAACCAGTTCTGATGTTTTTTTAATCTGCGAAACCAAGTATTTATGCTTAAATTCAGCCATCTCATTATTGTGCTGCTTGGAATCCTTGGAGGATTTCATTGCCTGGCGGAGAACCCGGCAGCGAAAAAGCGGTTTTTCATTGTATGCAGCTATCACCGCCAATATTTATGGTCGCAATCGACTCAGCAAGGTTTGTCCGCGGGCATGCTTAAACATGGCTATCTCGATTCCTCCGCACAAGCGGAGGAATTGATGCGGCAGGATCGGGTTGAGAGCAGCAAGGCAGTCATCAGGAAAGAATGGATGAATACCAAACAGGAGTATTCTCCCGAGGAGATCGCCCGCTCGACCGTGAGAATAAAACAGGCGATCGAGGCATTTCGCCCCGAGGTGGTATTTTTGGGCGACGACAACGCCGCTAATTACATCGGGAATCAACTTTTGGATACAAAAGTGGCCGTGGTGTTTTGGGGCATCAACGGGTTGCCATTAAAATATGGGTTGGTCGAGAAAATGGATCGGCCAGGCCATAATGTGACTGGGGTCTGGCAATCCGGGTACCTCAAGGAAAGCCTGGAATTGCTCCATGGCCTGGCGCCGTCGACCAGAACCTTCGCAATTTTAGCCTGTGATTCTGAAACTTCACGCCCCAAAATCAAGGAGTTGCAGGCATTGGCGCGCGAAGGCAGGCTGCCGCTTCAACTGGTGGATGTCATTGCCACGAATTCATATAGCGATTTCAAAAAACGCGCCCTCGAAGTCGCGGCGCATGTCGATGCCTTTTTCGTGTTGAATCATGATACCCTCAAGAATGAACAACGCAATCCTGTTGATATGATGGAAGTTGGCCGGTGGTATTTGGAAAATATTCACAAGCCCGAAGCGTCGCATGAAGACCAGTTTGTCAAAGAGGGCATGTTATGCACCGCTAACGACTCTGGTTTCAATCAAGGTTTTGAAGCCTTCGAAATGGCCGCTGAGATTCTTGATAAAGGCATGACTCCCAAGGACATGCCTCCCCGCACCCCCAAACGTGGACCCCTCATGGTCAACCGGCAGCGGGCAGAAATGCTGGGAATATCTTTGGATGACAAGCAGAATCTTTATGAGCAGATCATCGACAAAGCGCTGGCGCTACAGCCTCCTCAATAACATGTTTAAGAAACCCAACGGCCTGTCCTTTTTTTTGCGTTTTCTCATCGCTTTTACCGTGATCACCATCCTCTCCAACGGGCTCTTGATCATTGCCGCGTATTCCTTCAATAAACGCATTATACAGCAATGGAGTCGCGAGGGAATGCTTAATGCGTTTCACGATATTCAATATTATATCAATGACGATCTGAAAAAAAATTTAACCCTGAATCTGAATGCCTTGATAACGTCGCCGCGGCTCGATGAGTATTTGTCATCATCGACCAATCGGCAAGTCATATTGCAAAAAGAGATCGAACGCGATTTTCTCCGCAAGCACGAAGATTTTCCGGCCTATAATCGAATTGTTTACATTGATAATACGGGCAATGAAACCATCGCGATCCTCAGGCATGTGCGCCTGAATCCGGGTTCCAATTTGACACCTTCTGCCCGCGTTGAAGCTGAGCCATCGCTATTGCTCTGGAAGGAAAAGGTGTCATTGCTTTATCATCAAATCGCAGCCAATCCGTTGGGACAAATCCATACCGTAGGTCCCTATGCCGGTGCCGACAACAACTTTTTCTATGTGGCGGGGATTGGTAAAGTGGACATGGATACCGGTCGTTTTGGCGGCTGTATCGTGATTGAAGTTGCTCTTGAAAACCTCATCGAGCATTTGGATCAGATCAAAATCCGCGAACAAAATCCCATCTGGGTGTTTGCCGCCGATGGGTTGATCCTCAAAAAACCGCTCGATTCCCGTGTCATTCTTGACCCGCGTGATGATCTCCAGCCGCAGCTCCAATTAGAGCCCCGCTATGTGACAACGGCAAAGGGGACGATTGTGTACCAGGATTTTATAAATCCGCCTGGTCAGCCGCTGCTGCGCATCGCCTTTGCCATCCCGGCGGCGATTATGAATCGCGAGGTTCACTTTGCGATGCAATATTTTTCTTTGATTTTCGCGATCTCGCTCCTGCTGTCCCTGGCGCTGTCATTGATCCTTTCCCGGCATTTTTCACGACCTGTTAACGCGCTGGCGCACACCGTGAACGCGTTGGCCACAGGGGATTTAAAGGCACGTGTCCACGTGCATTCCGGCGGTGAAATGCAGGACTTGATTGCCGGGGTCAATAAAATGGCGGAAGACCTGAATAAAAACCTGGTCTCGATCGATTCCCTGCACAACGAGATTCTTGAACGAAAAGCAATCGAGAAGGAACTGCAGCAAGCCAAGCAGGAAGCGGAAGCCGCGAGCCAGGCCAAATCACAATTTCTTGCCAATATGAGTCATGAAATCCGCACCCCAATGAACGCGATTCTAGGCATGACCGAATTATGCCTTCTGACGCCGCTGACGGAGAAACAACGTTATTATCTTGAAACTGTTTGTCAGTCCACTGAATCCCTGCTGCAAATTATTAATGACATCCTGGATTACGCCAAAATCGAAGCGGGAAAATTGGCAATTGTGGCGTGCCCCTTCAATTTGCCGGCAACCATCGAAAAAATCGTTGACTTATTGATGGATCAGGCGCGGTCCAAAGGGTTGACGATGAATACCCGAATTGCTCCTGATGTGCCGGAGATCTTTCTTGGCGATGTCCATCGCTTGCGGCAAATACTGGTTAATCTGATTGGCAACGCGATAAAATTTACTGAAAAAGGAGGAATCGATGTCGAAATTACGCGGACCCAGAAGCCGTTGCCGGATGATCGCATCGAATTGAAATTTTTGGTGCGCGATACCGGCATTGGCATCGACCTTGAAATCCAGGAAAAAATCTTCGCCGCCTTTACTCAGGCGGATAACACCCGCACCCGCGTCCATGGCGGCACCGGCCTCGGATTAAGTATCAGCAAACAACTCGTCGAGTTAATGGGGGGCACAATTGACTTTGAAAGCAGTCCAGGCAAGGGAACGACGTTTTGGTTCACCATGGGTTTTTCCTGTCCCCCGCCGGATTTGTCTCCCCAACCAGAGGGAATGGATCATGGGGTAAACCAGGATCCAGTCCGCGCCTGCCCTGAGTCGGCGCCCGCTGCATTATCGGACGGGGTTAAAACCCAGAACCTGGAGAATACTTCCAATACATGTGAATATTACGCACGCATCTTGCTGGCGGAAGACAATGAAGTGAATCAATGTTTGATTGGTGATATTCTGGGCTTGTTCAATTGCCACACAGATACTGCCACCAATGGTCAGGAGGCTTTTAACGCATTCAAAAACCATCATTATGATCTCATTTTAATGGATTGCCAGATGCCCGTTCTTGATGGCTTGAAGGCAACCAAGATCATCCGCCAATCCGAATTGCAAACCCAGACCGATCATGGCGGGATCAATCGCTCAACCCTGCGGCAGATTCCGATTATTGCCATCACCGCTCATGCCTCATCCTGGGATCGCGAAGCCTGCATGGCCGCGGGTATGGATGACTTTCTCACCAAGCCGTTCAATTTTGAGCAATTCCGGCAAATCCTCAATAAGTGGCTGCCACAGCTTAGTCTTCGTTCCGGGATTCAGGATCCAAGTGAGCAAGCAAGGCGTTAAATGCCAGTCGCCGCGAGTTTTTATTATCAACCGATCCGCTGATTTTGGACCTCAAATCCGGTAAGGCAGAATGATGGCGCAGGACATGAGAACGCGCGGCCTGGCGCAATTGTTGTTGTTGCGATTCGGTCAGGTGATACTGGGTGATAAGATGTTCGAGAAGTGCTTGATCAGAGGCGGATAGCGGGTTCACGGGAGGGCGATGATACTTTTGCCAATTTGCGCTAAGCGCGCAAAATTCCGGCAGCCGCGACTCGACCAGGTTACTGGCTTCACGCGCCGAAATAAATTTTTCGCCGATAATATCCGAAATAATTTTCACGCACAATACCCGGTCGGGACTGAGGTAAAGTGCCGCCCCCTCCCAGAATCCCGCCGCTTCCATATCGACCAGTGGTCCACTGATCCCGGCAGTGTCCTGAGCCGGCTGGTCGACGGTTTCCACCGCGGATTCCCGCAGTCCATGCTTGAATATCATATCCGGATAACTGGCGCGCCGGCGCGCGCGGTCAATAATTTTGTTAACTGCCACCATTTCCCCGATTGGATACTCTGGATTCATGGCGCCACAGAGTCCAAAATTTATCGCGGTTGGCATCTGGTCATCCCGCATAAGGGAATTGGAGAAACTATAAACCACCGCCATCGCCGCGCGTAATTTTCCGACCCCGGTAACCGTCAGGATAATCTCATCATTTTTATAGAGCCGAAATTTTGTCAGCTTCAGCACCTGTTTCAAGCGGAATTGTTTGATGATTGGTGACGCTTCACAGGCCAATGCCATGAAAAGATAAATCATTGCCATTATTCCATGCGGATGGTTTGTTGTTCATTAAGTGCGGGTGATTTTTTACCAGATCTGATGCGGGAATGCTGCTGCTTTCCTTTGGCAGGTTTCCCTTTGTTTTGATTCGTGCCCCACCATGACCTGCTGTCGGAAAGATAAGGATCATCCCAATTAATCAGCGGGTAATGGAAAGGTATCGGGATTGGTCGAGAGAACAATCACTTCATCATCGCTTTTTAGCATCCAGTGATGACTCGTGTCAGGATTCAGGTGAACCCCGTTATGCGACTGCAATGCTTCGCTTTGAATACGAACTCCCAACGCAATTTCATTGGCGGCATTGGCGATCTGTTGGATTTCTTTAATCGTCAATGATTTTCCCGCCAATTTCATTTCTTCCGCGGAGCGAAAATGAATGTCAGCGCCATCCGGGCCAAACAGATCCTCAAACACCGCGTTTAACTCAGGGACTAATGCGCTGTGAGCCAACATATGACTGAGGATCATCGGACTGATGATCACCTCGCCGAATTTATGTTGAAAAAGTTTTTCGTTGGCTGGATCCATGAGTTCAATCAAGATTTCCTGGCCGACACTGTTTTTGGGCAGCACGGAACGTAACACCATATAACCAAAGACAGTTCGGGCATCTGATTCTTCTTCGTTGTCCATCCAGTCATTGCCCAGGATGATGATGTTGTTGAATGACTCCGGCTTGATTTCGCGAAGCTTGATTTCCGCGGTAAAATCCGATTCAATATGAATCACGGTCAGGTGGTGCGAGTCGATGGCAGTATTGGCGAGATAGGTCTGGCGATTTTCAATGGTGACCAATGACAGGATGACAATCTCAAATTGCTCATGTTTGTAACTATTAAACTCATTCAACAGCGCGGCAATCTTGTGATTCCATCCCATGATGAGAATCCGTCGCTTGGAGGCGGTCGGTTTCTCCAAGGGAGGGGCCATCGTCGCCGGGGATGAGATCGGTGGCAATCCGGTTTCTGAATAGGTATCATCGTAATTTCTTGCGATCAGTACCAGGCGGTCGTTGGCGGTTAGCGTAAAATCATGGGGTGGATTGAGAAAACTGGTATAATTTTCGCCATCTGGGCGGACGATTCCCAAGAGTATGGCCTTGGGAAACGCGGCGGTTAATTCGTGAAATTTTTTTTCAGTGAACTGCGTATGGGGACGGACAAATATCTGATTGCCGAAGGAATGGGTGAGTAGTTCCCCATAAACAAAGGATAGCCCTTTATGACGCACATTTTGTGCCATCAACCTGCTGATCAGGGCATCGCCGGCAATCATGTTTATGTCGCCCTTGTAGGCATTGTAACCGAGGTTGATTTTTTGCGCGTCAAATATTTCAGCAACCACCGGAGGCAGTTTCTTGGGGGTGCCGGATAAGAGATAGTGGCTGGAAATCGATAACAGGGTTTTAATCACCCGTGCATCATTATTGCGCACCCCGCCCACCGCAAAATCGGCCCCGGGAATGATCGCGACGGCTGCCTGATGAAAATTTACCCGGATCAAATGGTCGAGGTGCAGTGATGAACCCGAACGAAAGATAAACTGATGCTCATTCCAGTTGACACCAAGAAATTCACGTAATTCCTGCCGCAGTTCCGAGGTCACGTTTTCGGCAAGTATAACAATTCGTAAATCACTGAGTCGATGAAAGTCAAGAAACCGTTTGACTCGCCGCTTCGATAAAATCAGTTCACGAACGATCGCCGGCGTGCGATTGCTCCATCCAATGATTAAAATGTGGCCTTTGATCGCGATGGGTGTCAGACCGCTTTCGAGTTTGCGCATCGTTTGATTTAACCACTGGGTCATAATCGCGATCAATGACCCCATGAATAACACATAACCCAGTATGGTGGTCATGGTTGAAATGACGCGCAGGACAACTCCCTCATCATCACCGAGATAACCCGGATCGGTCAGGCGCAGAAACGCCCACCATACCCCGGTGAAGGGATTGGCAAACTCGTCAGTTAACATCCATGCCGCAATCCCGCCAACCACTGCCACGGTAACAATCAATGCCGCAATCGCCAGCAACTGAAAGTAAATCCCGCGTTGCAACCATCGTTCGAGATGAAACTTAAAAAAATTCCGTGGGGAACTGACCATCTATGACTGTGTGACCTTCTGTTTATGGATTTACGTTGCCCCCCAAGCCGCAAGGCCTGCCATGGTTTAATGGTAGACTGCCAGGCGATCAGGAGCGGGTGGCTTATCGGTGATTATCCTCACATCGTTAGGAAGTATTTAATATGAATACACTGCTTTTGCAACTCAATTATCGTGTTTCGATAACTCATTAGGGATAGGATTTGGATTTGTTTCTTGTGCCCCGGTTAATTCTTGACCGTGGTCGGACAGGTGATGATGCGCTCCTGTCTGTATGCTTGATCTCCCGCCGGTGCCAGTCCAATTATTTTATTTTTATTCAGATAGATATAATTATATTATACACATGTTGTTCGTGTTATTTCCAGCGTAATCACTGTCTACTGAAAGGATCGAAATATGGCCCGCATTCCCCGCCGACGTTTAGGACCGGGAGTCTTCCATGTGATCAATCGCGCGATTGATCGCCGATGGATTTTCTCCGATGATGATGACAAACAGACATTTCTTGATGAACTGACAGTCCAAGCTAAATCCTCTCAATTCACTGTTTATCATTGGGTAATCATGTCAAATCATTTTCATTTGGCATTGGAAGCATTAACGGTTGCCGATTTATCTCGTTATTTGGGAAAAGTCAGTGAAAGATACAGCAAATATTATCATCAGAAGTATGGTGGAAACGGGACGTTATGGCAGGGGCGCTATCTAAGTAAAACCGTGCAGAAGCAAGGGTATTTATTAAGCTTGGGACGTTATATCGAGCGTAATCCTGTACGTGCCGGGATCAAGGAGGTTGTCTATCCCTGGGATTATCAGTGGTCGAGCGCGCGGAGTTATGCCAGGAACCGTGACGATACGCTGGTACGAATTAGTGATCATCCCTATTGGCTGAGCCTGGCAGAAACCGATGGCAAACGAAAGGCGACTTATCGCCGTTTGTTGATGGCCGAGCAGGAAGCTGCTGCGGATGAAGCGGTTTTCCGGAGACGGGATGCGGTGATCGGTGATAAAGATTTTATGTCATCAATCAAATCAGTTGCAGGGCGACTGATTGCTCGGAAAGCCGGAAAAAGGCATCAAGTATAGTGTATAATATAGTTATAAAATATTGAAATCATGCACATTATCTGGACTGGCACCGAACGGGGATCCGAAAGGGTCTGCGTCGACGCGATCCAGGCAGACTTGCAGTTTTTCAGCCAGGTCTTTCACGTGGGGGTCATTGGTGATGGTGAGATGGTTACCGGGAATAGTGATAATCTCAACTCCGCCCACTACCAGGTCACGCCAATTCTCCTGGTTCTTAAATGCGGCAAATAATCCTGGCGAGAGCGACTTAAACAAAACCATCCTGCCGGGAAATGGCTGTGGGTTATAATTCCTTGACAACGGCCATAGTCTGAGCGCAATATCCCTGGACTCCTCAGGTAGTTCATCAAGAGCGAAAACATCTTCAATTTTTATCGTGGTAAAAGCGGTCGGCTTGAGGCCGGACATTTCCTGAAGGTTTTTGATAAAATCCTTCGCAAACAATTTGCCGCGGCGGTGTATGTCCACAAGGGAGAAATGTACCAATTCAAAAAAAAACCACTTCGGCAGACCGGTGAAAAACCGCGGCAATCCGCAAATTAAATTTTTTAACGGCGATACGCGCTGATACCCACTCTTCAAGACCGTATCGATTACCACCAGCAGTGGCGGCGGTTTTCCCTGTCTGGCCAGTTGACACGCCATTTCATAAGCCGGGTAAACTCCCCATGACCAACACGCGAGAATATACGATTGACGGGGATATAAAATTGCGATTTTCTCCAGATAAAATGCAGCCATCTCGCCGATGCTTTTGAACGCTTGAATTTCCCCTTGGTGACCGAGTGGTTGAAGGCCATGGATCGGCCGGTCAGCGCGCAAATATTTAGCTATTCTTCGGCCGTAATTAAAATTTCCACCCAGTACATGAAGAAAGATAAGCGGAGTTTTAACTCCCGTGGGATTGATTGTCACCAGCGGTGACCAGGTATCGATACGGTCAGATTGGTTGAGGTATTTGATGTTGCCAGCAATGGAGGGAGTGGCGAAAAAAAACGTTATAGGCAATCTTTTTTGGGTAAGTTTCTCGATTTTGTTGAGTAATTGAATGGCCAGCAGCGAATGACCGCCGACATCGAAAAAGAGATCATGAATCCCGATGGTTTCCAGATTCAGCACTTCACACCAGATTGCGGCAACTGCCTTTTCCAAGGGGGTTTTGGGGAGGTTGTCAGTGTCACCCGGGTGAATGGTTGGCGGGAGGGGAATCGGCAGCGCTTGGCGATCCACCTTGCCGTTGGGGGTCAGGGGTAAAGAATCCAACACCAAAAGCGCGGCCGGAACCATATACACCGGGAGTTTTTGCTTGAGGTAATTCAGTAATTTGTCTGAGGTGCGATGAATATCCTGTGCATGGCTCCCCACGGTCAGGATGTCGGTATCACTCTCAGTGTTTAACCTTCTGAATTCAGTCTTTATCACGACATACGCCACCAGGCGTTGATCGCCCGGCCGATCCTCGCGGGCAATCACGACGGCATGTTGCACCTCCGGATGTTGCTGCAATGCCTGTTCAATTTCTTCCGCTTCAATGCGATAGCCGCGAATTTTGATTTGATGATCACCGCGCCCAAGAAATTCAAGATTGCCATCATCAAGAAAACGACCGAGGTCTCCGGTCTTGTAGAGATAGTCATTGCCATTGTCGTTAAAAGGATTGCGAATAAACTTTTCAGCAGTTAATTCCGGCCGGTTAAGGTAACCGCGACCCACCCCATGCCCGCCGATATAAATCTCCCCCGGAACACCGATCGGCTGCGGATTCAGACGCGGGTCCAACACATACACTTGGACATTGGCCAACGGCCGCCCGATGGGGATCGATGTTAGTGGTGTTTCACTGCTCATGTCAGCTTCATAAATGGTGGCGGTGCCAGTGGTTTCGGATGGTCCATAGGCATTGCACCAGCGCAATCGATCCTTCGCTTTATCTTTCCAAATTGCCAGCCGGTCGGCTTTTACCTTCTCCATCCCGACGATCACCAAACGCAGCGATCCTGGAATCAACCAATCATCCTGTTCCATCTGCGTCACCCATTCATGCCAATAGCTGCTGGGCAATCCCACCACGGTGATGTGTTGGGCTTCCAGAAAGCCCAGAAATTCACGGATTGTCAGGATGTCGCCATCCGGCCGCAACACCACCGTTCCGCCCGCGATCAGGTAGGGGAAAAGATCACCGATCAGGACGTCGGCGCTCATCGAAACAAACTGCAACCGCCGGTCGGCAGCGCTAATGCCATACTTTTCGATCACCGCCAGGGAGAAGTTGACCAATCCCCGATGAGTGATGAGAATGCCTTTGGGCTGGCCGGTTGATCCGGAGGTGTAAACCGTGTAAGCCAGATGAGTTAGATTGACGGTGCTGACAGGATTGGTGGTGGCTTCGGCGCCGATTTTGCCCTGATCCCGGTCGAGACACAAAGTCTTCACGGTTGAAGTTGAAATGAAGTTGAGAAGGTTTTCACGGGTGATGACCAGTGCCGGGCCGGCATCGGCCAGCATAAAAGTCAGACGTTCAGGCGGATAACTCGCATCCAGAACCAGATAGGCTCCACCGGCTTTGAGGATCGCCATGATGGCAACAACAACTTCGGGCGACCGCGGCAGCATTATCCCGACCAGCACATCCGGCCCAACCCCCTGCCGTTGCAGGTGATGCGCCAGCTGATTCGCCGCCTTATTGAGTTCGGCATAGGTCAATTGCCGTTGGCCGGCAATGATGGCCGGATGATTCGGTGTTTTTGCCGCTTGCTCTTCGAACCATCGGTGGACCCCAATTTCCGGGATCGTTCGGGCGGTGTTATTCCAAGCGCCCAGGAGATGCTGACGTTCGCGGGTTGTCAGCATGGGAATCTCCGCCAGTCGTTGGCGGGGAGCGGTGAGGGTTCCGGCAATGAGTTGGAGAAAATGTCCGTGGATCCGTTCAACGGTGGTCTGGGTAAAAATATCCTGGCTATAAACCCACAAACCGTGCAGGGAATCCTTGGATTTGATCAGGTGCAACTCCAAATCACTGCGGGAGTAACCCGCATGGCAGAGCGGCGATTGCACGGTAACATCCGGCAATTGCCACTGGAATTTGGGACGATCATGGAAGGCGAAAACAATTTCAGCAAGCGGATTGCGTCTGGGATCGCGGACCGGTTTGAGCGCGGCAAAAATTTTTTCAAAAGGCACATGTTCATGTTTCATCGCCGACCCGGCTAGGTCGCGAACTTGATCCAGGAGATCGACAAAAGGGGGATTCTCTGCCAAGGTGCAGCGCAAGACCAATGAATTGACAAAAAAACCTACCAGGGGTTCAATATCGTGGTGATAACGGCCGGCAATGGGAGTGGCAACGGTAATCGTGTCTTTAGCGCTATAACGCCACAGAAGGACATTGAAGACTGACAGCAAAGTCAGATACGGGGTGGTTTTATGAGCCGAACAAAAACGATGCAAACGTTCAACTGTATCTGGCGGGATAGACAATTCCAATCTTCCTGAGCGGAATGTGGGATTAACCGGTCTTGGGTAATCCGCAGGCAATTCAGTACCGGAAAGATCGTCTCCCACTTGTTTTTTCCAATGCGAAATTGCCATTTCTATGGCGGTTTGATCAAGTTGATTCCTTTGCCAAATGGCAAAATCGCGATATTGAATGCGAAAATCGGGAAATCGACACGGTTGTTTTTTCCCGAGCGAAGCATATGCCGACAACAACTCATCCACCAAGAGATAATTTGACCAACCGTCGGTGGCGATATGGTGCAGTGTTAAGAGCAGATAATGGGATGCCGAATCTACCCGATAAAGCTGGGCTCGGAGAGGCAGGTCTCGGGTCAGATCAAATGGCGCCTGACAGGCGGTGGTCAGTATATCCAAGATCTCGTCCTGAGTCGGTTTAGAACGGTCAGCTTTAATGGGGATAAGATTAAGAATCAATGGCGGTGGTGCTGACATAATCGATTGCAGGACCCTGCCATCCTTCTCTGCATAGGTGGTGCGCAAGGTTTCATGCCGCATCAGCATCAGGTTCAGCGACTGTTCCAAGGCCAGGGGATCAAGGATGCCGGAAAAATGCAAAATCAGGGGGATATGAAACCAGGGGATTCCGGGATTTAATTGTTCAACGAACCAAATCCGTTCCTGGCCGAATGACAAGGGCAAATCTTCCCGGTTTGCGCTCACCGCGATGGTCATCGCCGGGAAATCTCCGATGGGCGCATTATCCAATCGTGATATCAACGCGTCGCGGTTGGCCGCCAACAGGCTCCGCCGTTCAGCCGTCATCACTCCCATGGGAGCATCATAGCGTAACTTTCCGTTTTCAACCCAGAAGCGGATATCCAGGGCGCGACATTCCGCCAATAAATCGTCGAGTTTCATAATTCACCGCGATCGCGATCTCCAGCCGGAACCTTGGCGGTCGCGACTGGGGAGAGGGTAAATGCAGCAATGATTCCCTGGACCGATGGATTATGGAATAATTGTTCCATTGAAGGGCGGAAGCCGATTTCCTTATCCAGGAGATTGGCGATGCGGATGAGATCGATCGAGGTGGCGCCATGCTCAAGAAAATTTTCTTCCGACTGAAGGCTGTTGACACCGAGAATTTCCTTGATCCAGGCGGTGAGTTGAGCGCTTAAATTATCCGGGACCGGAGTTAATCTCTGGTCATCGGTGGGGCGCGAAAACTTAACCATCAGCGGCAACCGGGAACGATTGATCTTGCCATTATCGTTCACCGGAAGTTGATCGACAATCTCGATGATGGTGGGAATCATATAATCCGGAACGCGCTGACCTAATTGTTGCCGCAAGGATGCTGGTGTTGCTTGACCGCCGGTTTTCACGACGATCACTGCCGCTAATTGGCGGTCAGGCTGAGTGTGATTCACCACGGTGACCGCTGCTGCCTGCACATCGGTCAAATTCAACAGGTGAGTTTCGATTTCTTCCAATTCAACCCGCCGCCCCATGATTTTGACCTGATTATCAATCCGGCCATGGTATTCCCAATCACCGGACTCCAATTGGCGGGCGCGATCACCTGTCCGATACCATCGGCTGCCGGGTTGATCATTGAAAGGATCAATGACGAACTTGGAAGCTGTGGCTTCGGTCAGATTGAGATAGCCGCGAGCCAAGGGGGCGCCGCTGATCAACAACTCTCCAACGGCCGCTTCCCCCGCGGTTGAGCTGGCAGGCTGATCCGCAAGACAGCGGAGTTGGATTCCGGGAAGTGGCCTCCCAATCAGCGCTCGTGTGTCATGATTAATGGAACGCAGACGGATATGATTCCAGGCCACTGCGCCACTGGTTTCCGTGGCGGCATACAAATTAATGAGTTCGGGAGTCATGTCGCCATGCCGTTGCAGCCAAGGGATAACCAGCTCTTGGGGAAGAGGTTCGCCGCTGAAAAAAATTCGCCGCAAGCCTGATGAACCCGACCCTATTCGGGAATCAATCTGATCGAATAAGCGAAATCCTGACGGTGTCAGGCTCAGTATCGATATGTGTTCCCGGACGATGAACTGGTGAAACTCCTCGGGAGAACGGCGGATCTGATCGGGAACAATAACCAATTGTCCCCCGGTCAGCAGGGCGCCAAAAATTTCCCAGAGCGAATATCCAAAAGACGCGCTGTGATACCATGTCCAGCGCTCGCCCGGCTGGAATTGAAACACAGATTGGGCGCTCTCGAACATGGCAATCACCTGCCGGTGCTCGACCATCACTCCCTTGGGTTTGCCTGTGGTACCTGAGGTGTAGATCACATAAGCCAGATGCCCGGGTTTTCTCTTTATATCCAAGGTCTGAGATGCGCTGGCCCGCCCCATTCCTGCATCTAATAATTGATCGAGAAGCAAGATCTCCCGTCCCGATGCCCACGCTGGAATCGGTCGCGATGCAAGTGATAATACCACCTTGATACCGGCCTCATCCGCCAGATTCGCCAGCCGCAGTTCAGGATAATCCGGGTCCAGTGGAAGATAAGCGCCTCCAGCCTGCATAATGGCGAGCATCGCAATCACCGATTCGATTCCCGGCGGCATTAATACCCCGACAATGGATTCAGCATCAAAACAATGCTTATGCAACTCGTGAGCAATGATTGCGACCCGCGCTTGCAGCTGCTCATAAGACAAGGTTGTGTTACTGGTCGACAAAGCCGTTTGCCGGGGATATTGCCGGCAAATGGCGCCCAACCAATCCGTCAGACTGTGATACGAACCTTGATCTTTAAATCGGGGCATGGTTGGCGCCTGTTGATGGGGTGAATCCTCATGAACCGATGGTGTTGATGATATCGTGGGTAAAATCTTTTGAGCGCTGATTAAAATCGAAATCGGATTTTCCAAATAGTTTTGCCAGTAACGCGTTCCGAATTTTTGTAATCCCTG
>CAZTTH010000025.1:1251-21797 GCA_964615975.1 uncultured Lentisphaerales bacterium | reverse complement strand
TCGGATTTTCCAAATAGTTTTGCCAGTAACGCGTTCCGAATTTTTGTAATCCCTGCGGTGAAACACCAAGGTCGTGCCAGTCCCAGTGTTTGAAGCCCGCGTCGAAATACCCTTGCTCATAGGTTTTCCGACTCCAATGATACAGAGTAAAGTCAAATTTATCTTCTCCCCACCCGATCGATTCTTGAATCATGGCGCCTTCCTGCCATGGTCCAATCACCTTGAGCTCCACTCCATATTCCTGCAGCGATGAAAATCGTTCGGGAGTCAAATCAGGATGAAAAAATAAAGCGATGAATCGGCCACCGGGTTTAAGATTGTCGAAGGCGAACTTGCACATCCCATTGAGTTGTTCCCTGCTGGCAGCATGATGCAACACATTCGCTGCCACAACCAGATCAAAGGTGCCGATGATGCCGGCATCGAGGATATCCATCTGTAAATAGTCTATCCCCAGGGGCTCATTGGTTTCAGACCGTCGTGCCAGTTCGATCATTTCCTGTGAAACCTCAACCCCGACCACCCGCCGCGCTCCCTGACGTTTCAATGATCGCGTATAGCGACCCTCGCCACTACCCAACTCCAAAATGGTCAATCCTTGCACCGCTCCAATGTGCTGAAATAAGGAATAGGCATTGATATGTTGTGGGATCGACATCCATTTCGTCTTGGCGTACTGTCCGGCGATCATGTCATACTGGCTGCCGCTGAAAACGCCATCGACGCCTCGCCATTGCTCAAGCAGCCGCACCGCATCGTCGCGCAAACAGCCGCCGACGAGCGCGATATGCCCGGTGCCGATTTCCAACATTTTGTGGCAACTGATCTGCAATCCGCCGATGCCCAGGCGTGCCGCTTCTTCCATGGGAGCCGCAAACACGATTTTACTGATGCCGGCCCAGTGGCTGGCGCTCAGGCACATGGTGCATGGTTCGCAAGTGGAGTAGAGAACGCATCCTTTCAGGTCAATGGTATTCAGCCGTTTGCAAACCTGCCGAATTACCTGCATCTCCGCGTGCGCGGTGACATCCATGTCGGCATAAACCGTGTTATGACAACATCCCAGCACCTCATCACCGCGAACAATACAGGCAGCGATCGGCGGCTGATCCCGATGAATGGCAGCGCGGGCTTTTTCCAACGCCAGGCGCATAAAATGTTCGTGGAGGGGCATAAGTGAGAATTTCCTTTTCTTCAGTGGGGGTTGCGAAAGCACATGATCGGGCAGCGATCGCCCATTTCATAGCCGGGAATTTGGCAGTGGATCTTATCAAAATCAACGTTCATGACGGCATCAATTTCGCTGAGCCGGGGAAAGGTCAGGCATGACTCCTTGTCCTGGTAAAAATCGATGGTGCTGATGGCTGACCGCCGCCATCCAGTCAATGTTTGTAAGGATTCAATGTCAATTTGCGCCGCGACCCAATGGCTGTAGACCTCACCCATTCTCACGCCGGCGGCCGCATTTTTCTGCAGCGCCATGGCCAGGCGGAATTTGAAGATATGGAAGTTGCCGATCCGGTTGGCCAGGAGATCGGCAAACACCGTTTCGGGTGTTTCTTGGGTGTCCGGCGCGATAAAAAAGCGCACGATCAGGATGCCATTAACGCTCAGCAGCCGCTTTGCCCGGGCGGCCAGGGATTGATATTCAGCGGGATATTTCATCACGCTGAAACCGCCATCGCAGATGACCAGGTCAAATTCCGCGTTGGCATCCGGGGTCTCCAGCCAGTGTCCGCGAACCGCCTGGCGCACTCCCGGAATATCTCCCGTCCACACCGCCGCAATCATTTCCGGCGATCGGTCGACCGCCAGAAGTTCAGTATTGTCCGGCCAGGACATGGCGGCGATTTCGGGGGTGACACCCCAGAGGAGCGCTTTCGTTTGGGCGGGTGAATTCCGCGTCTGCCAGCGGCGGGCAATGTTTGTAAATATGGTAATATCATCAGGGCCGGGACGCAGAGGCGGGCCCCAGTCATTCCAGTGATAGGCGACATGATTCCAATGCGAGTGATGTAATTGATTAGACATGAAAACGGCCTAAAAATTTATCTCTCCTCATCAGAATTGAACCTGAAGAGCGTCAATCATATTAAGAATAATGTTTTCATCGAGAGGTGACGAGAGCAGCATCCTGCCAAAATCGGTCATCAAGACAAAGCGAATTTTTCCGTTATGAACTTTCTGGTCGGTGGACATCGCTTTCAAGAGTTGAATGGGGTTGTCATCGGGAGTTAATGACAGGGGTAAATCTGCTGTGGTGATGAGGGTTTTCAACCGGTTGATCTGAACCCATGACAACCCGCATAACTCATGCGAAAGCCAGGCGGCGCCCATCATGCCAATGCCCAGGGCCTGTCCATGTGAAATCCGATAATTCCGGGTTTTTTCGATCGCGTAAGTGAGGGTGTGTCCCCAATCCAATAAAAACCGCTTCCCCCTGGTTCCGTTCTGGTCGCGCTTGATGATGCTGCCTTTCACCGTGTTGGTGAGCATGATGTACTGCAATAGGGTGTCCATGCGCAGTTGCCGCATTTTTGTGATATCCGACTCGATATCCGCCAGTTTCATCCCGCCAATGCACACGACTTTGTTGATGATCTCAGCCAGGCCATTCGAGATTTCAAGCGGCGGCAGCGTCCGCAGAAAGCTCAAATCAGTCAGGACGAATTCAGGGGGGTAAAAGGTGCCGATCAGGCTTTTACCCTGGGGATGATTGATCGCGCACCCGCCGAGATTTATGTCAGCCTGGATCAGCAGTGTGGTTGGTATCTGGACAAATTTCACCCCTCTCCGATAGGTTGCCGCGGCATAACAACCCAGATCCTGGATCATGCCTCCACCCAAGGCAATGATGGTGGAACTGCGATCCGCCTGGAAGATTGCTAATTTCTGGTATAATCGATGAATGGCTGACAGCGTTTTGCTCTGCTCGCCGGTTTTTACCATTAACCAACACACCTGAAATCGCCGGGCATCAATCAAATTCGATATCATCCTGCCATAGAGACGATAAAGAGGTTTATTGGAGATAATGATGATTTTGTTTCCACACTTATGCCGAACCAATAATGAATTCAACTGGGGCAGAATATCACAACCATAATAGATTGGATATCGTTTTCGGAAGAGGGTGAACAGTTGTTTTTCCATAAGAATGAAACCAGGGTCTTATTTTTAACTTGCGTTGATTGCTTCGATGATTGTCATGTTGCTTTCGGGTTTGATGGTTTGTCGGATAACCAGACCCGCCGCGGTGAGTAATTCTTGAAATTCGCGCAGGGTTCTTTCGCGTCCTCCCAGCATGGTCATCATGTGCAGGTCAAGCATGATCAGGCGCTCCAGCTCCGCCGTTGCCGCCATGTCCTCAGGCAATATGTTTTCGATGATCACGATCACCCCGGCATCCCGCATGGCCGCGCGGCAATTGCGGAGAATGGTGACACAATCCTCGTCGGACCAGTCATGCAGGATGAATTGCAGAATATAGCCCTCGCCATTGGCAGGCACCTCGGTGAAGAAGCTGCCCCCCACCAACTGACAACGGTGGGAGAATCCGGCGGTATGGAGAATCTCGGGAGCAGCGGCAATAACATGCGGCTGATCGAAGAGAATGCCCCGCAGGCGGGGATATTTCATTAAGATTTCGGCCAGCAGGATGCCATTGCCGCCGCCGACATCAACGATCGTATGCAACGGCGAAAAATCATAGCTTGCCAACACCGCCTTCTGGGTATGAATCAAATTGTCGGTCATCGTGCGATTGAAATGAGTATTGAGCTCTGGGTGGCGGCGGCGATGCTCCCAGGCGCTCATTCCAAACACCTGATCAAAGGCGGGTTTGCCATTCAGAATCGCCAGGTGAAGGTTTTCCCAGGCGGGGAGATATTCAGCGCCGGTCAGCATAACACGATCGGAAAAACCGGATACTTCTGCTTGCATCAGGCGCCCCAGCGCGGACAGGGTAACATAATCAGCGTGGACTTCAATCAAGCCCACGAGCTTGAGGGCCCGGAGAAAACGTTGTAATGACGGCAGATGCGCACCCAATTCCTGTGCCAGTGTCTTTGCATCCATTGAGGATTTGCCCAATCTTTCAAAGATCCCCAACCGCATCGCGGCCACCAGGAGACAGGTGGAGTGATAACCATTGAGCAGCCGCAGCAGATGATCACGATCCGGGCCGGGGTTCAATTGATTGCTGTTTTTTAGCATCTTTGAAAACAGGAAATTTGCATCATTGGGTTTTGATCTTACCGGACGGAAGCATTTATTTTCAAACTAAAGCTAGACTGCCAGCCGTCGAATGTTCGCATGCTGTTGTTCCCATCAGGCGGGAAAATGAGCAATCTTTTTCTATAACCTCATCGTCTTGAGTATAACGAGATGTGGACTGAATCTTATTTCCATAAATCCCGGGTTTTCGCGGCCTGCCAATCCAAGTTAATTCCGAATTTTGATTCGTCAATGCTCTCCATGAATGATGAGCGATGTCCGCTTCATCGGTCATCGGATTAAGCGATATGCGCCCAGCAATTCCCCGTTTTCAGATTTTGGCAGTAAAAGCGCTTTTCGCGAAGCCGCATCTCAGGGATATTCAATAATGAAATATTGTAACCTGGTTCAAGTCATCTAAAGTTTCCTAATGACGAGACGAAGCACGAATGTTATTATTTGTGTTGTGATCAGCCAGATCATGGAATCATGATCATTGTCATTCTTAACAATGACATCTCACCGTCATCATAATCACATGGTGATCCGAGGCCCAGGGGAAAGAATATAATGGAGATGGATGGATGAGTGCGCATAGGGATATTCCGAGCATTGAAATCGAAGCATTTTGTAAAAGATGGCAGATCGTTGAATTGGCCCTCTTCGGGTCAGTATTGCGCGAGGACTTTCAGCCAGGAAGTGATGTGGATGTGTTGGTGCGCTTTCACCCTGAAACTCACCACACACTGTTCGACATGGTCCACATGCAAAATGAATTGCAACTGATTCTCGGCAAACCAGTTGATCTGGTCAGTCGCAGGGGTATCGAGACAAGCCGGAATTACCTCCGAAAAAACGCAATCCTGCAATCAGCGGAAGTTGTTTATGGAACGTGATCTTGCTTACCTCTTCGACATCCTCATGGCAGCCAGGCTTGGCCTATCCTATGTCGAGGGGATTTCGAAACCAACATTCCTTGGCGATACCCAGTGTCAAGATTCAGTGATCCGACGACTTGAAATTATCGGGGAGGCAGCTC
Source organism: uncultured Lentisphaerales bacterium (assembly GCA_964615975.1). Lineage (GTDB taxonomy): Bacteria > Verrucomicrobiota > Lentisphaeria > JABSQK01 > JAJFLO01 > CAZTTH01. Next base: position 16,543 of record CAZTTH010000025.1, on the reverse strand, counting down.
GTCGCATCTCACCTCAAATGCGCGCAGACCATCCCGGCATTCCTTGGAACGAAATGGTCGGGATGCGGAATCTGATGATTCACAATTATGACGATGTGGACATTGAAATTGTCTGGGATACAGTTAAGCGTGACCTGCCACTGCTCATCAAATTGATTGAACCACTTGTGCCGCCACAAGAGAAATGATTCCTGGGAGAGTATCGGTTTAGCGCCTAAGTTTTGGTCAAAAGACATTAACCCGATACATGGGACAGTCATGGTCCCCCTGATCATCAACTTATCCAGCGAGAAAATGTTCTGGTGATGCCAATATCAGCAAAAAAGCGAAAAGTAAAATCCGCGCTTTATCGGTTAATCATGGTCGCCATCATGGGGGTGGGATTCTGGTATTATTGGCGGTCACTGACGGTGCCGCGAACCCCCGATAATCCAGCCCGCCGCCCCACGCATTCACCCGCCGCGGCACCCCAGTCGGCGCCATCGTCTGGCGCTCCAACTCATCCCGCGCTCGCGAGCTCTAAACTTTCATCACCAGCGGCCTACCTTGCCCATAAGCGGGCCAATGCGAAAGCGTTATCCCGGGCGCAAAAACAGGCGGCGGCAGCAACTGTACTGAAGCACATGAACGCAGTGGTCAACCGTCGTCAATCGGGGTTGCCGCATCCGGTGGCCGGCCTTCCCCGCCATCAGGGGATCACGGGGAATAATGATAAGCACCAGCGGGCGATCGATGAGCTGCTCGCCCGCCTGGGGAATGACACGCGTCTGGAAATGGATAATGTGTCGGGGACACTGCGTTATTTGCGCGGTGATTTGGCGCCGCTTGGTCAGTCGTCACCAGCGTATCAAAGCGCATTGGCACAACAGGATCATCCGGCCATGGCGGCAGCACTGCTCGGGGAGTTGGCGGCGGTGTTGAATATTGTCGATCCGGCACGGGAGTTCCGGGTGGAAAGAACCCTCCATGACGAGCTCGGCATGACGCACGTGGTGCTCAGTCAATATTATCAGGATACACCGGTATGGGGCGCGCAAATCGGCGTGCATTTCGCGTCCTCATCCCAGCCGATTGAGGTTTCCGGATTGTACGCCGTCACTCCCGTTCTTCCGCGCCGGAAACGCGCGGAAATCAGTGCCGCGGAAGCAATTGCCACCGCGCAGGCCGCGGTCGGAAGCGATGATTCATCGCCATGGCAGCCCCAGGCGGAACGGATGATCTATTGGGATTTGCACCGCGCGCCGGAAATGACCTGGCGGGTCGATGTGACCCGGGATATGGATGAATCATGGCAGATTTTTGTCGCGGCCAATGGCGGTGACGTGGTGCATAAATACCACCTGACCCAGCATGAAGCAGTTGCCGCCACCGCCGCTGATCTTGCGGGTGTCTCGCGCACCATTTCGGTCTGGCGCGGCAATGCCACCTATTATGCCATCGACACCACTGCGCCGTTCTATAATTCCGCATCATCACCGCCCAATCTGAATGCCATCTCCGGCGCCCTCATCGCCTTGAACGCGCAGCAATCGCAAAATCAATTTGTGCAAACAACTTCGACTGCCGTCAATCAGTGGGACAGCGCGGCGGTTTCCCTGTTATTCAATTTACGCCAGATCGAATCCTATTTTTACCAGACCCACAACCGCTTGTCAATCAATGACAAGGGGATGAATATCATCGGGGTCATTCATTATGGCGCCAACATCGACAACGCGCACTGGAATCCAACCCTGCAATTGATGTTGTTTGGCGACGGGGATATTTATTTCAAGAATCTCGCCATTTCGCTTGATGTCACGGCCCATGAATTAACCCATGGGATTATCAGCCACAGCGCGGCGTTGATTTATGAAAATCAATCCGGAGCGATCAATGAACATCTCGCTGATTTCTTCGCGGCAATGATTGATCGCAATGACTGGTTGATCGGCGAAGACGCGGTCAAGATCGCCGGTCAGGTCGGCCTCCGCGATCTGCAAAATCCCGGCAATCCCCAAGTCCTGTCGCCGCAGCCAGCTGCCATGTCGGCCTATGAATACCTGCCCAACACCGCCGCGGGTGATAATGGCGGGGTGCACAGGAACAGCGGCATTCTCAATCGCATGTCGTACCTGTTGGCGGATGGCAATCAGGGGATTGGGAGGAGCAAGAGCGAAAAAATCGTTTATCGCGCTCTGATAAATTATTTGACCAGCCGGGCGCAATTCATTGATTATCGTCGCGCGTTGATCTCCGCCGCTGAGGACCTTTATGGAACGAATAGCCTCGAAGTGACCGCCGTCAAGGCGGCCTTCGACGCGGTCGAAATATTTGATAGCGACAGCAGTCAGACCCCGACCCCGGGGATCCCTACCACCGGGGTTGATCAGATCATATTTCAAAGAGCTGAGGCGATCAATCAAAGTGGCACCGATTATCTCTATCGACTCATCCTGGAAGCAAACGGGCAATTGTATTACTTAACCTCGAACTATGTGACGAATACGCGTCATTCCATAACCGGCGATGGGAGCTTTCTCCTCTATGTGTCGGCCGCTCATAATCTCTGGTCAATCGATGGCTCGTTTGAGGAGCGCATCCTGGATGGTGGCTTTATTGCCACCATCGCGATGTCCAAGGATCTGCGCTTTATCGCCTATACCACCACGGATTATGAACCTTCTCTAACTCTGGTGGATGTGGCCGGGAATACATTTGAGATCGTTCCATTGCGCATTGTGCAGCCGGATGGCGAAGCGACCGAAGTCGACTTTGCCGATATCCTGACCTTCAACTTTCAGGGGGATACCCTGGTGTTTGACGCGGTTTCCACCATTCCCCTGCCCAGTGGCGAAAGGGTTTCGGTCTGGGGGATATATTCCTTGCGGGTGGCGGATCGTGCGATCCATCAGATCGTGCCCCTGGCGCCGGATCTTGATATCGGCAATCCCGTGTTTTCGCACACCATCAATTCGCATTTGCTGGTCGATCTGATCCTCAAGGACCTGGATATCAATGGCGTGGTCGCCCTGGACTATATCAGCAACCGCCAGGCAATCATTGGCGGCAGCGAGGTCCATACTCAGCCGTCCTATGTCGGCGATGATAATCACTTTCTCTTCCGGTATTATAGCGATGATCTCGGCATTTATAATTTATTCAAAACCCCGTTTGGCAATGATAAATTCACCAGTGATATCCCCGCCTCGGACATCATCACCACCTGGAGCCTGCCGATCGGTTATCCCCTGGGATTCCGTGCCGGCAGTTATACCGCCGCTCATGGCAGGATCAATGTCGTCGACGGGGTTGATTTTGGCGCGGTTAAAGTCGGTGCGAATAAACAGGTGACCCTGACCATTGCCAATAACGGGAACGGCGATCTCGAGCTCTTTTCAATTTCACTGGCTGGCGCGACCACCCAATTTTCCCATAATGGATTCAGTCGTCATCTTTCCCCCGGAGGACAATATTCCTTCGCGGTTGAGTTTTCACCCACAAGCGACTCAACCATGACCTCAACTCTGAACCTGGGCTCGACCGATCCGGATTTTCCCCTGACTGAGATTCAATTGCAGGGCATCGGAGTGTCACCGCCGATGGTTTCGGTTCAGCCTCAGAATCAAACGGTTTATGTCAGTGAAACCGCCCGATTTTCGCTGGTCGCTTCGGGGTATCCGCCCCCCGATTATCACTGGCAGCGCCTGCCCAGGAATGCCCTGGACTGGATCGATCTGGAAGATGGCGATACTTATTCCGGCACCCAAACCAACTCCCTGAATATTGTTGGAACCACGATCACGATGACCGGCGACCAGTTCCGCTGCCTAGTGACGAATGCGGAGGGAAGCGACACCTCAAACAGCGCCGTCTTGATGGTTATTTTCGATACCATTCCGCCGCAATTGGCCATTACTCAACCCACCGCCGCGGCAACCTATATGACTTTAGCTGACAGTATTCATATAGAAGGGACTGCCGGTGATAATGTCGCTGTTGTTGAAGTAACCTGGAGCAATAACCGCGGCGGCAGCGGCGTCGCGGTTGGAACGGATACATGGAGCATCGCGAATCTGGCTTTGTTTTGCGGCGCGAATCAGATTACCGTCACGGCTCGTGATGCGGAAAACCTTGCCGGTTCCGCCGCACTCACCATTGTGTATGGAATTACCCAATCCCTTGATCTCAAGGCGGGCTGGAATCTGATCTCGGTGCAGGTGGAACCTTGTGTTCCCGGCATTAATGCCATCCTGCAAAACGCTGGCATTCCGCCCGCCGATGGCGCGGCCTGGAAATGGACAAATCCGCATCTGGAAAAAGCGGATGAGATTCATCCCATGCAGGGGTATTGGCTTTACCTGAAGCAGCCGGCAATATTGCCTATAACCGGTCTGGCGCCAGACCGCAGCAGCCGGGAATTAACTCAAGGCTGGCATCTTGTCGGGCCGGTCGGCAATTCCATTGCGTTTCAGAATCATGCCGCGGTGGACGGAACCATTTGGAGGTGGAACGGGCGGCATTTTATTCCTGTTCAAGTGCTGGAAAAAGGGTATGGTTATTGGCTGCATTGTCCCCTGTCATCCGCGCTTCTGGAGCTCGGAGATTAAGGATTTGCATAAATGTCGGCGGAAAATTTTTCGCAAAATCCGCGAAATCGGCTCCAGGCTTGGGGAGGTTGACCAGACATTACCCAGAGCGAGTATCTGTTTACCGTCATGCAAGCTTCATTGACCGGAGATTTTAATGTAGCTCAGGTCTGCGTAGGAGTTTAGCGCAGAGTTTGGAGCTCATCCTTTTAGGATGCTCCTCTCTCAGGGATTATTGCCATTCAGGCTAAAAGCCAGTACTCCAACCGACGCTATCCACCTACAGTCTCCCGACCTGAGTTTAAGCGACACAGGTCGGGAGACCTGCGCCACCAACTCCCGCCAAGGGTTATTGGTTTTGATGGAACAATGTATAGTAACTGTGCGATCTTAATTCTATACTGAACACAATCAGATTTTAGAAAAAGCTTGCGCGGTTACCGGCCTGAGTGGAACGGCGGCGGCGGAAAATTCGACAACGTGCGGTCTAACCGCTTGTGTCCATTATTATTGTAACAACCAAAGTGGATGGAAGATGGAACCTAAGATCAATGACGAACATAGTGCCGCCATAAAAGAAATGCTTTTTGGCGGGAGGAAAATCGCGGCCATCAAGTTTTATCGCGAGCTGACAGGTATGGGCTTGAAAGAGGCGAAAGAAGCGATCGAAGAGCTGGAAGCCATGCTGCGCACGCAATATCCAGAGAAATTCGTGCCGGGCGCGCGCGGGTCGGGTTGTTTCAGTTTCTTGCTGCTGTGGTGCCTGGTGGGAGCCGTTGTAATCTATTGGATGGCACGTTCTTAGACCCTGATACATGAACTTCAGCATGGATATGATACGTCGCCGCGATTATCTGCGAAATCCACGGTTAGGTATTGATTGGGTTGCGGCTACGCCGCTTGGGTAGATTGACTGAACCTGAATACCAAATCCTGATGTAAAAATCCTCAAAGCGAATCATGCCGCTTTCATAGATTAAAAAAGGTTTTATATGTATGGCGTGACGTTTTCATCCAAACCATACCAGCATCAACGACTACGAATAAATTCTTCAAATGATATCCCGATCCCGCCAATGAAATCGACATGGACATCAAACTCCCAGTGTCTTCTCTTGCTGGCACTCATGTGTTGTGGCTGCTCAACGTATCGGCCGCTGCCGGAACCATCGCCCCAGATCCACGTCCTCGATCGCTATACCGAGGATACCGAGGAAACCGAGAATAAGTCCGATCAAGATCTGCCATCAGCTTCCTGGTGGCTGAGCTTCAATGATCAAAATCTCAATCGACTCATCGCCGCGGGTCTCGATCAAAATCTCGAATTGCAGGCGCTGGCGGCGCGTATTGAGCGCGCGCAGGCGATCGCCCGCCAGGCCGGCGCGAAATCATATCCCGCCATCACTGGTATTGGCAGCTATGAAAAAGAGTGGAACAGTCAGGAGGATGCATCCACATCTTCAACATCGATTGGCGCGCTTTTTTCCTGGGAGCTCGATTTCCTCAAGCGCATCCGCTATGCCCGCGAATCCCGCCAATATGAATGGCAGGCAGCCGCCTATGATTGGGTCGGCAGCCGTCTGGTGTTATCCGCCGCCATCACCGATAATTATTTTGCCATGCTTGAGCATCGCCGGCAATTGCAATTGATCGCCGACCAAATTGCCATCAACGAACGCTTGCTGACCCTGACCCGCTTGCGCTTCGGCCAGGGGGTGACTTCGATTGTCGATGTCCGCCAACAACAGGTGCAACTGGCGGAAATCCGGGCGCGCATCCCGGAAGAGGAAGCCCAGCTCGAGCATATCAAATACGCCCTGAATGTGTTGCTGGGGCAACCTCCCGGCGCACTGCTCGAACTTTCCCCACGGGAGTTGCCATCCCCCCTGCCATTGCCTTCAATTGGTTTGCCTGCCGACCTGATCCACAACCGTCCTGATCTGCTGGCGGCCAAAAGCCTTATTATTGCCATCGATCGCCGGGTGGGGGAAGCGCTGGCGGATCGCTTTCCGCGTTTCACTATTGATGGCGCGCTGCTGATCTCCGGCGATCCCTCCCTGCATCATCTCATTGGCAACACACTCGCCGCCGTGACCGGCCCGATCTTTGATGCTGATGAGCGGCAATCCGAAGTGGCGGCACGACAGGCGGAACTTGCCATCGCGCTCGCCCATTTCTCCCATGCCTATCTGGTCGCGGTTCAGGAAGTGGAGACCGCGTTGTTGCGGGAACGCAAGCAAGAGGATAAGATCCGCCTGTTGAACCATCAACTCGAGTCGGCGCAGCGTTTGCTCTCGGAAACCAGAAACCGCTACAGCCAGGGGTTGAACGACTATCTGCCGGTGCTTAATGCCGTCACCACGGTGCAGAACCTGGAGCGGGAAATCATTACCAGCCGCCGGGAGTTATTGCGTTTTCGCGTCGCCCTTCATCGTGCCATTGGCGGCCCCACGGAGTCCTCTAATCCAGTAAATTTAAATAAAGATGAATCATGAATAAATTCCGCATTATCGTTAAAATCATCCTGGTCATCGTGGTGTTGGGAGCCGGTTTCTGGGTCTGTGATTACTTATTAAAAACAGCGCCCAGGATACAGCCCGGAGAAGAGCCGAGAACGGCGCGTATTGTCCAGACAATCCGTGTCACGCCCAGATCGCAACGAGTCAACATCACCGTCTATGGACAGGTGATTCCGGCGCGCACCGTGATCCTGAAATCCCAGGTGAGCGGCCGGATTATCACCCAGCATGACGCCCTCCATGTCGGCGGTTATCTGTCCGCGGGGGAAGAAGTAATCATCATCGATCGCGCTGATTACGAACTCGATCTTGCCGAGCGTAAAACCGCGCTTGAAGAAGCCAGTTTCGAATTGGAAGTGGAAAAAGGGCGGCAGGTGGTCGCCGCGCATGAGTGGGATGAGTTGAAACGCGACCTGGTGACGGAAGACGTCAATCGGGCGCTGGTTTTGCGCGAGCCGCATTTGCGCCGGGCGGAAGCCATGGTGGAGAAAGCCATGCAGCAAATCGCGAAAGCGGAGTTGGCCTTATCGCGGACTGCCATTACCTCTCCGTTTAATGCCATCGTCCTGAATGAAGCGGTGGAGGTGGGGCAGTTGGTGAATACTGGAGATCATCTCTGCACCTTGGTTGGCGCTGATGAATTCTGGGTGCAGACGACCATCCCATTTGCCGATCTCAACCACATCGAGTTTCCGCACGCTGATCGTCCCGGGGCTGACGCGATGGTAACCCTCGACATCGGCGGCGGCCAGCGCGCCCGCTGGGAAGGTAAAGTGCTGCGGATGCTGGCCGACTTGGAAACGGATAGCCGGATGGCGCGGGTTGTGGTCCGGGTAATGGATCCTTTGGGTTTCAAGACCCATGAGAGGCATAAACTGCCGTTATTGTTGGGAAATTACGCGCGCGTCGAAATCGCCGCCGGGACGATTGCCGATGCCATTGCCATTCCCCGCGCGGCGCTGCGTGAAGGCAATCGGATTTGGGTTGTCGGCGCGGACAATACTTTGCGCATCCTTGCGGCCGAAATTCTCTGGATGCTGGAGGATATGGTCCTGATCGCCAGTGCCGTCGAACCCCATGATCAATTGATTGTCAGCGATCTGAAATCGGTTTTGCCAGGGATGAAGGTGGCGCCGCAACTGCTTCCGGAAAACGGCAATGAATAACCGCTCCATCATCTCCCGGAAAAACCATGAGCTCAGGCGCAACTCCAGAACCTGTGGCAACGATGTCTTGCGTATCAAGGGTATAGCGCACCTGGTTATACCCGTCATTATAATGAGATAAAATTTCTCGATTCAAGAAATTTAATGAAGGAAAATAGAAACGTGAATCAACCCGACACCACCGGTGACGCGGTGAAACAACCGCCGACAGAGGAAGAAAATCGTGGAATCCTGGCATGGTTCGCCTGCAATCATGTCGCCGCCAACCTGTTGATGGCTGCCATCGTCATCACCGGTCTGGCAGTCGCCAAACAGATCAAACAGGAAGTGTTCCCCACCTTCGCGCTCGACATCGTGCAAATCGAAATGGAATACCGCGGCGCCAGTCCGGAAGAAATGGAACGGTCGGTCATTCTCCCGATCGAATCTGAAGTTCGCGGCCTTGAACTGGTGCGCCGTCTTGAATCCATCGCCCAGGAGGGCCGGGCAACCGTTACCATTGAGGTCATGCCCGGATTCGATCGCAATCGCGCCCTTCAGGATGTCACGGCTGCGGTGCAACGGATCAGTTTGTTTCCCAACGATGTTGAGCCGCCGGTGATTGCGCTTCTCGATCGTGGCCGGCGCAGCGTCATGAGTATCGCGATTCATGGCGATTTGAGTGAACGAACGCTGATCAATTTTGCCCGTCAGATTGAAGATGGCCTGCTGGCTGAATCGGAAATCGCGCTGGTAGAAATTCGTGGCGCGCGGCGGCCGGAAATCCATATTGAAGTGCCGCAGACCCAACTGCGCGCGTTGGGCTTGACCCTCGAAGATGTCGCCCGCGCCATTCAGGCGTCAGCTCTTGATGTGCCTGCCGGGACCTTGCGCACGGCGGGCGGTGAGATCCTGCTCAAAACCACCGAACGCCGCGATTATGCCAGTCAGTTCGCGGATATTCCCGTCATCAGCACCGCCAGTGGTGCGAAGGTGCGTCTGTCCGATATCGCGACAGTCAGTGACAGCTTCGAAGAAAGTGAAAGAGAAGCCTACTTCAACGGCCAGCGCGCGGTTTTTCTGAATGTCTACAGTGCCGAAAACCAATCGCCGTTGAAAGTGGCCAAGGTGGTGCGCCGGTTTATAGAACGTCAACAATCCCAATTGCCCGACTCGGTGGCGATCACTTTGTCGCGGGATCGATCCGAGTTTTATCGCGAACGCTTGGAATTGCTCTTGTATAACGGCGCCGCAGGTTTGATTCTGGTGTTGCTGGCCCTGGGTATTTTCCTCGAATTGCGGGTCGCGTTTTGGACCGCCATCGGGATTCCGGTCTCGATCATCGGGTCGTTGACCCTGTTGCCATTAATGAATTCCAGCATCAATATGATTTCGTTATTTGGCTTTATCATCACCCTGGGAATCGTCGTCGATGATGCCATTGTCGTCGGCGAGAATATTTTTCATAAATACTCGCAGGGCATGTCGCGCCGCGCTGCCGCGGTCGCCGGGGTCAGGGAAATGACGGTGCCGATACTCTTCGCGGTTTCCACCAATATCATCGCCTTTCTGCCATTATTATTTGTTCCTGGCGAAAGCGGGCGATTTTTTCAGGTATTGCCTGCGGTCGTCATCGCGGTATTCACCGTGTCATTGGTTGAATGTCTTTTCATCCTGCCCGCCCACATGGCCGCCTCGGTCAAGACAACCCCCAAGACCAGCCTGTTCTCTCCCATCACCCGCGCTCAAAGCGTTTTGCGTTTGGGGCTCGATCGGTTACTGGAACGACTCTATCAGCCGTTGCTGGCGCTGGCCATTCGCAATCGCTATATCACGGTGTTGGTTTTCATGATTGCGCTGGTGATTACCATCACGTATTGCGTCAGCGGCCGCATCAATTTTGCCTTCCGCCCGACGATTGAAGCCGATTTTATCCAAGCGGAAATCGAATTGCCGTCCGGAACTCCGGTAAGCCGGACGCGCGCCGTCGCCTTTGAGATCGAGGCCGCCGCGCGCCGGGCGTTGAAGTTGACCAATGAGGAAAACATCGCGGTCGGTATTTTCACTGAAGTCGCCGAAGGCGCCAGCAACAAGGCCGAGGTGGCGGTGACCCTGGTGCCCCAAAAGCAGCGCCTCATCACCGGCGCGGGATTCAGCGATTTGTGGCGCGATCAGATCGGCGTCATTCCGGATATCGAATCATTGTTTTTCGATTTTCTCATCGGGCCGGGCGGTGAAGCCGAAATCTTCATCCAGCTCGCTCATCCGGAAATCGATATCCTGCGCGCTGCCGCCGGCGATGTGGCCGCCGCGATTGGCCGCTATCAAGGGGTGAAGGATGTGCGCAAGGGATTTGGCCGGGAAATGCCGCAATTCAATTTTGAGATCAAACCGGAAGGACGCAGCATGGGTATAACCGCGCGTGAGCTGGGGCAGCAAATCCGCCATTCTTTCCATGGCGCTGAAGCCTTGCGTCAACCCCGCGACCGCGACGAATTAAGGGTGATGGTGAAGCTGCCGCAAAAGGATCGTCAATCCCTGAGTGGTTTGGAGAGTCTGCTCATCCATGCTCCCAACGGCGGAGAAATACCCCTGGCTCAGGCGGCGCGGATCACCGCGGCCAGCGCCCCGGTGCGCATCGAACGGGTGGACGGCGGCCGCGTCCTCAATGTCACCGCGAATGTGATTCCCGGGGTGAATAATGGCAACAAGATATTAGCCTCCTTTTCTCAGAATGAATTGCCGGGGATCCTCGCCCAATATCCCGGCTTGCGCCATACCTTTGAGGGTGAACAACGGGATCAGCGTGAAGCGATGCGGGAGCTCTCGATCGGGTTGGTCGCGGCGCTTTTAGTCACCTTCGCCCTTATGGCCGCTCTCCTGCGCAGTTATCTTCAGGCGGTCATCGTGCTTTTAACCATTCCCTGGAGTCTGGCCGGCGCGGTGGTCGGTCATATTCTGATGGGATTCGACCTCAGTATCTTCAGTGTCTTTGGCATGATCGCGGTGTGCGGCATGGTGGTGAATGGCGGGTTCGTGTTGGCGATAACGCGCAACCGCTATCTGGAATCCGGTTGTCCCGCTGATCAAGCTACCACCCTGTCCGCCATCCGCCGTTTCCGGCCCATACTGTTGACCGCAATCACCACCTTTCTCGGCCTGGCGCCGATGATTTTCGAGACCTCTATCCAGGCGCTTTTCCTGGTGCCGATGGCGATCTCGCTGGGAGTTGGAACTCTGATTTCGGTGCTGGTGGTGCTCATCCTCATTCCCGCGGTCTTCACCATCATCGAGGAATTTTCTGCCCGCTGGCACGGCACCTATTAATTGATTTCAATGCCGTGGAGGAGTAACACTGGATCCTCATCCTGCCGGTTTGAGGAGAGATAATTATGGTCTTGAAAAAATTGTTGTATCCGCTCAATCCATCACGGCAATCTGATCTTGAGTCGATCATGACGATGATGGGCATATCATCATCCCTCCGGCTTAATGGTGATGGTGGTGAGAACTTTTTTTGTATAACGTGCCGGTATTGATTCGTTCGCCTGAACGGTGCTGGAATTCCTCTGATTTTTGTTTGAATTCCGCTGCGGAGATCGAAGCGGATTGGATAAATGACTGCTTTGCCGATTCGGCGATAGCGGCGAACGGCGGCAGTTGCAGCGCGGGGAAGTTCCGATGTTTTTCCTGATGTCGACGCCACAGGGTTTGCGCCAGATGATAATACCCGTTGGCGGGATCGTACACCCCAATATCGAGCCAGCGATAGCTTTGATAAAGGGCTGCTTCGATCACCGCGCCGGCGCTTTTTATGCCTGTCGACAAGGTGCGTTCCATGCTGTTCACCACGAAGGTTTCATAATCCAGCTCCTCCCCGCCGCCATAATCCTCAACATAATGATGGTAGAGCTCGCGTGCGTCGGCATCACGGTTATAGCAATAAAGCACCGTCACCGCGTTTTCCAAAAAGGCTTTGTGATCCTCATCGGCTTGCTGGCTGTATGAATGCTCAAGGAGGTATTCCATATAATCATGGATTTTGCCAATGATCTCGAGATTGTTGGTGCGGGTGATGGTATTGCGTTTGGCATCGTAAAACAATCGTCCCTCGTAAAACGAATCCTTCATGCACTGTTTAACGACTTTGGAGTAATTGACGCCGGATTGCAAAAAATCTTCGTAATGTTCTTCCGCCGCCCAATAGATGGCATGAGCCTGATGGAGGCGCCAGTCGAGCGGACCATATTCCCGGTCAATGAAGGCCACGCGCTGGAGATTGAGCTTGAGTTCCGTTTCAATTCGATGGCGGCGAAAGTACAATTGGATTTCCTTCAGTCCCGGTCGCAGGCGCGGGTCATCAACGGTATTGCCGAGATTGAGGTAGGCGGTCACCGCGGCTGGGGATGCATAGAGATCGATGCCGTGTCTGGCAGCTTGATCGACAGTGGCGGCGACCTGGGGGCGTTGTTTCAATTCCTCCAATGTCGATGCCGCCGCCAGCAGCATATCGATTTCTTCCCGGACGCCGAGAACAAAATATTCCATCATCAGGAATGCCCACTGGTTTTTGAAGTAGATGGTATCCGGGTCGACACGGCTCCCGATGCGATCATAGAAAATGCGCGCCAGTTCATGGCGGATAATGGTGTTGTCAGGATTGTAGACCAGCCCCTTGTCGCGCAACAGCGAGATCGCTTGTACGATCCATTTCCAGCGTTCCTGCGGATCGCGAAAATCATGCGAAATATTGTAGGCCATATTCCATCCGAGAAAGGACCAGACTGAGGCGAATGTCGGCTGCAGTTTGGTAATCCAGTCGGCCAATTGCAAGGCATCGAAATATTCGCCCTTGTCCTGTTGATCAATGGCGCGCCACCACAAGGCATCGACCACCAGGGCGCGTAAGGGGCCGAGGGCGAAGGTGGTCAATGCCAGCGACGGCGGCACATCAGGATTGATGACCAGCCGGTTGAGGCTGTAAGTCTTTTGCAGCTCATGCAGGCGTTCGGTGACCAGCGCCAGCAATCCCAGACAGAGGACAAAAACAGCAATTAAAATAATGGGTTTTAACTTCATAATTGGTCCTCAAGTCAGGATCTTATCCAATTCCTTCTCGCGCAGCATCCAGATACCCGCCAGCCAGGTGACGGCGCCATAAAGCAGCAGCGCCGGCAGCCAGGAATGCAGCAGGGGGCCTAGCGGTATCGCGATTGCTGATGACAGTGAGGCAATCAGGTCTGGAGGCTGCAACCCGCGCACCAATCCCATGCCGAGATTGAGAATCAAAACGGAAAAGCGATCAATGGTGTCGATTCTGTAGGCTTCGGTCAGGTCGGCGATCACATCGGTAAAGAACCCCGTCATCAGGGATAAAAGATAAAGCACGATCGAACAGAATGAGGCCACCGGAAAGGTGAACGCGATTCCGGTGGCGAGGCCGACGCCGATCACCACCGCCAGGTGCAGGAGCTGCGCGCCAGCGGCTTTGATGAGATTCATAAACCAGGGACTGTCGAGATAATAAATCTTTAAACCGGTGCGCGCGCCAAAGATGATCTCGGCATCGTGGTTGCCTTTGAACGTCACATTGAATTGACCTGAATCCGGAATTTGCGCCAGGGGAATTTTTATCTGGTTATAGTCGTAGGGATAGGCTTCGATATCCTGGGAATAAAATTCCTTTTTACCCGGGGCGCCGATGGTCCAGTTCCCGGTGATTTGCACGCGGCGTTTCTCGGAATAAAAGCGATATTTTAATTCGAGGTACTGACCGTGTGCCGGCTTTTTCCCCAAGTCGAACTGCCAGGTTTTTTCTCCCTGGGCAGGAATCTGCTGGGCTTCGCGGCGGAGTTTCAGATAGATCCCCTGCCAGGTCTCTTTTCCGAGAGCGGCGGGATCGAGCTCCTGGCGCTCGACAAGGGCAGCGATCTGGCGGCGGGTTAATTCCTTGTAGTCAGGGTGGAGGGGAAGGCATTCCCGCTTGGCGACGGCATAATATTCCCAGGCGTGCTGCCGTTCTTCCGCGGTGTATTGGCGGGCGTGCCACCATGAACACAGGATCAGCGCTGCGATCAAGGTCAATTCCACAAGGGCGATAATGACGGTTAAACCGAGCCAGGTACCGAGCCAGATATCCCGTCGCTTGAGCGGCAGTGAGGTCAGCAGATGCATTTGTTTGTCATCGATTTGTGAGCGGATGGTAAAACAGGCAATGGCGATGGTGATGAAGGTCAACAGATTGTATGCCAGCACATAACTGTATTGAAAACGCAGTTGCAGCTCATTGATCAAGGTCTTATCGCTTGAAGAAGCGAAAAAAATGATTGCCGCGGCGCCGCTGGTAAAGAGAATCATACCCGCAAGCATGCCGTTTCGCCACGACAATTTGATTGTCAGCCGGGCAATGGTCAGGAGATTGCGATTAGTATTGTAATGCATGGTCACCGAGCGTATCAAAATCAAAAGTTAGTTATTGGTTTTCTCTTCCTTAAGAGCAGGGGTATTGATTGGAGACAGGCGCTTCCCCCGCCGTCGAAATTAAGTATCTGTTGTGTGTCATCTCTGAAGTCGAAAGTTTTTGGAGTTCAACTTTTATGTGGCTCTTCATGCCAGGTTCAACTCTCAGCAAACATAAGTTTGAACTTCATAGGACGCTCAACAGGTAGAGAATATATTTTCTCCTGCACTCCCGATCGCATCCTCAGCTGATCACGATTTTTTTTTCTTTGCCAGTTCATCGAGTAATTTGGTATCGACCGGCTTTTCCACCGGACTTGTGACCGGTGCGGTTGACGGCGTGACACTGAGCTGTTGCAACGCGCTTTGATCGACTTCGGGAGGTTTGACAACGACGGGGGCATCCAGAGGTTTTGTCGGTGCTGCTTCAAGCGCGGCCAGCCGGTCATGATCGACATGAGTCAATGATGAGGGTGCCGCCGGGGCGGGCGCGGCGGTTTGATCCCCTGAGATTCGTGACTGGTAATCCTTGTCCTGCAAGTATGTGGCAACCCCGGCGCCGATCCTGGCCCCCGAGATATTGTGAATTTTCGCGGAACTC
>CAZTTH010000025.1:0-1151 GCA_964615975.1 uncultured Lentisphaerales bacterium | reverse complement strand
GGCAACCCCGGCGCCGATCCTGGCCCCCGAGATATTGTGAATTTTCGCGGAACTCTCCGCCACTTTTTTTAGAAAATAACTTTCCAGTGATTCCTTGGGAGAACCTTCGCGGATTTTATCCACAGGCGTTTCGCGGGCAAGCAATTCCTTGACCTGGCGCAACATTGTGGCGCTGACCTTGGGAAATTCCAAAATCGTCTTCTGGCTGTTTTCCAACAAGGACGCGATCGAGCCCCGCGCCTGAGTAATGCCCCCATAAAGGAGCTGAATTTCATCGCATACATCCTCCACATCGGCGAGCAAATGGCTGGTGAGCAAAATGGTTTTGCCGCGCCTGCCCAGGGTGACAATCAAATCTTTCACTTCTCGACAGCCGATCGGGTCCAGACCGGCGGTAGGCTCGTCCAGAATGAGAAAATCGGGATCATTCAACAATGCCTGCGCCAATCCCATGCGGCGGCTCATGCCATGCGAAAATTCCCCGATCAAACGGTGGCGCGCGGCATCCAATCCCACCATGTCGAGAAGCTGGCGGCTGCGGTCGGCGATTTGTCCCTTGCTGAGATTGAGTATCGCGCCGAAGTAGGACAGGGTTTCCATGGCGGTCAGATTTTTATAGAAATACGACCGTTCCGGCAAATAACCCATTCGCGATTTCACTTCGACATCGCGGGGACTTTTGCCAAAAACCGCGATCAAACCGCGGGTGGGATAGAGATGGCCGAGAATCAATTTGATCAAGGTCGATTTGCCGGCGCCATTCGGGCCCAATAGCCCGAATATGGTTCCTTCCCGGATCTCAAGATCAACTTCCTGGAGCGCCAGGGCTTTGGGTCTGCCCCAAAAATCCTTGAAGGTTTTGGTCAGCTTACTTCCTGTAACAATCATTTTATTCCCATAAGAACATGCAATTTATATTTTTCTACAAGAGTGCGCAGAGAGAACAAAGAATAAATTTTAATGCTTTTCCCCTCTCTGTTATCACCGCGACCTCCTGTTTAATTCTTAGTCTTTTTTTGAACAAGAGAGCACAGAGGAAACAGAGCCAAAAATTAAATGGTTTTCCTCTCTCTATTGCCTCCGTGACCTCTTGTTTAAATTCTTAATCATTATTGAACAAGAGAGCACAGAGGAAACAGAGCCTAAAATTT
>CAZTTH010000024.1:12627-51786 GCA_964615975.1 uncultured Lentisphaerales bacterium | reverse complement strand
CAAATCAGGTCAAAAATCGGCGGAAATCAATGCAAAAGTGTCGAAGCCGGGTTAATTCTGGTGAATCAAGTGGCGGAGGTTAAATATTCCTTTGGTTGTGAATCTCCCCTGCGGGATAATTACCGAAGCATTTCCCGGATTTCACGGGCCAGGTCATCACGGTGCAACTTTTTCTGATAAATATGCGCCAGAGTTCTGAGGATGCGATCGAATTCATCCTCAATCCCGCCGTCTAGTGCCATCTTCAATGCCCATAATGCCAATGCCGTCTGCCCGATGGTCGAGGCCGCGAATCCGGCATCGCGATGGATGTCAACGGGAATGTCCTGGGGGCTGAAGTGTTTGACCATCTGGACATAGATGCTTACCTGATCGGCATGGTTGGAATAACTTTTGGCACGGGCAAAAGCCTGCTTGAATGCAGTCATGGCGGTGACCGCCTCCGATTTTTTCACCGCCACCATCGCGGTAAGAAACAGGGGCAGTGATTCCGCATCGGGGATGCGATACGAAGCCAGAGATCGCAGTTGATGTTCGACCGGGGCGATGTTGTTTGTGAGAAAATTATTCCATGCCTCCACCAATAGCGACCATAAAACATCATACTCACGGTTTCCAGCGCGATGATGAAGATGATTGAATAACACCCCCAGACCAGCGCCGCCGCCGAAACCGCCCAAATGAGCCCAAAAGGCAATCTCCATAAAGTCGCCCATGATTCCCAGGGTATAAAGGATTTGTCCGATAAACCATATGCCCAATACCACCCATGCCGGCAATTCGATCAGGATGGGGCGGAATATGAACAGATCGAAATACAGGGTTTTCAAACGGGCATTGGGCATGGTAACCATAAAGGCGCCAAGCAGTCCGGAGATTGCGCCTGAGGCGCCGATCAATGGCTCGTCAATATAGAGCGGGGACATGGTAAGGAGATGAAAGTTCACGCTGATAAAAGCCGAAAGCAAATAAATTCCGAGAAACGCCAGTGATCCGAAATAGCGTTCCACCCAGCTCCCGAAGAGCCACAAAAATAATCCATTGCCAATCAAATGAGAATGGGAGCCATGCAGCAGGGTACAGGTTATGGCCGCCCACCAATGATAATCGTATAAACAGATGCCATAGCGATAATACATCAGATTGCGGTGGGCATCGCCGCCATGAATGAAAAGCTCTATGTGGATCAATCCCAGCAAAATCAACAGAGCAATGGTACATACTGGTATGGCACGTTTATATTCGTATTCTGTCGTTACATGGATGGGGAGAAACATGATGAACTAAAGTTATGCAAGTTGGTTTAAGGTTGATCGGTACCGGTGTTAAAATCATTCACGAATGGGGTCGACCAATGTGGGTTTTTCATTGGTTTCGTCATCGAGCGGAGTCACCAATTGATCCGTTGACCTGGGGGAACTGTCGCTCAGCCGGGCAATATTTTTGTTTCTTGCCTCCAGGAGTTGAGCATCGGGTGAATAGACATGGTATTTCCGATACTCCTTGATAATGGTTGCGATTATTTGATTGGCCGATAGTTCAAATCCACAGGCTTGAATGACTTTGTTGCGCCACGATTCCGCATTTTTTTCCAACGCGTAGGCAGCGGCTATTTTCCCCATCGCTGAGATGGCGGATTCGATCATATCGGGTTCATTATCCACCATTTCATGCAAAATCAGATCCCAATCTTGACGACATTTGTCAAGCGCTCCAGACTGCAACGCCACCTTGCCGCGTTGGAAGTAATATGCCCAGCGGTTTTCGTCAGGTATGGCTGATTCAAGAGGGAGCATCCGGATATAAGCAGTGCCGGGATTGCCGCCAGCAGCTTCCATCAAGGCGCCGCCAAACTCTAAAAAGGGTCGGACGGAGGCGTCATTCCATGATTCATCAGCAGCATGAAATGAAATTTCCGCCAGTTTTGCCCAGGTGGTGATTTGATCTTTCTCTGCGAACATTTCATAAATTTTGATGCGCATCAAGCACCGTTCAGCACGCTTCAGGTAATACATCCCCAACTGTTGTTGATATGCCGGTTTGTTGTGGTCCTGCCGCCTTAAGGTTGCGATCGAGGTGTAACCAATACCGGAAAAATACAGTATCAGGGATACCATCAGGGTCAGGAGTATAAAAAAGATGGGACTGGTAAAAAAGGCGAGAATTCGTCTTTTTCTGCTTGCCGTGACAAAACGGTCATTGCATAGTGAACAAAGAAGTTGTGCCGATTGTTGGGTTATCCGAATCTCATTCCACTGACAGAGCCTTTGGCAATCGCCACAGACGACATCGCCATCAAGTCGGGTATCCATTCCGTGTTGTCGCAAAGCCTCATCGCCGACCGCGAATAACTGATCCAATTGTTGATGTCTATGGGATTTCATAATTGGCCATGAAAATAGCGCTAATCAGGTACCGATGGTCGCGCTCGAATCGCGTCACTCAGGTTGGTTGCCTGAGCTACGCAAAATAGGTATAAAGGCGGGTCCGATTGCTGAGACCAGTTACACACGGATTACCATTGTGTACCTTCATCCCTTATCTATATGATGAGTTTTAGATCGCAGAAATATAGCCTCTGCCATATTCTCCGCTGCCAATCAGCTATTTCCGCAATTGGATGGCAATGACGCGTCCGGCAATATCAATATTGGTGGGAATTGCCGCGGTATTAAGTCCCGGCGCGGTGCGCGAATCAGTAGTGTAGCCAATGGCGAAATGATCTACAATCATCGGGTCCCACAAATCAATTCCAGGAAAACGCTTAGTAAGAATTTCCTTGCCTGTATTTAGATCATATTGAATAATACCGGTATCAGGCTCATTCATCAATGCGCCCATCTTCTTGTCCATATTGCCAATGATGCGGATTAATTTATGCTCACCGGCGACAATTCGCCCCCACGCGTTCTCCGCGCGCCAGAATTCTTTTCCAGTGTACTTGTCAAGGGCCAGTAAAATGCGATTTTCATTGGTAACCTGCAATTTGTCCAAGCCCAGGTCCTTCACCACATCCTGAGCTTGATTGAATCCTGGACTATTACTCATATTCACAGATTTAAGGCTATCCGAGACGATTCCGGCGATGAAGATTTTGTCGGCAGTGACAATGATGTTATCACTGCCTGCCGTTAACTTGGTCTTCCACAGTCCTTTGCCGGTTTTGAGATCATAACAGGATGCGCCATCATTGTCATTAAAAAATACGACATCCTCCTTGATGATCGGAAAGTCATGAGCTGAATGCATTAAATTAATTACTTTTTCACTGCCATCCGTTTGAATCCACGCGGGGTCGCCCTTTTCGGTAAGGGCATGAAATTGATTCTCGAAGACATAATAGAGGGAATTGCTGATACCGGTCGGTCCCCATCCGAAATTGCCGCCGTTAAAGTCCTTTTCCCAGCGAGATTCCCCGGAAACTCGATCAAGCGCAATTAACTTTGCGGATGATTCTTGAGCTTCTCTGGCATAGACCGTGAAGATGATCACGATAAGATTATCGGTCACGGCCAAATGAGAAATTTGTGATGATATCTTGGGTCGTTTGGTCCAAAGGATTTTGCCCGTGATAAAATCAATGCTGTGCAGTTCCACGCGAGAATGAATGCCATTCTTTGAGCTGGGTTCAGGCGATGGAACTCCTTCGATTATGCGTGACAAGACCGCGCCATGCTTTCTCGTTGAACTCATCTCCAACTGCTGCGGGATACCGTCAATTTTGAGTTCATATTGCAACTTGCCATCACAATCCAAGCGGTGTAAAATGCCGCTTTCGAATACCAGAAGACCGGCTTCAACTACTGCGAATGTATCGAGATGATACGACATTGCTCGGTTACCGTTTAATTCGCCGTCTATTAATGACAAATAACCGTCATCGCGGGCGTGTGTCTCGCCATATTCGTTTAACGAGGCCGTGTGGGAAAGCGGCGGTGATTCGGCTTTATTAAGTTTGCACTGCGAGACCATGCTTCCAGAAGCAAGAGCCAATGTTGTAATGCCATCCCGGGTGCGGAAAAAAATATGATCATTGCAGGTTCCGAGAATGATCCTTTCATAGCCATAGGAAGTGAAATCGCTTTGCCAAATAATTTTACCGGACGAATCGAATTTAATCCGCCAGATCCAATAGCCGGCAACCGTCAAAATTGTCAGGAGGAACAGTGGGATGATTAACTTGGAAAGGATATGGATAAATTGAAAAAATTTGTATGGTTGACGGTCCGCAAGGCCGGGCTGTTCATTGGCGCGGCTGGAGTTGAATTCAGCGACACATGCGGGACTGCAAAATCGGGGATTAAATTGCTTGCAGACAGCACACATACCCTTGCCGCAATGCCGGCATGCAGCAGTGATGCCCTCTGTGGGATGAAATTCACATGTGACTGGTGATGCTGGGATTGCTTCCATATGGATCAAGGATATTCGATTATTGCCAGGGAAATATCATAAATTAATTATGCATGGTTGGTTCGGCAACCAATTATCCAGGAGCTCAAATATAATGTCGGGGCAATGATCAAGACGGGCGGTCAACTGGTTGCTGCGTGACCTCAATCCCCACGCTGTTAGACCATGGCTTGATTATGGACCGACGCCAGGTTCTCAGTCATAATCTAAATTGACAACATCAGTGAATATTGATCATTCGATTTAATTGGTAACCACGGTCGATCCATTGGTATCGCCATGGAGAATCTTCATCATACTGTCGGGATCATTATAATTGAAGACAATGATGGGAATGGAATTATCCATGCACAAGGAAAAGGCGGTGGAATCCATGATCTTCAAGCGTTTCTCTAACGCATCCTGGAATTTAATCGAGGTGTAGCGGACGGCATTAAGATCCTTCTTGGGATCGGCGGAATAAATACCATCAACCTTGGTTGCCTTTAAGATCACTTCCGCGCCGATTTCACTGGCGCGCAGTGCTGCCGTCGAATCGGTGGTAAAGAAAGGGCTGCCGGTGCCGCCGGCAAAAATTACTACCCGACCTTTTTCCAAATGCCGGATGGCGCGGCGGCGAATATAGGGTTCGGCTATCTGACGCATTTCGATCGCGGTCTGCACTCGGGTCGGGACGTCAACGGATTCCAATGCTTGCTGTAATGCCAGGGCATTGATGATGGTTGCGAGCATCCCCATATAATCGGCAGTAGTTCGATCCATTCCTTTATTACTGCCTTCCATGCCACGGAAAATATTACCGCCGCCAATGACCAGAGTCGTTTCTACTTTGAGGTTGACGATGCTTTTAATCTGTAATGCCATGGCATGGGTGGTAATGGGATCGACACCATAGGGGAGGGCACCTTTCAAGGCTTCACCGCTGTATTTGATCAGGATCCGATTATAAACCAGTTTTTTCACATGACCTCATAAAAAACAATGTCTCCTCGGTGATTGGGAAGATTCATTAATATTGGCGATGAGCTATTGAATTTCTTCTCCTACTTGCCACCGGGAAAAACGATGGATAACAGCATTAGGTTTAACCTGTTCCACGCGTTGTTTATCATTGCGTAACCATGATTGCTTTACCAAACAGGTTTCGTTGTACCATTTGGCTATTTTCCCCTGGATAATTTTTTCTTTGACGTTCTCGGGTTTGTCGGCTAGTTCTGGTTGCGATGCGGCAATTTCCCTTTCTTTGACAATGACATTGGCGGGAATCGCTTCAGGGGTCAGATAGAGCGGGTTGAAGGCGGCAATATGCATCGCGACATCATGAAGATAATCGGGATCGCTTTCATTCGCGATATCCACCAAAACTCCGATCTTTCCGCCAAGATGCAAATAGCTGGCGCATTTTCCCTTGGGTTGCCATCGCAGGATGCGGCGCACCTGGATATTTTCTCCGACTTTGGTGATCAGGTCGGCAATTGACTGCTGCTGGTCAGCGAGAACCGCTTCGGTTAATTTTTCCGGTGCCCCCGTGTATGCGCCCACAGTCTTGCAAAGTTGCTCTGAGAAGGCAACAAAGGTTTCATTTTTGGCAACGAAATCAGTCTCGCAAAGAATTTCAACCATGACTGCGGCCTGTGGTGTCACCAAGGTGGTTATTTTACCTTCCTTGGTTTCCCGGCCTGATTTTTTTGCGGCTTTGGCCAACCCCGATTTGCGGAGAAATTCGATGGCGCCTTCCATATCGCCATCACTGGCAGTAAGAGCCTTTTTGCAATCCATCATGCCAGCTCCGGTTTTATCCCGCAGATCGCGTATTGTACTGGCGGTAAATTCGCTCATGATAATAATCCTTATTCAAAACGTCAATAATAAATTGATAGAAGATATGTGATCTTTGTGGGGCAGCCAATGATAAAGTACTTGCGGTGAAGGTTATTCGTCGGCAAGAGTGGCCAATTCAGTCGCTTCTTTGCCATCAACGTCAGTGGAATCATCATTGGTAACCTCAGATTCACTCACAGAATCACTGATCTCATCGTCGTTTATGGAAGCTTCTTCGGCGTTCTCTTTACTGGCAGTCTCTGCTTGAACCTTGAGGCGATAATCCTTGGCGGTTTGAATCACGCTGGCAAGGATGTCGATGATGATTTTTATCGAGCGCTGGGCATCATCATTGCCAGGAATGAGATAATCGATGGGGTCGGGATTGCTATTGGTATCAATCAGGCCGATCAGGGGGATCCCCAGGCGCCTGGCTTCATTGACTGCGATTTCTTCATTTTGGACATCGACCACGATCAGGGCTTTGGGCAGACCATTCATTTTACTGATACCGGAAAGGTTCTTCTCTAATTTTGCCAATTGACGCCTGATTGAGGATGCTTCCTTTTTGGATAATTTATCAAGTTCGCCGGTGGCTTCCAAGGTTCTGATTCGTTCCATATGGGCGACGCTTTTGCGGATGGTTTTGTTATTGGTTAATGTGCCGCCCAACCAACGTTCAGAAACATAGGGCATTCCGGTCGATTCAGCGGCGGTTCTGATGATCTCCTGGGCTTGGCGTTTGGTGCCAACCAGGAGAATCGTGCCGCCGTTGAAGACAACATCAAAGAGGAATTTACAGGAGTTTTCCAGGAGGAGCATGGTTTTGGTCAAATCGAGAATATAAATTCCGTTGCGGGCGTCGTGGATGTAGGGTTTCATTTTTGGGTTCCAGCGTTTCGTTTGATGACCAAAATGGACGCCTGCTTCCATCAAGTCGTGAATAGTAACCTTAGTCAAGTGCAACCTCCTGATATCTATACGTTATGGTGTGAGTGATGCTGCGATTAAAATTATTAACCAATTATTTATCGGGTTAAACGGTATGATAACAATCATACCAGGAAATTCAATAGTTTTCGCGAATGGCAAATCAATAAAGTATAAATGGTTATGCTGGATCACAACCGGAATAATTTAATTTATTTCTCATTACACTTTCACCGATGGCGGCTTTTCATCCTCTCATAAACCAATGCCGCGGTCACCAAATCCAATATCGCCATTCCGGTAAAATACAAAATCAGCGATTTTTCGCGAGCCTGCGAATATTTTCCTGCGATGAGATCCGCAATGGTCATGATGCTGCCATTCTGGTGTTTACTTATTCGCAACTTATTCTCACGATGGTGATTGTGCGCATGTATAAATTCTCCTGATTGTTGTGCCTGACACCAATCATCGACGAGAATGGGAATCAATTCCAGCATTAACTGATCTACCTGGCGGGTACGCGAATCACCGCCAATGATGGCGATGATCACGGAATGGCTGATCATCTCCATGGCCATTATCGGAGTTAGTGAAGGAACCGCACTGATCACGGCATCGCTGTCGGTCAGGCATGATGGGATCGATTCCGCGATCTGAATTGGAGTCTTGATCCGGGAAGCCATATGATCGCAAAAAACCTGTGTGCGCTCGCGTTGGCGGCCGGTGATGTAAATCATGTCAGGCTTTAACTTGCTGTCAATCATCAGAAGAACAGCAGTGGCGACACGGCCTGTGCCAATGACACCGATTCTGGTAATGGAGCGGTTGGCAGCATAACTCAATCCCATCACCGCGGCGGCGGCCGTGCGCATGTTGGTGATATATTCGGCATCCATGGCCAGCGCGGATTGTGATTGCAAATCGGTAAAAGTAATGGTCGATTGGCGTCGTCCTAAATGACCGGTTTTGAGTCTCGACCATTCCTCAATGATTTTTTGACAGTGGTATTTCTCCGGCCAGGTCGCAGCCATTTCCAAACGAAAGTAATCTTCTCCTCCTGTATGATTGGTTTCCTGGATGCGGGGATGATTGATGAGCTGGCCGGCGCCATAAAGTCGCAGGGCTAGTTCACCGGCATCCAGGCAGGTATCCGGTGATAACACGGCGCGAATATCATTGTCTGTGAGTGTGGTCATGGGGGCCGGATGCGAAATCGACCAGTCGTGCGGCCAATATTTCCAGTGAATGCCAGACGGCAGCCTGGTCATGAACCTGGTTGGCAATAAATGAAAAAGAGAGGGCGGGCAATCTTTGGGAGTTGAGTACAAAGCCTGATAACGAGGTCACATCGCTCAAGGTGCCGGTTTTTCCTAATATTCGACCGGTGATTTCCGGCCGCTTTAATTTATCCTGCAAGGTGCCGGAAATGCCGGCAATTGGAAAACATTCAAGAAACAACTTCTGGTGCGGACTGGCCAGCATGTGATTAAGAATGCTGACCATATTGGATGTAGAGATCGTATTGCCCCGGTCAAGACCGGAACCATCTTTGGGGTTGAAGTGCTTTAAGCTC
Source organism: uncultured Lentisphaerales bacterium (assembly GCA_964615975.1). Classification (GTDB taxonomy): domain Bacteria; phylum Verrucomicrobiota; class Lentisphaeria; order JABSQK01; family JAJFLO01; genus CAZTTH01. Next base: position 43,046 of record CAZTTH010000024.1, on the reverse strand, counting down.
AATCCCTGATGGGATAAAATATCTCTGGTCGCTCTGGCCCCGTTGTGATAATTGGCCTTGCCGAAAACCGCATATCCCAGGTTAAGAAACATCAGTTCAGCACGGAAATTATCACTGAAAATTCCCATGGGAATGAGGATATCGCGGAGAGGTAAACCGGGCAGGGAAAACAAATGATTCATGGTTGTCCCCGCGAGATTGACATTGCCGAGGTTGTAGGTGATGCGCATGGGAAGAATATCTTTATCAGGTTTAGATTGGGTCTTGCCAGAGATGACGATACCATTTTGGCGCAGACTGTGGGTCAATTGCGCTTTGAAATAAGCGGCAGCCGGAATCCTTTCCACCCGCCAGAAATCATCGCTGTCCATGAGTGGATTGACCTCTATAATATCATGTGGTCCCTGGTCTACGCTGGATTTGCACTGGGGTGCAGGGGCATAAACCGTCTGGATTTCGACACCGCCAAGATACCGTGGACAGGTAGTGATTTGACCATTTTTAACGCCAATTTCGATGGTGTTTTCATTGAAGGAAACCGATGCGGCAGCGGGATAATGGGGGTTGACTCCGATATCGGTCCAATGGTCATCATTGAGCTGTATTTCGCCATTAATTGTATGAATTCCCAGTAGTTGGAATTGCTCCACCAAGGCATCAAAAATCAATTGCAGGCGATGATTTTTGTTTTCATATGTGGCATCCTGAGGATATCGACTGGAGAACACAATGGCGCCATTACCGCGAATGATCAGGTTTCCCTGCAAAATTTCACCACTGATTTTACCATCAGTCAAAAATTCCATTCGGCTTTGAAAATCCGCTTCCCATTGCAACAATGCGGAGGCTATGGTAATGATTTTCTGATTCGAGGCCGGGATGAGGGGAAGTTCGGAATGATGCTCCATGAGTGGACTCTGGTTGGCCAGATCCCAAACCGAGATACTGAAGACGCCGGCAGTCGTGGCGAATAACCCATTAACATCGACAGGATGCAATGAATTGGAAGTAGAGCTAGAATTTTCACCCGCCGCTGGCATAAAAGTACAGCATAATACAGTGAGAATGATTAGTCTAATTGTGAACGTTATTTTCATAATTAATCAAAGCGACATAACATTTGGAAAGGTAATCTATGAAGGGTATAAGAGATACTTCAATGAAGAATATTTTACGCATGGCTTTTATGATCACCAGCCTGCTGATTATCGATTGGCACTGGTTTTACGCGAACGAAGCGCCAGCATCATCCGCAATATCCACCCATCTAATATCCTTCAAGCAGGATATCAAACCCGTCTTGGACACCTATTGTCTGCAATGTCATAACAGTCAAACTTTTTATCTGGGAGGATTGCGCCTGAATACGCTGGAATTGCTTAAGAAGGGTGGGAATTCCGGTTCAGTTGTGACCCCTGGAAAACCTGAACTTAGTCTGTTGCTGAGTTACTTGAAAAACAAGCGCATGCCACCGCCGGACAATCCACCATTGAATGACGATCAAATCTCCCTTATTGAGACCTGGATACGTCAGGGCTTGAATGATTAGCTGATGCCGATATCAACAGAATGTAAGTATCCATTCGCGACCAGCTTTTATGTCGCCATCATCATGGTTTGCGAAACAGCATAATCAGAATGGCATGATACATGCGATCGGATTTGATCGTTTCAAGTCCATGTCGAGACATCATTTCCCGCAGGGAATCATGGGTGTACTTGGATATATGTGTGTGGCCATACGCATGGGGAACCGCGATGGTATAAAGTTTCTCGATCGCCGGCCAGACTGGCGTCCCATAATCCGGTGTGGTCATGACGACATGACCGCCGGGTTTGAGTACCCGTGCGATTTCAGCAAACAGCAGACAATCCTGGGGAAGATGTTCCGCCACTTCGCAACAATATATGGTGTCGATCATGGCGCTGCGAATTGGCAGGCGATCACCAAAACTCTGCACCAATCGGCGCGGTTCGTGCGCCAAATAACGCAGTGAATTAAAATTATTATCCAGTCCGATTATCTCAGGATAGGTCAAAATAACTCTGCCGGTGCCGCATCCGATATCCAATGATATTCCCACCGGTCGATACAGGTCCACCACTTTGCGATAGCGTGTGCGTTGCCAGATTTTTTGCAGGGGGATACGGCTGTTGTAGGCACGTTCATCGTAATCGCAGAATTCGATCGAATTGCGGAATCTCCGCAGGCGCCAGCACAAGCGAATGAATCGAAATCCATACCGCAGCACCCGGGAGCGCAATAACTCTTTTTGCCGCGGCAGATAGGCATGGGGAATTTCCTTGACTTTGTATCCATGACCAATGGCGCGGAGGGTTAATTCGGTATGGATTTCCACTCCTTTGCATAGCGGTTTGAGCTGTTGCAACATGTTCCTGCGATACATTTTGTAGCTGCCAGTCAGATCATGAATCGGCACGGAACAGAGCAATGACAGGCACCGATTGATCACCCGGCTGCAGAGTTCACGACCAAAGGTGACTTCCTGGCCGCCACGCGGAACGTAGCGCGATGCAATGACCAAATCATTCCCGGCCATGGCCGCCAACATCCAGGGCAAATAAACCGGACGGTGCCCGCCATCCCCATCCATGGTCACGATCAGATCAAATTTTGCCTGGTCAAAACAACGCGTCAATCCCGCCGCGATTCCATCCATATGATCATTGATCAGCAGGCAGCGACGTTCTTCAGCGGTTTTGAACTGTTTGACCGTCAGACTGGAATTTAAGAGGATGAATTCGATGTCCGTGCAATGTTCCTTAAGATTCAGCTGGATCTCATCCATGACTTCATCAAGGCGATTTCTTGGTGAATTGACGAGAAGAATAACCGAGATTCCGTGAGTTTTCATGAGTGTATCGAAGGGATTGATGATATGAATATTTTCAGTGGATCAACTTCCATAGTTTCCTGATTTGCATTTGCTGTTGTTGATGAAAGTACATTATCCCTTCACTGATCAAATCGCGACATGAATCGTATTCATTGTGCTTAAATCCAGAGGCCCGCAATGCAGCTGCCTGATCATGCTGTCCAGTAAATTCAAGCAATGAGACACGCGCTTTTATGATATCCTTATCATCAGGATACTGTTGACTGATAGCAGCTATCGCCGCCAATGCCTGTGGATACTTGTTTTGCATCGTCAGGGCAATCGCTTCATATACCGCGGCATCACGAGTGAATGGATGGTTTTTGTCTTGGGCCAGTTTTTGCAGCGCGTTCAATGCCTCCGCCGGATCATTAAAGAACAGCGAGCAATATGCCACATTGAAGTAATCATTAGGGCGTATTTCGCTGGAAAATGGACGCATTAAAATGAATAACAATGTCAATCCCAGGATTCCGGCGCCGAATCGCCCATAATGTTGCTGGCGATACACTTCCCATAATACCGCCAATCCTCCCATCCCCAGGACCATCATCGCTGGTAACCCGGGTAAGCGAAATCGACCCAGGATAAAAAAGGCGACGATACTTAAATAATAGATCCAGAAAAAAGCATAATACGGCCAATAACGCCTCAAGCGGCGAATCAATGCGATGCTGCCGATAATCGTCAGCGCTCCGAATAGAGCAAAAGGCAGACGCAACAATTGGAGAATCGAGGAATTTTCCCGGAACAGGTAATAATTATCATTCTGAGGCACTTCACAACTCCACCAATATCCAATGGCTTTGCGCAGCTGATGTTTCCAAAAAGCCCATTCATTGGGATGGAGCAGGCGATCTTTGGGATAGACAAAATTGAACACGGTTGAATCGGCGGAATTGGCAATCACATAGGTGGCGGCGCCATTGGTTGACAAGAGGACAAAACGATCAGAAAATTGATTGTTTCTCATGATGGTAATTCCCAGTATAACAGAGGCGGACAATGCCATGATGGTGATCTGCATGACTATGACCCGGCCATTTAATTTGCCAGATCGCCAGTCACACCAGAATCCCAGGAGAAAAAATGGGGCGATCAGGAGAAAATTTGGCCGTACCAGACAGAGCAGGGCAAAGCTAAGACCACACAGCATCGACCATACCGACAGGTAATTGGCCATTCGGCAGAATTGATTTTGAGAGCCTATATAAGCAGGATTTAAGGTCGACTGTTGATTGGTTCCCGGCAGCAGGCGTCGCCAAATGGCAACCGCGAAAAGGAGCAGTGACGAGAGCAACAATTCCACCATCGCGCTATGAGTGATGCTGGTCAGATACATGGCTCCGCCATATCCGATCATGAGGATTCCCGCGATCCCGGCCCAGACCATTCCGAGCTCGATCGCAACGATGATCGCGATCAACAGGATGCTGAGGGCATAGAGAACACATTGTGCCAAGGCAAGTTGAGTTAGTGAATCACAAAATTGAAGGAGCAGCGCCAGGAAATAAGGATAGAGTGGAGCCCGATAATAGGGTTCGGGCGGGGGCCATGAACCATCGAGAATCCCATGGGCATTCGCCAAATACGTTTCCATATCAGTGCCTGGAATCATGCTGATAAAGAATCCCGACCACCCGCTCAATTCATAACAGGCAATGGCAGAGAGCGCCAAGGCGGTTAAAAAAATAGCCATCAGGCCAGTCATTGGTTTTTTATACCACCTCTGGGTATCGGTTGGGAAACTGATGATATTCACAACGCCTTGATCCGGGTCATGGGGGTAAATTTTTATTGATAATGGCCGGTGTTTATCAAATCATCTGGGGAATTATCAACAGTATGACCGGTTTAATTATAAACGATGTGTTTAGCGTAGAGTTTGAAGCTGGTGGAGTTTGGAGTTCACCCTTTTGGGATACTCCTCTCTCAGGCATTGTTGCAATTCAGGCTAAAAGCCTGTACTCCAACCGACGCTAAACACAAACTTATAAACCGGGAATACTCTTGACTCCCTGGTGCTGTTTGTTCCAGCATGAAAAAAATTCTATGGCATTTGACAATACGTGACCATTCAAGGGTTGCCATGTGATTTTTATCATAAAAGGCCAATGACCATGTTTTATTACTGCCCGAAATAGCGGTCTGGAGTTATCAGGCTAACCCGTACGGATGTCATTCGACTCCGGTTCATATACAATTCTTAGAAATGTTGGCATTCTTGGTGCTATCATTCGGTGCTGATATTTTAGCTAAAAGAGTTCAGACCGAAAAGGTTCTTCCTGAAGAATCAGGCTTAAACCAACAGGTTTCAATTGGTTATGATTCGGTTGCGGGGGAATGAAAGTGTTTTAGATTGATTAGCCCGGTTATCCGAATCTGGATTAAGCACAGGTTAAATACGTATGTCGATTGCGAAAATGGAGATGTCACTTCAGGGGGGAGTTATCACATCAAGATAATTTTTTTTCATTGGTAAGAAATTAGAAAAATGGATAAATTCCAGTAATTCACGATCGTTAATTCCCCAATGTTAATCCTTAACTACAGGAGAGAAATGATCTTATGAAATTCCTCCGGGTAAAAATCATTATCCCCGCAATTTTAATGCTGGTCTGCATCATTGTTTTCGTGTCATGCGAAACCATCGAACAGACCATGATGACACCGCCCGTCATCGAGGGAGCAACCTATGTCGGGGTGGAAACCTGCGCTGCCTGCCATTTGGAAACCGTCAAGAACTATAAATATACCGCTCACGCGAAAATTGAGATTGCCGGCGAACATGAGCGATTTTCAGGTCAGAGTTGTGAGGCCTGCCATGGACCGGGAAGTTTACATGTTGAAGCGGAAGGCAGGGGCGGCAAATTCATTATCAATCCAGGTAAAAATCCTCAGGCCTGCTTTCAATGTCATCTCGAGATGCAGGCGAGTTTTCAATTACCCCATCATCATCCGGTCAGTGATGGAAAGATGAGTTGCTCCGATTGCCATGACCCCCATGGCGCCAATATTTTTCAACCCAAAGGCGTGATGGTCACCAAAGTGAATGACACCTGCGCCCACTGTCATCGCGAGCAGGCCCGGCCCCATGTGTATGAGCATGAAGCCTTGCGTGAAGGCTGCACCGTTTGTCACCAGGTTCATGGATCGATCAATGATAAGATGTTGACCGAACGAGATAATAATTTATGCCTTAAATGTCATGCTCAGGTAGCGGCTCATGGTACGACCGGCAGCATTTCAATCGGCGGCAGTGATCACACCACCCGCTTGGGGCAGGGGACATGTTTCAGCGCCGGTTGTCACACTGCCATGCATGGTTCAGATATCAATCCCCATTTTCGCTATTGAAAGAAATCAATTTAATGAAATCATTGGCATGCTGTTCAGCGCTCATAATTTGCCTGGTTGTCACGGCGCAAATCAATGCCCGTGAAAGCGATGAGGATAAAAGGACTAATGTCGAGATCACCCCGACCGTGCGGTTTACTACGATCAGCGGTGATGAGAAAAAATTTCGCAAAGATACCTGGGCGGATAATGGGTGGTCAGGCGGTTTTGAGAATCTCACCATCGACCATGATTTTGGCAATGACTGGCAGGGACACCTGGAAGGCCGGGTGCTAGTTGATGAGGAAGATTACAAGCTCAAACTGGCGGTGGAAAATGATGCGGTGGGATTTTTTCGCGTCAGTTATAACCAATTTCGCAAATATTATGATGACAGCGGTGGTTTTTTTCGCCCATTCTCCCTGCCTGGTTTGCATCTGGACCAGGATTTACACCTGGACATCGGAGATCTCATCGTTGAGGGCGGAGTGACCCTGCCCGATCTGCCCAAGCTTACACTGGGTTATGAGCATCGCTTTAAGGATGGGATAAAATCGATGATTGAGTGGGGATCGGTGACGGAAAGGATCAAGGGCACGAATATTACCAGAAAGATTTATCCTGCCACCAAGGAAATCGACGAACACGTTAATATCTACACCCTGAGCATCGAACATGACATCAAGAATATTCATATCCGGGACGAGCTTCGCTATGAGCAGTATGATTTCGCCGCCAACCGGTTGGATGACGCGCAATTAACCCTGCCGGCCAGCATCCCAGCCAAAATCGTGACCACCGATGAAACGTATGAGCATAATTCCATGATGAATACCTTGCGGTTGGAGAGCCATGTTAACGACCAGGTTTATTGGTCTCTGGGATACCTCCTGACCTCACTGGATGGCGACGCCGGTTTTCGTCTCGATACCATTCCATTTAATGCCAATCGCGATAGAAACTGGTTTACCCGGGATGTTGATTTACATCAGGATACCCATGTGGTGAATGCCAATCTTATGCTGGGACCCAACCGGGGTTTCGTCATCTATGGCGGACTGCAATCCGAGACCCGGGAAACTGATGGCCGAACCGATGCCATTCTTGCGGAAAGGACATCGTCTGGGATTGCAGTTCCCGAGGTGTTTATTGATACCAATAATCAGACCGATGAGTTTCAGGAACATCTGGGGCTGCGGTACGTGGGCATTCCCTATACCACGATTTATAGCGAGGGCAAATGGATCCAGGGCGATATAACTTTATCTGAGCGTGAGCTTGAAGATAAGATGATTACCCTGGAGCGGCGGACTGATACCGATATCCATCGCGATCAATACCGGATCGGGTTCAATACCTCCCCATTTGCCGGATCTACCTTTGGGGGCGGGTATCGTCGTCTCATTCGCGAAAATGACTACGATCATGTGTTGGACTTCGAGGAAAATAACAACGGGATATTGGTCCCGCTTGAAGGCTATTCGGCATTTATCGAATATCAGGAGATCATCACCGATGAAATCACAGGCAAGCTGAGCCTGAGACCGACATCGCGGATTACTCTTTTGCTTACCTATCGATGGGTGGAAACCGATTTCGCTTCCAAGCATGATCCCGTCACAGCAAGTTCGATTCCGGCCGGATCCCTGCGAACCGGAGAATATGATGCCGATATCTACAGCTTCAGTGTCACCGTCACTCCCCTGCAAATGATGTATCTTACCGGAATGTTTTCGTGGACCGATTCGCGCACTCTGGCCTTCATTAATCAGGCGAATACAGTGACCACCTATCATGGCGATACCTACACCATGTCCGGAGTGTTGGGTTTCGCACTCCGTGCGGATACCAATATCAGCTTGCAATACGCCCTCTCGTTGGCTGATAACTTCACCAATATCACATTATCCGGATTGCCCTTGGGGACAAGTTATCAACAGCATGAAACTTTCATGACCATCACCCATGATATCAGTAAAAATCTTTCCGTTCAGGTTCGCTATGGTTTTGCCTATTATGATGAAGACAGCAATGGCGGAATTGATGATTATCAGGCCCATTTTGCAAGTATGAATTGGACGTTTAAATTTTGATTATAATTGACAACCCCTCATGAATATCAAACCGAAAGACCACCGCCGAATGACCCTCCCCCAAGTTAAATGGCTGTTGGGGGCCGTATCATTAATTTCATGTTTGTTTGCCTTGGCGGTGATGCGGGCGGAAACCGAGCCTCCACCTGTGTCAATGCCCGAATGGCATGCGAATCTTCTGATCGCCAACAAGATGTGCAAGATCTGCCATAATAAGGAAGAAACCGGCAATCAATTTGGTTTATGGGAGAAGGGGCCACACGCTCATGCCTATGCCACACTCGCGACGGCTAGAGCCAGAGAGGTCGCCAAAGTGTTGGGCATTGACAATCCCCAATCCAGCGGGAAATGCCTTCAATGCCATTCCACGGCATATGGTTTTACTCAAGAACCGGTGACAAAAGCCATTCCCATTGACGAAGGAATTAGTTGTCAAAGCTGCCATGGCCCGGCCAAAAACTACATGCCCAAGGATAAACATGCCAGAAACCGTGACATCGCAATCAAAAACGGCATGATATATCCCACCGAAGCGAATACCTGCCGGCGCTGTCATAATGACTCCAATCCCACCTATAACCCAGAGCGTTACACGACCAGGGACGGCAGGAAAGTTGACTTTGATTACGATGCCGCCTATGAAAAAATCAAGCATTCACTGTCCCGCAAATAATCCCCTGGCATTTGACCGGGCAACCAGCAACCTGCGGGCTGAGTATTCGTGGGTGAGATGGTGATATTAACCAAGAGCAAGTCATGAATCAAACACCAGAAGATGCCTCATTCTCTAAAAAAGAAAAATGTCATGCCAAAACCAGCCTGACCAGGCGCTCCTTTCTCGATTGGCTGCTGACCGGCGGCATCGTGGCATGGGCCGCGACCGTCATAATCCCGATACTCCAATATCTTACCCCGTTAAAAGAAACCAATGATGTTAAAGAAGTCGAATTGGGACCAGACGATAAAAAGAAAATCATCAACGATGGTTTCGCCATCATCCGTCTAGGAGGTGAACGGATCATTGTGATCGGTGATACGCGCGGTGAATTGCGGGCATTTTCCGCAAAATGTACCCACGAAAGTTGCACCGTGACCTTTCGCTCCGAGGATGAGATCATCTGGTGTGCCTGTCATAATGGTCGCTTTGATAAGTTCGGCCGTAATATTTCAGGTCCGCCTCCCGCCCCTCTCAAACGCTATAAGATAAGCGGCAATCTGAATGGCAGACTGATGGTGATCGCAGAGGAAGTTTAACCTATGGAAGACAAAAAAATGCGCCAGGGGGTAGCGGAACGGGCGGTTGAACGAATATGGAATGAATTTGATCGTCGTTTCCAGCTCCAGGATCTGGTCGCATATATCACCACCAAAACCGTGCCTGTGGGGCAGCACTCGAGTGTCTGGTATTATTTTGGCGGTGTCAGCATGTTCTTTTTCTTGCTGCAGATTGTGACTGGCATTTTGTTGATGATGTATTACCAGCCGGGAGAAAATACTTCCTATGAAAGCATGAAATATATCGTCAATCAGGTTCCATGGGGATGGTTGATCCGGTCGACCCATTGTTGGTCGGCACACCTGATGATTGTGGCGATGGTGATTCATATGTTCAGTGTTTTTTTTACCAAGGCGTATCGCTTCCCGCGTGATCTGACCTGGTATGCCGGCATGGTGCTACTCGCCATATCCCTGACGTTTGGTTTTTCCGGGTATCTCCTGCCCTGGAATGAATTGTCATATTTTGCCACGTCGGTTGGCACTGATTCAGTAAAGTCAATACCGGTGATTGGTCAGTGGTTATTGCGCATATTGCGAGGCGGTGATGAAGTGACCATCAACACCTTGTATCGATTTCTGGCGCTGCATGTGTGTATTCTGCCCATTCTTATGTTCGCGGTTTTGGGAGTTCATCTCCTCTTTGTCCAACGCCAGGGAATGGCGGAAGGATTGGGCGAAATGGCAGCCGGCAAGCCCCATAAGGCGATGCGCTTCTTCCCGAATTTTGTCCTGCGGGATGCTCTGCTCTGGATTGTCTGCCTGAATATCCTGGCGGTATTGGTGGTCTGGTTTCCTTATGGAACGGGAATTTCTGGACTACACTGGGAGCTGGGGGATAAGGCTGACCCGCTGAAACCGGCCTATCCCGGGATAAAACCAGAATGGTATTTTCTCTGGATTTACCAATTGTTGCGTGAGTTTCCCCCGACCATCCTGGGATTTGAAGGCGCCCAGATCTGCCTGCTGATGGTGGCGATGTTTATGACAATCTGGTGTTTTATCCCGTTGTTGGATCGCAGCGCCAGGCATGGCATGGCCAGCCCGGCGTTTACCGATTTCGGGGTCACATCGCTTATTTTCCTCACCTTTTTAACCCTCAAAGCCTGGGATTTCGGGGTGGCCTCTCAGGCGGGAATCGATCCGACCGATGATCCCAAAAACCTCGCGATCATTACGCGAATCTGTGCCGGCGTAAGTCTGGGTTTGCTGATGGTGATCTCCCTGGGACGATGGTATTTTCTTAATTCCCGTTTTCTCCAATTCAGCGTTCTTACTGCCCTGCATTTGATTCTGCACGCGTTCTTCGGTCTCGGTTATGTGCTTTCCGGCGCCATCGTTTTGGCGCTCATGAGTGGAGTTGTTATGCGCATGGTTATCCAAACCGGTCTGGCATCAGATAAAAAATCATCGGGGTAACCACTTCTTGATTCCTAAAATTTTCGATAAAATTTCAATGTCGAACCACTTACCACAATCAATTGCACTGATTCGCTCTGCTCTATGCGTGGTTGTCAGCTGTCTGATGTCGATAGCAGTGCCGGCAGTTGCAGCTTCAGAGATTGCCGCCGATCCCATCCCCGATTCATTCATTGAATTGCTGAATGAAACCAACGAGGGTGTGGCTGTCCTTGATGATCATGACCAGAAGATCTTCACCGAGATGCCCGATGAACTGCGGAAGCTCTTTTTCGCGGCAGCTGATCAACTCATGATTACTTCGGGTCGGCAGTTAAAGCTCTTATTATCCATCACTACCAGCAATGAAAAAAAAGCGATGATTCTCAAGGACAACTGTATCCTTTGTCATATCAATCCAGATATGCAGGAGAACGCGACCTTGTTTACCTTGAATGATGATCGGGGACCAGCGTATGAACATTTGAACCTGCGTTCGTTCCTCGCCGACCGCCATTTTAGGTCAGGGTTATCATGTTCGGGTTGTCATGGTGGCTCACCAGCGGACACCGACATGAGTGATGAAATCTATCAGCGCTGGCCTAAAAAGGAGGTGCGCAATATCGACCGGAGCTGGATTCCACAATTCTGCAGCCGTTGCCATTCCGATCCCCAATTCATGCGTAATTACAATCCCGCACTGCCCATCGATCAATACATTAAATATGCCGACAGCATGCATGGCAGGGTGTTGCTCGACCGTCATGACAGTAAGGCGGCGGAATGCACCAGTTGTCATGGTATACATAATATTTTCTCCGCGCAGAGCCCGGCTTCGAAGGTGTTTCCCCGCAATCTGCCGGAAACCTGTGGGCGCTGCCATTCCGATGCCAGGTACATGAAGGGCTATACCATCGGGCAAGGCCTGCCCATGCCCACCAATCAGGTGGCAATGTATCTTCAGGGAACCCATGGAAAGGCGCTGATGGAAAAAAACGATCTTGGTGTTGCGGTCTGCAATGACTGCCATGGTGATCATGCCGCAATGCCGCCGGGCATCAGCAAAATTACCCAGGTCTGCGGGAACTGCCACTTGGAGATCGGGGAACTCTACGCTGAAAGTCCGCTCGCGCAAATTTTTCAACATCACTCCTGGCCGGACTGTTATGCCTGCCATGGAGCACATCGCACCATAAAACTGGCATTTTCAGATTTAAAGCCACAAGCCGGAACACTCTGCAATGACTGCCATCAGCAGCATGGAAGCGACAAAAGTATCGCCGCAGCAACTCTGATATACAATAAAATTGATGGTATTTTTACCCAACGGGATCAGCTCCATCGTGAGCTTGAAGCCTTGCGCAGGGAGGTGCATTATCTCGATATGGATGATCTGAATGCGCGAATGGATCTGCTTGATGATCAATTGAAAGAGTTGGGCAAGCTGTTGCATTCATTCAGTGTGAAGCGCTTAGAGCAGATCGTCGGACAGGCGACCATGACCGCGGATCAAATTGGGCGGAAATGTAAGGATATCCGCAGCGAACACCAGCGGCGTTATTATTGGCTGACGCTGCTTACCACCACCATAACCGTGGTCGCCATACTCCTGTTTTTTAAGATTCGCCAACTCGATAAGCGTTTTCCTTTGCTCGCTGTCAACCCCGATCAGTCACATGATGATGATCCACTTACAGGGGAGAAATAATCCCGATTAGAAAAGATGGCGGAAAATCCCCGCCAACACACTCAATCCCAAGACCGTGAACAGATTCAATTGATAACGGATCAGGGCGATGGCAGCGCCGGTCGTGATTAAAACACTAAATACATCGATGCTATTCCAAGCCGGGACATCGAGAATCATGCCGATGAAGTATCCTGCTTCAACCGTGTGAAACCAAGTATGTATTCCAAACCATAGCGCGAGATTGGCGATGGCGCCGACCACGGCGGCAGTGATGGCGGACAGGCAGGTCGTCAGGAATTTGATGCCGCGCAGCGTTTCGATATAGGGAGCGCCGGCGAAGATGAACATAAAACAAGGGATGAAAGTAACCCAGGTCGTAATCAGTGATGCCAATATCCCGGCAGTAACGGGTGAAAACGCGCCCGGATCTCGATAGGCGCCCATAAAGCCGACAAATTGCACCACCTGAATCAGTGGGCCGGGGGTGGTTTCAGCCATTGCCAGACCATCCAGCATTTCAATGGGGGTGATCCAATGATAGTGTTCGACAGCTTGTTGCGCCACATAGGATAGCACCGAATAAGCGCCGCCAAAGGTGACCAGGGCCGAACGGCTGAAAAATGCCGCCTGATGGGAAAAGACCGCGGTTGAGTTAATCAAGCAATCGATTAAGCCAATGGGTATAAACCAAAGCGCAAGGCATAAGGCAATCACTTTCAGCAGCCGCTGCCAGGAGGGTTTTACCTGATGATAACCGTTGTCATTTAATCCCCCCTCGTCTTCACCGGTTTTCTTCACCTTGGGATCACTCATCACCAGGAACTCCCTTTCCCAATATTTACCCCCCAGCAAACCAATTATACCTGCCGAGAGAATGACCAGGGCAAATGACAGGTGATAGCCATAAATGGCGATAAATGAGCCGATTGCCAACAGGATCATGACTCTTTTTTTCAGGACTTTGCTGCCGATCTTGATGACCGCGTGAATGACAATCGCCAGTACCGCTGGTTTAATACCATAAAACAGCGCCTGGATGAAGGCAGTGTCATAGAGTTCCACATAGAGCAGGCTGAGTACCAGTATGGCGATGAAACCAGGGAGAATAAACAAGGCGCCGGCAATGATGCCACCCTTGATGCCATGCAGCAACCAGCCGCAATAGGTGGCCAGTTGCTGCGCTTCCGGTCCCGGGAGCAACATGCAGTAATTCAGGGCATGGAGAAAGCGGGTTTCACTAATCCATTTTTTTTCTTCCACGAGCTGCCGATGCATGACTGCGATCTGCGCAGCCGGCCCGCCAAAGCTGTACATCGCGATGTGCAGCCAGACCGGTAATGCCATTTTGAATGAGGGCGTGGGATTCATTATGTTTTTCGCTTCTGATCAATCCATCAAGCGCTGTTGTATAGTTTGTCAGAGGAAATTTTCAACTTAGTTTGTTTGCTTGACAATTCATCTCATATTAAAGCATTACGTCAGATCGTTGGGTTAATGGGAATTGGGCCCATACAAGCGTGTCGTTGAATCGACAATAATGGGGATCTCGTTTCTCAATTCGTTCAAGATAAAAATGCCACACCTTAAGAATATACTGATCGTTGATGATAATAATGAGCACCTTATTGTCTTCAGTTCATTTCTTGAATTGCTGAATTATAATGTGTTATCAGCGCCCAACGCCGTCAATGCCATGGAAATACTCAAAATCTATCCGGTTGACCTGGTGATCACCGATTATCATATGCCCGAATATACCGGCGCTGAATTATTAAAGGTAATTAAAAAATACCATCCGCAATTGCCGGTCGTGATTATGACCGGTCTGCCATCGGTTGAATCTTCGATTGAATGCATGAAATCGGGCGCGGATGATTATCTTACCAAACCGCTTGATCCGGAGAAGATAAAGTCGGTGATTGAACGGGTATTTCAGAGGCAGTCATTGAGCGCGGAGCAATCCTTAGAGGTGACTTCACCCAACAGTGAAACACCCACATTTCTTGGCGGATATCTGATCGTGAAGCTCATTGGGGTGGGAGGCCATGGCAGTGTATATCTGGCCGAAAAGGATGGCCGGCACTACGCGTTGAAAGTCCTGAAGCCGGATAAGGCCACAGATTATTCCTATGGCACCTACCGCGAGCGCTTCATTCGCGAAGCCACGGTTTGCAAGGATATCTCTCATGCCAATATCGTCAGAATAATTGATTGTGGAATGACAGATAATGAGATCGTCCCCTATCTGGTCATGGATTATGTTCCGGGAAATACCCTGTCATATTACATACATGAAGCTCCAGAGGCAATCGGTTTTGAGCGGAAAGTCCAGATTATTCGTGATTTGGCTTCAGCTTTATCCGCAATTCATGCCCATAAGATTTACCATCGTGACATTAAGCCAGAGAATATTATTATCGATGAGCATTTAAATCCACGCTTGACCGACTTTGGAATAGTCAAGCTTCCGGATTCAAACCTAACCTTGTGTGACGAAGTCATGGGGACTCCTCATTATATGGCTCCGGAAGGATTCGTAATCTCGGAGATTGACGGGCGGGCGGATATTTTTTCGTTAGGCGTTATCGCCTATCAATGGCTGTTGGGTCAACGGCCATTTGAAGGCAGGAATCTTACAATGCTTATTTTTAATATTACCAATCAGAAACCCAACGAACCGAGAATGATCAAGATTGATTTTCCCTATGATCTTCAAGCGATTCTGGCAAAAATGTTGCAGAAAGACAGGGAAAGTCGCTATCAATCCGCCAATGATCTGGTTGCGGATCTGGATGATTATCTGAATCACAAGCCGCTTCCCCATTTAACCTCTTTTAACCTCAGTACTTGGAATGTGGTTGATCTTTATGAGCCGACCCAGGCCATGGCGGCAATCACCAAGACGGATGATGCAACTGAAATCTGATTTCCAGTATCTTTTGTCCCTATATGAGTTGGCATTGGTATTTACCACAGGGATAGTCATCTTTTTATTATGGAATTTATCTGAGAAGGAACCACCATGAGCGAACCAACTTTTGATTTAACCAACCAGGGTATTCATGTCGGTGTGATCCACCGCAATATTTCTCCGGCACGACTTTACGAAAAAGCGTTGACATATGAAAAAGGATCCGCAGTCACCAATTGCGGCGCGTTGGCTGTATATTCCGGCGCCAAAACCGGCCGCAGTCCCAGCGATAAGCGGATGGTGCTAAATCCCGCCAGCATGAAAAAGATTAATTGGGGAAAGATCAATATCAAACTCGATGAACACACCTATATGATCAATCATGAACGCGCCGTCGATTATCTCAACACTCTTGATCGGTTGTATGTCGTCGATGGCTATGCCGGTTGGGATAAGCGCTATCAAATCCGGGTGCGGGTCATCTGCAGCCGCGCCTATCATGCGCTCTTCATGCATAACATGATGATCCGACCCACAGAGGATGAATTGGCTGATTTCACCCCGGACTACACGATCATCAACGCGGGTCATTTTCCTGCCAATCGTTACACGTCTGAAATGACCTCGACCACCAGTGTTGATATCTCGTTTGAACGTCAGGAAATGGTTATCCTCGGCACCGAATATGCCGGGGAAATGAAAAAGGGGATTTTTACCCTGATGAATTATATCATGCCGGATCGCGGGATTTTATCCATGCATTGTGCCGCCAACGAAGGTCCCAATGGTGATGTGACGTTATTTTTCGGCTTGTCAGGGACTGGCAAAACCACCTTGTCCGCCGATCCGCGCCGGCAACTGATCGGCGATGACGAACACTGTTGGACCACTGAGGGTATTTTCAATATTGAAGGCGGCTGTTATGCCAAATGTATTCACCTCTCAGGGGAAAAGGAAAAAGAAATTTATCAGGCGATCCGTTTCGGCACGGTATTGGAGAATGTTGTTTATCACCCCAAAACCAGAATCGTGAATTACCATGATGGTTCGATCACGGAAAATACCCGGGCGGCGTATCCGCTTGACTATATCCCCAATGCCAAAATCCCAGGGCTGGGTGGACATCCCCGGAATATTGTTTTCCTCACCTGTGATGCTTTTGGGGTATTGCCGCCGGTAAGCAAGCTGAATTCAGCCCAGGCTATGTATCATTATATCAGCGGCTATACCGCCAAGGTGGCGGGCACCGAAATGGGGGTTACTGAACCCAAAGTGACGTTTTCAGCATGCTTTGGTGAAGCGTTTCTAGTCTGGCATCCATTTAAATACGCGACATTACTGGCAAAAAACATGGAAGCACATGAGGTTGACGCCTGGTTAATCAACACGGGTTGGAGCGGCGGACCTTTTGGTATCGGATCACGTCTAAGCCTGAAGCATACCCGTGCGATTATCGATGCCATCCATGATGGAACTCTGACCCGGATCGAAACCACCATGGATCCACATTTTGGATTTCATATTCCAGTATCTTGTCCAGGTGTTCCCGATGCGCTGTTATCACCCCGCGGCTGCTGGAAGGATTCTGCCTCCTACGATGAAATGGCAAAACAATTGGTAAAATTGTTCAAGGACAATTTTACTCGCTACGAGAGCGAAGTCAGTCCGGATGTCCGTGCGGCTGGGCCGCAATGATTGTGTCAGTGAAGATCACTCATGGGAATGCCTGCCAGTCGGCAGACAGACTGATATCCACATTGACAAAACCGCGAAATTATTTTTCACTAGATCGGACACGAAGGAAGAGCAGTAGAGGGAAAATTGCGGTGCTGAATTTTTAGTATTCCCAAATTTTGGACGGGGAAAATTTTGCAATGTGACCCCGATCCGCCTGCCCCCTATCTACCGTTCCCCGGCGTGAAGTGTGATTCCAAAACGGACCTAAATCCTTACGGTATGAATTCGCCAGACCAAAGGCGGCTCAGAAAGTTACTCCAAGGTAGAATTTGTAAGCCAGAAACGCTCCGCGGATGGGGATCGCAGGAGATTAAAACAAAGCGTTTCAGAATATTTTCTTCCTGGAGTGCCTTAAGTCCTTTCAAATGATGGGAGGATGCATTGGCAGTGGCTTTAACTTCAATGGCGGTATGGTCGCCTAAAACGAAATCAACTTCATAGGCAGAAGTTGATCGCCAATAGGACAGGGTTTCGCGGGTTCTATTTTCATGATAATCAACAACTAATATGTCAATTTTCATGAAATTTGACAGCGCTTATGAGAAAGTAAATAAGCATGAATGAATTTTCATTGGCCGTCCGCCAACAGGCGATTAATATGATTCTTAATCTCCGTGATGCCCTGCTTGGTATTGACATCCTGGTAGGCGATCAATCCAGCTTTATCGAGCACGCTGATCAGGTTATTATGGTAAAAGCCGATTTTTTCATCCTTGCGGTACTTGACTCCCAGAGTAGTTGCCAGTTCCTGCACGGCTTTCGCGTTGCCATGCAATACGCTCCAGGTTGCATCAGGCAATCCATGGCCTTTGCTGACAGTCTGCAACCGCGCCGGATTATCGCGTTCACTGTCGAAGGATATCAATGAAAAATGGACGCGTGGTATTTGATCAGGATTCAGGCCCTGAGCGAGAGCTTTCATATCCATGATAATCATCGGGCAGGCGAATTCGCAATAGGAAAAAAACATGGTGACAACCTGAATGTGATCCAGTGCGTCTGATAAATGAACTTCTTCATTATTCTGATCCCGCCAGGTTGATCGGAGATGATAAAGTGAGCGCTCCGGAATTTCTTTCAGTGACTTTTTGTTGGTCTTAACCTGGGTGCGGGGGGATGGAGACAAAGGGAGTTCCGGCATTTCCCCAACGGTCGCGGGTGGTGGGGCAGGGGTCAGATCCCGGGCACAACGGAATCCCAAATTGGCGATGCCAAAGTCCGGCTTCAGGCTGTTGCGAAAAGCGTAGCGCATGAATCCAGCATAGTTGACCAGGTCGGTGGCTTGCGATGATGCGGCGCCACAATAGAACGACCCCATCTTGCCATCGCTGCCGCGCGAATCACCGGTAATTAAATCCATATTAAAATCACTGACCCATTCCCACACCAATCCGAGCATATCATAGACACCATAGTGGTTGCGATTCTTACCTACTGAGGGCAGGATTTCCGGGGTAGGGCGGGCATACCAGGAGAGAATTTTTTCGTTGATTTCGCGATCGTTCGGGGTCTCATTGGCTATGTATGAAGGGACCAATACCCATTCCCATTCCGCCAACGTTGGCAGTCGCTTGTTTTGGCATTCACAATAAGCTTGTGCCGCGTACCACGATACATAGGTTACCGGTGATTGGGAAATATCACCGATGGATGAATCCCAGGATAAATCATCCGTCCAATGCTGGAGATAATTTTTTTCTGCGAATAATCGCTTGATTCGCGACCGCCGCCATTCGGGGTATGTGTTTACGAAATCACGATACTGCTGATTAGTTACCGGGTATTGATCGATCAAGAAGGGTTGAATCTGAACTTTTTTAGCTTCGTCAAGGATTTTAAAAAATGGCACGAATTCACCGCCGGGAATATTAACCATTGCAGAAGGGGCAGCACTTGAGGTGTCCGGCGGTAATTCCACTGCACTGATTTCACAGCTCAGGGTCATGAGCGTTATACACACTATCAATGCAATCATAAATGGTATGGCGATGCTGAAAAAATCAATGATTTTCGGCGCGCGCCGATTTCACTTCGTCAATCATCACTTCTCCACCCGGATTGCCCCAACTGTTCAACACATAGGTAAGGACATTGGCAACTTCATCGTCAGGCAACAACTGAGCCGGCATGATGCCTGTGTAAGTTTTTCCATTGACGACAATTTCACCCTGTAATCCTTTGAGGACTGTGGAAATGGATCGTTGTTTATTGGCCATCAGATAATCCGATTTCGCCAGCGGAGGGAAGATGCCGGGAATTCCCTGCCCATTCGTTTGATGGCACGCCATGCAATTGCGGTTATAGGCGCGTTCTCCGGCTGTGATTTTTTCTGTTTTGGTCAACTCGATTACCGGCGCCGTTGATTGGGATGCGGCAATGCTTTGCACCGCACTCCCTTCCGCAAGATAGATTTGATCCGACAGTTTACCTGAATAGATCTCAGGTTGCTCCCTGCCTTCAACCTTCAGGATGCCTTGCGCGCCCTTGTTAAAAGCACGAAATATCGAGTGATCAACGAGGATGTAAGAACCCGGAACATCGACCTTGAACTCAACAATTGCCGATCCACCCGCTGGAATCATTGTCGTCTGGATGTTGCGATTGATCGTGTCTCCACCTTCCACATATACCTGGTCGAAGATCTCGCCGATGACATGAAACGAAGACACCAGATTCGGACCGCCATTGCCGACAAACAAACGCACCCGTTCACCCACATTGGCTTGGATCGCCTTATCTCCCAGCATTGAACCCACACTGCCGTTAAAAACGACATAATCCGCTTCTTCCCGCAATGCCTTATCCATGTCGAACGGTTGCAAGCCCTCTTCACCATTCTTTCCTTCGGTATAGAACTCGCTCTGCATGACATAATACTCGCGATCGACAGCAGGCATTCCTTCGGGAGGTTCGACCATGATCAATCCATACATCCCATTGGCGATATGCATACCCACAGGGGCGGTGGCGCAGTGATAGACATACAAACCACGATTTAAGGCTTTGAATGAAAATGTTGAAGTATGCCCCGGCGCAGTAAACGAGGACACCGCCCCGCCACCCGGACCGGTCACGGCATGGAGGTCAATATTATGCGGCATTTTGCTGTCCGGTCGGTTGTTGAGATGAAATTCAACGGTATCGCCTTCACGAATGCGAATGAATTTACCGGGGACCGAACCGCCAAAGGTCCAAAATGTGTATTCCACGCCATCGGCAAGCTTGTTGACCAATTCCTGGACTTCCAGATTAACGATAACTTTGGCGGCATGTTTTCTGGTGATCGGCGGCGGAACGGCCGGTGCATCGGTCAGGATGGCATTTTCACTGGGCAGAGCGGCGGTTGATGGTTCATTCCCACTTGGTTGGGTGAGATTGGTGGCGGCTGGCGAGGTCGCCATGAGGGATTCTGGTGGCGGGACGGAAACTTGATTTTTTATGCTTGCTTGGTGAAATTGTCGTGCCAGGTCGATCATGCCGATGGCAATGATACAAAACATGATTCCCAAACCTACTGGTATCAGATTGTTGGAGGTAAAGCGGTAATGAACCAATTGATCGGTGTTGCTCTTCATTGTTTTTTCTCCTTGTTTGAAGTTGTTATGAATCTAATTACTAATTATGAATTTAAATATGCGGGGGTGTAAAACTCGTTAAAAAAAATTCTTCCGATGCTCAGGCAGGAAAACCTCAAGCCAAGATTATTTAATCGCCAACCCCGTGAACCAGAGTTTCCCCCGCTCTCATCCATTGTATCCTGTACGCATAATATTTTCGTATACTTCGTTCTATAGAAGTAATCATGCCAGAGCATATTTCTGCATCAAAAACTGTTAATATCGATTGAATTAGATATTCAGGCATGGGAGGTGGGATGGCGATGAACTATACGAAAATGGATAGTTATCCAATTTTGTGTTTCGCGATTTTCCGATAAAGAGATTGGGGGGTAATCCCCAATGCCCGGGCGGCGGCGGAATGATTATTGGGGTGAGCCTGGAGTGCCGCCATAATCAGTTCTCCTTCAGCTGCTGCCAAACGATATGAATTCGGAGGAAAATTTATCCCGGTTTGATAATATTCCGGGATTTCATACGGAACCGATGGCGCGCCCGGATGGTTATTGCTCTGCAATCCGAGGTCGACAGCAGTGATCATCGTTCCTGAATTAAAGATTGTGGCACGTTCGATGCAATTCTTTAATTCCCTGATGTTGCCGGGAAAATCATAGTGCATCAATGCATTTTCAGCATCCTTGGAAAAGCAGAATTTCTTGTTCAAACCGACTGTTAATTGATCGAGAAAATGAGTGGCGATCAGGAGGATATCCTCGCGACGTTCTTTCAAGGGCGGGATGACAATAGGGGCGACCATGATTCGATAATACAAGTCCTGGCGGAATTTTTGTTCGTCTATCAGAATTTGCAGATTACGATTCGTGGCGGCAATGATGCGCACCTTATCGATATTTATTTCCCTGGTTCCACCCAGGCGACGGAGACGTCGTTCTTCCAGGATTCTTAAAAACCGACACTGAGCCTGCATACTCATTTCGCTGATCTCATCGAGTAAAACCGTGCCATTGCCAGCCATTTCAAAAATTCCCGGAACGATCTTGTCAGCGCCGGTATATGCTCCTTTTTCCCGGCCTAATAATTCCGCTTCTAACAGGGTTTCCGGTATGCCACCGCAATTCAAGGCGATGAATGGTGCTGACGCCGGTCGTGAAAGCCGATGAATGAGACGGGCCGCCACTTCCTTGCCGACACCAGTTTCACCAGTTAATAATACGGTCACATCAGGAACTGCCGCCACTTGTTCGATCTGTTTGCGGACCGACTTGTAGGCTGATGAAATGCCAATGAATTGGTGACGATCGCCATCGCGATTCTGATGGCCGATCGCTGCTTTCAGGCAGCGATTTTCCTGTTTCAGTTCGTGAAATCGTCGTGTTTTCTGCAGCGCCGCGTTGATTTCGGTTGCATTCAAGGGTTTACGAAAATAGTCAAAAGCGCCTATTTTCAAGGCGTTAATGGCCAGTTCTTCGGTGCTGTGACCGGTGGTGATCAAGACTTCAATGTCGGGATTGTTTTCGAGTAACTTACGTGTCAGCTCCAAACCGTTGATTCCCGGCATGCGAATATCGGTGATTACAATATCGCCAATGCCATTATGCACATTCGCCAGGGCGATTTCGCCGGTGGCCGCCACCGCGGTTTTCCAGCCTGATTTTTTCAAGTATAATGAGAGACTATCGCGCACGGCTTCATCGTCATCTACAATCAAAATGGTGAGATCGTTTTCGCTTACTGAATTTTTCATGGGATTGTCTTAATCTCCTAGCCCAAATATACCGCGGCGGGAATTTGTTGCTGACGATATTCGCGAACGGGTTTGGTTTTTTCCAGAGCGCGCAAAATTTTTTCCGGTTGCAGGGGTTTGCGAAAATAATCGATGGCCCCAGCCTTCAAGGCATCGATGGCCAAATTCTCACTGCTGAAACCGGTGATAATCAAGACTTCAATATCGGGATTAAATTCGTGAATGGCTTGGGTGAGTAATATCCCATCCATACCGGGCATGCGCACATCGGTAATAACGATACTGACATTCTCTGATTTTATTCTTTCCAAAGCTTCCGCAGCCGATTCGGCTGTCAATGTCTGCCACTTTTTGGTTTTCAAGTACAGTTCCAGACTGTCGCGCACGGCGTCATCATCATCGACGATTAATACTTTGATCCCCGCAGGAGGGGAGGATGAATTCTCGGTATTCATAAGTTAAAAAAACTTGTTCTTTGATATTTTGGGGAAATTCAAACTAAATACCGATCCATCAGGACTGGTATGGGTTAACGATATGGTCGCGTGGTGATCCTTGAGAATGCCATGGCAAATTGATAAACCCAGCCCCATGCCGCGATCCGGCCCTTTCGTCGAAACAAACGGGTCGAACAAAGATTCACGTATTGATTCTGGTACTCCACTGCCGGTATCAATCACATTAATATAAATGGAATCTTTTTGGATTTGCGACGTAATTTTTATTTCACGTCTTAGAGATCGATCTGATGATTTGGATTCAATGCTGTCCATGGCATTGGTGATGAGGTTGATCAAGACTTGTTCAATACGCATTTTGTCGGCGCGAATTTTGACCTGAGCGGAGACCTCATTGATGATGGTAATTCCATGATTGGCCAAACGCGCGCCGACCAATTCAAGTGCCGACGCGACGATCTTGCGAAAGTTATGGATTTCCCAATGGTGATCGGTCTTGTCAGACGCGAATTGGCGGATGTGATCGATGATCTTGGAGGCACGATCGACTTGGTTAATGATTTTCACCAGGGTGGTGCGCATTGATTTGATGTCGATACTGTCAGTGGACTCTACCAATGATTTGACCGTTTCGGCATAAACTCTGATACCGCTTAAGGGCTGATTGAGTTCATGTGCTATCCCTCCCGCCATGGTTGCAAGGGATGCCAGGCGCTGGGTTTTCATGGATTGAAACATTAATTCTTCCCGGGTTTTCAACAATGTCTGATCTGCTTCTTTTTGTTGGGTCAGGTCGCGTAAAATTCCAGTAAAGAGACGTCGACGGCCAAATAAAAAGGATTCACTGACCCCTAAAAAGAGGGGAAACAGGGTTCCGTCTTTTTTCTTTCCCTCGACTTCACGACCGATCCCAATGATTTTTTTTACCCCAGTATTGAGATAATTCGTTAGATAGGAATCATGATGCCTGGCAATCGGCGCGGGCATCAGCATGGATATATTTTTGCCGATGACTTCATGCGCCTGATAGCCAAACATGATTTCGCTGGCATGATTAAAGGTTTCAATGAGACCTTTATCGTTAATGGTAATAATGCCATCGATGGTGGTGTCGACTATGGCGCGCAATCTTTCAATGCTCTCAGCCAACTCGTTGACAATTTTGTTGCGCACTAGAGCCATTGCCGCTAATTGGGCGGCTGTATGGATGGTTTCATTTTCATGATGGGATGGGGATTTTAATTGGGTGTGAAATGTGGTAATGGTCCCGAACACATCTTCATGGGGTGACAAAATCGGATGTGACATGCAATATTTAATGCCAGCCTTTTTGATCTGCTTGCGCATGGGCCGCCAGGTTTTTTCTTTGCTCAGGTCACGGGATATTTCCAGTCGTTTATAATACGCGGCACGGCCACAGGTTATGGCATTGGGATCAATGGGGGTGGTCGCGATTGCCGCGGCAAGATCTTCCGGAAGCGCTGACCCCGGTTGTAAATGGAGCAGGCAATCGTCCGGGTCAATTAACTGAACCGTGCAGATGATATCCGAACCAATAATATCAAAATTTTGTGTTAATACCGGGATGACCTCATGTAATGGCGATCCCGTGGCGAGTTCCTCCAGTACCTGTCGGCGGCCATTTTGCAGTAATTCCATGCGTCGACGCTCAGTGATGTCGATGCCGGCGCTGACGATTCCGGCTGGTTGATTATCAGGGCCATGAAGGATCACAATTTGCCAGGCGACGATGCGCTCGTCACCCGATTGGGTGAGCACGCCGTATTCGAGATAATTGGTTTGATTAATACCGGTGCGAAAGAATTCCTGATACCGCTCTGAGATCGCTTGTCTTTCGCAGGGGATGACAAAGGTCTCAAACCAGTTATTGCCAATGACATGATGCGTATTGCATCCCAAAATGTTGCTTGCCATGTGGTTCATTAAGACGATGTTGCCATGCATATCGATACCCACCACAATATTGCCGGAGATTTCCATGACGCGATATGCCAGGTCGGATTGTTGGTTTAGGGCTGCTTCGATTAATTTTTGTTGCGTCACATCATTACGAACACCGAGGAAAAATTGTGGTTTATCATTATCTCCAAGTAAGGGAATGATCGTGGTGTTTACCCAAAAATAGGCGCCGTCCCTGGCTTTGTTGCGAATTTCTCCATGCCAGATTTCACCCCGGCTGATGGTATGCCACATTTCGCTAAAAAATGCCTGGGAGTGATATCCGGAGTTGATAAGACGATGAGTTTGGCCAAAGATTTCTTCCCGGCTGTAGCCTGATAACTGACAAAACTTCTGGTTGGCATAGATGATTTTGCCTTCGCGATTGGTGATATTGAATATCGATGATTCATCCAGCGCCCGTTTTAACCCCTCCAGTTCATTCATTGATTTCCGCAGCAGGTTTAACGTTTCCTGATGCCGGGTTTCCGCTGCTTCGAGTCGCGTTATACGATCTCGCAGGTTGCGATTTTCGCGCAATAATTTCTGTGGATCAAGGGCGGATGATTTTGTCATGAGAACGTGCGTTACCGATTGGGGATTAAGTGTGTTGAGAGTTCGTTTTCTTGATGAAGATTGGTTGCCGGTTATGGTGCCGCTGGGTTAGGTTTCTACGATAATTTGGGAGCATGGGGATTACCAATGTCCTGGCAAACAGTCTAACCTGTTGAAATTCACACGATTGATGAATCTGATTAACTTCTGCTCCGGCGCCTATCATCCGAAATCGGAGAGCGATGTCAGATGGAGCGGAACGGATAGAAGGTGGATTTAATCAAACCAGAATATCACCGGATGATGACATGTGCTGGTGAACTATCGATGCCAGGAGATATCCCGTTTGGTATCGACGACTCCGCGGTCGAATATTTCTTTCATTATGGGGGGAAAGCTGTCGAAGACAAAATCGTAAAAGATGTCCTCACTGCTTTGGGTTATGATAATGGGATATTCATTGTCATCATTGAAGTCAACCGCATCGAATTTCAATTTCCCTGATCCCATTGACACACCACCGCCGCCAACGAACTTGAATCGTGAGATGTCGTCAGTGCAAAAGGTAATTTTTCCGTGGATGTGATTGATTGTGACTGGAATGCTTAATAAATATCCTTCCTCGGTTTTCATTCCGCGGATACTGGTCAGGCTGAAGGCTGCGGTTTTGCCTTTAAAGTTAACCGGATTGAATTTTAAGCCTAGGATTTTAAGCAGGGGGCTCTTGCGCACCAGGGATTCGCTGCCCATGAGCATATGTCCCAAGGCCAGGGTTTCGACGCGGGCAGCGATATTCACATCATCCCCGATGACCGTGTATTCCATGCGATCGTGGGAACCGATATTGCCGGCGATGAAACTGCCGGCATGAAGTCCAATTCCCATGGCGACCGGATCTGATCCCTGGGTTGAGAGGTCCTGATTGAAGCGCACGATTGCATTCTGCATTTGCAAACAACACGAAACCGCACAACCGACATCATTGTCAACTGCCACCGGTGCGCCCCAGATCGCCATAATGGCATCGCCGCCGAATTTATCAATGGTTCCTTTTTCCGCCAGAATGATGCCCACCATGACGCCAAAATACTGATTCAGGTGTTTGATGACTTCTTCGGCGCTGTTCTTTTCGCTGCGGGTGGTAAATCCAACGATATCACAAAACATGGTGATCCCATGCCGGATTTCACCGCCGAGCTTAAGCTTGTTGTTCATGACTTCATTCGCAACTGCCGGCGAAAAGAAACGCTGCAGTTGCGCCCGACGATTGCCTTCCAAAACGATGTCCCGAGCGAGTTTTGCGTTATGCATGAACAACGCGGCTTGTACCGCGACGCCGACCAGGTTGTTCAAATCCTTTTCAGTAAAAGGATTAAGCACATTGGTGTTTTCAATTTGGAGAATACCATAAATCATTCCCTGGGAGATCAGCGGCGCGCACATCATGGAACAGATATTTTCTGCGATGATGCTGACGGCGGCGCCAAATTGCTCATCAGCCGCGGTATCGGAGATTAATGTCGCATGGCGGCGGGAAAGGACATCGCGTATGACCGATTTACTGACGCGAATGGAACTTTTCCGTTGTCGGTCGGGATTGCGATAGCGCACTTTTGAAATTTCCATCTTGTCGGCATCATTGCCAGTCATTAGCAGGCCGCGTTCAGCCTGAGGAAAAACCTTTAGCAGGCATTCAAGGATTTGATCGAAGAGTTTGTCTTCATCGGTGGTAGAAGAAAGGGCATGAGTAACCTGGTACAAATTATCGAGTCGCTTTTCCAATTCGGTGATTATCTGTTCCGCCGATTGATCGAAGCGACCTTCGGTTCTGCCGGCGCCGGCTTTGGCGCTGAAGGGTGATTCCATCGACATCGACTTGTCGTATTTGCGTTGCTTGTCCTTGTCTTCCTCGAAAATTACCGCGTTATCGGTTTTCTTTTCATCGCCCTTGCTGAGAAAGCGCACGATATAACTGCTGATATTGATGATATCGTTGTTGACCAAGGCATGAGATTTAACCGGTTCACCATTGAGATAGGTGCCATTGCGACTTTCCATGTCTTCAAGAATATATTTATTGTTCACGTAGGAAATACGACAATGCCGGCGCGATATCCCGGGAGTGCGGACCACCACATTGCAAGAAGAATGCCGCCCGATGATCAAACTTTCTGTAATTTCGAAGCGTTGCCCTTGTAGTGCGCCATTTTCAATCACGATATACGCCATAAGAGAATTCCTTTGTTGCTGCAATAGTCTAAAAAATACAAGTCAGTATTTGCGGGCTCGGAAATACGAAGGAAAAACTTGTTATTAAATAATGGGAGAATAAGGATAATCAAGAAAAAAATGACTAAATTTTACCCGTGCACATTGAAGGCAATCATGCGGTGAGTCAATGTGAATCACAGATGAAAGGGGAAAGCAGCGATTGAAGTTGGTAATTAAAACAGAGTGCAATCGGAATATTTCATAACTCTGATGAAGCGACGTTTTATGATCATGCGAATCTGCCTGTTATCGACAGCTAAAAAAAATGAAAGTAAACCCTGGGCAATGGAGGCACTGATTCCAGTGGGAATCCGGAATGCCCTATATCAGAGTGGCTTGAATCATGGGGCGATAATCAGTGTTTGCGGGAAGGCAGTCAGGGAGATGGTTCCAGTCTTACTGTCATCACCGAACAGTTAACGCGTCGGAGCATTTTCTCGAAGGTACCGCGCTGAAAGAAACCTTCTGAGTTATCGTCATTGTGGGCGCCCAAGATCAAGATATCTGCCTGAATGTCATCAACCGATTTGATTAATTCTTCAACCGGTTTACCGACTCGAACCATGGCATGGTAAGTCATCCCGATGGCTTCCAGTTGATTGAGATGATAGAGAAAGAGGTTTTTTTCGCTTTCACTGACGATGTCACTGCGCGCCAAAGCTTTGAGATTATCAATTACATTCTTGTTGGTAAAGGCGGCTGATTGGTTAATTTTGTCCATCAGCTTATGGTCTTTTATGGGGGGGAAAACATGAATGACAAATAACTCCAAGCCTATGCTGCGACTCAGCATCACTGCCAGATTCAATGCCGCTTCGGAAAAACTCGAACAATCGAGGGCGCAAACAACAAGGGATAATTTATCGACGGCATCGTCGGGATGAACAATGCAGACCGGTTGTGACGCTCGATGAATAATCTTTTCCGCAACAGATCCCAGCAGTCTGTGCGCAATATTTTTCCTGCCCGCGCCGATGACAATAAGGTCGACTTCCAGACTGTTAGCCAGCAGGATGATATCGGTTTCAGGAATGCCATCCTGGATAAAGGATTGATTAATTGGCACGCCACTTTGAGCAACCAACGA
Organism: uncultured Lentisphaerales bacterium; assembly: GCA_964615975.1. Lineage (GTDB taxonomy): Bacteria > Verrucomicrobiota > Lentisphaeria > JABSQK01 > JAJFLO01 > CAZTTH01. The sequence goes on along the minus strand of CAZTTH010000024.1, from coordinate 14,057 downwards.
CACAATATTTTCCAATTTTGGAGCGATAACGTCGACTAGTTTTTTATCATTTGAAAGAGCAAGATAGGGATATTTTAAAATTGGCTCAATCGAATGCAATATGACCAATTCGGCGTCAAACTTTTTCGCAAAAAAAAGCGCCCGGCTGACGGTCGCTGTTGTCGTCTCGCTGAAATCAACTGCCAATAAGATTTTCTTGATAAAAGCCATGATTATGAAGGATAAAAATTGATTCTCCCTTTGCCACCATAAGTGAAGACAAAATAGTCTACAATGAAAATATCAGTGAACCCATTATGATAAATCGGATTAAGATGACAAACATTGAGGATGGCATGCCTTCCGTGCGGTTTAATCAAAAATGGGGTCACTGATGGTTGTTAATGATTTCTTATTTGACAGGTATGGTTACGCTGTTTGATTTTTTCTTGGGGGTTTTAGGGATTTGCAGACAAAGAATCCCATCCTTGTATTCCGCTTTGATTTTCTTATCGTCAACATTGTCCCGGAGAACGAAACTACGGGTGAAGGATCCATAGTATCGTTCAATTTTATGTAATTTCTTGCCTTTTTCTTCTTTGCGTTCTCCGGAGATCGAAAGTACTCCATTTTCAACTTCTACCTTGACATCATTTTTGACTTCGGGTATCTCTGCTTTGATGATAATTAATTGTTTAATTGCGGGTAAAAAATAGCGTTGATCAAAACTCTCAAATCTCTTAAACCACCTCGATGACGCTGTTCATCGTTCCAAATTCATTGCAGACCCATTGTTTGCACTCAGGATCGATACGCCATTCATCATTAATTATAAATTTATATTCGTAAGTGCCTGGCGGTAATTCCAGTTCAATTTCATGCTGTCCGCTGGTCTGATTGGGTTTCAGTTTATGTATTTTGGCATCCCAGCTATTGAATGATCCGGCGACACTGATCTTGCTGCCTTTATCAGCCTTGCATTGGAATTTCACTGGTTTGTTTTTGGTTTTGGCTTTTCTCATGGCATTCTACCTCCTTATGGTGATTTAACGGGATTTGATTGGTGAATTGATGATTTGTAAATAGGATTCGCATTGTGGGAGTTTGTTCTTGGGAATATTTAATTTTTTTCCATCCATCAGTGGTTGAGCAAATGATTTATGATGAAAGCAATATCATCACCAATGCCATCCCGCAGGCATGAATTGTAACAGATTGCTTATAAATTAATTAAATAATAATTAAACCGCTAAACGAGGAATCCGATTATCCGAATTCGGATTGGATCAAGAGAAATAATTTAGCCCGGGTTCACGATCAGGTATGCCTGTCAGTCGATCCCCTCAGGCAGGAGTGAACATCGTCCATCATGGTGGTTTCGCCAGGGTGGCATCGCCCGATCAATACCGTGCTAGTGAGGGGTCGATCTCCAGCGACCAGGAATGTATCCC
>CAZTTH010000024.1:3866-12527 GCA_964615975.1 uncultured Lentisphaerales bacterium | reverse complement strand
CCGATCAATACCGTGCTAGTGAGGGGTCGATCTCCAGCGACCAGGAATGTATCCCCCCGCGGAGACTTTTGACCTTTTTGACCCCCAGTGAGCATAGCACCTGCATGGCATGGTTTGAGCGCATGCCATGATGGCAATAGACCACGATCATTTTGGTTTGGTGGTCAACCGTTTTTGGCCATTGTTCCCGCAGTTGGGATAAAGGTATATGAAGGGCTCCTGGTAATCTGACGAGTTCCCATTCCCATGATTCACGCACATCAATCAGGAGCAAGTTCTGATCGGCGGTAGCCATCAATTGATTGAGTTCCAGGGGAGAAATCTCCCCGTCTTCCGCGGAATTATCTGCGGGATGGGGATACTCATCGCTGTTTTTGTGAATCATGATAGTCTCTGCTTAGCTGGGAAGTGACAAGTTAGTTTGTTTATCCAACAGGGTTCGAATTTCCCGTGATAACTGCTCGTAGGTAAATGGCTTTTGGAGAAAGCCATAATTCCAGTTTTGCATGGCATTATGGAGCGATTCACCCGCGCTATACCCGCTGCAAATCAGGATGGGGAGCGCCATTTTATTGCGGCGCAGGCGATCAAGCAAATCGCGTCCACTCATTTCGGGCATGACCATATCCAGGATAATAAGATTGAATTGGTTCGATTCCTGAAGAATTTCCCAAGCTTCACGGCCATTGGTCGCCGTGGTGATGCGATAGCCGAGATTCTTCAAGGAGGCGCTGTAAAGGGCGATGACATTGGCTTCATCATCGACCAAAAGGATGTGTTCACTGCCTCCGCGAATTTCCCGGGAGCTTTCGGCGGGCGGGACGACGAGGCGTTTTTGACTGGGTAAAAAGATCTGAAAAGTGGTCCCCTTGTTTACTTCGCTCGCCACTTTGATCACGCCTTTATGGGATTTCACGATCCCATAGACCATTGATAATCCGAGGCCGGTGCCTTTGCCTACGGGTTTGGTGGTAAAGAATGGTTCAAAAATTCGTTTTAATGTTGCCTCATCCATGCCAAAACCAGTATCGGTAATACTGAAAAAAACAAAATTGCCGGGAAGCACATCTGCTTGATTTTCACATTCTTCCTGAGTTAAGATGCTGTTGCCGCTCTTCATCAACAGAGCGCCGCCGGTGGGCATGGCATCCCGGGCGTTCATGCATAAATTGAGTATCATCGGTTGAATTTGTCCGGAGTCACCCAGTATGATGTCAAGATTGCTGGCAAGTTCAATTGTCGAAACAATATTTTTTTCGAAGGTATGACAGATGATGTGGTGAACTTCTTCAATGATTTGATTCAGATTAAGGGGTTGCGGGCGAAACTCGTGAGTGCGGGAAAATGAGAGCAGATTGCGCAATAAATCCTTGGCTTTCAGAGCCGACCGCTCGATGTATTCCAGGTTCTTAAACACAGGATGGGATGGATCCACCTGGGTCCGCGCCAGTGAGGCGAATCCCAGTATCGGGGTCAGGATATTATTAAAATCGTGAGCGATTCCCCCAGAGAGAATACCCAGGCTATCCATTTTCTGGGCCTGGATGATCTGCTTTTCCAAGCGCAGTTTTTCGGTTTCATCCGTGACAATCAGCAACGCTGACTCCTCTTGGGAATGCTCGACTTTCGACAATCTCAAATCGATCACCAGCGTTTGACCATCGGATCGCCGCCAGCGTATTTCCCTGCTCACCAACCCTTTTTCCATTACGTTGTTAAGGATGTCGCTGGCAACGATCTGATCCTCGGAAAAAAAACATTTTTGCAAGGTAAAATCGGTAAAATCAGTTTCGCTCATTTTCATTAACTGGCGAAAGGAACGATTCGGAGCGAAGATCACCCCGGTCTTGAGCCAGACACCACTGATAGCCTGGGATGAATTTTCGATCAAGGTGCGATAGAGACGTTCCGATTCGATCAGTTTTCGATTCTGCTCAAAGAGGGATATTTGAAATTGGTCGAATGCGTGTGCCAGGGTACTGAATTCACCATGAAAGAGATCGAGCCGCAGTCGCCGTTCGATATGACCCTGAGAAAATTCCGTGGTGAAATTCACCAGCCGATTAATGGGCAGCGCCAGGGTTTGTGCAACCAATGAGGATAACAATATCGCAAAGACCAATCCCATGCCACCGACCAGGAGCAGTGCCAATTTCATTTCCATGATTTCTTCATCCACCGGGCCGCGCGATTTCAGGATCAGATAGTGGACATCCCGGTCTGGGTGAACTTCCACAGGCAGGGCTCCGGCTTTGGCGATGCTTTCACGAGCACAAAGAAAACGATCTCTTCCCAAGGTGATTTCTCCAAATCCCTGAGGCAATACCGCATCATTCGTCAGAGTGCCACCTGTTTTTTTCAAGTGGTTTTCGAACTGCAGCTTTTTACTTGATGACAATGTCGAGCTGATGACTGAATTCCCGGCAATGAAGAGCAGATGATCGTCAGTTTCAAGACTGATTTTTCTTACCTCTTCCGCCATGGCATTATTCAGCGGGTTACCGAAAATCAGGATCGTTTTATCCTCTACGAAATAATAGGCGCTGATCAGATAAACCGACAGATCAATATCATTGGTGAGCATGATTTGACCGCTCCATTGGGTGATCTGGTGTTGCGTGAAAGTTTTTTCCAGACGATTTAACAACGTGTTGATCGGTTGTGATTGGCGGGGAAATCCATAGAGATCGAAAACCATCCACGCATTGATATTTTCCGATTGACGTTGATAGAGCATCACCGAATATTGATTGCGGAAATAAATATCGAAGCGTTCATTCAAATCCATGATCAAATCCTGAAATGTCTGGGGATCATGGGTGGACAATGCGGCCAGGAAACGCGGATTGTCAGCCATTTGCTGGGTCGCGCGATTGAGAATCAGCAGTTGTTCATTGATCCCTCGATTTATGACTTGGTGAGTGGTCTCAATGTTCTGCCAGAAGCGCCGGATGAAATGTTCTTGGGTAATTACCTGCAACCGCCAGATGGCGACACCGGTTATGACCACCACCAATCCGGAAATAATCAATGCCAGCTGAATTCTGAAACTCAAGTTTTTAAACCTTGTGACCATATTTTATTTGATTTCCAGTTCAAAATTCACTTCAATTTCAGATTGGGGATCGACGTGTACCTCTTGTTTACTCTCGCGATAATGCGGATGCCAGGTGCGGATATACCATTTTCCCTCCGGCAGATTGGTCAAGGTGAACCCGCCCGTGCGATTCGGTTGGGTAAAATACGAATTTTCCAGAATGAGTACATAGGCTTTCATATTGCGGTGTATATCACAAAATATCTGGCTGATCCCGACTTGATTGAAAGTATGGGATTTGGGATTGCTCTGCTGGCTGTATTTGCCCAAATCGAACCGGCTGATCGGGGACAGGGAAAATACATTGTGAAAGAAAGGGTCGCGGTTGGGAAAGTTGACCGTGGTCCCCTTGACAATGGGCAGCACAAAGGGGATGAAGGTTTTATTGATCTGTATGATTTCTTTGCTGGGGGGGATTTCGGAATCGTCTTTCAGCTTGGTTGTAAATTCACCATCGAGGGGATTGTCATCGGAGATAGAGATCACGACTTCCATCAGAGTTTTCCCGCGTAACTCCAGGGGTGATTCGATGGGCGTCTCGGTAGGATCATAGGGGCGGGAGCGGGTATCACTTCTTAGCGCCGGCAGTTGTTTCAAGGATACAGTGCCATGGATTGTCCCCGTCAAGGCGGGCATGATCATGATCAGGAAATAAACTGCCAGGATGGTTTTGAGTACATGCATGGGGTTAAAAATTAAATTGCATCATGAGAATAAGTTCATCGGCGTCATCCGCGACCTGATTCACCTGGGTATCGGCGACAAAATCACCCGCAAAAAAGTGATTGTACATGATTGCTGTAACTAACTTATAGTCCAAGATGTGCCATGGACACTCAACCTTGAACTCCAATGCCGTGCCGATATGATTGTCGGCATTTTGTCCCTTCTTGGCGGCGCGAAAGGAATTATAATAGCCACCCCACCCATCATCGTCCTGATCAACCCAATAACCACGCACGTTGATGGTAGTCGTGATTTTTTTCGCGATGAGAGTTTCAATCCCGGTATGAAAGGCATGAAGATTCTGACGGTTGAAAAATTCCTGATGACCGAGTTGGCTATAATTGTCCGGATATAAGGCGATAAACGCTTGATTACTGGCATCGAGCGGGTTTTTATCTCCACTGGCATAATCATAGCCGCAAAACCACCGCGGTTGAAACATGATAGTGGGAAATGATCGTCCACACTCAACCGCGGCGCTCCAGGCGCGATGATCGAGGCCGCGATATTCATTGCCCGGTTGGAATATGACTTCGAGATCATAATCCCAGTGCTGCTGGTAAATGCCATGCCAGCGTGACCCAAATGTGGTAATGTGAGTTTGCTCATTGGAGTTATCCGCCAAAATGGCATAGAAGTCGAACGCGTGCCCGCTGTTAATTTCCTGGGTCAGATATGCGCCATACACGGTATAGTCATCGAAGGTCCCTAAGAATCGGCGGGCTGGTAAACCAGAATAGGCATCATCGACTGTATTGAAGTTTTTATCATCGTTTATCACATTTTGGCCAATGAAAAAATCGATTGTTGTGACTTCATGGCGAATGGAGAGACGAAGGGCATCGAAGGTGTAGGGGGTATTCCACCAGTCATTATGACTAAGCAATAATTGACTGCCGAAAGCGAGGAGCTGGCGTCCCACAATGAAGTGCGAACCACCGAACAATTTAAAATCAATGTATCCTTGATAAAGATCAAGCCGATCCTGTTCCCAATTGCGCCGGGTGCCGGGGAAATCACTGGGGTGTGAGTCGTCCCCATTTACCCGTGCGTCAGACAATTCGGTGAAGATGCGCAAATAATTATTCGGATGAATCGTCAAGCGAAGGCGCAGACGGGTTAATATCCAATCGTCTTTTTCACTGCTGGCGCTGGCGGTGCCCAGGGCGTTACGCACTTTGTCGTTCAGGTCTTCCCCGGAGAAATGATCCCAGCGCAGACGGAAATCTCCTTCGATGGCAATTCGATCATAATGCGGGGCCAGGGGCAGGGCCATGATTTCACCCGGTATTACCCACGATAATATGAGCAGGGAAACATTGATCACGGATATTCGGATGCCTTTCCGATGGTTGAATAAGCCGCGCATGACTTTTTACCTCCTCTCCAATCGGCTTCATGTCAAGAGTACTACAGGGCCCATGAAATGAGCAGTGCCATGATGCCAATGTGGAATTAATCTAACCTCCAAAGCCAGAAATGTTAATGGGATTTTCTTTTAGGATGAGTTGAGGTTGGTGGTTTTCGGATTGGGTGGGGAAGAGTTTACATAAAACTGCTATCTGAACTTAACTCCTTGCTTTGATGTTTTTCTAATTTTATCAGCGTGTCGCGCAATCGCAAGCTGATATTTTTCATCACCGCCAATGAAATTTGTGGTCGTGAGAGAATCAACTCCTTGAAGTTATCGCTTGAGATCATCAATAAATGTGAGTCTTTTTCAGCGATGGCCCCCGCGGATCTGGGCTCATGATCGATGATCGACATTTCCCCAAAACTGTCTCGTTCATGCAATAATGCAATGATCTGCTTATGTTCCTGATCAACCGCAATACGCACCACCCCCTTTTCAATGATATAAAGGGCATTGCCGGGATCGTTTTTCTCGAAAATTACCTCTCCCTCCTTATAGTTTTTTTCCTCTACAATCGAGGAGATCAAGTGCAGGTCGGGACCGACAACATCGGAAAACAGCGGGATGGTGTGTAAAAATAAAATTCGTTTCATGTTAATTTCCATACGTTCGTTCTCCTTGGTATCTTCCGGGCCGCTGGTAGACAGTCCCAGATTTTTTCGATAGAGCATATAATGTGCTGTTAATAATGGTGATGAATGAATGTTTTGGCGCTGCGAATCCGCCCAAATTTCAATAATGTCGGTGATCTCGGTCAAACGATTCTGACTGGCAATGAATAACGCGCACGCCACCGTCCAGTCCTTATGGGGTTCCTTAAAAAAGGTACAGATCAATTCGGGCATAGACTTCTTTTCGACGGACATTAACTGGGTGCGATCACATTGTTCGAGAACATTCACCAGGGTCTTGCCCGCGGACGAACAGCCATCGAGAATTTCTAATGCTTCGGCATATTTACGCTGATTCGAGCTATACAAATAATTTTTTGCCACCTGGATCGATTTGGAATTGCCGAATAGTTCCAGATTGGTCAGGATCAAATCCAGGCGTTCTTTTCTCTCTTCCTCGACTGCATTCATGATCAGGCGGGCGTTGGGATAAGAACGATGGCGCACCAACTGTAATTGCAACACCATATACCGGTTCAAATCGTGAATCTGATCATGTAAAAAAGCGGTGAGGTAATTTGAATCATTGGGTTTGATAAATTTTACCTTGGTTGAATCCTGGATCAGATTTGCTTTGATATTTTTCTGGGCGTTGCGAATGTTATTCAGGGCCAGCACCACGGCTTTGTATAGATTATAGGTCTGGCTAGCCTGGGGCAGGATATTGATCAAAATAGAAACGCTTGTTGCCGAGCCAATTTTACCAATGCAGGACACCAGTTCGATTTTGCGCAGTTCCGAAGGTTCGGTTTCAAGCATACATTGAAGCAGGCGAGGTAGTGCGTCCTCTCCCATATTGATCAGGGCATAAGCTGCGGATCGGTGAAGGGATTTGTGGTCTAAATAAGGAACCAGAAAATCAATCACCTGTGCCGAAGGATAACGCCTGCATGACCTGATCGCAGCGTCTTGGACTTCGCTGGCAATATCTCTGCACAGAGATAATAATGATTCCTGAAATTTAGCCGATGCCACTTCCCCAATGATTTGCACCGCCTTGATTTTCTCTTCGTTGCTGCCTTCATGAACCATTTTATTTAGGGAGGTGGTGACAGTAGTCATCGGCATTTGTGGATTGCGATGCTGCATACAATAGATCATGGCTTCAGTTCTCACATTCAGATCCGCATCATTGACAAGAGGCACAATCAGATCATCATTGTCAATGCCGGTCAAACGAGCCGATCTTAACGCCGCCGCGCGAACCTCAGGAGCAGGATGAGAAATTAACGGGATGATATATGTCAATGCCTCTTTATGTTTCGTGGAGATAAATATTCCCAATAGTGAAATCTTCACCTGTTCTTTGGATTCCTGCAATGATTTATAAAGCTGCATCAGTTGGCGTGGTGATTTGATGTCACTCAACATTGTAATGGCAATGTCCGCGCTGGTTTTATCGCCATCGCGAATTACTGCCAATAAAGTTTGAAAAGCCAGTTCACCATGAGATGTGTTCAATTCTTGTAACGCGATGCTCTGATCCCGGAGACTTTTGGTTTTCAGGTTGTTTACCAGTTCACGGATATAGATTTTATTGATCCGGAGTGACAGCAAGGCCCAGATAATACTCAAAATCAGGATGGTATAAACCAGGGGCCCGGAGGTATATCCCTTATGGGTATAGAAAATCAGCATCAGGCCGGCAATGATAATCGCGCCTTGCTCCACCGGTCCGGAAATGAATGCACGGCACTGCGGCCGCTGCTTTTCAGGAATGGCATTAAATAATAATTGCATTGCCGATTCGTGCAGGGAATAAAGCACGGTATGGTCGGTAAACTTGGCCCAGGCGGCGCTTAAGGGGCGAAAGCTGAACAAGTTTCTCTGATTATAAGTGGTAAAATGGTAACGCAGAATCAATGCGATGGCGCCAATAATCATGCTGAATGGATAAATCAACATCAAGGACCCCGGACCGAAGCGGCGTAACAGTTTGCTGGTAATGAATGATTGGACCAGCAATCCGACGAATGCAGAGCCGCTAAAAAAAACCCCGAGAAAAGCATTTAAATCATTCTTGCTGGTAAATACTTCATCCATGGCCATGAAAAATTTATAATCGACAAACCAACTGACCAGCCACATCGGGAGGGAAATGTACGTCAGAGCGCGAATCAAGGGGCTTTGCCATATTTTTTTGGTCATTTGCAGCAGATTTAATGATGTGTTATCCGCTTCCACATCAGGTTTTTCGCTCAACCCAACTTTCATGGAGAGATGGACTTTTCTGTTCAGCAAGATTGTTGATCCCATTAGCAAACCCCAAATCAGGAAAAGATTGGCATTGCCCACATGATGAACCGTGACTTTGGTGATGAATCCACCAATGATTCCGCCAATCAAACCACAGGCGCCGATGATTGGAAAAGTGCGTTTCCCCTCACGCGGATCAAAGATAAAATTGGCATAACTCCAAAAGTGCATGATTACCACCATGACCAGGATCATTTCGCCAATTGAGTGAACCGCATAGGGTAACCAAATGAGCTGGAAATTCATCAAAAACCTGATTATGACCAGCACGATACAAAAAAAGAGACTGAGGATATTGCAGACTGTATACAGACTAAGGCGGTCGACCAAATAGGTATAGAACAGCGTGGTGAAAGAGATGAGCAGTGAATTGATGATATAAACATAGGGCAGCTTGTCCGGGCCGGCTTCTTTGATGAAGTACGCGTCACGGGCTGATATTCCAACACCAATGCCAATCATCAGGGTTAGTGATAACAGGCTCATCGCAACAAGCC
>CAZTTH010000024.1:0-3766 GCA_964615975.1 uncultured Lentisphaerales bacterium | reverse complement strand
ACAAAACTTCTTTTTGTTGATGATGAGCCGGATTTGGAAGTCCTGATCAGCCAATACTATCGGACCCGAGTCCGGGGCAATGAATTTTCCCTTTATTTTGCCCGCAATGGCAAGGAAGCGCTCAAGGTACTGAATGAAAATCCGGATGTCGATGTCATGCTCTGTGATATCAATATGCCAGTAATGGATGGGCTGACCTTGCTGGCTGAAGTCGCCAAGCTTTCACTCACACTGAAAACCATCATGGTGACAGCTTATGGCGATATGAATAATATCCGCATGGCCATGAATAACGGTGCCTTCGATTTTTTAACCAAACCGATCGAACTCAAAGATCTCGACGCGACCATTTCCAAGGGGATAAAATTAGTCAATCAGCTTAAGGATGCGGAACGCTCGCGGCTCAGGGCTTTGTCATTGGAAGAACGCAATATATTTATCCGCAACACCTTTGGTCGATACCTTTCCGAGGGAGTGGTTGCCAGTTTACTTGATCATCCTGAAGGGTTAAGGATTGGCGGCGAGAAGCGGAAAATCCCTGTCCTGATGTCGGATTTGCGTGGGTTTACCGCGTTGACCGAACAGTTCCATCCCGAACAGGTTATTGCTATTTTAAACCTTTACCTGGAGACCATGATCGATATCATTCTTGCCTATCAAGGCACGATTATTGAGATTATGGGAGATGGGATACTGGTCGTATTTGGCGCGCCCCTCGAACAACCCGACGCGGCGCAGCGCGCCATGTCCTGTGCCTTGGCAATGCAACTGGCAATGCCGGATTTTAACCGGAAAAACCGGCGGGATGGAGTCTGGGATCTGGAAATGGCGATCGGCATCAACCTGGGTGATGTGGTAGTGGGGAATATCGGTTCGGAAAAACGCGCGAAATACACCGTCGTTGGCAGTACGATCAATCTTGCCAGCCGGATCGAATCCTATGCCACTGGCGATCAGATTCTGATCTCCGAATCCCTCTTTGAAGAACTTCGGGAGAAGATAATCGTGCGTCAGTCATTCGGGATAAAACCCAAAGGCGCCCGACATCCCATGGAGGTTTATGATGTCATCGGCTTTGTCGGTGATGTTGAACTGGCACTCCCGGATTTCGATCAGCAAATGATTCCTCTGCCGCGTCCATGGCCAATAACTTATGCGGTTCTCAACGATAAAATTGTCAATGCCTCTATTTGTCATGGCCAGATTGTCGCTTTATCCTCCAAACTTGCGCGCTTGTCAGGCTCCCAACTTCCTGAATTCCTCGCCAATATCAAATTGACCCTGCCTGAGGCGCCCGCGCATGCCGGCGACAGTGCTGAAATTTATGCCAAGATCATTGAACCGGTAAAATCCGATAACAAAGATTTCGTCACCATCCGGTTTACCGCGGTTACTCCCGCTGCTGCCGCTGCCATTGGGCGTTGTCATAATCCTGATGAGCATTGCGGCGTCCAGCTTCCGAATGAGTGAAACTGGGGTGACTGAATTCTGTGTGTTTTTATTGTTGAATCCCCGTTGATCGTCGTGTCATGCAGCAATGATTTACTGAAATAAATGACCTTGCAACTACCATCCATTCTTCATTCATACTGGCGTTTCCCGTGCTTGGTCCTCTTCCTTATTGTCAGTATGCTGATATTGATTTCATGTGCTCCAGTGAAAAACAACAGTGTTAGGGGATCAAAAACTCGCATCAGAGCGCCTGAAGGCATGGTGTTGATTCCCAGCGGCAGTTTCATTGCTGGCAGCAATGATCCTGAGGCGGATGATGAGGAAAAGCCGTTGCGGAAGGTATATCTGCCGGGATTCTATATGGATATTTACGAAGTTACTAACCGTCAATATCAGCAGCTCTATCCATTCCACAGTTTCCCGGCTGCTGACAATGAGTTGCCGGTCACGGGCGTGTTGCGGGATCAGGCTGCCGCTTATTGTGCTTGCCTGGATAAGCGATTGCCTACCAATCTGGAGTGGGAAAAAGCCGCGCGCGGCACGGATGGACGGGTTTATCCCTGGGGTAATATTCCGGATGCGGCGAAAGCAAATATGCGTCTGTCGCCCTCAGAAGAACGATCGTTAAAACCGGTAGGAAGTTATCCTCTTGGCATCAGTCCCTATGGCTGTTATGACCTGAGTGGAAACGCCTGGGAATGGACGGGTGATTCATTCCAAGAGCGGGATTTTCTCGGATTTCCCACTGGTATTCAGCGTGGGGTGATTCGCGGCGGCGGGTACAATTATTGGTTCTACCAGGCGCGGGCATCATATTATGGTTTTGAAGATCGAAATCTCACCTGTCACGATGTCGGCTTTCGCTGTGCGAAAGATTTTACCAACAATTGAAAAGAAATCTGGGGATTAAGCATAACCAAACCAAGCACAATCATCCTGGGCAGCAAAACGTGGCTCAGACGGCGAATGTCTTTAGCGCAATCATTGAGGGTATTCAGGGCTGGAGTCCGGTCCCGCATCGCGGGATATGTGTTTAGTGTCGGTTGGAGCACAGGCTTCAGCCTGCTCCCCACTTCGGCTGATAAGTGGCTGAAACCGTGGTCAGTTGCGTGGTCGGTTGGAGTACAGGCTTCAGCCTGCTCCGCACTTCTGCCGTCATCGGAAGCCGTCCCGCATTGCGGGACGGTACTCTAACGGGGTTACACCAATGATGGTCGCATCTTCTCCTGACGCTGGTGGAGTCCAGTCCCGCAATGCGGGACAGCCGCGGCGGGATTTGTACTCAAGATGCAGCATAATCCTGCTATTCGGCAGATGAACTCCAAACTTTATTGACCGCAATGGTGACGCTAAAAACATATCCAGCGTCTCGCTAGTGATTCCTCATGAGCAGTCTGGCTTTACAGCCGGATCATGGCACGAACTATTTCCGCTTGATCGAACACCCGATCGATTTGGTTGAAGTTACCGCAATCGGCTGCCCTTGAACCATGGCATTCATGGCGTCGGCCAGATAATTTTTACTCACCTTGCTGGCATCCATTACGCTGTCATCAATGGCGCCGCGGTATACCAGGCTGGAGTTCTTGTCGAAGAGGAAAACATGCGGTGTTTTGCTTGCCCCAAATAAATCCGCCATGGCGGAATTTTGATCAATGACATAAGGAAAATCATACTTATATTTCTCCGCGTGAGACTTCATTTCCGACAAAGAATCGACATCCGTTCGTTGCGCTTCATTGGCATTCACAAGGATCATACCGACGCCATTTTCCTTGGCGAGTTTGGAAACTGCTAAATACCGTTCTTCACTGGCAATGACATAAGGACAGGTATTGCAAGAAAAAATGACCAGCAAACCATTTTCTCCTTTGACATCGGCGAATGCTTGAGCCGGCGTGCTGATGTTCGTCATCTTCACCTCGGGCTTGGGAAGTTTTTCCCCGATTTTCAATTCATTGGCGGTAACCATTGCCGACAAGATCAGTAGGCAGCTAAAAGCGGTCAGAGTGAGTTTGAGTTGGTTCATGATAGGGTTCCTTATTTATTTTGGTTGGGGTGGTGATGGGGTTTGGGGTGAAAGTGATTCTCGGGGAGATGCTGGCGCCGAATTCACCATGTTCATCGCTTTGATGATATGGTGTCGGAAAGTCTCCAGGCTTTGGCCGCCTTCAAGAAAGATGATTGTTTCACCCTGGCGATTCAATATCAAGGTTGCCGGCAGGGCGCCACTCCATGAAGGATATAGCGAATCAATGAAGAGTTGATCTTTATCTGCTTTCAGGTAACTCGTCCAATTCACTCCCTGTTTTTT
>CAZTTH010000023.1:0-52318 GCA_964615975.1 uncultured Lentisphaerales bacterium | reverse complement strand
TCAACGGCTCTTTTTTCAATACCCACCGTATGATTCAGCAATATGCCACTAAAGCTTATTCCTTTATTCCTTAATATTTTAATATCCCTCGATGTTATTTGAGAATGTAAATATTCACTAAAACCCATTGGCTTAATCTGAATCTTTTCTTGTTCCACTATAAACATCGGGGTTGTAACGTTCTTTCTGTAATTTCATTTCCAATACGATATGCTTAGCCCGTTGGGGCTGGATGATTGGGCAGTAGACTCTGCCCGGTCTTCCGGACTCCGAAGGAGGTCATTCCCGCGGGGGCTCGGCAATTTCCCAAGAATTTACCCCGGATCATTGCCCATCAACACCCAGTTTCTATCCAACAAATGGGGAGCTCCTCAGAGTGTGCCTGGTGCAATGTCTTTGAACAATTGAAGAAGCAGAGGAGGTGATCGGGAAATGGTTCAAGTACTATATTGAAGAAAGAAAATACTCACGCTTGGGATATAAAAGTCCCAGAGAATTCAAAAAACACTCCCAAAAAACGCAACATAAGCTGTAGAACGTTAACCTAGAGGCACTATCCCCTATAGTATCATAAATTTTTTAACAAATGAGTGAAGCTTTTAATTTGGCATCATCATATGATTTAGCTTGTTCTGCAGAATCTGCCAAAAAATTTACCTGATTATAACTAACTTCAACGATGCCATTACCGACAACAAAATATCTTTCTGTTTCTTTAAATATTTTGAGAATACCTGGTGAAGTAGCCGCAATCATTGAAGCATGGTTGGCAAGAACACCGAAATGACCACTAACACCTGGAGCAACTATTGATTCAACATGGTTTTGATAGACTTTGCCGTCGGGTGTCAAAATAGAAAATTCAAAGGTTAGCATAATTCCTAATCATTAAAAAAATACATTTTAGATAAGTGAGTAATTGTATTCCGAATAAATTTTGCTTGATTAAGAAATGAAGCGGTTATTAACTTTGGAAAATATAACTATTTATATTTAACCACTTATTTTTTTCGCCTTTTCTAATACTTGATCGATATTTCCAACCATGTAAAATGCTTGTTCGGGAATATTATCATGTTTCCCATCAAGAATTTCTTTAAATGAGCGAATATTGTCTTCAAGCTGAACATAGACTCCCTGCATACCAGTAAATTGTTCAGCAACATGAAACGGTTGCGATAAAAACTTTTGAATCTTTCGTGCTCGAACTACTGTAAGACGATCATCTTCTGACAGTTCGTCCATTCCTAATATTGCGATAATATCTTGTAGTTCTTTATATCGCTGAAGTATCTCTTGTACACCCCGTGCAACATTGTAATGATCCTGACCTATTATATGGGGTGACAAAATAGTTGATGATGATGTCAAAGGATCTACTGCAGGATATATCCCCAATTCTGCAATGGGACGTGAAAGCTCAGTTGTTGCATCTAAATGGGCAAACGTAGTTGCAGGAGCTGGATCGGTATAATCATCCGCGGGGACATAGATAGCTTGAATTGAAGTGATTGAACCACTTTTTGTTGAGGTTATACGTTCTTGTAATTCCCCCATTTCAGTTCCCAGTGTGGGTTGATACCCCACCGCAGAGGGAATACGCCCTAGTAGCGCGGATACTTCTGAACCTGCTTGGGTAAATCGAAAGATATTATCAATAAACAATAACACATCTTGGTTCATTTCATCACGAAAATATTCTGCAACAGTCAGGGCCGATAACGCCACCCTAGCACGAGCCCCAGGGGGTTCATTCATTTGTCCATATATCATCGATGTCTTATCAATGACACCAGCTTCTTTCATCTCGTGATATAATGCTGTTCCTTCACGTGTTCTTTCCCCTACTCCAGCAAAAACCGAATAACCGCCATGTTCCTTGGCTATGTTATGGATTAGTTCCTGAATTAAAACGGTTTTTCCAACTCCTGCACCACCAAACAACCCTATCTTCCCCCCCTTGCGATAAGGTGCCAGCAGATCAATAACCTTTATACCGGTTATCAGAACGGTATCAGAGGTATCCTGTTGATCAAAAGTGGGGGCAGGTCTATGGATGGGCATAACCTTGATGGATTTTACTGGTCCCTGCATGTCAATTGGATCTCCCAATAAGTTCATTACACGACCTAATGTCCCTTCTCCGACTGGCATAGACATCCCCATTCCAGTATCCAAAACCTCAGTACCCCGTACCAGACCATCGGTAGAATCCATCGCAATTGCACGGATCACATTATTTCCAAGGTGCTGGGCTGTTTCCAAAGTTAGATTCAAAGGTTGAGAATTGATTGATGGGTTAGTCAATTTCAACGCATTATAGATAGCGGGTAGATTTCCAGGTGGAAATTCTACATCAACTACAGCGCCTAAAACTTGGGTTATCTTACCATTGGCAGTAGTCACATTGATACTCATTTTTACCTCGTTGATATTTAGGGGTTACGGCAAAAGTAAAATTTGTTGTCAAATTAATTATTCTCACAGAGCTTCAGCACCAGCAACGATTTCACTTAATTCACGAGTTATCGATGCCTGTCGTACCCGGTTTCGAACCAAGGTATAAGATTTTATTAGGTTTTTAGCATTGGTTGTGGCATTGTCCATTGATGTCATACGTGCTCCATGTTCACCAGCAGCATTTTCCAATAATGTGTAATAAATCTTGAAATAAACTGATCGTGGTAAAAGCATGGCTAGCAATTTCTCCTGTTCAGGTTCAAATATATATTCGGCAGGTAATTTTGAACCTTGAGCAATTTCACCTGGTTCAATTGGCAATAGCTTTTGAAGTGAAGGTTTTTGTGATAACGGATTTTTAAAAAAATTATATGCCAGATAAATTTCATCATACTCACCTGCTATGAATCCATTTATGAGTTCCTTCCCAATTTGGCTGGCTGATGAAAAATTAGGCTTTTGGGTAACATTATCATAATGTTTTTTACATATGGCTCGTTTGCGAAAATAATTAAATCCTCTTTTTCCGCAAAACGAAATTTCAACCTTTTTCTCGGAATTGGTTATCATCCAATTATAGAGAAATTTACACATATTATTATTAAAGCCTCCGCATAATCCTCGATCAGAGGTAAATAAAACTACCATGGTTTTTTTTAATTGAGATCGTCTGGTCAATAATGGATGAGCCGTAGTAGAAATGGTTGCCGATAACCTACCGATCAAATCATTTAGTCTCATGGCATAAAGATTGGCATTTCGCTGGGCTTCCTGTGCGCGCCGTAATTTACTTGCAGAAACCATTTTCATGGTTTTAGTGATTTTTTGTGTATTCTTCAAACTGGTTAGTTTGATATTATATTCTTTAACACTTGGCATAATAAATGTTCACCTGCATTCCCATAGCTGACAAGTTGAGGGGGCTTATAAACAACAAAAATTGCAATGAATCGGATGATGATTACTTGATATTAAATGATCGCTTAAAATCGGTCAACAGTTTTTCTAATTGTTCTTTGATATCAGGTGTCATATCCCGAATGGCATTAAATTGTCTAATGAAATCCGCATAAGTGGAATCCAAGGCATCGTTTAATTTGTTTTCAAAATCAACCACTTTATTAACCGGCACATCGTCCAAAAACCCATGAACTCCCGCATAGATAATAGCAACCTGTTTTGCTACCGAGAGTGGGACATGCACACCTTGTTTGATTACTTCCATTAATCGTTTGCCTCGTTCTAATTGTTTTCGAGTGGCCACATCCAAATCGGAGGCAAATTGTGAAAATGCAGCCAATTCGCGATACTGAGCTAAATCTAAACGCAACGATCCTGCCGTTTTTTTCATGGCTTTGATTTGTGCATCCCCCCCCACACGAGAAACTGATATTCCTGGATTAATGGCAGGCCGTTGACCAGAGTTGAATAAATCAGATTGAAGAAATATTTGACCATCTGTTATCGAAATAACATTGGTAGGAATGTATGCAGATACATCATTAGCCTGTGTTTCTATAATGGGTAAAGCGGTAAGACTACCCCCCCCTTTTTCCTTACTCATTTTAGCAGCACGCTCCAATAAACGACTATGAAGATAAAAAATATCGCCGGGATATGCTTCTCGACCAGGCGGTCTGCGTAGTAATAACGATAATTGTCTATACGATTGCGCTTGTTTGGTTAAATCGTCATATATTAATAGTGCATGACGACCTGAATCTCGATAATATTCTCCCATGGTACAACCAGAATACGGTGCAATAAATTGCATTGGTGCCGGATCAGAGGCTGTTGCGGCTACGATAGTCGTATATTCCATAGCACCAAACTTCTTAAGTTTTTCATAAACCTGCGCTACGGTCGAACGTTTTTGACCAATTGCAACATAAATACAGAAGACATCTTCACCACGCTGATTAATGATCGTGTCTATCGCCAATGTCGTCTTCCCTGTTTTGCGATCACCAATGATTAATTCGCGTTGTCCTCTTCCAATTGGAGTTAATGCATCAATAACCTTGATACCAGTTTGCAATGGTTCTTTGACATTCTGTCTGTCAATAATTCCCGGAGCTTTGATCTCAATATTGCGAGTTTCTTTTGTTACAATTGGAGCATTGCCATCAATAGCATTCCCCAATGCATCGACGATTCGACCTACTAGACCTTCACCGACCGGGACAGAAGCAATTTTATTTGTCCGTTTTACCACATCTCCTTCTTTAATGTGAAAGTCCTCACCAAATATTGCCACACCGACATTATCTTCCTCCAAATTCAATGCCATACCTCGCAAGCCATTGGCAAATTCAACCAACTCTCCAGACATCACCTTGGATAAACCATGAACTCGGGCAATTCCATCACCGACACTTAAAACAGTCCCAATTTCATAGGATTCAACCTTCAATTCGAAATCGGATAACTGCCTCTTCAAAATCGATGAAATTTCTTCCGGTTTAAGATCAATTGCCATGTTATTCCCCTTTAAGCATTGATTATGTTGTTTTTAATGCGATTAAGCTGTGACAATAAACTGAAATCCAATACAGTGTCTCCAATGAAAATCTTAAAGCCGCCCAACAATTCATCATCATTTATCAGCGTTACTTCAATGTCATAGCCATACTTAGATTTCAATTTATCTTTAATTGATATTATTTGTTGGGTTGTGAAACTCGCAGCTGTTACAATATTTATCCTTAATACCCGCTTATATTCGCATACTAATTGATCAAATTTATGACAGATTTGAAGCAAATGACCCATACGATGTTTTTCCTCCAATAAAAGAACGAAATTGAAAGAAAGATCATCAAGCTTTCCTTTAAACAATTTGGCAATAATTTCATCTCGAAGAGTATTAGAGCGTAAAGGGTCAGCTAAAAAATGGGACAATTCAGCAGATCGATTGACCAAGAGCGAAAGCTCATGTAAGTCCAAGGCAATTCGATCAAGACGATTTTCACTTTGTGCCAAATCAAACAAGGCATTAGCATAGCGACTGGCAATGCGAGTATTAATCATTAGATTTCCTTAATTAATCTGTCGATTAATAACTGGTTTTTTTGTGTATCCAAATTTTCATTGATAAGCTTACCGGCAAGAGCTACAGCTAATTCAGCACTTTCACGACGTAATTTTGCGGTTGCTTTTTCTTGAGCTGCATGGATTTCACGCTTGGCATTTTCAAGCATGATCTTCGCTTCTTCCTTCGCTCTGGTATCAATTACTTTGGATGCTTCTACTGCAGCATTGCGCGCAGCAGCCACAATCTCTTTCGCCCTTTCATCTGCGTCCCTTATAATCTTTTCCCGCTTTTCATCCATTTGCGCTAAATCTTCTTTAATTCTTTGCGCATTTTCAACCGATTTACGAATATTATCTTCGCGTGTCTCCAGTGCGTTAAAAATTGGCTTCCATGCAAATTGATGGAGTAGGATTAACAGGATAAGAAACGTAATCCAAGTCCAACCGACCATGATTTTGTCCGGACTCATTAGATTAATATCATTAGAACCTGATGCGTGAAGATATGGACTATAAATTATGCCAAACATCCATAACACTATCTTACACTTTTCCAAGTTTATAATCATAATTTCACCTACTATTTAAAAGAGCGAAAGACAGAATATAACTCATTTGCCCACACCATGATAATGGTCTGCCGAATGATACATTCTAAGTGGATTGAATTAAGAAAATATTACGACGATAAATTTCTTGCAAAATTCTATTATTTGGCCAGGAAACAGATAACTGCACAAAATAATGCAACTCCTTCAATTAACGCTGCAGAGATCAACATATTTACCTGTATCTTTCCTGAAGCTTCGGGTTGGCGAGCAATGCCTTCCATGGCGGAAGCCCCAATTTTGCCAATTCCCATTCCCGCCCCAATCGTCACTAATCCGGCGCCTAATGCAGCTAATGTTCCAGTCATCGTAAATACTCCTTATTCTATTTATGTTTAGAGTCGATAATATAATTAATTGAACGTAACAACAGTCTATTGACTATAATCACCAACATTAAGTTATGTAATCTGATAATGTGTTTCTTTCAAGTATATATTTACTAATATCATCAGTGCGCAGGATGGTGGATCATGCCAATGAACATAGCAGATAGTAGGGTAAATATATAAGCCTGAAGAAACGCTACCAAAATTTCAAGAATGTAAATTGCCAATGCTAAAATAACAGCTGGTAATGCAGCAAAATAACCTACAATGACAATTAGTCCCAACAAACAAAATATGACGATGTGTCCCGCCAGCATGTTGGCAAATAAACGAATCATCAAGGCAAAACCTTTAATGAACATTCCTATAAACTCTATTGGCATTAAAATAAATAAGACAGGGATTGGCACACCATGAGGAATAAATGCCTTTATAAATCCAATTGGACCATTTTTTAGTATAGCTCCCCCTATCATCACAAATAATGTAATGCATGCCAACCCACCTGTAACATTTATATTTGCGGTAGCGGTAGTGAAAAGTGGGATCAATCCCATTAAATTTAAGCCGAGAATAAAGAAGAAGAATGTGCAGAATAAAGGTGCCATTTTACGGCCATCATCAGTTCCGAGACTGGGGATGCATATATCATCACGAATAAAAACGATAAAAGCCTCAAGAAGATTCGTCATGCCAGTTGGGAAGATTGCGTTCTTTTCATAAAGAAAACAAAAGATGATTAGCAATGCCAATGCACAAATGAAAAGCATAATGGCATGCAAGCTTATAATCGGACTGAGAGGAACATGAATGCCAAACGGCAAGTGCCATTCAGTAAAATTATTCGCCAAATGGTGCATAATATAATTCTCAACTGATTTGGCCTTATCGATTATTTCTATTGGAGTTTGCTTCATGGAATAACTACTCTATAACCTTATGTACAGGTAGAAAATGCAATAATAAAATTTCCCCTATCATGAAAATGAAATAACTGATCAGAACTATAATCAAAAAAGGATTGAAATAGCCCCAGTGGAACCAATGGAAAAGAAATATCATCCCCCCCAACCCCAGTAATCGTAATCCTTTCATTGCCAATCCCCAGAATACTGGCAATAAGGGATAAGAAGATACAGCATAGTTATTTATTAAAGTACCGGCAACAAAATTAGCCATGGTTAGCGTTAATCCGAGTAGCATTTCAATTGGATAAAATTGAGTGAAATTATAAAACAAGACAATCGTTGAAATAAGCACAGAAATCAACAGCCCCAAAAAGATTACTAAAATTGAAGACCATGGACACATATTTTTATAGTTCATTTATGGTCTGAATTCCAAATAAAATATAAGGAAGTTTATTTCTGCTCTAATTTACGAATCACTTTCCATACTTCCCAACCACAATAAACCAACCCTAAAAACATGCCTCCCAAAGTAAAGTATGGATCAGGAGTATTTATTTTAGCATCAATATAATGCCCCGCCAAGGTGCATACGATCATTCCAACAGACATATTTGTCCCTAATGCTAAAGCAGATGCTATTTGGTTGCGATTAGTGTGAAATAATTTTGGAGAATCTTTATCCAAAGTAGTAACTAACAATCAAAGCAAACCATGTTCTTCATCCCATACCAACTATACATCGTTGTAAGCGATACTAACATGGCACTGTGCAATAACCTATCCAACCATTTCCTGAGCGTCAAATAGAGCTTGAGAGAATGGCATTGATTCATTAAGAGAAACATTTGCAACTAATTGTTAAGATTTAAATTATGATCCAATATGCTCTAATACTTTCATACTTCATTCAAATCCTTATTTTGGAAGGATTTACTGGGTGGTATTGTTATCCACGTTAGTTTCATTTGGAACATCTGCGATTCGTACCCCGGCAAATTTATATCCAGGCAAATCGATTGTAGGTGATAACTTACGATCATAATAATAAGTCTTGGATTGACCTGGAGTAAATGAATCCTTCATGGTCCATGTATCTATGATGCGATCATCATCATCACCTATGATTCTGTTTTTAGATAAAATCCATTCTAATTTCCAAGAATTTTCCAATATTCCAGCCGTTGGATGATTGACTATTGTGATATACCAATCTGAAAATTTGTGTCGCCAATCTTTTTGAGATATGGATATCATTTGATTTTGACAATATAAATCCGGTGAATTCATCAGAGTTATTGCCCCATTACGCTGACTCCAATCAGTTTCCACGCCATCATAATTGCGTGCTTTAATTGCAAAAGTATAAAAGGTTCCAGGAAATAGATCCACTAGTACTAAATTTTCCCATTCATGACGTGTATGCCAAATAGGGATTTTATTGCTAGTTCTACCCTGTAAATTAATAAAATTTTGGGTGGTGAAATTATATATGCAATATTCTGTTGTTAATGGATTTTTATCTGGTCGTAATTCAACCGTTAATGAGGTTTTCCCATGGGTTTTAATCATAGGCATGGCGGGAATATCAGCTAAAGTATATAAATATGCTGGTTTAGAAGGTTGAACCTGGTTGCGATTATTTGATGTGTCCCGAGCAATCACCTTATATCCATAACGAGAATTGTATTGTAAATCCTGATCTAGGTAATATGATTCCTTGATCCAATCCGAATTTTTCCCACCGCCCCCATTAACAACACACAGGAATTTATACTCAACATCATGGCGATTATCGACCACCTTTTGTGCTTCCATCTTTATTGTATTGGCAGCAAGCAAATATGGCAATTTTAAAAAACTGATTGGATCATTTTGGGGTGGCTCGACATCTGGCCCCTTAATGACACGTAGGAGTTTGCTTTTACTGATTTCAGATCGCAGACTTTGATTGTTCAAGGTTACTCTGAAATAAAATTCAGGTAATTTATAAATATCTAGTTGCCATTCAGGTTGCCATTCAGCTTGAATATATTGTTGTCCACTTTGCGTAAATAGCTTTTCTTTACTGATTTTATCAGTGTCAACTAAATCATCTCCAAGAAGATCATTTTCCCACACTTCAAATTTTACTTTTTCATCTGGTTGAAGACCTTCAACTTTGACCAACATTGCGACTTTCCCGCCTTCTTCTATTGGCTTAGTTGGAGACCATTCAGCACTGGCAATCCGTTCCGGTAAAATATAATCAACCAAGAGATATGGTATTACCTGACTATCCCAGCCGCCAATAAATAACGTATCAGCAGAATTTGAGGTAGTACGTATTCCCAGCGCATACCAATTATGCTTGAGAAAATTCTGCAGTTTTTTTCTTCCCGATTCACCTAATGTGAATTCCCAAGTTCCTGCATATAAAACTGAATCAGATAGATATAGTTCCCCATAATTTAGGTCGTACCATCGAGTATATGGAGTGACCGTCTCAGGGTCCTCCGCCAGTCCCACAAATTCAACTGGTTTTTGAATATTGCGTGTAGGATGTGCATCCCCAACCACAAAGGTACATTTTGCCGAGAGTATGATTGCTGTATCCGGAATAGAAGAAGTGTCGAAACGTATCCATCCCCAGCCTTGCTTGGGATTCAGTTCGAAATCCTCACCCAACATAATTACTCCAGAAAATTCCCCCCACCCTGACTTATCATTGAATATTGTTCCCGTTTGTAGTTCATGGGTTAACACATCAATGCGCTGAGATTGCCTTAAATCACCAAGGGTTGACAATGGCAGTGTCAACCACCAAAATAAACAGAGGAGTATGGGAAAAGAATCGACGCGAGACAAGTTGATTATGCCATATCTTCTCGCAGAGAATCGAGTTTGGTAAAAATTCATATCCATTGACAGTTATTCATGCTTATCATTTAATACACTCAGTAAGTTAAATTAATGGTTTCATGAGAGATATTGCCCAACATATCAATGGCCTGACAATCGATTTTAATTTGCAAAGGTCGCTTAAAGTGCTTATCCATATAATCCTTCCCATAAATATCAACAGCTTTTACATCGATACCAATATACGGATTATTGATACTTAGCTTGAATTTTCCCGGATAAGTTTGATATGCGCCGTCATTAATGCGGTATAAAACAGCTTTTACCCCATTTACGTCAGTTACATCTAATGTTACATAGACGTAATCTCCGTCTTTATCATCATGCATGGGCGGACTGGCAAAACCAGAAATCACCGGTGGAGTTCGATCCACTTCGACTCGTTGTTGGATGCTATCACCTGCAAATCCATCTGCTCCCAGTCCTCTGGCTTTAACCAGAAATAATCCTTCTTGGGAAAAATAAATGATCCCATCTGTTGCCTGATATGGGGTATTATTTAGACTATATTCAAATGCTGCAACACTATGGTCTGATGAAGGAATGTGTAAACGAATATTTTGTTGTGGCCCTATTATCCAACGGTCAGGGAGCTGAATTGCAGTATCATCCACTAAAAATTCAATCTTCTGATTACGTATTATTCGAAAACGTCCTGGTATAGTTGATGGTCCTTCCAAACCATTATCGTCGATACTTGATATGCGCCAGAAATAATCTCCAGGAGCGATCACATCAGTCATTAAGAAGTTATCGCTTATCACATGATTTTGTATCAAATAGTTGAATTTTTCGTCGCGGGCAATTTCGAAATGATATTTAACAGCGATACGTTTTTGGGAGTTGGGCTTCCGCGCTTTGCTACTCTGAACCAGTAAAGTTACTGGTTCCCAGCGTAATTCAAAAACCTGTTTTGATGATTCAAAATAATCTAAAGGAATCGTAGTCACAACGGGAGGCGGCAACAATTCTATCGGACTGGAGGGTGCTTTACGTTCTTCTATCACTGTCCCAAAATTACTCTCTAAATCTAAATCAGCTTTAGCGGTTTTAACCAAAATGTCTCCATCTAATAACGAAAGCCGGGTGGTTGAAAAATAATCATTACCAAAACGGAAGTCAGTTCCTCGGATTGCTAAAACGGTTCCTCTACTATTGACATTAATTACAGATTCTTTATGTTGCTGTTTTTTCATCTTGCCTAGAATGTTACCCAAGGTAACCTGTAATTCTGAATTTCGTTTTTGGCTTCTACGATCCAAGCTATATTCCTTAATGTTAAATTCACTGGCTTCAAGTATTTGTACTAAGCTATCATCACCCATAATAATTTCAGCCCGACCCGACTTATCTGTACGTATCACTACTCCGACTGGTACCTCCATGCCTTCCTTGGCTAATGACCAAGTGTTTCCATTATCAGTTGAGATTTCAACTACCCCCTGAACAGCAGTTATTTTTCCCGCCTGTCGAATGATAGCGCGTTCATCCGCTAATCGTTTGGCGGTCTCAGACCTTATTACTCCCAGTTCTGCCAACGCCGAGGCTTTGTCATATGCCGCTTCCTTACGATAATTTTCTGCCGCGATTACGGCATCATTGGCGAATTTAAATTCCGGCTGACAATAGGTTTCGGCTTGTGCAATTATCGCGCGTTCAAGCGCTTTTTTTGCTATCCCTATTTTATTAATGGCATCCTGCCGTTCAATCCCAGGTAAAACAATGACAAAGCCGGGTTCTAAATTGCTGGCATCGCTAATTTTATTATATTCCATTAGTTCATTGGTATACGCTTCGCCCCCCAAATAACGCGCCGCAATGTCTTTGAGGGTTTCACCTGCTTGCAGCTTATAAATAACCTTATCAGATTGGCTATGATCTTTTGTATTGAAATCATGTTCCGAATTATTTTGTGGATGTGCTTGATTGTCAGCAATGACAACAAACTGACTGAAAAAAAAACAGCACATTATGAATAGATTTGAAAAACATGTTTTTGTCTTCATGAAATTACCTCATTATGGTTATTATTTAGGACCTGCTATATCGATTGTGCATACTATTCAAAACTCGACTCGATCATGAACTTAAAACCTTAAGAATATATTATTGATATTCTATTTATTACACAGGGTAAGGTTAGCTAATAAGACAAATCTATTACTTCACGGTGCCGATTATCTAGTAAATCGAACGCTTCAAATATAATATTAAAATTTTGCGTCTTGACATCATTTAGTTTAAACTTTGTTATTGCTTTCTTTCCCAACTGCAATGTAATAGTTCCATTATAGGTTTGTTGTGGTCCATTGTTAATACGATAAATAATTCTCTTGACGCCACTCTTATCAAATGCATTAATTGTCACATTTACATATCGGTTTCCATTGGCATCAAGGGATACCGGACTAATAAAAGTATCCACCAGCGGTGGGGTAGCATCGACTTCAATAGTCTGCATCAATATTTCTCCCTTATGCCCATCTTTTCCGACACCTCTGACTTTTAAACTAAAAATCCCTTCGTCACGAAAAAACACTCGGTCTTCAACCACTGTGAATAGCCCATCATTCAGACTGCATTCATAGGCGGTTAAACTATTGTTCTCAGGAATCGATTTAATACCAACGGTCCAATTCGGTCCAATGATCCACCGGCCATCCCGAACAATGGGGTCATTTTCGGGAATCAGGACCAAATCTTGTTTGCGGATTATAATTAGCGACCTAGTTGCTGAAACTGCTCCTTCCAAACCAGCTTCATCAACACTGGATATTCGCCAATAGTAATTTCCCGGTGACAAAACTTTGGACTTAAAGTAATTTTCAGACACCAGCTCTTCCTGGACAATAGCGTTAAATCTCTCATCGTTGGCGATCTCAACATGATAATACTGAGCTTTACGTGGAGTCAGTTTGATCCCTTGATGAGTTTTTTGTTTGACTTCAATGTTGACTGGTTTCCAACGCAATTCAAGGCTCTGATTGGAAGTTTTGAGTTGATCCGATGGGATTTTTTCAAGAACGGGCGGAGGAAGCAATTCTACAGGTGGTATAGGGGGTTGTTTTATCGGTACGATGGTGCCATAATTATCATCTAAACTGATATTTTCCTGAGGGGTGAATAAATCGACGTCACCTTCCAACAATGCAATCCTGGTTGTCCCCTCACGATCGCCACTAAAACGAAATTGGGTACCGCGCACTGCCATTGAAGTTTCACGACTTCGTATATGGATTGTGGTGTCCTTGTGTTTTTGCTCATTTATTTTTCCCAAGATATTTCCCAAGGTCACATGCAACTGGAGGTTGGTTTTTTGATTCCTTTTATCCTGAGTATACACATCGATTCTAAACTCTGATTTTTCGTGGATTTGAATTATGCTTCCATCCGCCATTTCAAGTTCAACGCGTGAGTTGTCACCGGTTTTGATGATTGCTAACTCGGAATATTTTTGATTGTTAATGGCAAGTTGCCAGCTTGTCCCTGCATCGGTCGATACCTCAACCTGACCATGAATTATATTAATTTTTCCAGTTATCGGTACAACAGCCCGTTGGTCAGCAACATCTTGAGCATATTTCATTTTTACCAAGGACAATGCACCCAAGGCGTTTGCTTTATCATAGGAAGCATTCAAACAACTTTCCTCTGCTGCAACTAACATGCTATTGGCTTCTATCAATTCATTGGGTGCATAAATATCGGCACTAGCTGATTGTGCTAAACGATATGCTTTTTTTACTTTTTCAATAGTTTTATATGCCTCATTTCTTTCTTCTCCGGGAATCACTATTACCATTCCAACCCTGATGGGACTGGATGGAGTAAGATGATTATAATTGAGTAATTCCAAGAGTGCATTCGGTCCGTCTAAAAAACGTTTCGCAATACTTGGATAGGTATCCCCTGGCAATGTCTTGTAGAGTATTTTTTTTGCGGTAGAATTTTGAAAATTAATCTGTTCGGGTGAAGAACCAGGAATATCAGCTGAATCATCCGCCCAACTAAATGCACACCAGTTCACTTGAATGCATATACAAATTATGATGATTTGTATTATCGGCCTGATGATTCTTTTCATTTTTAGATTATTTATATGAAATGATTGTTTAGCAAAATTTTCGTCAACTTAAATTGA
Source organism: uncultured Lentisphaerales bacterium (assembly GCA_964615975.1). Classification (GTDB taxonomy): domain Bacteria; phylum Verrucomicrobiota; class Lentisphaeria; order JABSQK01; family JAJFLO01; genus CAZTTH01. The sequence continues at coordinate 37,938 of CAZTTH010000023.1, read as the reverse complement.
CAAATTATTCTGATATTTCCATGGTAGCAACGATCATGCCATTACATAGGCTATGGCAATTTATTGGGATGATAATTTGCTTAATCACTAATTTTTGGCAGCGTGATAATAAACTCGGCATATTTATTGATCTCGGATTCAACCCTAAGTGTACCCTTATGTGCTTGAACGATTATTTCGAAAGCAATCGAAAGACCTAATCCTGTGCCCTCTCCTGTTGGTTTTGTAGTAAAAAATGGATTGAATATTTTATCCATGATATCCGTTGGAATCCCCATACCATTATCGTGGATGCGGATTTCAACTCTGTCACCACAGTTTTTCGTTCGCACTGTCAATTGGGGATTGTAATCGGATTTCAATTTCTTTTTCTTCTGATGAGTCGAATAAAAGGCATTATTCAGAATATTGAGAAATGCACGTCCTAATTCCTGAGGCATGACAGTAATTTCGCCTATGGACTCATCATAATCACGGATTTGCACAATATCAAATGTAGGTTCATCCGCGCGTTTGCCATGATACATCAAATTTAAATTATCATCGATTAAAGCGTTGATACCTGTCTTTTCTTTCCCGCCACTATTTCCCCGATATTGCACCAACATGCCGCGAACAATACGATCAGCACGATTGCCATGGTTGTTTATTTTTTCAATATTTGATTTCAAGTCTGTGATAATCTCTAATATGAAATCGTTGGTAGTACTTGATAATTTATCCTTATGGAGCTGTATCTCATCCTCTAATTCTTCGGTTAATGATATCGAGACTTTGGAGAAGTTATTGACAAAATTGAGGGGATTTTTGATTTCATGAGCAATTCCAGCTGTCACCTGGCCTAGAGATGCCAGTTTTTCCTGCATGATAAGTTGTTCCTGCATTTGCTTTAATTGATTGAGTGTGCCTTCAAGTTCGACATTTTTTTCAGTTATTTCTTTCGTTCGTTCATCTACCTTAATTTCCAGGGTATGACTATAATCCGCTAATTTTTCATTGGTAATTTTTAAATCTTCATACGCTTCTCGCAGGTTGAACTCCAACTTTTTACGTTGTACCAATTCAATGTACCAATAACTCACTCCCAATCCGATACTGGAACTCATTATCCCTAACACTGGCGCTGTTACTGGCAAAATGACATGCCAAAGAAATAAGGCGCCAATAACAATGCCCAAATATCCCGTCAGTATTAACGCTATGGTCATTACCATAAACCCAGGACGTTCGATACTGGCAAAGACTGGTAAGAGGCAAATGATCAGAACAATTAAAAATTCGATGAATGGGCGACAGAGTTGCAGGCTTTTACTATTCAAAAGATTGTCGACCGCTATGGCATGAACCAAAACTCCATCGAGATTGAATCCCCCGGCAATAATTTCACGATCTTTGACTCCAATTGCCAATGAACCAACAAGTACGATTTTATCTTTAAAAGTATCCCGTGGAATTATCGGTTGCTTACCTTCCTTCTCCATATACCAAGATGTCAGAATATCGACTACCCGATAGGTCTTGTGTCGCATGGATTCATCATCAACATTCGGTGGCAATAATCGCAGATGCTTATTATTAGCAAGGGGTATCTGACGATCGCCCAAATGTAAATTTGAATCCACATCACAACTGACTTGCTGTGGGGTTAACCCTAAATAAGTCATGGCAGCAGCGAGTCCCAATGATGGAAAAAACCGCTCATGGTATTTTGCCGCCAGCGTATAGGTACGCAACACTCCATCCGATTCTACCTCATGTTGAACTGTCCCCAATTTATTGCTGGCTGCCAACAGATTGGGAAATGGGATTAATCCATATTCGTAGGAATCTATAGTGATTTGAGGGGAAAAACTTGCCGGTAAACTAAATTGGGAAATCGATTCGATTGGTATGTCGTATCCGGTATCCTGCGCATTACTCAAATATAAGGCTGAGATTACCTTGCCGTAGTGTTTGGCAGAATTGGTAAAAACTTTATCCCCTTCTTTGTTGTTTTCATTTTCTTCTGCGAAAATTATATCAAAAGCGATGGTACTTGCGGACGCACAATAATCGATAATCCCCCCATAAACATAACGCGGCCAAGGCCAGCGTCCGATCTCGGGTGCAAGAAAACTCAGACTATAATCATCTATTCCCACAATGACTATATCGTTACTGGGAGGCTGGTGTAACGACAACAATTTAACCCGCATGTCGTACATACGATTTTCAATCGCATCGAGAATGCGATTATCGCGAATGCAGATTATGAGAACTGCAATCCCCAGACACAACATCAAACGCATCCTGAGAGACAGGTGCTTGCTATTTGTAGAGGTCAACAAATTTAAGAATCTCACTATAATATGGTTAATGGGGGGTATGAGATGAGAAATAATATATCTCTGACGAACCAATAACAATATTATTTGTTTTATGAATCATAATTATCTTCTTGTATCCAAAAGGTGAAACTAATGATATCAACGCGGGATAGGCTTTTGGTAGCGATCAATGACCACATTAACCTTGTCATCGATTATCAAGCGTCCATTTTCTAATAGCATTGCTCGATGACAAATTTCACGAACGGTATCCAGATGATGGCTGACAAAGAGAATTGTATGCCCAGCACCGATCAACTCCTTGATCTTAAGCAAACTTTTCTGCTTAAATGACTCGTCACCAACCGACAACACTTCATCAACGATCAAAATCTCTGGTGCAATATGAACAGCAATACTGAATGCTAATCTTGCTTTCATTCCACTTGAGTAGCGCTTTATCGGCGTATCAAGAAACATTTCCAACTCAGCAAACATAGCAATTTCATGGATTTTATTACGCATCACTCTTTTGGGCATACCCAGAACTATGCCATTGAGTAAAATATTTTCATGGCCATTTAAATCGGAATGAAATCCTGCACCAGCTTCAAGCAAAGCTCCTACCCTGCCAACAATTTGGGCGGAACCAGCTGTAGGTTTGGTTACCCGTGCCAATATTTTTAATAAGGCTGATTTTCCGGCGCCATTTTTGCCAATAATAGCGACAACCTCTCCGTGTCCGATTGTAAATGTAACATCTCTGAGTGCCCAAATAAATTTGGGTTGAAAGCTGGTTAATGGGGAATTCCCCTTGACCCAGTTAAAGGGGGCACGAATGAAAGATTCCATTAACTCCCTTGTAGCTCGTCGTGGGTTATGTTCACCAATTCGATATCGTTTACTCAATTCTTTTACTTGAATGGCAAAATCATTCATGATTCAAATCACATCGGCGAAGGTTTCTTCGCGTCTTCGGAAAAAATACAATCCACTGACAAATATGCTCATGATACCCACTATGGAGATGGCCAGCATTTGTCCATTTAGTTGCTGCTTGGTTCCCAGTAAAGACCACCTTATGCCTTCAATAATGCTCACCATGGGGTTTAATCCGACAATCATCTGCCATTTTTCGGGGATCATACTGCTCGGATAGAAAACAGGAGAGGCAAAAAAACCCAGATGTATAATAAACGGCAGGGCATTGGAAATATCTCGATATTGGATATTGATAGCTGAAAGCCAAAATCCAATTCCCAGTGCCGTCATCATCAGAAGTAATACCCAAAGAGGCATGGCAAGTATTTTTTCAGTTGGGGTAATTCCATAAAAAAAGAGGATGGCCATAAGGATCACAAATGCCACCACGAAATCAACTAACCCGGCTGCCACTGATGCCACTGGCGCCAGAGGACGGGGAAAATAAATTTTGCTGATCATATCTTTTTGCTCTAATAAGGAATTACAGGATTTAGTCAAGGCATGAGTGAAGTAAGTCCATGGAACCAGTCCACAGATGGCAAAAGTGGGATAGGGCACACCTTCAGAAGGTATTTTCATTAAGCGTCCAAACAACACAGTAAATACCACCATGGTAATCAAGGGCTGGATGATTACCCAGGCGGAACCAACGATGGTTTGTTTGTAACGCACGGTCAGGTCACGCCAAATGAAAATGCCAAGTATCTCGCGATAATCCCATAATTCCCGCAAGTTCAATGAGATCTTCCCGCCTGATGGTGAAATCGTTGTGATATGTTGATCTATTAACTTGGAATGCATACAATCCCCAAGGTAAGAAAACTAAAAACTAAATTTTTAAGTTTACCGAAATATCTCATAAGTTTTCTGGGAATGGAAAATCGTTGGCCCGCACTTTCGATCTCAGCGATTTTAGAGATATCATCATCCGGTTCAAAACCAAGTTCCTTATGGGTCAGCCGCATGTCAACATTGCGACTACGTTTCATAGATATGCCATGATAAATCCCATATCGCAAGGTTAACGGAGCTTCAATAGCAGCGATAATGAATTTAACCAAATCATCGCAAGTTAAAATGTAATGGAAATGAGAATTTTGGCGGTGAGATTTAATTTGATCCCGTTGTAATACCCATCCCAACCGCAGGCATAAACATGACATCGCTTGGGAATCAGAATAGTAACGCGCCAATATTTCACCCCAGGCTTTACTGGCCCCATAAAGATTTTCCGGTTGATATGGACTGTTTTCAGATATGATTTTATTTGCGGAATTTCCCCGCACCGCATGAAAACTGCTGGCAAATATGACTCGTTTGCACTGACTTTCACTGGCAGCCTGGAACATATTGGCGGCGCCAATAATGTTGTTGGGCAGCAAATTTTGCCACGGCGCTTGAGGTCTTGGGTTCGCCGCCAGATGAATGACAACATCTATGTCACAAAATAGTGGGCGGATTTCTTCCAGCAAGCTTATGTCTGCTTGAATGAATGGACAGGCCGATGGCGTCGACAACGGAAGATTGTCGCTTAAAACCAATTCATATCGGCGTTGCAAAGGTTCGATTAAAATACTCCCGAGACGACCAGCGGCGCCGGTTATTAGTAATTTAGTTTTCTCAATTCTGCTCATAAGTTAAAGTTTCAAGATTCTATTATCACCAAGCTGATGGGCACTACCGCTGACGATCCAGGGATGACTTAACCATTATCAATAATTCATTTAAATTCGCTTGTATATGTCTTGATTCATTTGCCTGATGTATCCGCCGATGCACTAATGTTTCTTCTACTATGGCTTTAGTAATTCCCGCTTTAGTCGCCCGGGCAAACCAGTCGCTATCACTGGCATAGATCAATTCATGATTAAAAACACCGATTTTATTAAACACCGCCTTCCTGACCATCAACGCACTGGGAATATAGGCAGGATGAGCAATATTGAACAAGTCTGGTTTTAGCCAAAGCGGCATTGTCATCCCCGGATCAATGAACATTTTTTGATAGACCAGCACATACCCAAGATCATCGGATTCATATAATAACCGCACCTGGGTTTCAATTTTGGGCGGCAGCCACATGTCGTCCTGATCGATAAACGCGATGAAATCTCCGTGCGCGCTGGCAATGCCAACATTGCGTGCGGCGGCCACTCCCTGGTTGCCTTGGCGAATAAGCTCTAGATCGCGATAAGAATTCACGATAGATGCGCTATCATCTTCCGATCCATCATCGATAACGATAATCTCCAGCGCCTGATAAGTTTGGGAAAATACGCTGTCCAGTGCCATTTTTAAGTATTTTGCCCCGTTATGGACCGGTAGAATTACACTAACCAAGGGATCAGTTTTGTTCATATGCGGATTGATTTTTGGCGCTGTTGCTTAGCCGTCGACGATCCAGGGCCGCTTTGATAACCAGGAGATAATCTCTCTGATTGGATCGTTGGGTTATTCCCTGATTTGACTGATGCAAGCGACGCTGTAATATCACCTCCGGCAACATCATCGAATGGGTTTTTAATTCCTGGGCTCGCGCATACCAATCAACAAATTCTCCTATCCTCAATGACACATTAAAATAACCAATGGATAAAAACACATTCCGTTTTATTAACATGGTACCGGCAATCATACCCGGCATAATCTCATTGCGCAGGTGTATCATGACCTGTTCTTTCGGGCTTAAGTCCGGACTGATAAATTGACAGACATGTCCAAAAACCATATCCAAATCCGGATGTGCCGCGAAGGCGGTCATTTGCAGTTTCAATTTGTTTTTATCCCATAAGTCATCCGCGTCCAGAAATGCGAGATATTCGCCATGGGATTGATCAACTCCATAATTCCGCGCCGCGCCAATGCCCTGATTTTTTTGGTATCGATATTGCACCGATTCAGGATAATCAGCGGCCACCGCCGCACTGCCATCCGTGGAGCCGTCGTCGACGACAATGATTTCATCCGCCGGCAGAGTTTGCGCCAAAACACTTTGTATAGCCTGATTCAGATAACTCTCACAATTATAAACCGGTATGACGACGCTGATTTTCATTTTATGTTTATTAATTGGGGATTATTTTTATAGTGTCGCATTTCGCTGACGCGTGCGGTCGATGCGATTTTTTAATATACGCACACGATTTAACTCCAATTGGTTCTTCCCTGTTGTCATATTTTGTTCATGACGCCGGACATAGAGAGAAACTTCCTGCCTGACTTCGATCTGAATGGCTAGTTCCTCAGCCCGATGATACCAATCCGAATCCTCGCCAAAACGCAAACCCGAATCGAACGGGCCGACCCGCAGAAATACCTCCTTGCGATATAGTCCTGCCCCGATATAATGGGGGAAGCATTCGTTTGGATCGCCTTTATTTTCGAAGTTTCCGGTTATTGGATTAAACATCATTAATTGCGCGATGCCACGGGTAATATCAAGTCGATGATTCTGTTGAAAGCGCCGCATGTGAGCAATAAGGGAATTATCCGGCCAAAGATCATCAACATCCAGAAAAGCCAGATAGTCACCGGTTGCTTCACGAATGCCCCGGTTCCGTGTTTCGGCTGGCCCCTGGTTGGTCTTCGATTCATAATAACTAACGTCATAGGGCAAATTCAATATCTGAAATTTCGAGTTGTCAGTCGATCCGTCGTTGACAAAAATGATCTCGGTGCGAGGATAGTGTTGATTGATGATGTTTATCGTCACCTCTTCAATAAACCTGGCCCCGTTATAAACCGGGATGATTACCGAGATCAATGGCCATTCCTCCAAGGAGAAATATTCATGGGCGATTCTTGTATTCTCCTTTGAAAGCGTGGAATTACATTGTGACAAATAGTCAGTTATACAATCGGTCACATCCTGTCGATCTCTGCCTAAGCGAAGTTGTCCATGAGGGATCTGTGATACGAGTTGGGCTATCATTGCCATTGATTTACTGCCAGTATATGGCAGGTGCGAAAGGGTGGTAAAACGGATTGCCTGCTCGACTGTCATAACCTCGGCTTCTGTCACTGACGTGTTCGTTTTATCTTCGACAACCGGTAATAATATCCCCTTTACCGGTAAACTATCCTTAATCTTTCCGGCAAATTTTTCATGCAGATACATCACGGTTTTTTCATAGCCCAGACTGGTATGTGATGTGGCATCAGCTTGTAATTCCGGATAATGATATAGCCGCTGTGGATCCAGTTTTGCCGTGTTGTATAAACTGTGAATCAGGGGAATGGAATTTAAATCAATAATGACATAGTCATCGCCAAGATAATCCATCCCCAGGAGCAGACAAGACAAAGCAGTCGACGATTTGCCCATCCCGCCTTTTCCTGCCAGGAGGACTGCACCGTTCTGATTGCCAATCGCGGCGCCATGGATTAGTTGTTTGTTATTTTGCTGCATCCACAAGTGCAGCAGACTTCGCAGTGGAGATGCATGTGCCCAAAATGGCAGTGTAACGGCGTCACGCACCCAATAAACCGCGATTCCGGCTTCCCGGTCCATAACATTGATGGAGAATTCACCATAGTGATAGGCAAATTTATAACGCGGACTGTTAAACCCCCATACTCCGCCATTGTTGGTAAAAAATTTGGGATTGCAGGGCGGCGGGATCATGTCCACTCCTGAGGAAGCGCTGTCCCATAAACAGACAGTGAAATCCGGATTCGCACTCACCGGTCGATGATGATGCGCAAATGCAGGCGCCATGATTTCAGCCAGCCTTTCGCTGGCAAACTGTAAACAAACATGCGTGTTTGCCAACATGAAATCATAGCGGATAGCACCCCTCTTGCTTTCTGCCCGATGATATAAGTCGAGCATGGCATTAAAAAAATCACACTGCATTGTCTCGGAAATGGGTTTCAAACGAAAGATTGGCATGGTGAGGAAAAGTCTCGATGTTTTGAATTATTTTGCGTAAATCTTTGGATATTTTGAACTTGCATCGGACATCGTATTTCGTTGATTTTTTCGCCGCTCAAGATAAGCAGGTATGACATGAAATAAAATCATTGCCGGAAGCTCCCAGAGATGATTTACCGACCAGATGGTTTTCATGAAACCTGGAATTGCCATAATCCGCTGAAAGAATCCGTTCGCATAATATCGCCGGGAGAATTCACACCACCGTCCAAACGGAGTATAGCGATAATTTAAATCAACTATTCTCAGTTTGAATTCCTGTCTTTCCGACAGACTCACGTTGGCTGCCATGATGGTAGATTGTATCGGTAAAGGGATTTGCATCCCCATCAATTGATGTAATTCGGTCAAGGCATTCTGCAATGGCAATAACAATAACCGTGATTGTGCCATCATCAGCATCCGCTTCCAATCGATCTCACCCGCCCTTTTATTGAGAATCATTACCGCATCGGCAACCCAGCGAAAGGAGGCCATCGGGTTATAAGCCGCCCCGTGAATGCAGGTATGAAACAGGAGGTCGGTCGGACTGGGAAAATATATCTTGGTCCCATCCAGATTTCCTTCTTCCGCATGCTGCCAGAAGGGATCGTCAGCGCAATCCCAACAACAATCCTGCAGCACATGCCAATGGAGATCACATTCAATACCATCCTGATTGCTAAATCCTACCGCATGCCGATCATTAACGTTGAGCCGAGCGATATTCGGTATGCCTTCAAATTCCGGTTTCACATACCATTCATGGGATAATAACAGATCACATCCCTGCATTGCTTGGGCAACCGGAATTAAGACATCGAAATCCGCCATTGGGCGCAAGCCGATATCCGCATAATAGTTCAAGGCCAGTGGAACCCCCTTTAATACCATGACCTTGAGTCCATGGTCACGGAATAGTGTGAGGATCTCACTTAGGCGCCGCATTAATATCTGATTTTTGCACCAAAAATACCGATGAATACCTTTTAAGCGTGGCAATTCCTTGTGTTTCACTTGGCGGGCGATAAGATTTTTATACAACAAGGGCAGCAAGCGATGCGAAGCGCCATCGACTGTATCGATATCATGGGTCGAAATCCACTGATTCCAGGCAGTGATTGCGTTATCGTTTTGCAATAACGCAGCCTGCAATAAAAGTTTATGCGATGCATGCATGTGAGCGATCATATGCTAAGATTACCAAATGTTATAATAGATATAGCAGGTGTAATTTTTTTGTTAGCGGCCAATACCATTTCATGCTTTGCAATAACGATTTCTTATATATTCATGTCCCCAAAACCGGCGGGATGTGGTTAACTGCTCTTTTGATTTCAATTGTCAAGGGCACCCTATACAGTTTCGTTCCACCCGGTCATGATCCCCCCCATAAAAATGTTGTCACAATACCTGGAAAGCGTCACGAATTTTTGGATGAAGCCATTCCCTTGCTTGAGTCTGTCGGCATTGCTTTTAATCGCTTGAAATGGATAGCTGCCTCCATGCGCAATCCATATGACCTGGAAGTTTCACGTTATTTTTATCTCCGGCAGGGGCATCCATGGGACCAAGGACCGGATCAACATATGGCCTTAACCACCAGTTTTAGCGCATTTGCCCGACACAGCACCTTTCATGGCAGAACTCTGGAAAATACTCAGATAGAACGCTATTATACCCTCAATGGATCAATGCCATATAATCTGGTGATATTACGCAAAGAAAGCTTGAAAACGGATGTCAAAAAATTTTTGCTAAAAATGGGACTAACCCCTGAATTCTGTCTACCACGTATCAACATGTCCTCTCATCATCATTATAAGCAGTATTTATCCGCCGACAGTGAAGAAGCGATATATCATCGTTATTGTTGGATATTCGATTCTGGATTTTATCCTCGTGAGAAATTTTAATATTCAACTTACAGCAATAAATTACGGCCGAATATTCATATCAGGCCACTGGCTGGCATCGTGATCATCGATAAGAGCTGCCGACTCATCAGTGTTTGATTTCGCAGCCGGCCAGCCGGCTTCCGTTACTTCGTGAACCGGATCGAGCAGGAGCATCTCAGCCATATCATCATATTTCTTTAATTGCGGAATGGCAAAATCCGGGGGTTTAGCTGCCGTGGTGGTGGTGCTTTGCTGCTGCAATTCCACGGGTAAAGACCGCCTATCTTCTGCAGGCCTGATGAGAGATTCTTCCAGTAATATTTTGATAAAATCTCGAATCGTTGTTTCGATCGTTTTGGCATCACCGGTCCATGCTCTCTGGCAGTATTCCAGGATATCCTCGACGGGAACGCACGTACTAACCAGATTCCAGATAGCCATCGCATTTTCATCCAAACTATAATAACAACCGGTAGTCAAATTGATAAGTATGGTTTCATCTTCGAAATTTTGGAAAATGACATCGGGAGCATTACATTCAAAGTGTTTGCCTGGATTCATGTTTTATTATTCCTCTCTTGGCATTGATTGGTAGTTACGTTTTGGCAGATGTTCTGGAGCAACAAGACAATTTGTTCAAAAAGTAGCGAATTGTATACGCTGTCAGTCAATAGTCAATATCATTGTGAAAGATGAATGTTTTATTGGGGCGATTTTCCGCATTATATATGCTCCGATCTGAATCAGAAAAAAGCGCATGCAATATGGATAAATGAACGCAATTTAATGCTCTTTACAGCATTTCCATTAAAACACTCAATAGTCCATGACCAATGCTTCATCATATCAATCATTGCCTCTGAAACCGGTTAATGATCCTGAATCACAATGGGAAAGCGATTCCTCCTCAATCCCGCGCCAGCACCAGGGAATCAAGGAAATGTCAGATTCAACCACAAATCTTATTTCCTTTAATATTGCCATTGTCACCCGGGATATCTCGGGACCTTATCATTGTGGTGGTGTTGGCACTGCTTATCGTGGACTAAGCATGGCCCTGGCTGGAGATGGCCATACGGTAACCATTCTCTATTGCCATCATGATCTTGCCCAAGGTAAATCCGGTGAATGGGAAGCATTTTTCGCATCTCATGGCATTTGCTTTGTCCATCTTCAGGTTCCCGAGCCGCGCCATCTTTGGTATGCCAACCGCAAGGAAATTTCCTATTTAGTCTATCAGTGGCTAAAGATTCGTGATCAATTTGATGTCATACATTTTCATGAATGGTTGGGATTGCCTTATTATTCACTGCTCGCCAAAAATCAGGGCTTGGCATTTCAACAATCCTTATTGTGTGTCGGAGCGCATGGCTCGATGCGCTGGAGTCGCAGTGGTGATGGTAATTTTGCGGCTCACCGAGAGGATGTGGTGGTGGATTTCATGGAACGCAAATCGATTGAATTAGCGGATGTTGTCGTCAGTCCCAGCACGTATTTACTGGCATGGATGGAAAAGGATAAATGGCAATTGCCTGTTAGCAGTTACTGTCAGCAAAATATTATTGAATTTCATCATCCAGTCGTAGCCTCGAGATCACACACTTCCCCGCAGGGCATTGATGAACTGGTATTTTTCGGTCGCTTGGATCGCCGGAAAGGTCTTGCCTTTTTTTGTGATGTTATCGAGCGCATTCAGTCTGCATTGAACCCGAAAATATCCCTCACATTTTTGGGCGCGATAACGACTATCAATGGCTATCCAAGTGATCGCTATATCAAAATGAGAATGGCACAATGCCCCTGCTCATGGCAAATTATTGCCGACTATGATCGTGATCAGGTAATCACGTATTTACAAAGGTCAGGACGATTGGCAGTCATTCCCTCCCTGATAGACAATTCACCCTGCACCGTCCAGGAATGCCTCCATTATCAGATTCCATTTTTAGCCAGTGACTCCGGCGGCATCCCCGAACTGATCGCCACCGAAGATCGCGAGCGAGTAACCTGTTCGCTTAACCTTGAACCTTTCGCGGCGCGATTACTCACTATCTTAGCACACGGCCACGACATCGCACACCCCGCCTTCCTCCCGGAAACAATACGCTCATCCTGGCTGCACTGGCACCGAAACATCAAGGATTCATACCCCGATTTGTTTCGCCCGCTTTCATCACTGCCAACCAATGGAAAATCGCTGCTGGTCTCCATCTGTATCGCTCATTTCGAACGCCCTGCTCTCCTCCGCCGGATGTTATCATCGATCGCAGCCCAATCCTATGCGAATCTGGAAGTTATCGTCGTTGATGACGGCAGCAGCACCCCTGATTCTACCGAGCAATTAACTCATATTGAATCTGAATATCAGCATCGCGGCTGGCGGATTATCCGCCAGCAAAATCAGGGGCCGGGTGTGGCCCGACATCATGCCGCCATGGAAGCGAAGGGAGAGTATCTCCTCTTTCTCGATGACGATGACTATCTGGAAGCTCATGCCGTGGAAACTTTTGTCAAAGCCGCCAGTCATAGCCATGCCGATATCCTTACCTGCGCATATCAATTATTCGATGCCCCGGGGATACCCTCCGCCGCGACCCCCATTAAGAAGTTATTGCTGCCATTAGGGGCGGCTTTCGCAGCTTGTGTTCAATATCCCGATATGGGGGGCACGATCTATTTTGTCAGGAAATCCGCTTATTTCGCGGTGGGCGGATTTACCTTGGAACCCAATGTTGACGAGGATTGGGATTTACTCCTTCGCTTGGTCTGGCAAGGGTTTACTTTGCAGGTTATCCCGGAAATGCTGCTTTGGTATCAGGATCATCCAACCAGCCGATCCAAGACGAATAACCGTTACACCCGAATCGAACAACGCATCCGCCAATTTGAAGACCGTCTGCCGCTCGAATTACGAGATTTTGCCAGCCTGGCATTTTGTCGTCTGGCCAATATTGTCAATATCGATGACGAGCAGCGGTTGGCACGCGTTCGTTCATTATTAAACAAATCGATCAAAACCGCCTCACTGGGCAGTGATCAATGAGGTATACGAGTGATTCAAGATTCCGCCGCGAAAGTGTTTGATGGAGTACCGGTCCCGCTCCTGTGCCGGGATGATGCCAATCTGGGGGTAGTGATTCCTGTCCGCATCGATTCTCCGGATCGCTTGTCGAACCTCGGCATTGTGCTGGAATATTTCGTTTCATTTTTCCCCTGGTTTTCCATTATTGTGATCGAACACGGGCCACGATCATATTGTGCGGAGATCGCGCGGGGATATGGGCAAGTCGATTTCCGTTATGTCACCTCAAGCGGGTGTTTTCACAAAAGCCGTGTATGTAATCTTGGTATTGCTCTCGCTACTACGCCGGTGGTCATGGTCCATGATTGCGATGTATTATTTCCTCCCGAAGCCTTGATCGCCGCCATTCGCAAGGTGACCAAGAAAGAGGTTGATTTTATCTTTCCCTACAATGGCATCATGCTGCAATGCAAACGTGACAAGCTGCTGTCGACGAAACCCAATTCACTCTCATTGTTCACTCAACTTCCCCATTATGATGCTGAATCAAATACCTCTTTGCCCGCGGATGTCGAGTTGCTCTATGGTGGCAAAGAGCAACTCTCGACTGGCGGCGGCATTCTATTTGATCGACAACAGATGATTTGGCTTGGCGGGTTTAATGAAAATATGGTTTCCTATGGCTGTGAGGATATGGAATTGCTCTGCCGGTTGCAAAAGCTTAATGTTAGGATTTCGTATCTGGCCGGATTTAACTGTTACCATCTTGAGCATCAGCGGGGGAACGACAGTCATTACAATCATTTCCTCCCCGCCAACCAGCGTGAATGGCAAAAAATTGCCGCCATGTCCCGGGAAGAATTATGGCGTTATATACAGAATAATTTCAAGTATCTGGTGCTGGATGCCCGGCATGAGGTTATGGTTTACAATACCGCTGATGAGTTCTCCATCCGGCGCGTATCATCGGCGAAAATCGAATTGCCTGATGTCCTCTTTTTCATTTGCATCCCACATAATATCAACGGTCTGCATGGTCTGATTAATCGCCTGTGTGACCGCATGGAAGCTAATTACAAGAACTATGAATTCCATATTATTGAAATCGGCAGTTACCATTATCGGCAGAAAATTCACCGGCCGTTTGTAATCTATCGACATAGTCCCTTGTCTTTGCCCTGGCAATGGTTAAAGGAGATCACTGATTCCACCCAGCGCTCCTTGATTGTATGGGTGGATCTCGCTATCAACTTCAGCCCGGATCTGTTTTGCCCTGCATTGGATGATCTGCGTAATCAATCAACATCCATATTGGTCCACTATGCAGCTGTGGAAGACCCGCCTCTTACAACGCTTGATTCGCGTCAGGCGCGCACGCAACAGATGTTCAACCGGCTGTTACCGACTCAAGGTTTAACATTGATGAGTTGCCGACAGGCCATTGTTGAGCGCTGGGAGCAGCAACCGCTCAACCAGGAAACGGCGTTGTCAGCTCATCAATTTCAACAATGGCTGGAACAGTTGAGTTTAACGCAATCAATACACTCTTAACGTTCAACAGATATCTGTATCGATTCACCCTCTTCAGAGTCACCTTTCTTCATGCAATCGACCATATCAATAATCATCACTTCATATGGCAATGACACCTGGTACATTCAGCAATGCCTGGGTTGTATTCGCCGATGGAAGCAATCATATCACGAAGTCATTGTGGTTGTCCACGATGAGACTCCGTTGCAGCGGCAATTTCTTGAATTTTGCCTCCGTATTGGTCTCATCGATAAATTATTGCTGGCGGTAACCGGTCATGGTCATGTGAAGGGGGTGAATCTCGGTTTCCAACATGCTTCGGGGGACATTGTTTTTAATATCTGTAATGACATGCGGATCGGTCCAGAAATAGTGGATATCTGCGCGGAAAAACTTCGTGCCGATCGACAACTTGGCCTGATTGGCTGGCATTATGACTGGAATCCCGACATTGAAGGGGCATGTTGGCGAAATGGAAAATTGGAATACGCACTGCGGCGGGATTTCGATCAAACAAGCCCGGAAGAACTGCCGCAAGGGTTTATTGAGAAAATGGAAAATGCTGTATGGTTCACCGGCAAAATGTTTGCCGCGATGGGGAAGAAACGGCTGATTTGTTGTAATGGCAGTTTTTTGGGGATTCGTAAAGTAGACTGGGATCATGTCGGCGGCTTCGATGAAATCCATTTTCCCTATCATTGGGGTGATGATTTTCTTACCTGCGCAATCATTGATCAGGGATTAAATGTCAGCAATATACCCGCGGCATATCGCGTTGGCCGGCAACCGGAAAATTTTCTCTCTTTAAATGAATTGTTCTGGCAGGGAAAACCGGATAAAAATCGTAATCGGGACGATCTCGCATGGAAAATAACTACTGACTGTCCTCCACTGAATCATAGAGAACAACTCTATTTGGAGGTACAGGAAAAAACCATTGCCGCCAATTGGGAAATTGCCATGAGTGAGAATTTCCCGTGGCAATTCAAAAATTCAATTACCAACCGGATCATCCCAATTAAGAGGGTGAATGACCTTCCCCATGGTCAACGAGTTAATCTGATACTGATCAACCAGAATCATTTTTGTTATTCTCTCAGAAATCAATTAAAGCTCCACGGCAAGATCATCATTTTTAACGAGACTGAACCTCATCTTGGCAACGCCACGATCGCGCGTTTGGGCATAATTCACAACGATCCACCCCGACTCTCCTTTACCCGAAATTGATGACGGAAATCCCGGGGGTATTCACGCGAATATGATACAGGGAAGTCATGGCGGTAACATACAATCCGCGTCCATCCGCATCACCCCAGGCACAATTTGCCGGGGTTTCGCGGAGCCGGATCGTTCCCAGATGCTCCCCATCCGGTGAAAATACCCATACTCCCCCGGCACCGGTGCAAAACACATGGCCCGCCCGATCGACCTTCATGCCATCTGGCACTCCTGATTTTTCAGACAGCATCTCATGGAATAATCGTCCATTGCCAAGTGTGCCATCTGTAGCCACATCGAATACCCGGATATGAGATCGTTTCCGATCAGAATCATCGATGTAAAGCCGGCGTTCGTCCGGAGAAAAAGCCAGCCCATTGGGAGCGATGAAATCGGCTATCAGCAGCTGAGGTTCTTCCCCCACGGCGCCAATGCGATAGACTCCGCTATGGGGTTGGTCCTGCTTTTCGGGGAATTTGATTCCATAGGGCGGATCAGTGAAATAAATACTCCCATCACGCTTAACGACGATGTCATTGGGACTATTTAACCGCAGGTCGCGATAGGTCGATGTCAATACCTTGATTTCACCATTTGCAGAAGTGCGCGTCACCCGCCGCGGTCCGTGCTCGCAAGCCAGCAAACGTCCCTGCTGATCGCGGGTCAACCCATTGGCATGATGGCTGGGTTCCCGATAGAGCGAAATTCCCCGATCTGATTGCCATTGATAAATTCTATTTCCAGGAATATCACTGAATAATAAACATCCTTCTTCCACAATCCAGACCGGCCCTTCAGTGAATTGAAACCCGCTTGCCAGACAACGCACCTTCGCCTGGGGTGGAAACATCTGGTAAAATTCGTCACGCTGTGGCGCCAGTTTGCCTGGTGGCATCAATCTTTTTAACAGATTATCCCACTTTTTTCTTAATTTGAGAGAATTCCACATCAGTTAATTTTTATGCCAAAATATTAAATTTAGCAGTTTCAAAAAACTGCTAAATTTAATATTCTATGACGCATCATCCCGATCAGGAATGCCAGGCCGCTGTAAAAGTAATAAAACCAATGCCAGGGAATGACCCCGACCGCAAACCAAAACCCGCGACAGCGATAAAAAAAATGATAAACGGGAAAATTAATCATTCCCAAAACAACCGCGATCAGCATACTTATACCCCCCGCCCATGGATACCATAATATCATGGGTAGTGACAGCAATAATAAAAAAATCAGAACGACGCTTATGCGACTCTCGGTTTTGAGATTCAAATCGTTGACCAATCCTTTTTCGCGCAGGATTAATTCAGTCCATGGCAGGGCGCGACAAAAGAAATCAGTGGCCACGAGCGATTGACATTCCCAGCGTTTGAGATGTTTTATCTGCAAAGACTTGCAAAGCCGGATGCGATGGCCGGCCTGCCGCAATCGGTAACCCAATTCAATGTCTTCAATTGAGGGCCGTGTAAAGCCCTCGTCGAATCCGGAAATTTCAGCAAACACGTCACGGCGTATCGCTCCGCAGGCTCCCCAAAAAGTTGTCGCCTCTTCATTGCCGGTTTGATGCACATAATGATGCAGCAAATTACGATATTGCGATAAAAAATTGGCTTCAGCCGGGGAATCATCATAAGAACCGATCACCGCCGACAACTCTGGTTCGCTATTGAAGATAGCGCAGATTGCCGTCAATGTGTCGCATTGCACAGTGACATCGGCGTCGATAAAAAACAAAACCTCTCCCTGCGCCTTACTGGCGCCTAGATTGCGTGCCCGGGCCGGGCCGATCGCCTGGGGAACAGAAATTACCTGCAGCCCTGCCGCCGTGGCTACTGCCGAGGATCCATCAGAATCGCCATTCGCAATCACAATTATTTCCCGCGGTGGAGGTTGAAACTCCTGTATACTGGCCAGACATCGTTTAAATCCTTCCCCCCCGTTATGTACTGGAATAATAATCGAGATATCTTGCACAGATAAAAATGATTTTGACATCTGGTAAATAATACGTTTAAATGGGGATAATTTGTAGCATATTACCCCGCTTTTACAATGCCAGGTATTTTACCATATAAATCTCTAACAAATACTTAACCGAATTTATAAAATGGGAAACTCTCACGGCAGGATATGGAGATCGCTGATTATCTTCACTACAATTCTTTTGGCAATCATCGCGATTCCCCGCTTGTACATAGAGTTCAATCGGTTACTCAATCCATCATACGGTCATCAAGGTGCCATTGATTTATTATTGCGCCATATGGAAATACATAGGTGGCGGGCAGGAGAACAAATTTATATAACCATTGGCTCTGCCGTTTATCCACCTGCGAGTTATACGATATTATCACCGTTTCTCTGGTCTCCATCTCCGCTTATTACTCGATTACTCTGGGGAGTATCGACGATTATAATTTTATCCGTAATTGTCTCTACACTGGTCAACTCAAGTTTGTCACAATCAAAATGGGAACAAGCATTGATAATTTTACTCATTGTTTCTTCTTATGGCACATCCATCACCATTGGTAATGGCCAATTAAGCATACTTGTGATCGGTGCAATTTTGATCAGTATATTGTTAATAAAGCGTTATCCAGGCAATTTAAAAATTGAAATCTTCTCCTGCGTTTTGGCCTCAATCGCTTTAGTGAAGCCGACCGTGGCACTTCCATTTCTATGGATAATTGTTTTGTCCTTCATGAGACTGCGGCCGATGGTACTGATTGTCTCTATATATGTCATCCTGGGATTGATCGGCTGTTGGTATGTAAATGAAAATTACTTACTTAGTCATATTTTATGGATGAGTAAAGCCACTGTCGCCGCAGGCAGCAGCGGAGCTGCTGGCAGGATTGCCATAACTCAGGACATGGGATACAATGATATCCATAGCTTATTCAGTATTTTAGGATGGAAAAATTGGAATACTTTGGGGACATTAATGGTATTGCTGACGTTGGGAATCTGGCTCTATAGAAATCGGCAAGTCGATCTGTGGATTCAACTAGGGGTTACGGCGATTATTAGTCGGGTTTGGACACACCATCGAGTTTATGATGATATGGTGGTTTTGCTAGCCATCTTCGCATTATTTCGAATATGTAAACAATACCAAATGGCCAATTGCCCAAATTTTATAGCTGAATCATTACTGATGTTATCGATTTATACTGCGGTGTCTCCGGTATCGTTAAGATTGAAAATGTTTCCTGTAGGATTTTTGTATAAATCTCTTCTCTTCACCGAGTGGATGGGGATGCTTATCTTCCTTCTTTATCAGGCTTCCCGGCAAAAACAAAATTTGACTTTAGGCATTGAGTGCCAACAGTACACAACCCAAAATTAATCATGCAAGCAATAGCAATGCTGTATGTTAGATCAAATTTCAAATTACTCCTGAGACACAAGTTTCGGATCAAAATCGATTAAAACATTAATGGTATAAAGCCTATAAACGATCGATGAATAATTATTGGACTGGGTTAGCTCATCTTGCTTTAATGATGTGATGATGGCTACAAATAACCATCATCACATCATACCTTGGGAATATTTTTATCTTGGCTGTAGTTTTAGCAGTCAAAAAAGAAATTCACATTACCAAGATTTGAGACTGAACGGGCACAGCTGGGAGAGACACAGGTTGGTTATGATAACTGTGTGGGTATAATGGAAAGATTATTTCCCGGTAATCCAGTCAGATTCATACCAAGAAATACCAAAGTGGGGTCGCGCATTTATTCCATAAACTTTTTTCATGAATTGTTCGAATTCCTTGAAAGCCCATAACAGCGTATGATAAGATTCGTCTTCAGCTACTTCAATTATGCCTCCACGCTTTTCTAAATGAGTAATTCGCAACAGAATGGCAACCCGCTGGAGAACAATCAAAAAAAGTAAATATATGGAAGGTAATTTCCCGAGTTCGATAAGGAAACTGATGTTTCGAAACAAAATGAATTCATCCTCACGAAAATCTGGCATGATCAAATTCTTGATATTGTTAATCCAACGAATGGTGCTGATGGGATGGACCAGCAGGGTTCCGGTTTCTTCCAGGTAATCCGTTAACCATTCAGGGACACCTGAAATCATATCCACAGTGAATTCGACACTTTTGCAATTACTCATATAAGGTTTTACAAACAGTGTATACAACGCATTGCCAATTTTATCTGCATTGGCCTTGGCAGTTAAAGTTAACAGTTTATCATGAAGTTTGGAATTATTTTGTTCGCCACTCAAGATAGACTGAGAAAGGTTTTCGTATTGTTTCCAGCAGGTCATCAAAGTTCGCTTTGCCACGGAAAACTCCTTATCAAATGGATAATATATAGAGCAATTCTCATCTATAATAATCGCTTAAATTTATACAGTATGAATCAGTTTGTGATTGCGAATCTTAAGCGTATTAAAATTGATTTAGGCGACATCTAATCATAATCGATAAGTCGATAATTTTCAATTTTAGATTAAAGATTTAACCTGGATATTAGAAAGAGATCCTTGATAGTTAAATTAATTCTGCCCCTAGCGACTTTGTCCAGCATCCCAAACACTCCAAATTCCGATGCTGATGGCCATCAAGATACAACTTAGTAAAATTCCCCATGGAATAGATTGTGAAATAGCTTCATGAGCATATACCCAGCTGTTTCCTTTAACTACATTTTCAACAATGGATATTAGTAATCGAAACAGAATAACCATAGGAATGGTAATGGATAAGACAAAAACAACTAGTTGTATCACCCCCTTGACATATTTACCTTCCATTAATTGTCCAAGTCCAGGACAAAAGATACTGGCGATTTTTGCCGTTTTAATATTCCTGTCTTCAGCCTGTGGGAGGGATTTTAAAATTTTTGGGAGTTTGTAATAAGACATTTTATTCAGTCAATTGCATGAATTTCACGTTCAATACCCCCATATCATTACATTAAATTAAGAATGATGCCAGAATCGTTGTAACAAATCCATTGTCGCATCCAAAGCTTCTGGTATACTTTTGGTATCATTGCATACAGGCATGAAATTGGTATCTCCATTCCACCTTGGAACCAAATGCAAATGTAAATGATCAGCAATTGCTCCACCTGCTATCGTACCCAAATTGCAACCCATATTCCAACCATCCGGACTCATACATTGTTGTGCCACGGCTTGAGCGCGAACAATCAACCGATATATTTCAACAGCTTCAGAATCACTCAATAAATTTAATGCTGCAATATGCCGGTAGGGAGCTATCAACATGTGTCCTGAATTATAGGGAAAACGATTCAGAAATACGAATGCACAAGTCCCGCGCATAATGACGTGATTTTGTTGGTCACAACTGGGCTTCCCAACATAGTCACAGATAAAACATTCAAGGGATTTTTGGGAACGAATGTATTCAATGCGCCACGGTGCCCAAAGTGGTCGTGGCGAGTTTTCCCTTCCGATGGAATTAGGGGGTATGTCCATATTGCAACTTTGAATAAAATATAAATTAGCTGATCAGTTGATAGGAATATTGTCAGTTTTACGCATTTTTCTTGATAGAATAGCGCTATATATTGCTAACAACAGGCACAGTTGCCATGGCCACAATTTCCGTTAGTTTTAGAAGAAGCAGACAGCGAACAGCCTGATTGCTTCGTCCCCATCTTTCCAATCCCAAAAGTCGAGATTAAACGTTCAACTTTTCTAATCTTACATTGGGGACAACTTTGGCTATCCGCCAGGGCGATAGTAGTCAATGTTTCAAATTGATGATTGCACTTTTGACAATGGTATTCGAAGATGGGCATGGAAACCTTTGTATAAATTGTTACTGTAATATGAATAGCGATATTGTCACGATAAGATATTCAACCACCAAATTAATTCTCCCCGGATTTATAAAATCGAGTTAATTTACCCATGCCGTCAGGAGGCAAATATGCAGGAGGATAAAACCGCTCTTACCAACGAAACTATCGATATTTTAATTAGGGATATTGAAGGGTGGCGACATGACGGGAATTATTTAAAAAAAGATTTTTTCTTCAAAAACTATAAGGAGATAAATCACTTTTTACCATATTTGATCACTATCATAATCACTCATAATCATCACCCAGATTTTGCTTTCGATTCCAGTAAAAAATGTGTCTCTCTGCAAGTCACTACCCATAGCGTAGGCAGGATCACAAATGCTGATATAAAATTGGCGGGTGCAATTAATAATTGGCGCACTCAAACTAGCTAAGGCTGGGAATGAAATGGAAAGGCCAATATTAAAAGGATTTATCGTCATCGCCATAATCAGTTTGGTGTCGATTTCTTATTGGCCGATATTATCTGCAGGCTACATTTGGGACGACGACAATTATGTTACGAATAATCCTACCCTCAACTCCTGGCAAGGTCTGAAAGATATCTGGTTAAAGCCAGGAGCTGTTCCGCAATATTATCCTCTAGTACACACAACCTATTGGCTGGAGTATAGATTGTGGGGGCATAATCCCCTAGGTTTTCATATAGTTAATATTATACTCCATATTCTGAATGTTATCGTTTTATGGAGAATTCTAAAAAAACTACATCTTCCCTGGGCTATACTAACCTGTATACTCTTTGCCATCCATCCTATAAATGTTGAATCTGTTGCATGGATAACTGAACGGAAAAATGTACTATCTGGTCTCCTATATCTTATTGCCTTGAATCTTTACATTGATTACCTCAGACCCATTAAATCCGACTATAAACGTAACAATCGGAGCAGCATTTATCTGTTGGTATTTGCATTTTACCTAGGTGCTTTGTTAAGTAAAACAATTGCTTGTTCATTACCAATGTTGATAATAATCTTGCAATGGTGGCAGGGCATTAAAATCGAGAAAAAAACCATCCTTGCCATTTTACCATTTTTCATTGTGGGCTTAATAATGGCTCTGATCACAATAAACATGGAACATAAAATTGTTGGCGCGGTTGGTAAGGAATGGCAATTTTCCCTCACAGAACGCTTTCTTATTGCCAGTCACAATTGGTGGTTCTACCCCTATAAATTGATTTGGCCTGAAACTCTGATTTTTTTTTACCCACAGTGGCAAGTCAATCCAGGAGATATCAGACAATACCTCTGTTTGCTCTTTTTTATTCTATCGCTCCTTACCACGATTTACTGCTTAAAGTTCGGCAATAAAGCTCCAGTGACTATGATGATGGCCTATACCATCATGATATTTCCAGCACTCGGCTTTATCAATGTTTATCCTATGCGGTATTCTTTTGTAGCAGATCATTTTTTATACTTAGCGGGAATCCCATTAATAACCTCAGTTGTAGCTGGTATACAAAAGGTATATATCATTATGGGATATGAAATTAAAGTCTCGAAGTTCAGTTTCATCTCACCACTAACAATGATTCAATCATTGAAAGGAGTTCTGCCATATTTCCCGATTGTCGTTGTTTTGATTGTATTGAGTTTTCTTAGCTGGGTTCGATGTCACGCCTTTCAATCCGAAGAGAAACTTTGGCTAGATACCATAGCTAAAAATCGTACTGCATGGATGGCTCACAATAATCTTGGATTATTATTAGAAAGCCATGGCTCTCCTGAAAGAGCAGTCTTGCATTACCAAGAAGCTATTAAGATCAAACCTGACCATGCCGGCGCTTATGCGAATCTGGCATCCGCATGGGGAAAACTGGGAAATCATCAACAAACATTGGAAAACTACAAGCTCGCATTAAGCCACAAACCAAATGATATTCACATACTAAATAATCTAGGCAATTATCTGAGTAGAACCGGGGATTGGGAGAAAGCTATAATGGTGTATCTAACAGCTTTGAAATTAAATCCAAACTCCCTCGATCTTCATAACAATATTGGCAATGCATATGCTGCTAGCGGCAATATCACAAAAGCCATCATCGCCTACAATAATGCTCTAAAAATTAACGCTAACAGTTTCGAGACTCATTATAATCTTGCCATAGCATATCAACTATCTAGTGAAATAGAAAAAGCAATTTCTCATTGCCGTATCGCATTAACAATTAAACCTGAATATCCTCCTGCCATACATAAATTGGAATTATTAAATTCTTACAAGAAATAAACTAAATCAGGTTAATGATGATTATATCTTGAACAATTGACTCGATTGAAATATTAAATAAAATGGCCAATAAATCTCACCAAAAATCTTCTGATAACCAGATTCCGATTATCAACCAAACAGATAAGAATAATCTAACTGACAACGATACCAATGGTCAGCGTGGAATCCTAACCATTACTCAATACCTGTCTGAAAAAGGCATCAAGGGTAGCGGTGTGGTATTAGATAAAGATATTTCACATTCGGCAGTATCAGAGTTGCTCGTTGGCACTGAATATCAAAAATACTCAGTCGGCGACGCATTGGGCATTGGCGGTATGGGGACAGTCCTAAACGCAAAAGATTTGAATTGTCGGCGTAAGGTGGCTATGAAAGTATTGACCGAAGGTAAAAGTGCATCAAATGATAAAACCCTCAGATTCATTGTCGAAGCACAAATTACTGCACAGCTGGAACATCCTAGCATAGTCCCTGTTTATGAACTCGGTGTTGATAGTAATAACAGCGTGTTTTATACGATGAAAAAGGTACGGGGAGTAACATTGGTTCAAATTGTCAACGAACTGTGGCATAAAAATCCCGAGTACTTGGCAAAATATCCACTAATTCGCTTACTTAACATATTCTTGCGAGTGTGTGATGCAGTTTCATTTGCCCATTCAAAAGGAGTTATTCATCGTGATTTAAAGCCGGAAAACATCATGATAGGCGATTTTGGGGAGGTTCTTGTCTTGGATTGGGGATTGGCGAAAGTTATACATGCTGATGAAGATTACACACTTCCTGATAACATCAATACTCCTGAAAAACAAACCATCGAAGATGATACTATAGAATCAGTTTTAACTGATGATGGCATGGGTAACACGGTAAAAACCATGCAGGGACAAATTATGGGGACACCTGGATACATGCCTCCGGAACAAGCCCTGGGAAAAGTTATAGAAATTGACTTCCGTAGTGACATCTATGCACTGGGAGGAATACTTTATACAATATTAACATTAAAGCCGCCAATCACAGGAATGATGATCAAACAAATCATCAGGGATATTATTGCTGGTAATATTATTGCGCCGGCAACATTCAACTCCGAAATTGAATTCCCTCATTGTCCCTTGAAAAGGATTCCCGATGTGTTGTCATCAATCTCCATGAAAGCGTTGTCGACTCAGCCAGTCGAACGCTATCAATCGGTGACAGAACTGCAAAATGATATCGAAAAATACCTCGGTGGTTTTGCCACTTCAGTAGAACATGCGAGCGCTTTAAGGTTGCTAATTTTATTAATAAAAAGACATAGCCGAGAAGTATTAATGGCAGGGATATCTGTTTTACTATTATTGCTAGTCATTTTCATTTCCGTATTCAAGATCATCGAAGCAAAAGAATTAGCTGAAGCCAATTTAAAAAAATACCTCCAACAGCAAACTGAACGGCAAAAAGTATGTAGACAACTATTATTTTCAGCTATAAATGAATTAACGAACGCAAATCCCCAAATTATCGGATTCAAACTAAATTACGATCTCAGTGATGATGCTTTTAAGTTAAATCTATCTGGTTATGATCAATTGCGTGATATCCGTTCCTTAAAGGACCTGCCACTCACCCATTTGAATCTTGCCAATACCTCTGTTTCGGATATTGATATATTGTCTGAAATTCCATTACTTGGATTGAATTTATCGGGAACAGATATTACTTCGATAAAATCAATCGCATCTATGCCTGTACAAGAATTAGAATTGGCTCATACACCGATAATTGATTTTACAGCACTGAATGGAAAGTCATTTAAGAAACTGGTTTTGACAAATACCCGTGCAGTCGATTTTAGTTTCCTCAATAACTCAATTATTGATTTCCTTGAAGTAGATAATTCCCATATAGAAAGTTTATCTAAAATTAACCAGGTTCTGATTCGCCATTTAACTATTAGGAATGCATTGCAGAGCAATTTGAACTTACTAACAAACTTAGCAATTAATTCTCTGGAATTAACGGGGAGAAACATAACTGATCTAAAACCAATTCGTCATAAAAAACTTAATGCTCTGTATCTCCGATCAACGCAAAATCATGACATTCGGGATATTCTAAATCTATCCCTAAAAACTTTAGTTATCTCTCATGGTGCCATTCGCAATATTGCGGGTATAAACGAGTTACCGCTGATCGAGTTACAGCTTGAAGAATGTCGTGACATTAAGGATTTTACTCCATTAACACAATGCCATTCATTAGAAAAATTACTATTACCAGATATTCATCATGATTATAATTGGTTAAAGAAATTTAATCGACTTAAGGTCTTGGCAACCGATAGAACGAATTTTGATTCCCACCAATCTCCTGAAGAATTCTGGTCAAAACATCATGTCAATCGTGACTAAAAAATTCTTATATTTTACCAAATTATTAACTCCTTTAATCTCTATTAAACATCCCAGGACCAGTTTAGTTTGTAAATGAGAAGCGGTAATTTTTTGCTTTAGCCTTCTCTCCATAATTAGTAATTACACTCCCTCAAACTGGTATATTTGTAAAAAATAATGAATGAGGTTTCCTATGATACTTGCAGGTGATATTGGTGGGACTAAAAGCCGTCTGGCAGTTTTTAAATTCAAAAATCATTGCTTTATACGAGGCGTTACCGAAACCTATTCAAGCTCGCAATATAAAAATTTGACCGACATAATTGCCGTCATGAGGTCAAAGCATCAATTAGAAATTACCCAAGCTTGTTTCGGAGTTCCGGGACCCGTCATTGATGGCTTTGTGAAAACCACTAATTTGCCATGGATATTGAATGAACGAGAAATTGCCACGGATTTAAAAATTCCACATGTTAAGTTAGTAAATGATCTTGTTGCAACTACAGCCTCAATCCCATATCTTAAAGACACAGATCTATTAAGACTACATCAAGGAAATCCCGATACCCAAAATCATATCTATGGAGTTTTAGCCCCTGGAACCGGATTAGGCCAAGGATTCTTGGCAAAGATTGACAATCGCTATCATGTATTTGCTTCAGAAGGTGGTCATGTTGATTTCGCACCTAATACCGAACTTGAAATGCGACTGTGGTACTATCTGAAAAAAAAATATACACATGTTAGCTATGAACGCATACTATGCGGTGCAGGTTTAATCAATATTTATGATTTTCTAAAGGAGAGTGGAGAATCAATCGAGCCCAATTCCTTAAAAGATCGTCTCATTGAAACAAGTGATCGCGCAGCATTGATTTCTCATTGTGGTATGACAGAGAAAATCGAAATCTGTTGTAATTCTTTGAATATTTTTGCATCAGTTTTGGGAGCTCAAGCAGGGAACATGGCTTTATCAATGCTGGCAACCGGAGGAATTTATCTTGGGGGCGGGATATCCCCAAAACTAGCTTCATATCTTCCTCAATCTGGAATAATCGAGTCGTACCTTAACAAAGGACGCCTTAGTGATATTGTCCATAAAGTTCCGTTAAATTTAATTCTCGATGATCATGCTGCATTAATTGGTGCGGCATCATTATCCAATATAGAATAACTTTTCAACCTTGATGACGTCTGCAGAGTTCATAAACGTATATAACCTATTCATTGTGACTGTGCCTATGGAACATCTGATTCTGATATTGGTTTGTTTCAATCAGTTGTAGTACTAAATTATCTGCTTGTCTCCTGTCATTCAGACAAGTGAATTCTTAAACATCGCCTATTTAAACCAAATTTTTAACTAATTCACATCGATTTTTTCATCACTTTTGATTTATGCTTTGTCCTATTTGTCAAGCTACAATTCCAAATGGTTCAACTTTTTGCAATGTTTGCAAAAATACTTTTACAGTATCAAATATTGAACTAGACCCCAGCATGGATGCTAAATTGAAAGTACTTGAAGAAAGTGCTATGAGAGCATTCGATAGTTATGAGTATGGAAAATGCGTTCAACTCTGTAATCTTGCTCTGGACTTGAAAGCTGAATCGAAAACTTTCAAGGTACTTAAACATAAGGCATCATTTAAAATTACCGAGAAGGAATTCCAGGTTGGCATGGGGACATCAATGAATATTGATGCCCCACAAAATAAATCGGAGCAAGAGCTCGAAAAGATGGCCCAGGATGCATATAGCAAAGAACAGTATGAAAAGTGCATTACATACTGCAATCAAATTCTATCCCTAAATCCCAGCCATCCAACAGTACAGGGAATCAAGTATAATGCTTCCATTAAAATTCTAGACCGAGAGTATAGAGTGCCAGGTTCAGAAAACAAATCTGGTTCCGGAGGCTCGAGCGCAAAATTTCAAGAAATGAGGGAATACGAGAATCAAGCACTAATGGCTTTTGAAAATGGAAACCATGAAGAATGTATTGCAATATGCGAAAAAGTTCAGCAGGATTTCGGTAATAACTCCCCTTCAATTAACGAATTAAAAAATCGAGCAAACGATATTCTCAAAGATATTGAAGAACGATTGACCCTTTGTAAATTTTTCATGGAAAAGAAAAATTGGGCAGAAGTCATTGATATATGTAATGAAATCCTAAAAATAAGCGGTACCAATAAGCAAGTGAAAGCGATGTTGGCTAATGCCCAAGCCAAAATTGATCATAACCGAATCGGCTATAAAGTATTTACCTTCGTCTTAATTCCACTAATTAGTTTGAGCGTTATTCTAAGCACAGTATACCTATCTCTCAAGACCTATAGTAGTTATAAGCTAAAAAATGAAGCCCAAACTATTTATAACAAAGAGTATCATGTAGCAGCAGAATTTTATGCTCAAGGTTTAACAGCCATACCGGAAAACAGTGAAAAAGCACTAGAATTATTGCGCTCAGCACAAAAATGCTTAGAACCGCTCCTAAATTCTCAAATACAAAATCACCTTCAACAGGAAGTCAAGCAAAATTTAATTAAGCTATCTAATGATATCTCCTATATCTCACAGTCGATAAATAATGCTGCAAATGCGTTCGAGAACACTAAGAAAGAAGTTCAAATTTCATTGAGAAATGTTGACGAGAAATCACCCCTCCTAGTACGTATTGAAAATTATCAAAAATGTTTAACAGTTTTGTCAACATTGGATTCAGAAGAAATATTGCCCTATCTGGAATCTCAGAAAGCAAAAAAACTTGGTGAAGTTAAAGCTAAGCTGGAAATCGAATTGCTTGAATTTATCAATACCCCACTGAATAACTTACGAGCACAATTATCACCAGATAAAAAGTTCAATAATGAAATCATTGATCAACTAACACTATTATTGAATCAAGTTGACATAGCAAGAACAGAAAAAAATTATTTGAAAGCTGGAGAATTAATACTTAAAGCGCAATCGCTTTATCAAACTTCATTATCTTTATCTGAACAAATGGAGAAACTTCATCAATTACGCGGACCTTTCATCGAAAAAATGAACAAATTGAATATCAGTGTTTTAAAAAAGAAAAATCCAGAATTATTAGGTCAAATTATTGACTGTCGTAATCAAGCAGAAAAGGCGATTGAGAGCAATGATCTAAAAAAAGCTCGTACCTTTTATGAACTGGCTTTAGGCCATATCGATAAAGCAATAGATATACAGGGAAAATAAGTTCAGTCCCAATCATTATTGTCCTTATATTATACATCATTCTATCTTAATCATTGAATTAGCAAAAATTACTGAATTATTGATTGGTCTATTTGAATCAATAGTTGAATTAGGCAAAATAACTGCGTTTTCGATTATACATGAACTCGTTATTCTTGCCCCATCTCCAATAATTACATTGGGACCGATAATAACATTTTTCTTTATTTTGACGTTAGCACCAATCATGACTGGGGGATTATAGTTGATGCTCGGATCAAGTTTATCCTTCGAATCTATCCATATGCTTGGCATTGCTTCTACAAATTTGTTCTTATAGTTTATACTACAATAGGCAGTAAAATTTCTGAATTGAGTTAGTAATTCCATACTGCTCCGCCAAAATTCACTAAGATCGCCACAGTCATACCAATTAGCTGGATTGATGAAATCACCACGGACTTTATCCGGTTCTTCGATTAGTAAGGGATGATATAATTTCGTGATGATATCACTAGGTAATTCATCTAAATAATCAAGTGTTCTGGCATCAAGTATATGAATTCCAGTAAATATTCCTCTTCGAATAGCCTTGCCCCGTTGATAACCTGGTAAGTCTGTAAGCAAACTATTCGAATCAATTCCAACCACGGAATATTTTGACTGATTTTTGGGGTTTTCAAATAGCAACATGGTTGCAAGTGCTTGATGGTTGAAGTGTTGATCAATATGTGGCAGCAAATCGACATTCGTCACGCAATCACAATTTACCAAGACAAATGGTTCGTTCTTAAAAAAAGAACTGGCTTTTTTTAAGCCCCCACCAGTTCCCAATAAAATGGGTTCTAATGAATATATTATGTTCATGCCCATATAATTATCTTTACTAATATAATTCGGTATTAATTCTCCCAAATGAAAGAGATTTATGACAACATCTGTAATGTTGGCATGTTTAAGCATTGACAAAGAGTAAATTAAGTTTGGAACATTTAATATTGGAATCAATGGCTTGGGGATAATCTTAGTTATTGGTAACATACGTGTACCTAATCCGGCACCCAAAATCATGGCTCTACGAATGGATCGCATATATCAATAAATATCACTTATATTTACTTGAATTTGGTGGAACTGAGAGTCAAAATTATGCGGTTTGACATTGACCATATAACGTCACTATAATGTGACGATTAACGGCGCGATTTCTGTGTTCGCATATATATATTCCCTGCCATTCACCAAGGTTAAATTTACCTTTAGTAATAGGAATGGACAGACTTGCTCCCAATATCGAAGATTTGATATGTGCAGGCATATCATCTACCCCTTCTGATGAATGATTGTATAAATCAATGTTTTCTGGGACGAGTTTCGTGAAATAAAACTCCAAATCTGTACGCACATCAGATGATGTGTTTTCATTAATTGATAACGACGCTGATGTGTGTTGGATAAATAAATGGGCTATACCAGCACTATATTGAATCAATTCTGGTAACTGAACTTTGACTTCATCAGTAATTAAATGGAATCCGCGTTTTTTGGGTTTTAAAATTATTTGTCTTTGCAACCAGAGCATAATAGATACTTTATTTGATACCTGCGGTTTCGTTAGAAGACATAAGCAAAATCATACATTTGCATTACTTTGGTATCCCCTCATTAATATTAGAACATTGAATACATGCTTTCATAATCTTTACCCGCTACCGTTATCATTCGTTTTACGTATCCATTCTTGACACAAAGAGTGAAAAATAATAAAATTAAGATGAGCTAACTTAGCTATGATTTTAAGAAGAATAATACAGCACTTGATTTATGTAATTTTTTGCTCTGTGACATATGGGAATTCCGAACCAAATGTATCATCTCATCAACAGATATTAGCTGAATCAGCATCAGATTTTGCCGCAGATGTTAACACAAAAATTGTCGCCTTGATATATGGTGTTTCCTTGATAGATCCTCAAACAGACCGCGAGGATCGTATCAAGCTTAACGAAGTTAGATCAAAACAAAGTCAATTGTATAAATGGTTCAATGATCATGGAAGATTGGTGTCACTGGATGACTGCATAACTGATGAAGACAAGCAGAATTACTCGCAGTATCGTCTAATAATGGCAGACTATGAATTTCTAAAATTACCATTAAAACAACGTTGTAAGTTTATCGCTCAAATTAAAAAATATGGGAATTATTTTCAACATAATTTTCCTAAGGCAATACTAACATTTCTTACCCAAAATTCTGCAAAACCAACAAAAGCTGTACATCAGGATGTACTAAACTTTATCAATATGCGACTGAATATTGAATTAAAAATGAAAATTTGGCATTTCAATCAAAATGACAACACAAGAATTTACGCACTCTATACACCTGATAATCATCACATTTATTTGAACTTGAATGCAATGTATAAGAATACAACTGATTTCATTGATGCTTTCGAGCATGAATTATGGCACCATTTATTACCACCTCGAGGCATCAATAACATATCAGAAAATATTTGGTGGGAAGGATTTACTGAAACTGTTGCAGAATATCACAAGAGTTTTTTATATTCCGGAAATCAAAAATCATTGATAGAAATAAAGTTTAACCTAAATTCAAATCTCATACAATATCCAATTGAATCAGCCATCGCATCAATTTATTTAGGTTTTAACCGGCCACTTACATTATCATATTTGTGCAATTTCATCACTAGAAACGAATTTGCACAACAATTGATGGTTATCAATAAAGAAGAAAGCTTAGAAAGACAATCAATTGCTAATGTTTTGGGGAAACTTTTGCTGAAAATCGATAAATTTGATCCTAATGAGGTTGAGAAATTGAACACTTTAATGTCAACATGGGGCTGGAGAGAAGACGATGGCACTAAAATTTCATTAACTCATATTTTTCCGAACGGACAAATCGATGATAAAATTTTAGAAACTTTATTCAGGCAAGATGATACTTTTTTAGTAGATTTGATACAAGCAGTGGCGGGAATAAAATTAAAGAAATTACTTTTAAATATAAGTGATTCAGAGAAAGAAATTCTAACTAAACTTGATTTACCATCGCATCTACTGGGAAATATCAGGAGAGTAATAGGGGAACTTGATTAAATTAAAATCAAACTATTATAATTAGTATGGTCAAAATATGCTGCCATCTGATAGTTTAAAGGTTTGCGTCGGATCATCAATCTTGATTTGTTTTCGTGACATAATTTCCTTAAATAACGAACTGAATTTTCGGCATAACGTCATGGTATACATCTTTACCAAGCCCGCATTGGTTTCATCGGAAAATAAGGAGAGCAATAATACTTCATCACCAACACCAGAAATAAATATACTGATTTTAGTCCCTTGATGAAAAATCGCGGTGAATTCTTTTTCTCCCAAAGCCAAAGCCAACTGTTTGGTTGCGGCATAAGAACCAGCTACTAATGCGGAAATGATATCCACATTATCAACAATAGAATCACCACAGCTAACAATTACATTTCCTCCACGGTCACAAAGCATTACAGTTTTTGCCTCAGATAGAACCAATAATTCATTCAGGTCATTGCTTAACAGCTCATACTCTTCTTTTTTCAACATGAATCCCATAATATGGCAAATATCCCTGATAATATTAATGTTTCTCAATGAAATCTTGAAGTACCAACTTCGCTACCGCATTAAGCGTTTCAATTACCCCCTCGCCTCTGAATGCTGAAGCCAAAAATGTCGGTATATGCTTAGCTCCATTATTCAAGAGATAATCTAAATATTCATTGGGTGCTATATTCGGTAAATCCCTCTTGTTATATTGGATGACATAAGGCATGTCATCCAATATATCTTTCTGCATTTCCAGATTTTCCCGCAAGTTTTGTAAACTTTCAATATTTTCCTGAGTTTTTTCGATTTGGGAATCGACACAAAAGACAATACCATCACAATTTCTCAGCACCAATCTGCGGGTACTATTATACTTAACCTGGCCAGGAACTGTATACATTTGAAATTTGGTTATAAAACCCTCAATTGACATAGTTTGCAGTGGAAGGAAATCAAAGAATAATGTGCGATCCTGACTAGTGGCGAGTGATGTCAGATTCCCTTTGGCTCGTGCTGGAACAAATTCATGGACTTTTTGCAAATTCGTCGTTTTACCACAAAGGCCACAGCCATAATAAACTATCTTGAATTGAATTTCTTTTTTAGCGTAATTTACAACAGCCATAACATATTATTAAATAAAAATTTTTAGGTGTTTGAAGAAGATATTCGTTTCAATAATCAATATTTGTCATACTTGTAGGATTAATGATAAATTTTACAAGATTAAAGTTTAATAAATTGAGTTAAATTATCAACGATGATAGATTAACAATTAGTATTTATGATGTGTAATTGTAACTTGATTTTAATCTATTTGTTATGTTAGCGTAAGTTGACATTGGAACAAGCAAGTTTTTATTTTATAGAAGTAATGTACAGTGTTGTATAAATTGGTTATGTATATCGTGTTAATTCATTGATAATCATTTAGTTGAGTAACATTATACAACTAAATAATATTATCCGGTAATAAATTGAGGGTGAATTTATGTTAAAAGGATTCTTAGGATTGTTTGGTAAGAAGTCTAAATCATCAGAAGATGAAGCCAAGCAACAACCCGTTAAGCAACCGTTTATTCCTACGCCATCAGAGTCCACTGATGAATCATTGAACAATCCAGTGGACATAATTTCAAAACTGGCACAAATCAACTCTATAATTGGTCAAAATGATGGTCCGGCGATTCAAATTTCCGAAGAAATTGCTATTGAAGACAGCGGTATTAGAGAGTCCATACCTGAATACCTAAAAACCTCTACCATTGCTCCCCCCATACAGACTGATTCAATTCAATTGCCGGCTGAAATGATCCTTAAAAAATTTCCTTCAGACATATTGAATTCTTCAGTAGAAGAAATCATCGCTAAATATGGAAAAAGCAATAATTTTGTCTTCACCTTTCAACGTACCGATTTGATGTACGGTCTTTCACTCGGGAAACTGGAAATGAAATTGGGAGAACTGGTTAATAAAATTCCCTTAAATATCTTTTCCGCAACTATTTCCCTATCCTATGATAAATTGATTGAATTGCCATTAATACAAATTTTACCATTTATACCACCTACATGGTTTATTGTTAGAGAACAGGATCGTTCTAAAGAAAAAATGGTCAGTGAAATGGAAGACCTCTTTCCGTCAATACCGATGGCAACACCATCTACTGAACACAATGCTCCTGGAGCACTGATCCCTGAGACGACCAAAGAAATAAATCAAGAAACTGCACTCGATTCGGATAACTATCAATCAAATAAAGAGTCACTAAATGATGTTTCAGAAATATCTGATAAATCGGATATTACATCACAGATTGGCATTCATACTGAAGTAGAATCGCAAACCGAGGGAGTACAGGAATCTGCGAATACTAATAAGTCTTATGATGGTGATATAGATGACAAACTCGATCAAACATTGAC
This sequence comes from uncultured Lentisphaerales bacterium, assembly GCA_964615975.1. Taxonomy (GTDB): domain Bacteria; phylum Verrucomicrobiota; class Lentisphaeria; order JABSQK01; family JAJFLO01; genus CAZTTH01. Next base: position 2,820 of record CAZTTH010000023.1, on the reverse strand, counting down.
TCCTAAAGAAATTAGAAAATCCAAACCTTTGGTGAGTGAAGAAGATGATGATTTAGGAGAAATTAAAAGCGTACAATCAAATCAGATTGATGAACATATTACATTTGCTGAAGAAGAAACTCTCATCAGTGATTCCGCAGAAATTGATACTTTGGGCAACATACATCAATTAGAGATTTCCCAAATACAACCAGCATCGGAGATAGTGCCAAAACCAGTAGTAACTACACCAGCCATTCCACCTACAAAACCATCTACCGGTGTTGATAGATCAATTCAACCAATTAAGCAATCTGCTGAACACAACGACAATCTGGAGTCTTCACTTGAAAACCGAGAAGTTGAAGAATTATCCAGAAAGATATTTCAACCCAGACCATCATTTAATGATACCCTTATTAAGGATCAAGTTTCGATAGCCGAGACAGCTCAACAGATTGAATGGCGGAGCCAAGCCCCTAATGGAATTGATATCAATCACAGTGGAATAGATGAATTGTGCTTATTAGCTGGTGTGGGAGAACACTTGGCACAAGAAATCATCAATTATCGTACGCTACATGGGCCCTACTTAAAGCTTCAAGATTTGTTAAATGTGCCGGGATTAGGCAATCATACCTACAAAAACATGACCAAAATGACACCTAAATCCAGCATAAAGCAAATCGAATTACATATCAACGAAATATTCGAAATCGAATCTCAAACTATCTCCTTAGGTAAAATCACACAAACAGCCTTGTCGTTCTATGGCTTGGATGCGATAATCGTCAGTAGCATCGATGGATTGGTATTAGCAAAGTCATCTATAAGCGAAGACATTTTACGTTTAACTGAAAACTTGGCAGCAGTCGCTCCCCAACTCTATAAAAGAGCTAAAAAATCATTAAAGCAGGGTAGTTTGCCAGAAGCCGATATGTTTACGTTTTATTTAGGTAAAAATTCAATCACATTTTCTGGAACAGATCAAATTTTTATTATATTCATTCATGGGAATGACTACCCTTCAGCACGACAACTTAAACAGTGTCGAAGCTTGACCACAGATTTAGTTTGGTACTGTTCCTATAGAGCTGTAATCAGTTAAACTAAATGTCAACTTAAGGTTGTATTGATTTCAATAACTTATATTAAACATAAGAAAATTTGAAATAAAGTATTTTCCACACTTATGAATTTTAAAGTAAAAAGGTACTCATAGATGCCGGCTTTAGCAGAGATAGGAAAAATAAAAAGATTAGCTGAGCTTTTAGTGATCGCATTAAAATCCGATACGACTATATCTTCAGCGAGAAATACCTTAGCTATTAATTTTTTGTTAGAATTTGGATTATCAGAAAAACAAGCTGATTCGTTCCTGAATGAAGCTTTTAACAAATACCGGCAGGGAATGCTACGATCTTTGGATCAAGTCTTGAAAGACGTAACCACTTGTTTCCCCAAACGCGACCATACTTTCATATTGGAAAATATTCAGGCGATCTTGGAAGCTGGGAATATTACTGAAAATGCACAATCATTTTTTGATAGCTGTTGGCACGCATTGTATAATAAATAAGCAAAACTAATTATACCCAAAACATTTCAACTCATAAAACTCGCGCTGTAATCTTAAGCATTTTATGGCGTGAGTTTTAATTTTTTGTATCTTTTTATCAATTTCCCAAAATCATGCGTGTCGTTCATTTTTCAGATATACATGCAACAAGATGGTTGTCGGGATGGCACGGGTATTTTGATAAGCGCTTGCTGGGTGCAATAAACTACCTATTAAGAAGAAGAAATCAACAACATTGGGACTGGGTCTCGATTGCTGTTGAAAAGATAAAAGAATTGACTCCTGAAGTTGTTGTTTGCAGTGGAGATATAACATCTCTCAGCTCCCCCGCAGAATTTAATAAATCAATTTCTGCATTAAAACCTCTTTGGCAAGATCCCAAGATAATCTTTATTTATGTACCTGGAAATCACGATCACTATGTTCAGGATCGTGACTGTTTTAACGCATTAGAAAATGCTTTTTATTGTTTAAACCAAAATCGGTGGCAATTATCTGATCTGCCATTGATTTTTAATCAAAATGGAGTGCAATTTATCTTAGTTAATGAAGCGTTGCCCGTTTCATGGCTTATGTCAACCGGAATGATTACAAAACAGACCAATCAATGGTTGTTTGATTTTCTGTTTACCCCTGAGTGTGATAATTCTAAACTGCCGATGCGTGTTTTGATAGGTCACTTCCCATTATATGATCATATGGGACAAGCATTGCCCAGACGTCGTTGTTGTCAAAATATGAATACATTAATTGACGCGTTTAAAAACGAGAAAATAAATATTTCATTATGTGGGCATATTCATCATCATTATATCAGAGTAGATAATAGAAATAGTATAGAAATTTGTGCAGGATCCCTGACGACTAACGGAGTTATTAATTACCTTGAATTTTCTGATACACATAAATCATTTAATCAACGTTGGATCAATGTCATCGAAGTTTAAAGTGTCACATTTACCAATTGTGAAAACAAGAAATAAATTGCAATTTTAATAATACGACTATTAATCGGAATTTGTGGGTGAACTGCAACGTCAACAATAGAAAATTTTAGGCGGTTTTTAACAGTTCGGCGGTTATCCGCATTATTATGGTAAACCAACTCACCATTAAACCGCCACTCCAGTTGTCCATAGTCTGAAATTAGTGAGAATCGGTATTTCTTGAGAAGAAACATACTCAAGATAACCCACAAATCCGCACGGTAGGTAAAAAAATTTCTAAAAAGAATTTATCAATAATGATATTGTAATTCGTCC
>CAZTTH010000022.1:0-57620 GCA_964615975.1 uncultured Lentisphaerales bacterium | reverse complement strand
ACCCGATAGTCAATAGAGGAGACTCTTTCATTCTCATACTATCTAAACACGTACTTAGGGATGTTGGCCGTGCCCCTGAATTACTCTGTTGACGCAATCCGCATCTCTTAGCGGCGTGGACGATAGGGCATACACGCCAAGGAACGGCACTTTCGTGCCTTACGAACATAACACAGCTTGAACTCAAACACATTTGACCTCAAATTTGGCGCTAAACACCTACGGTCAAGTGACCTGCGCCACTTTTCCCGCTCATGGTCATTTAACATTCAAGCCCGACTGCGAACTTAAATGCCAATCAATTCCGCCGGTCCTGCCAGATGTCATTGTCTATTTCACCACCAACCGCTCCCAACCGGGAGATTTGTATTCCTTGATTTCATTCCCCACGCGAATGAGAATCAGGCATTCGCCGCCGGCGTTAGTGATGAGGGGTATGGCGGCATCGGGACCAAGCACCATGCTCGCGGTTGCCAGACCATCCGCCAACCAATTTTTCCCGATATCCGGAAAAACAACACTCACCGATACAATATCCGTGGATACCGGAAATCCGGTCCGGGGATCAATGATATGATTGATTTCCCGGCCCGCGATGACCGCCGGGTTGCGGTAATTGCCGCTGGTCGAGACACCAATACCAGTACCGGGATCCTTAACCCTGGTCCATATATCTGATAAATCGGTGGGATGCTGTATGCCAATGACATGGCGGGCGAAATGGGGAGAAAAACCAAATGCCGCCATGTCGCCGCCCAACTGCACCATCCCGGCGGCGATGTCATTTTCTTTTAATCGCCGCATGACATTGTCAACCACAATCCCCTTGATTATACCGCCCAGATCGAAGGTGATATGATCATGGTCGACCCTCAGGGTCGTTTCCGAGACGTTCACATGGCGAAATCCGCATTGCTCCAACACCTGAGCGATTTCCTCCTGGGGCGGAAACCGATCGCGGCTCACGGCATCTTTCCAGAGTTGGCGCAAGGGTCGGATGGTGATATCAAAGGCGCCATCCGTCATCGTGTAGACCTCCCGCGCCAGTTCCAGAGCATGAGCAAGTTCAGCTGAGATTGGCACCAAGCTTTTGTCCATCTGCCGATTGATCCTGCCGATTTCGCTGGTATCGCGATAATCATTGAATCGGTCATCCACCTGATCGAGATATTCCCAGATGGATGCCGCCAATGCCGCGTTTGGGGGAGTAAAACTCACCTTTACCGGCAGACCATAATACAACAACCGTTCTTCCGCATACCAATTATCAGGAAAAGCCTGATTGGGCATGGAGGTTTTACACCCGTTCAACATGATCACGATGATCGTGACCAATGGGAACAGAACGGGTTTTATGGTGGATGATAAAGGTGAACGATTCGACTTCATGCCAATTAGTTCAAGACCCTCCTGGTATTAACTACTATCATTCATATTATTTAGGAGTTTGATTACTTAACTATACTGCTCGCGGTCATAAGCGGCAGCGGAGGTGCTATCAAAGTCATGTTTATTACGCGCGATGTATACTTAGGATGAGGTAAAACAATGATCACCCGTGTTACCATACGACCAGAATGTGCCGGATGCGCTTTGTGCGCGACCATGTGCCCGGAAGTTTTTCGCCTTGATGAACCCACCGGCATCGCCGAGGTCATAACCGATCAATACGCCGCCCACGAGAATGCCATACTTAAAGCCGCGGCGGCTTGTCCGATCCAGGTCATCGAGGTTATTCGCGATGGCCTCCCGGTGGGCGAACGTTTCGCCCCAGCCATCTTCCAGGAATTAAAATATCTGACTGCGAATGTCATTGAAGTCGTCCTGATAAAACCCGGGTATCCCCCGCTTCCCGGCCACTTTATCACCCTGAAATTGAGGGACGGCAAGGGGACGTTTTACCGGCCATTCTCGATCGTCAGTTACCATCATGAGGTGATCCGATTGTGCATCAAGCTCTATCCCGGGAGTCGGACCGCGGCGGCATTATTCTCCCTCACTATCGGCGCGACCATCGACATCTCGCCGCCCAAAGGGACATTCCTCCTGCGGACACCGGATCAACCGAAACTATTCGTTGCCACCGGCACGGGAATAGCGCCGCTGTATGCTCTCATGGAAGCGGCTCCGGAAGCGGACAAAACATTGCTTTTCGGGGTTCATTCCGAAGCCGATTTGATCTATCTCGACTCCCTGTCATCCCTGCCCAAAACCCGGATAATTCCGGTGTTGTCCCGTTCCAGTTCGGCTTGGCAGGGGCTGAAAGGTCGGGTTACCAGCCATATCACTCAATTCACAACCCCAATCAATGGACAAAAAAAAGAAGTATATATCTGTGGGAATCCGGCGATGATTCAGGATGTAAAATCGGTTCTTAAAACCAGTGGTTATCCCGATCCGCTGGTGTCATGGGAATCATACAGTCATTCACGGGAAGCAACGAGCGCTCCATCATCCACCGACTTCAAGACGGTCGGGGCCAAACCGAGAAAATTCAATTGGTTGAGCTGGGTGAGAGATTTTCATTTTTATTTATCCTTATCCTTGTTCGGGATTTTGTTTTTTTATGGCATGACTGGTTTTATTGCCATTAATGAAGATTTCTTTACCAAGGGGGATGATAAAAAGGTTAGCGAAGTTCATCAGCAATTACCCCTGGATGTGCCGATTACCCAGGAGGCGCTCGCGGCGTATTTTCAGAAGCGTCACCATGGCGGATTCAAAGCCAGAAAATATCTCGATGACGGCACCACAATTTACCTTGAAATCGAATCGGTCTGGCAGAACCATGGAATAACGCTCACCAAGGCCGATCGGAATATCCTGATCAAAACCCGAAAAGCCAAATTCGCCGACACCCTGATCGATCTCCATAAAGGTGATAATGTCAGTAAAATACAGCACTGGATGATCAGCCTGACCGGGATCATACTCATGCTGGTGGCCTGCAGCGGGGTCGTTTATGGATTCATCGGCAAACCCTCAAAACGCAAATTGATCCTGACCGGACTGGTCGCCGGATCGCTGTTGCTATTGCTGATAATGATCGTGCGGCGATGACCGCGATTGAGTTGGTATCCGCCTGCCGGATTATGAAGCGGCGGTTTTACCGCCGTCATCCATGATCTACCGGCACTAAAAAAAATATTTTAATCCCAATCATGGTTGATTGGTCACAGCTCGCTATATTAGCGCTTATTGAGTGTGATGCTCAATCGAATGGGATGCCAGAGAGTATCAGTTAATGATTAATAATATCAAAGAGGCGCATTATGAATTCTCCACGCTTGGGAGTGATGATATTATCCTTGGTTTTCAGCCTCGATGTCGCTGGTGACCAAACCTACCAACTCGACTCCGCACATACCGATATCGGATTCATTGCCACTCACATGGTGATCAACAAGGTGCGGGGAAAATTTACCGAGAACAGCGGATCCGTCACCCTGGATCAAAAAAATCGCCTGATGGATGCTCAGGCGACAATTAAAACCGCCAGCATCGACACTCAAATCGAAAGTCGGGACGACCATTTGCGCAGCGAAGATTTTTTCGCTGTCGAGGTCTTTCCCGAAATCAAATTCAAATCCACCAAAATAAGAAGGCGATTCGGCAAACAACTTCTGGTCGGCGAGCTTACCATCAAAAACATTACCCGTCCAATCATTCTTGAGTATGATCTCAAAGGACCCATAATCGATCCTTGGGGCAACAGCCGCATTGGCTTCGAAGCCTCGGGAAAGATTAATCGGTTCGATTATGGCTTGATGTGGAATGAATTGATGGAAGGCGGCGGCCTGATGGTCGGGGAAGTCATCGAAATTATCATCAATTTTGAAGCTGTTAATCTTCAGTAAGGAGTACTCTTATGCGCGTCAAAATACCGCAAGTGACATTCACCTGTTTCCTCATCGGAATCGGAATGGGGATTGGTTTATTGGGGATTTCATGGCCTGTGGCAGCAGAGGATTTACTAAAAATTTCACAGGATCAATGGCAGGTATCCGCGGGCGGTCAACTGCGGTTGCGTTACGAACGCTGGCGCGACGGTGATTTGGTGCCCAATTCCCGCGCGCTCAATGGGCCGGCAGCGAGCGCCTGGCGCAAAGGGTATGATGACGATTATCTCCTGACCAATGTGAAAATTCACCTCGATGCATCGTTTGATGATAAGTTCAGCGGTTATATCGAAGGCGAATTTGCCGACCTGGATTCGAGCACCAAGATCGATGGCAATCGTTACTACGACAGCAAGTTGCATCTGCAACAATTTTATCTCAAGTACTCTGGCGGCGAACACCGCGTCAAAATCGGCCGCCAAACCCTGGATTATGGTTCGCGCCTGGTGTTGGGAACCAATACCTGGATCAACAACACCATCAGTTATGATGTGATCCGCTACGATCATATTGGCGATGACGATCAGTTTTCCGCGTTCGGCGGAATACAGGCCATCGAATCCCACGATCAGGACGAAGAACCGGATAATATGGTAGGCGGCTATCATTACGCCTTCAGCCTGTCTAATTGGCAGTTCGAGCAATATACCTTTTTCAAGGATTACGCTTGGGATGACGAAGTTTACTCGATTGGCGTACGAGTAAAAAAACCCTGGGAACGATTTGAGATTGACACGGATTTTATCCGCCAGCTTGGAGACCGCGACGCCTTCGCGACCCATGGGGTATTTTCCTGGTTTCCCGCGCCCGGACATTGGAGTGAAACCCGCTTGTATACCTCAATAAACGTGGCCTCCGGTGACCGGCGGCCAGAATACAATTACACCCCCTTTGCGCCTGCCGGACATCTCGACCGGCAATCCTCTGACTTTTCACCCTACATCAATCTCAAGGAATATGGCTTTGGGATCACTGCGCTGCCGATCAAGGACATCCCATTGTTTGTGCGCGCGACCTGGTTCGACATGTACAAATACGATCGCGCCGGTGGTATTTACGTGTTCGATGCTGATGGTCTGGTCTGGAATAACCAGACCAAATCAAATCATCTGGGTCAGCAACTATCGTTGTTCGCTGCTTACCGCATTGAGAAAACCCAAACCGAGATTTCGACCTGTTGGAATATTTATTTTATCGAAGACGCGATCGGGGAATTTCCCAACCGCGATGACAATTCATTTTTCTATCTCAGCGTGACCCAGCTTTTTTAATGATATTGATCATTATTTTGTTTTCGCCGTTTGCTAGTTCTGGTATGTAAGTATTTTTGAATGTTCCGCTTAGCGGGATCGGGGATAAATTAGCCCAGGGCAAGTATTGGTTTAGCGTCTAAGTTTTAGTCAAGAGTTTTTGGCGTTCTCCAGCCGTTGGCAGGATTATGTTGCATCTGGAGTATTAATCCTTAATGCGGCAGTCCCGCACCGCGGGAGTATGAGTTTTGAGTAAGCATTGAGGGGAATCAGTGTTGAAGTCCAGTCCCGCATTGCGGGACGTATGTGTTTAGCGTCGGTTGGAGTCCAGGCTTTTAGCCTGAATGGCATTAATGCCTGAGAGAGGAGCATCCTAAAAGGATGAACTCCAAACTCCACCAGCTTCAAATTCTGCGCTAAACACATACTTGCGGGACTGCAGTTAGGATGTTCATTGCTTTACCGCAGACTAAAGCATGTACTCCAACCGGCGCTAAACAAATACCCGGCTGAACCCGCAGGATGAGGCTGTCTCCGACCGAAAGGGAGGATACGAAGCGACAACGAACATATTAAGTGTTGGAAGTTTCACCAACCTGATTCGTACCAGTATAAATGAGAGAAACATCATATAATTACCTATTAACAGAGAGGATCACCACAATGCAATCATCACTCACAGCGCTTCGTTGCGCATTCATGTTCGCGATACTATGGTTTGCCAATGGGTGTCAGACCGGATCCATGCATTATCAAACCGAGCTGAAAACATCCCCGGAAGCGCGTCCCGAAATCACACCAACGCCATCCTCCGCCGTGGTTTCCAGCGCTGTCCAAGATAACAGTAATACTCCCGCGCTGACTTCACCTCCACCCACTGCAACGACCACCAGTAACGCGACCCAAACCGAATCAATTCCACAAAAGCCGCCGATTGACACTGCCGCACAGAAAATCTCTACTCCACCACCGCCCGCATCCCAGCTCACACCTCCGCCTGCGGTGCAACCGAACCTGCCGTCCATGGCAACTCCACCAGCACCAACGCAATCACTCCCTGACAGTCCCCGCCCACCAAGCATGTCGCCGCAAGAGTCAGCTCAACCACCGCCATCCTCCCCCCCGTCCCAACCTCCGCCTAAGCTTAATCCACCCGTGAACGCGCCAGAAATGGCGGCCCTGACAACACCAATCCCCACCCAGTCATCTCAGCCGCCACCTGTAATGGCAGAAAAGGTAAAACCCCAACCGCCGCCAACCGGGAATTTATCCGCATCCGTCAAGATCACGGCAAATGGAGAGACGATCTCACCTGATGGGGTGATCGTGGTCTTGGAACCCCTCGATTCCTCCCTTATTCCCCACCGTGAAAGCAAACAGCATGTGATCGATATGGTGGGGAAAAAATATACCCCGCGCAATACCCTGATCCGGGTTGGCGACACGGTGATTTTCAAAAATCTTGACCCCTTTAAGCACAATGTTTTTTCTTCCACTCCAGGGAATAAATTCGACCTTGGCACCTATGGTCGCGGCACCGAGCCAGCGCATGTCTTTAATGAACCCGGCGCCATCAAGGTCTACTGCAATATTCATCCGGATATGTCCGCGATCATCATGGTCGGCAATAGCGATTGGGGCAGCATCCTCGGGCCCGAAGGGATCATGAATATTGAGAATTTGCCCGCAGGTGAATATCGGACAACCGCGTGGAGTATTCGCGGTGAATCCAGCGCGAATGTGACCATAAATCCGGGTAAAGATTCAGAGCTTAAGCTCACCATTGACGCCACCTCCTTCAAGCCCGTCCCGCATTTGAATAAATTAGGCAAAAAATATCCGACGACGCAAAGCGATGAATTCTATTGATTCCAACCCCGCCGCCATACCACAGGTCAGATTCAGCTTAACCACCAAACTTTTCCTGCTGGTATTGGTGTCATTTTGTCTGTTGCTGACTTTTATTATTTTCCAGGTCAATACCGAAGCCGAAAAGGTGGCCAATGCCGCCATCGAGAAATCCATCCGCGGTTCTGAATCTATTTTCGATACCCGCCTTGCCAGCCAGTTCAAAAGCATCGAGGAAACCGTGGGCAATCTTGCCCGCGACGGGCGTCTCCTCCCTTTGATATATGACGAGGAAGCTGCCACGCTCCAGGATCAGTGCAGTGAATTTAAGAAATCCCTGAACTTCGATATTCTCATCTTTACCAATGCCCAGGGCATAATTTTGGCACGCTCCGACGATGTCGACGCCATTGGCCAGGAAGTCTTGCAAAGTCCCTTGTTCCAGTCGGCCTTAACCGGCAAACCGGCACAGGGGATCATGAAAAGCAAGGGGGAACTTTATCAAATCGTGGTCGTCCCGGTAGTCGATAATGCCGCCCGCGATATCATCCGGGGTTCCATCGCCCTGGCTTATCAGCTGGCCGGCTCGATGGCGGAGGAAATTAAAATGTTATCCTCCAGTGAGATCGCCTTTTTCGCCATGTCCCCGAGCCTGGGGAACCTGCCGCCTGAATCTCCGGTGGAAATTTACAATACCCTGCCGGGCAATCAGATGGGGTTGGCGACATTTCTCGAAAACAACCCCGATTTATGGACCAGTCTGTACCGCGATGTGTCCGCGCGGGAAATTGACATCGACTTGAAGGGAGAAACGTTTCATGCCCTCCTCAAACCATTGCTTACCAGCAGCGGTGAGCCCATCGGTTTTGCGGTCTCCTATCGTTCGCGCACGGAATTATTGCGGCCATTCAAAACCATCGAGCGCCGGGTGTTTGTGATCGGCCTGATCTGCATCATCTTCACCAGCTTCATGGCGTATGGGATTGCACGGCATATCAGCGGTCCGATCATTGGACTGGTGGTGGTCACCAAGGGGATTCAGGAGGGTAATTATCCCGAACCGCCGACCATCAAACGAAACGACGAAGTCGGCATTCTCAATCAGGCTATCTATCAAATGGGTCGCGAACTGAAAGAAAAAGCTGAGTTGGAAAACTATCTTGCCGGCATCGCCGAGGAGATGGAGGTGCTTGATCCCCAGGCCAAAACCATCGCAGCGACTGACAGCACCACCATGCAGCCCGACAGCACCATGGCCTTGAAAATTAAAAATCAGGCCGCCCCCGGCGCCGTCATTGACCGACGGTATCAAATCGTGCGTACCATCGGCGCCGGCGCCATGGGAATCGTTTATCTGGCCGCGGACATTGAGCTTGAGGAACAAGTGGCATTAAAGATTCTCCTCAATCCCGATCTGAAAGGACAAACTCTCGAACAATTCAAACAGGAGATCCGGCTGGCCCGCAAAATCACTCATCGCAATGTCCTGCGCACCTACGATTTCGGAGCCTATGAAGGCTTTAATTATATTACCATGGAATATTTTCAGGGCAGTGATCTGAGCAAAATTATCACCAAAAATGGCGCGTTGGACCTGAAAATGGGGATCATGCTGGCGCGGCAGATGTGTTCCGCCATCGCGATGGCGCATGCCGAAGGCATTGTCCATCGCGATTTGAAACCGCAAAACATGATGATCAATCGCCGCGGCATACTCAAGATCATGGACTTCGGGATCGCCATTAATATTACCCAGACCAAACCCGATGCGGAATCGCCTGACACCGCGTATAATCGCAATGCGATGGTGGGCACGCCGAATTACATGTCGCCTGAGCAATTTTCCGGAGTGGATGTCGATCTGCGCACCGATATCTATTCCCTGGGGGTGATCCTTTTTCTCATGTTTACCGGCAAATTGCCCTTCACCGGGAAAACCTTATGGGAGCTCTCCCAAAAGGTAATCAATGAGCCGCCGCCCACACTTAAAAGCCTGCGTCCCGATGCCCCGGATAAGCTGGAAGCGATCATTGCCAGGGCGCTTGCCAAGGATCGGACCAACCGTTATGCCAACATCACCGAGGTTCTCAATGATTTCACCGCACTCTAAATCGCAGGCGGTCGAATATTCAACCGTTGCCGTTCCACTCACACTGGTTATCGGGCAATCTTTTCTAAAATCTGAATGTATTCAGGATAAAACCATTCAACCGTTGCCTTAAGGGATTATGCCATGATCATGCTGGATAAATATGGACGCCATCATCACGACCAACTGTTTCGCAATAACAACCTCCTTTATCCCCGGCTTTATGTCGATACCATCGAGCTGGCTTTTGACCGCGATTTGAGCCCCCCCGAACGCGATCATCTGTCTGCGTTGATCACACGTTTCGCGGGAAAACCGCCAACCCTGATTGCCCGATCACACCCTGGTCTTCTGACCATTGGATTGCCTGCTGATAATTATGAAATGAAGGAATTGGAAGAAATCCTGATCAAAGCGGACCTGAAACCCACCGCGATCAAAGCCTGTTATTCCGCACGACTGCAGTCATAGTCGGAGAGTGAGACCCGGAGCATCGATCAGGATATAGGCCAAAGTGGCATCGCCGCAATCAAATTTTCGCTTTCTGATTTTAGCTTTGGCCAATGCGGACGAATGCCTCAGTTCGCCGGGAATTTCTTTTTGTTTTTCGCGGTGGTGGGTAGAAGAGTGACTAAAACCGGTCAGTCCGCCGGCTCTGCCCGGGTAGATATGGGTATCGAGGAGCGAATATGCAAATCGCGTTGTGGGAACGGGATCTCAATGTCGTTCGCGCGGAACTTGCGAATGATGGCACAATTGATGTCGGAACGAATTCCGTTATGTCTCTTGGGGTTGGAAATCCAAACTCCCAGCATCATATTCCACGCGGAATCACCGAAACCGCGATGGTAAATCTCCGGGGGCGGGGTCTCGAGGACATCGGGATTTTCTTTGGCAACTTCTTTGAGGCATTTGATTACCAGATCAATATCGGAATTGTAGGATACGCCAACTTCGATTTGCAGGCGAATCTTCATATCCCCGCTATGCGACCAGTTGATTACCTTGGTCGAGACAAAATCAGAATTGGGAACGATGATCGAGATGTTATTGAGCGAGCGTATTTCCGTCGAGCGCATATTAATTTCCATCACATCCCCTTCGTATTCCCCGACCGTCACCCGATCGCCGACCGAAATCGGTCGTTCGAATAAAAGGATCAATCCGGAGATGAAATTTGAGGTCAGATTTTGCAAACCAAACCCGATACCCACGGATAACATGCCGAAGATGACCACCAATCCACTCAGGTCGATACCGACAAACTGAAATGCCACCAGCGCGCCAATAAACATGATGATATAATGGGTGACCCGCACCAGGGTGAATTCAGTGCCCCGTTGCAGATGCAAATGATGCAGCGCTTTCACCAGCATCAGCCGGCAGAGGGTCTTGGAGATGATAAAAAAAATGCAGATGACGACAAAAAACATGATCAGCGACAGCATCGTCACCGGCGATTGCTTGATGTAAAACAACGGATATTCAATTAACTTGGAAAAATTGGCTAAATAGGGGCTAAAATCGAGTAGGGTTGACATGGGGAAATGACCATTTCAGAATTATATGATTTTAAAGCAACGAGACCTGACACCATACCCATATAAAATTGTCATATCGACAGATTGCACAACAACACATTGCGTATAGGTATATACCAATTGCCTAAACTATCATGGAAATCGTAAAATGCACTACCCGGATCGATTCATCAAATTCTAGTGTGATGAATCAATTTTAGCGATCATGAACCGGGGATAAACGTTACCCCAGCAAAAATCAACCAGACAGTGGAGTACTGCTCATGGTATTTATCACCTACAATCACATCCCCATACCTTCATTCATGTATGGAACCGCCTGGAAGGAAGCGGCCACTGCCGAGCTGGTAGAACTAGCTGTAGTTTCAGGTTTCAGAGCTATTGACACCGCCAATCAATTGATTCATTATCAGGAAGCCCTGGTGGGTCAGGCGTTACAGACATTGGAGCAACAAGGCATTGCCCGGGATGACCTGTTCCTGCAGACCAAATTTACTTCGGTCGGCGGCCAGGATCACCGCACTCCCTATGATCCTTCAGCCGATCTCAGCACCCAGGTCAGGCAATCCTTCGCCAGTTCATTGGCGCATCTCCATACCGGGTATCTCGATTCCTATGTGCTGCACGGCCCTTATTCCCGGCGGGGACTGGGAGACGCGGACTGGGAAGTATGGTCCGCCATTGAAAGCGTGTATGAAACGGGAAAAACCAGAATGATCGGCATCAGCAATGTCACTGCGGATCAATTAAACGAATTGTGTAAACATGCAGGAGTTAAACCCATGGTGGTGCAGAACCGCTGTTTCGCCGCTCTGGGATGGGATCGGGAAGTAAGGCTGATATGCCGTGAACATAACATTGTCTATCAGGGATTTTCGCTGTTGACCGCGAATCGGGAAGTCCTTGTCGATCAGGATATACTCGCCAGCGCTAAACGATTAGGGATTAGCCCCGCTCAGGTCATCTTTCGCTTTGCCTTGCAGATCGGGATACTTCCATTGACCGGCACCACCGATCCTCAGCACATGAAGGAGGATCTTCACGTCGATCAGTTTTCACTTTCCACCGCGGAAGTCCAACGGATCGAGGCGATTTTAGGTTAATATTTTGGCCCAGATCTTTTAATGATCAAAATATTACCATGTTGTCCCGATGCACAACTTCATCATAGTCGCAGCGCCCCAGAATCGTGGCAATCCGAGCGCTTTTTTGGCCTTTGATTTTCTCGATGTCCGCGGCGCCATAATTGGTGATTCCCATGGCGATCACCGCCCCCGAAGCGGCGATGATATTAATCGTATCGCCCTGATCAAAATCCCCATTAATCGCGATAATGCCGCTGGGCAAGAGACTCTTTCCAGACTTTTGCAGCGCCTGCACCGCGCCGGCATCGATGGTAATGTCCCCGGCAGGCTCGGAGAAAAACGCCAGCCAGCGCTTTGCCCCCGGGACTCGCGCTGTGGAAGGCATGAACAGCGTTCCCACATCATGAGCATCCAAAATTTTCTCCAGAATGGCAAAATCACGCCCATCGGCAATCCATAAATTTTCCCCGGCCGCGAGGCAAATTTCCGCCGCATCGATTTTACTGATCATCCCGCCAATCGAATGGGGATTGCCATCGGGACCCTGTGCCAGGGAACGAATTTCCCCCGTGATCGCCCGGACCAGGGGCACTCGTCTGCCTTCTTTATCATTCAGTTCCAACAACCCTTCGACACTGGTCAATAATATTGTCAATTGCGCGTGGATCATGGTGGCCACCAGCGCCGCCAGTTTGTCATTGTCGCCGAACGATATTTCGTCTGTGCTCACGGTGTCGTTTTCGTTGATTACCGGCAAAACCCGCTGGGTCAGCAAGGCATTCAGGCAATTGCGAAAATTGAGATGTTTTTTGCGATCATGCAAATCGTCATAGGAAAGCAGTATCTGACCGCAGTGAAAGCCATGGTGTTGACATTCCTGTTCGTATAGCGACATCAACCGGCTTTGGCCGATTGATGCCATTGCCTGCAGCATGGCGATCTGCCGGGGACGGCTTTTCATGCCGGTTAATTCCATGCCAGTGCTGATGGCGCCTGAGGTCACCAATATCACCTCATATTTGCGTTCGCGAATCTGTGCGATTTGCGCAATCAAACTGGCAATCCGCTGTTTTTTTGGCATGTGTCCAGTCGTGTTCAGAAGTCGTGAACCGACTTTAATAACAATGCGTTTGCTGGCGGCAATGACTTGTTGCCGGGCCTGCTGATTGAGGTCACTAGAGATATCCATCGTTGCCATACTGTAAAATGAAACAGCCAGCCCGGTCAGGCTGGCTGTTCGATTCAACTTTCAGGTGATTTCAAGCTCACCGTTTTATTCTGGGAGTAAGCTTTGGCGATTGAGCAATAATTATTTTTGCGTGCCGTTGATATCAGCCTGAACAATCTGACCTTTCATTCCGGATGCTGCTGACAGCACCTGGTTTTTTTCCGCTTCCGGAACTTTGAACTTATCAAGCGTGGCAATCAAATGAGCAACGCTGGCGTCCCAATCCGCCTGGGTAATTCCCAATCCATCATGGGTGGTCTTCATATCCCGCCCCTTGTAAACGCAGGGCCCTCCAAAAGCCTGGCACAACTGATCGACGATCAACTGCCGCATATGCTGTTTGGAATCAGTGCTGTGCCCAACAAAGAAGCGACCGATTGCGGGGTCTGACACCAATCGACCAATAAAATCATCGACGACCGCGGCAATGGCGTTGTAACCGCCCAATCGATCATATAAGGATTTTTCGGGTGGCGCCGGCTGCGCCGCATTTTGAGCTGAAACCTGGGTGGCTGCAATGGTTGTTAACATGCTGGCAATGACAAATAATGAAGTGATTTTGGTGTTTGCGACTCTCATATCTATTTTCCTCATCTATTGTATTTGGGTTAGCACACGTATAATACCACACCTATAAATGTGCAGGATTTAGTTTTTTGTGGTGGTTTGGTTGAAAAGTAAGGTTAAACGGGATTTTTTACGATTGCAACGACTTTTGGGGATGGTTCCGACTTTTGCCGCCTTGTCGAACAGCGCGGTCAATTTGCTCAAGATTCCCTGGGCGGTTTCGACGTCATTTTGCGCTATTTTTTCCCGGTATTTTTTCTCCAGGGTTCTGATGGCGGATTTGCGCGAACGATGGCGCAGATTGCGTGCGGTGTTTTGCCGCATCCGTTTAAATGCGGATTTTATATTAGGCATAAGTATTGACCCTTGATCTCATTTGGTAACCAATTAAATGCTGGATTTGTCGCTGAAGTCAGCCATCTTTCCAGCACAGTTAATCCCGCTGATAAGTCGATTGATGAAAATATTCAAGCGGGCGCTGACAACCGGCCTGAAATGAAATCTCACTTAGATTGAGTGTAGAAGTGTGTGAATAATAAATTTTACGCGACAAAAATCAACTGCCTTTTTAAAAAATAATATGAATTCATTCCCATGGAAATCAGTGCATTTTGTTGGAATCGGCGGCGCCGGTATGACCGGACTGGCATTGATTTTAGCGGATCACAATGTCAGCGTATCAGGATCGGATGAAGCTGAGTCCGGCAACACCAGACTGTTGCGCTCCCGCGGCATGGTGGTCACCATCGGCCATTCACATGCCACTTTCACCGCTCCCGATCTGGTCGTTTACTCCTCAGCAATCGGCGCCGACAATCCGGAACTAATCATTGCCCAAAACCAGGCGATACCAACCATGCGCCGGGGTGAGTTTCTTGCCCGGATAGCCGCGTTTTACTCCTTTCCCATCGCGATTGCTGGTTCACATGGCAAATCGACGGTCACCGCCATGGTCGCGCATATCCTGCGGCAGGCACGATACCGGCCGGGATACCTGGTGGGCGCGGAAATCTGTCAGCAACCCTTTCCCGCCGCACTTGGCAGCGGCAAGTTTTTTGTCACAGAAGTCGATGAAAGTGATGGCACCCAGGCCTTATTAAAAAGCAAGGCGGCGATCATCACCAATATAGACGATGATCATTACTGGAGCCTGGGAGGAAAGGAGAATCTTTATCGCTGTTTCTATGATTTTGCCTGTCAGTCGGATCATATCGTCACGAGCGATACTCCCACCGCTCGTGCCGTGCTGCAGGGATTATCCCATGTCGAATACTTTCCGGAAGCCGCCATCTTTCCACAAATCGAGCTGCAAATACCGGGAAGGCATAATCGCTTGAACGCGGCGCTGGCAATCACTTTGACCATGAGACTGGGATTGGCCTTTGACGCCGCGATCACAAGTTTGAAAAGCTTCGCCGGCGTCGATCGACGGTTAACCCTGCGCTTTCGTCAGGACAATTTGGTGATTATTGAAGATTACGCCCATCATCCGGCGGAAATTCACGCCAGTATCGATGCGGTGCGGGAATCGTATCCTCATCACCACCTGACCCTGGTGTTTCAACCACATCGCTACGAGCGGGTCAAGCGCTATGGCGAAGATTTTTCGCGCGAACTAAGCCGGGCCGACACTGTCCTGGTTACTACTCCATTCGAAGCCTGGATAAAGGATGGATGCGCCAGCGGCGCCCGTGAGATTGTCGATCGGATTACCGCCATCCCCGCCACCTATCACGAAGAATCGTACTCAGAACTGGCGCGCACTGTAATCTCGAATAGGTGTCTTCCTGAGGTCATAATGGTGATGGGAGCCGGCACTATCTCCCACCTGGTCCCGGTACTCCTTCAAGTGCTCAAAACCACCAACGCACACGTGGATTAATCAAACTCCCCAATTGACATTCATCCGGGCTTTGTTATAATGCCGCAGTTTGATTAATATCCCGACTTTTATCATTGTCACATTAATTATCCGCCATGTACCCCACCCGCGAAATCATTCCCCGCAAACAACCGGTCCGGATGCGCTTCACCCTCCCCGGGTCAAAATCGATTACCAATCGAGCCCTGATCTGCGCCGCTCTGGCGGGTGGCAGGAGTACCCTGGAAATGCCGTTGATCAGTGATGACACGGAGGTGATGATTCAGGCTCTGGGTCAAATGGGCGTTAACCTGACGATCAAGAACTCCACGCTGGATGTCACCGGCAATGACGGCAAATTTGCCCCGGGTGATATCACTGTCGATCTCCATAATGCCGGAACTTCCACTCGTTTCCTGACCGCCCTGGCCGTGCTGCGTCCCGGAATCACCATCATTACCGGTAACCGGCGGATGCAGGAACGTCCCATCGACGATTTGATTGATGGCTTGCGTCAACTGGGAAGTCGCATCGATTATCTCAACACCCCTGGTTGTCCACCGGTAAAGATTCATCCGCTTGCCCTCTCAGACCTGGAGAACCAATCACGCCTGAACATCCAGGTGAATGGCAATAAAAGCAGTCAGTATTTTTCCGCGTTACTGCTGCTGGCGCCACTGCTGCCGTTGCCACTCACGCTCGCGGTGATCGGCGATCTCGTTTCCAAACCGTATATTGACACCACCATCGCGGTCATGAAAGCCTTTGGAGTACGTGTGCACAATCATGAGTACCGCTCCTTTCAGATCACTCCCAAGCCCTATAAATGCGCGGCTTATAAGATCGAAGGTGATGCCAGCGCCGCCACCTATTTTCACGCACTTAAATATCTTCATGGCGGCAAGGTGGAGTTTAATAACCTGAACACGGCAAAATCAATCCAGGGCGATGCCCATTTTCCGCCTGCCCTCAGACAATTGGGCAAGGGATCGATTTCCATGAACGCCATGCCGGATGCGGCCATGACGCTGGCGGTTGCTGCCCCATTTGTCACGGGGACAACTAGAATTACTGAGATTGCCAATCTGCGCATCAAGGAAACCGACCGCCTGGCAGCGCTGGAAACTGAAATGAAGAAGCTGGGAGTCGATGTCCTGGCCGGACCAGATTCCCTGATCGTGCGCGGCCAGGCCGGGGGAATATACCGAGGAGGCGTGATCGATACGTATAACGACCACCGGATGGCGATGTGTTTCGCGGTCATGGGCAGTAAAATCCCGGGCATCATCGTTCGTCATCCCCAATGCACTGAAAAGACTTATCCTGCCTTCTGGGACGACTGGGAATTGTCTTATCTCAATAAGAACATGACCTGCAAGAAGCATATTCTGCTCACGGGGATGCGCGGCAGCGGCAAAACCTTTCTTGGCGAACAAATCGCCCGCCATACCCGGCGTCATTTTATCGATCTCGATCAAATGATTCAAAACGATCAGGGTCTCGCCATCGCTGAAATCGTCAAACGTCATGGTTGGGATTATTTTCGCGCGGTGGAAGCGCGTATCTGCGCCCAAGCCGCGGCGAACTTTCATCGCGGTGACGAGCCCTTGGTCATTGCTTCCGGCGGCGGGGTGATCTTGAACCCGAAAAACATGAAACACCTGCGTCGTGATGCCACCAACATCTTCATCTTTGTCGATCCCCAGGCGCTTGCTGACCGGTTGCAGCACACCACTGACAGACCGGCATTGACGCCAGGCAAAACGATGATTGACGAATTGCAGGATGTGTGGCGGGAACGCCGGGACTTATATCTCAAGTATGCCGATCAAGTCTGGGATAACACCAGCGGCACAGTCGTTCACAAGCATCTCAAAGAAATCTTTGCTTACTCTGATCCCGCCACGGATTTGACCCGGCAAAACTGATTCCATTGACGGGTAAATATTTTAGATAATACCATTCTCCAACCACTCTCAATCACGGCGCCAGATCGATGGTTGCCGGTCGGTTGGCATGAATCCAATACGCGCGGTTTTTATGGAGGATGGAATCTGTTTGGTATTTGCGCCCATTCCAAAACCAGAACACTGGAGCTACATCGGGATTAATGCGGAGATCAACCTGGGCGCTGATCGGTCCCAGCAAATGCCAGCCCGTGGTTATGGACATGGGATCGGGATCGGCAAGGATGCCATTGACATTCAGGGTCGCCGGCTGCTTCAGATAAATCCAGTACCCGTTGCCTGGAACCAACGTCGTTGCTGGGATCAATTGACTCCCGTTCCATTCCCATATCGGGCCGGAAGACGAATTGGGCGGGGATAAATTGAATAAAATGTCAGCCACGGAGTTATTGCAAATACTGAATGGCAATGCAAATAAGTTCCATCCCGCCTTAAAGGGAAAACTTTCAGCGGTTCCTGCTGAACAAATGATAATTTTAAGTCCGGAATTGGTGGAGGTAGGCAAGGATGTTCCGGTATCGAATTCAAATGACTGTGGTTGTAAGGGAAATCGCTGGGAAAAAATCAGTGTGTATTCACCCAGTGCAATTGTTTCTGGAACAATAAAGGAGAACGTTTCGATCGTTTTTCTTGTGCCGGTAATCGATGAATTGGTATCTTGCTGGAGGGATTGAAAATGAAAATCAATAACTTCGGGAGTTGAATTATCCGTTGTGTTATCAATGATTTTGGGAACCATGGAAGGTGTGGGTTTGCTTAAATCAAATGCCGAGCTTTCAATCCACCCGAAATCGGAATATTCCCGTGCCACCATTTCCCAACCGGGGGACGGCATGATGATCGAATAAAGTACTCCTGCCACCTGGTCTGTGGTCGTCAATTGGGTTTTGAGATCAATGCGGGCTCCGGGCACAGCATGAATTTCATTATCGGGGGTTGTCATATCAGTCACCAGTTCAATATGAACCGCGGCCCGCAGTGAAATCAGGGCAAACCATCCCGCAATCATCAATGCTGTGGCCCGCATGGCATACATATACTGATTACCCATGTCTGATATTCATTCGCTGTTTTTCTCTGCGATCAGTCCTGAACCAGGATATCCGGCTTGAATATCCTCGACAAAAGATAGTCTTTATTCGATTTTTAGCCAGACTGCCGGTCGCAACAGTTTCCGCCCGATGATGAAGTTGCGATACGGCTCGGGTTAGATGATTCCAACGACTCAAGTGGTATTCATCGCCTAATACGATAATTCCTGAGGACGCGGGGGGGGGATCTGCGGGGAAATTAACTCATCTCCGGATAGATACAGCTAGCAGGCTTGAAAAGCGCTTCGAGTTCGTAGAATTCGCGGGTGTCAGGATCGAATATATGAATAATGATATCCCGATAAACCATCACGATCCAGCGGCTGGCAGGTGTGCCTTCGATCAATGTGGGTTGCATGCTATTCTCCTTGAACAGCTTTTCTATATGCTTGATGAGCGCGCGGATATGCGGGATCGATCGGGCCGTGCAGAGCAGACAGAAATCGCTTAACAATGATGTCCCTCTGAGATCATAGATGGTAATGTCTTCCGCCTGACGATTGGAAAGAAGGTCAAGGGTTTGTTGGAGAATTTCCGGCAGGTCTGCAGGCAATTTCGCCGCGCTGATATTTTCACTCATGATTGATATAAATGATGACGTTGTATGTATTCAATTACCGGCTTTGGTGTCCAGTCGACAATCGACTGACCATTGGCCAACCGTTGCCGGATGGTGCTCGCAGAAATCACACTGAGTGGGCCCGACCACACACTGGCGAGCAGCTTGCGGGCAATTTCTGGTCCAAAATGCCGTCCCAATGTCAATTCATCAGGGAGAGGGAATTCCGGCCGCTGATAAATGATAAACTGGAAGTCGGCTGCCAGGGTGGCGGCACGTTTCCAGAGATGCAGATCGCGCAAACAATCAGCGCCGATGACAAGGTACAGATTATTTCCCAATTCTTTCACGAAATGCAGGGCGGTGTTAATGGTATATGAAATACCAGATTGTTGCAACTCAAAGTCAGAAATATAACTCTGCGGAAAATTCCCGGTCGCAAGCCGCAACATGGCAAGGCGATGATGGGATGGCGTGATTGCTTCATTAACCTTGAAAGGTGACACTGCCGCCGGAACAAAAATCATTTGTTGAATTTTTCCGCTGGCAATGAGAGCATGGGCTAATGATAAATGACCATGATGCACCGGATCGAAGGTTCCTCCGAACAGACCGGTCGCCAACTTAGGGTTCCATTTCGTTTTCATTGAGTGGTGTGCTGATTGGGATGCCAACGAATTAATAGACCGCAACCTGTGGTAGCCATAGTGCTGCCGCCAACACAGGCACTGAACGCGCACGATTAAAGATATAATTAATGAGTGATATTAGTTTAACCAACCAGGATTTTGCAAGACATCTAATCAACGAAAAAAGCTGACCGTCAGTCCCGCGGTTAATTTTTGCTGCAAATAGAGTCTAGGGCTGTAAAAAGGAAGGTATGGCGCGCGCGGGAACCACCTGCCTTGATTGCTGATCCGTCCTCTCGCTTTCGTGAATCACTTTGACAAAAAATTCTTCCAGGGTCAACGGAGACTTGCCAATGGCGATGGCTTCAGGGGGAAACTGATTTGCCAGCACACGCAATGTTGCCGCCAGTTTATCATCGGATATAAAGGGAACAGTGATTTGAGACTGCCGCGGATTGGCCAATAATTCTTTAAGCGAACCCTGAGCCCGGATTCTACCGCCATACATGATCATGATATGATCGCAAAGCGATTCGACTTCGGATAACACATGGCTGCTGATCAGGATCGTTTTTCCCCGTGTTGCCAGGAAATGAAGCAATTCTTTTATTTCATGACATCCGAGTGGGTCCAGGCCGGAAGTGGGCTCATCGAGTATCAGGAAATCTGGATCGTTGATCAGCGCCTGAGCCAGCGCCAACCGACGTTTCATTCCTTTTGAATATTCTCCAACCACGCGTTTGCCGGCATCTCTCAACCCCACCATTTCCAACAATTCCCAGGAACGCTTTTTGCGCACGCACGGTTTCAAATTGAACAGGGCGCCAAAAAATTCGAGTATTTCAATCGCGCTAAAATATGGGTATAAACAGGATTCCTCAGGGAGATAGCCAATCCGGTTTTTTACCGACAAGTCACCCGGGACGGCATCAAAAACCCGTAGTGTCCCCGCGCTTGGACGCAAGAGTCCCAGGAGTAATTTCAATGTCGTGGTTTTGCCTGACCCATTGGGCCCCAGTATCCCCAGGATCTGCTGACGATGGAGTCTAAAATCAATATCATCAACCGCGATAATTTTCGCCTTTCCCCAAAAGTCAGAGAAGACCTTTCGCAATTTTACTGCTTCCACCACAGTATCTCTGGCTGTAATATCGATTTGCACTTCGGATATGGTTCAATTATGCGGGTGAATGGGTTAATAAAGAGATGACGCAAATTATAGTAGCACCGGTTAGCCTAAAAGAGCAATGTCCAACACGGTATTGCAATGCGAAAATAAATGAAGATTTAAATCGCTTGGCAATCGTCTGGTGGTAAGTAATATTATTGGGTTTTATATAAACATCCGAAATGCATGCGGGCATTGTCAGAAATAATGTCAAATCAGGACAATAGCCCAAGCGCAAAATAAACAAAATGAGTTCCTAACTACCAAGGAGGACTTATGGTTTCGTATATTGTCCATCGCAAGTTTTTTATGTCTGTTCACTGTTTTCTGGTTTCGCTAATCGCCATAACCTTCATTTTCGATCTGCCTTTCGTGAATCTGCATACCGGTATGGCGGTCACCAAAAATGAGGTGAAAAACGCTGAAAAAGAATTGAAGACAGTAAGCCGCCGCTTCTCGACTCTGAACAAGCGCCTCTCCAAACTCGACAAGCAAATTGATAAGGCAACCATAAAAGAAACAGCACTGCGTCAGGATTTGGAAATCATACAAGACCAGCTAAACACCCTTCAACCCCAGGACTCTAAATATAAATCTTTCGCGAAAAAAGCAGTAAAAATCGAAGAGAAACTGCGCGTCATCAGCAATGACACTGCATCGCTTAAAGCTGAGGCGACGCGAGTTCGCGTCGAAATTCGTGATCTCCGCAAGGAAGTTGAAAGTCTGACCACCACCTCTGAATATCTGCGGCAGGAGCACGCGGCCACCAAAGAACGAGCCGCCACACCACCGCCGACTAAGGTATCCGATCCCGCTTCATTACCCCAGTCTGTAAACTCCGATCAAAGTGACAAAACTGAAAAGAAACGCCAAGCCGAAGAAGTGGCGAGTCAAAAGCGGGCTGAAAAGGAGCAAAAGGACGCCGAAGCGAAGCGTCAAAAACGCGAAAAGATGGAACAAAAGGAGCGGGAGAAATTAGCCCGGCAACAAGCGAAACGAGAGCAAGAAGCAAAAGCCAAAGTCGCGGCGGAAGAACGAGATGCCAAAAAACAAGACAAAGAGAAAGTCCAAGATGCTGTGTCCCCCTCATCCTCTCCCACAACTGCTGCCCAAATGCAAAATCGCATCAGTGAACTCGAGCAATTGCTGCCTGTACTCAAGGCCGAAGTATTGACCGTGACGAGAAAAGGCGATACCGCCAAATCCGTTGCCGAACGGCGAAAGATTCTGAAGCAAATTCGAGATGCTGAAAATAATTATATAACTGTCGCGAAAGAATTACGTAATTTGCGCCTCACCATTCCCACGGTTATCCAGGCAGAACAATCCGCCCAGAATATGGCGAAATCCCCGCAGCAAACACAGACCGAGAAAACGCCAACCCCGATTCCCCCATCAGTTGATCCAGCCAAGACCGCATCACCTGCCGAGATGGAGACGCAAAATGCCAGGAACCGCGAAATGGAAGAAGCGCGACTCAAGAAAGAAATGGAAAATGAAGCCCGAAAACAGGAAAAAATAGAAGCGGAAATGACCCTTCAAGCTGAAAAAATTAAAGCAAGAGTATCTCAACAACAACAAAAAGAGTTGGCCAAAAAAGAGAAGGAAACTGCCCGGGAAGCCAAACGCCAGGCTGCCGCCGATGCTGATAGAAAGAAGATAGAAGCTCAAGAACAGGCTGCCGCGGCGAAGGCGGCACAGGAAATGGCAGTACAAGCTCAACTTCAGCAGCAACAGACGAAATTAGATAAAGCCGCCGTTATCAGCCAATCCAACGCTGAAAAAGAACAGACATTAGAAGCCAAGAAACAACAAAAAGGGTTGGCTAAAAAAGAGAAGGAAGCTGCCCGGGAAGCCAAACGCCAGGCTGCCGCCGAAGCCGAGAGAAAAAAGATAGAAGCTGAGGAACAGGCTGCCGCGGCGAAAGCGGCAAAGGAAATGGCAGTACAAGCTCAACTCCGGCAGCAACAAGCGGAATTACAACAAGCTGCCGCCATCAAACAGGAGAAATTGCAAGCAGAAATTGAACGCCAGCAACAATTGGCCGCTGAAGCCGCCCGTCAGAAAGCTGAAATCGAGCGCCAATTGCAAGCCCAAAAGCAGCAACAACAGGAGCTGAAACAGCAAAAGCAACTAGCAGACAATCAATTGCGCGCCGTCGAGGAAGAAGCCAGGAAAAAAGCGCAAATTGAGAAAGAACGACTTAAGGCCGAGGAAACCGCAAACAAACAAATGGCATTAGAAAAGGAACAATTGGCCAAACAAGAGCAGGCTGCGCTTGCAGAACGCCGGAAAAAGGAAGAATTGGCCGCTGCTGAACGTCAAGCCGCGGAAAAAGAACGAAAAATCAAGGAGGACTTGGAAAAGCAACGTGCCGCAGCCTTGGAAACCGCGCAAAGGCAGGCAGAAAAAGAACAACGCCTTCAGGAAGAAAATGTACGCCGGGAGAAAGAACGACAAATGCAGTTGGATCAGCAGGCGGCAGCGCAACAAAAGGAAGCGGCAGAAAAAGCCGCGCAGGTCAAGGCTGAAATGGAAAGAAAAGCTGCTGAACAAGCCGCCAAAGAGAAAGCCCGCCAGGATGAAATTGCGCGCAAACAAGCAGAAAAGATCGCGGCGGAAAAAGCCGCGCAAGAACGGGAACAACAACGGTTGCTGGCAATGAAACAGGAATTGGGAGCGGAAAGAGAAAAAATCGCCCAATCAATCAAATCAACTCAGGATAATCTGGCAAAATTACAAACCTCCTATCAGCAGGCCCTGGAGCGGCGTCTGAAAATTCTTGAAAAGATATCAACATCCCCCAACGACAAACAAATCTTCAGCGAATATCAACAAATCAAAGATTCAGTCGATACTCTCATCAAGGATATCTCCAAGGAAGAAAAGTCATTAAAATCGTTGGAAGCCGAACTCAGCAAACTCAACGCCAAGTCAATGTGAGCGGGCCTGGATTTCATCCGGGTCAAACATTGATGGGATGGGTTCAAGATGGTTCGGTGTCTGCCCCATCAACCGAGTGCTCCCAAGGTGACCGTTTTATCAGGTTAGAACTACAACCAATCTGTTCGGGGGGGATTGATGCTCAAAGCGGAGACCTTTAAACTTCGATCATGATTGATCGAAGCCCATGGTGGAACTGGAATGGCTTATTTCGCGATTTTATTTTCCCTCAGTTTGTTTGCTAATCTTTCCGCAAAATCAGCCAATTCCTGACGCGCCTGATCCTTGGTGTTGGAAAACTTTTCTTCCGTGGCAGCCTTTAATTTTTCAATCGGAAAGGATGATGGCGGGCGGCAACACCAGCCCACAATGACACCGACAGCCAGACCAATAAGGAAAATTGCCAGAAATGACTTTCCTGAACGAGAGGGATGAGATTGTGGTGTGGGTTCCGGCATATGATTTTATCGCGAGCGCTTAAAAGAAGTTATAAGTGTCTTAATCAATTATATGAACGACGGCCTTACGCTAGCCGTAAAACAAGGCTGCGTTACCGGTCAATTCGGTTCGTTGACCCCGCCCCTTAGATTTATTACTCTATCCTGAAACATTTACTTGGCAGTGTTGAAATAAAAAAAAATCAGCGCAAAATAGCGAATCGTTTATTTAATATTTGTAATGACGATTAAAACTCTCTACTTAATTCAAGGATTAACATAGTGAAAACCGACTACAAGACCATCAAAAAATTCATTGATTTCCACTATCGCCATTTTAATGCGGCAACCGTGGTGGAAGCCGCAAAAGCATGGGTTGACCAGCTCAAACAAGGCAATAAAATGATGCTGACTCTTGCGGGCGCCATGAGTTCGGCGGAACTCGGCATTACCATCGCGGAACTGATCCGCAAGGAAAAAATTCATGCCATTGTATGTACCGGCGCCAACCTCGAAGAGGATGTCTTCAACCTGGTGGCACACGATCATTATTGCCGCATCCCCAATTGGCGCTCCTTGTCCACACAGGAGGAACAGGATTTGTACGAGAAAGGATACCATCGCGTAACTGATACCTGTATTCCGGAAGAAGAAGCCTTGCGTCATATCGAAAAGGGGTTGCTAAAGTATTGGAAATCCGCGGATAAAAAAGGACAGCGATACTTCCCCCATGAATTTTTATATCAATTGTTGTTATCCGGGGATATTGAGAAATCCTATCAAATCGATCCCCAGCATTCCTGGCTGTTGGCGGCGGCGCGCGCGAATCTGCCGATCTTCGTTCCCGGCTGGGAAGACAGCACCTGCGGCAATATCTTTGTCGCCAACGTGATCAAGGGGAATATCAAGAATATCGGCACGGTACGATCAGGATTGGAATATATGCAGGTACTGGTCGATTGGTACCAGGAGACAACCGCCGACAATGGTTGTGGTTTCTTTCAGATTGGCGGCGGGATCGCCGGGGATTTCCCGATCTGTGTCGTCCCTTTGCTGACCCAGGATTTGCGGAAAAAAGTCAAACGCTGGAGCTACTTTTGTCAGATCAGTGACAGCACCACCTCCTACGGTTCTTACAGTGGCGCGGTGCCCAACGAAAAGATCACCTGGGGAAAGCTGGAAGCTGTATCTCCCAAGTTCATCATCGAATCCGATGCCACCATAGTCGCGCCTCTGGTATTCAGTTATGTTCTGGCTGGCGATTAAGCGAAAAATTACCCTTTGTCAGAAACATCGCCAGAATTAATTGTCCCTTGCCTTACTGCTTGTGAATTTTACACACGCAAGTTCAAAATAACTTGCCTGCGGTAAATTTGCATGGTAATTTCACCGCCATGTATACGAGAATTCTTAAATTACCCAACTACTCATTTTTCTTCTTTGGACCAAGAGGCACAGGAAAACCACTTGGCTTCGGCAACTGCTGCCAAACGCGTTTTGGAAATAGCAGTCAAGCAGATGAATAAACACAACGATCGACAGTGGATGCGTCAGGCATTAACACTGGCAAAAAAAGGCTGGGGGCGGACATCACCCAATCCCATGGTTGGCGCTCTGATTGTCAAGCAGGACCGGGTCATCGGCCGTGGCTGGCATCGGCAGGCAGGGCTCCCGCACGCGGAAATCGAGGCGTTGCAATCAGCCGTCGATAATCCCCGAGATGCCACACTCTATGTCACCTTGGAACCTTGCTGTTCACACGGTCGCACCCCGCCCTGCGTCAATGCCATTGTCAACGCGGGCATAAACCGGGTCGTTATCGGCACCCTCGACCCCAATCCCCAGCATAACGGCAGGGGGGTTGAACTCCTGCGCGCTCACGGGATTGAGGTGATCACCGACATCGAATCCAGGCGCTGCCGCCAGCTCAACGAAGCTTTTTTCTGCTGGATCCGGCATCATCGTCCTTATGTCATGCTGAAAATGGCGATGACGATTGACGGTAAAATCGCGACCGCCAGCGGCGTTTCGCAATGGATTTCCGGCACGGTTTCTCGCCGGCGGGTCCAGAAAATGCGCCAATGGGCGGATGCCGTTTTGGTTGGCGGTGAAACCATTCGCCAGGACAATCCTGAACTCATTGTCCGCACCCCACGCGATTGGCCACGCCAACCAATGCGTCTGATTGCCAGTAAAAGCAGGCAATTTGGCGTCAGTCCCAAGGTCTTCACCGATGGCAAAGCGCCGACCCGGATCATTGCCGCCAGGAACACAGAAGCATGGCATGAAATATTTTCTCAATTGGGACGCGAAAACATCACCGCGGTGTTGGTGGAGGGCGGCGGCGCCTTGGCCGGAGCGTTAGCCCAGGCCGGAGTGATTGATAAGGTTGTCCTTTTTATTGCTCCCAGAATACTTGGCGGAACAGAACATCGCCCAGTCTTCAGCGGTTTGCATTTGAATTCATTAAACGCAACCCTGCCTTTAAATGATGTGACCATCAACCGTTCGGGCGAGGACTTTATGCTGACAGGATATTTGAGCGATGTTCACCGGCTGCATTAAAGAAACAGGAGTATTTCACTCTCTTGACCATAAAGCGGAACATGCCGTCCTGCGCCTTGAAACGATCCTGTCCCAGGAGGCGCGAGCGGGTGACAGCATTGCCGTTAATGGCGCCTGCCTGACCGTGACCACCGTGGATAAAAGCCAAAATCGGATTGAATTCAACCTTCTTGATGAAACCTTGAAGCGCACCAACCTGGGGCAGTTGTCCATCCGTCCAATGGTTAATCTCGAACGTGCCTTAATGGTGGGAGACCGGCTGGACGGCCATTTTGTCATGGGACATATCGATGCGGTCGCTTCAGTATTGGCTGTCGAGATTCAGCCGCGCGATGGGATTCTTCGCATCCATTTGCCCACCGCGTTACGCGCCTTCGCCATTGTCAAGGGCAGCATCGCGGTGGATGGTGTTTCACTGACCATTGTCGAGTTGAATGACGAAGATTTCACCGTCCACATCATCCCCTACACCTGGGAGCATACCAATCTCCATACAATCAAACCCGGGGATCAGGTAAATCTGGAGATGGACATGATCGGCAAATATGTGGCGCGCTCATTATCATCATCAGGTTGAAGGTTGTGCTGGATGTATTTCCTATAATCGCTGATCAACCATCAGGCATCCTTGCCGGGATGATGAGGAAAAATCTACCTCAGTTCACCCCACACGTCGAGATTATTTAACGTGTACTTAATTAAATTGGGTAATGGCTATGCCGCGTTAAATAAAATATTGAACTGTAACTTGATGAATTCCGACACCGGTCAAAATGTATGTTTCCCGTCCTGGGAGCGCCGAGCTGGGGCTCGTGTTTAACGTCGGTTGGAGTACAGGCTTTAGCCTGCCGTAAAGCAATGAACATCCAAACTCCAGTCCCGCAAAGCGGGACTGGACTCCAACACTGATTCCCCTCAATGATTACGCTTAACAGGCACATTCGGCAAGAGAACTCCCAACTTTATTGACCTCAATGTTCACGCTAAATATGTACGAGCTGGGGCTCGGCGCTCCCCCACACTGTGTTCATTAATGTTAGATATGCTGTTACTATTGGTTACTTACATAATCCCCTCTTTTCATTCGTCGCTCCAGGACTTTATTTACTCACTTGTCAATCGCTCCCGCCAATCAATTGGCGGGCTATTCTCAAGTGTCCCATCCGGGACATAATGATTGTTGCGCGAAATTTATCGGTGGGAACCGGGAAGATATTTCTTGTGTGGTTGGTATACTCTGTAAGGTCATAACCTGAAAGTTTCTGCTTGATACATTTTCAATTTTCAGGAAATACAGAATTTACATGAATAAGGTCTAAAGCAATTTGGAAGGCTCCAGCGTTTTTATAATTTTATGAATCAGGTTGGTGAAATTGCCAACACCGCCCGCACCTTCTTGAGCAGATCATCGGCCGTGAATGGCTTTTGCAAAAAGGCTTCACTCGCTGAATTGATACCATAGCGCAACAACGCATCATCCATATAACCACTCATGAAGAGCACGCGAATATCGGGAAAGCGCTGGCGAATTTTATCGGCCAATTCGCGACCGCTCATGGTCGGCATTACCACATCCGTGATCACCAGATGGATCAAATTCTCCCCAGTTTCAATCAGTGTGATCGCTTCATATCCATCCTCAGTGTCAATTACCCGATAGCCATATTCCTCGAGAACGAGCCTGGCAATGCAACGAACACCGATTTCATCCTCGACCAGGAGCACCGTTTCGCCATGACCAGATTCGACATCATGTTTTTTCTCAGCTGCAACGATCACCCTGGCATCCTCTTCAATCGGGGGAAACAGAATTGTAAAGGTCGTGCCGGAATTGATGGCGCTGCGGACTGAGATCGTGCCGTCGCTTTGCTTGACAATGCCAAAGACGGTTGCAAGTCCCAATCCCGTTCCCTGCCCCAAACCCTTGGTGGTGAAAAATGGTTCAAAGAGATGGGCGATGACTTCCGGTGACATGCCACAACCGGTATCGCTGACGGTCAATCTGACATAGTGGCCTGGCGGGCAGTTGTCATAATTGCTGCAGTCCTCGGCTTCGACAATCAGGTTGGTGGTTGCGATCGTCAAATTACCGCCTTGCGGCATGGCATCGCGGGCATTGATGGCCAGATTCATGAGGATTTGATCCATTTGACTGGGATCAACTTTTACGCGCTGCAGTTGAGGATCGAGACGGATGGTCAGATCGATGTCTTCACTGATCAGCCGGCGCAACATTTTTTCGATGTTATTAATCACACCATTGAGATTAAGGATTTCTGGCGCGAGTACCTGTTTGCGGCTGAATGCCAGCAACTGCCGGGTCAGATTGGCGGCGCGATTGCCGGCATTGAGGATTTCTTCCAGCATATTTTTCTGCTCAATGGAAAGCGCATATTTTCTCAGAATCAAATCGGTAAATCCATTGATGATCGACAACAGATTGTTAAAATCATGGGCAATGCCGCCCGCCAATTGGCCGATGGCCTCCATCTTCTGCGCCTGCCGCAGTTCCGCCTCGAGTTGTTTGCGCGCGCTGATATCGCGCATGATCCCGGTAAAATAGCGGGTGTCACCCAAGTTAAATTCGGTAATGGTAAGTTCGAGGGGAAAGGTTGTGCCATCGCGCCGACACCCTTCAACCTCGCGGATTTTGCCAATAATCTTGGCCATGCTGGTTTGGAGATACGTGGCTATGGAATCATTGTGCTGGCTGCGCCAGGGTTCCGGCAGCAGAATTCTGACATTCTGACCGATCAGCTCAGTAGCGTCGAACGCGAAGATTTTGTGGATCGAGCCGCTGCAGGATTGGATGATCCCATCATCAGCGATGGTAATGACCGCGTCCACGGAATGATCGATGGCCGAATGCAGCGCCCCTTCTTCGCGTTCCTGATTGGTTATGTCCCGGAGAATGCGGGAGTAACCGATCAATTGATGGGCTTGATTCCGCAACGCGAAGGTGACACTATGAGAAAAAAAACGAGATCCATCCCGGCGTTGCCGCCAGCCTTTGCGTTCTGTTTTACCTGCAATATCCGCTGCTTGCAGGTCGCTATGAGGATGGCCGCTCTCACGATCATGGGGTGTATAAAGGAGCGCAACATTTTGACCGATGGATTCGTTGGCATGATATCCGGTTATGTTCTCAGCGCCGGTGTTCCACGTGGTGATGATACCGGCTGGCGAGATCAGAAAAATCGCGTAATCCTGCATTCCTTGAACCAAAACCTGATACTGACTTTCGAGTCTCTGCCTTTCAATGAAATCTCCGACGATATTGGCCACGCTTTGGAGAAAGAAAATGTCATCGTCATTATATTTATAATGATATCGGGTGTGGGTGCCCAATACACCAAATGGCCCCATCCTCCCCGGGATGACCACACTCACTCCGCTGACGATGCCATGATCATGCAGCAAAGCGGGACCGCTGAAGCGTTTTTCGCTGGCCATATCATCGACAATTACTGGACGATTCAACTGCAGCGTATAACCCGCTTGAGAAGTCTCCCCCGCTGATACTATTGCCGTTCCAACCAGCCCTTCATGCCAACCGCAGCCAGCGCGCAGCAGTAATGACTGGTTATCGGGTTGAAGTTCTAAAATTTTACAAAAGTTGGCTTCAAAAAACTGACTCACGATCTCGATCACCTGATTGAGAAACTTATCGACGTCAGTCATTTGCAAGGCCCACTCCCCGAGTGTGGCGACTGCTTCCTGCTGCCGCAATCTGGTGTTCAGTTCCTCGGTTTTCAGGCGCAGTTGCTCCGTGCTCGTACGCATCGCTTCATCTGCCAGTTTGCTATCCGTGATATCAAAATTAATTCCCATCATCTGCCGTGCTTTTCCGCTTGGCGCATCGCTAAATACCTGACCACGGCCGGACAACCAGCGGATGGCACCATCGGCGCGGACAATGCGGAAATGATGTTTGAAGGGTTTTATCTGGTCAATGCATTCTTGCAAAATCTGCCGCAAGCGTGGCAGATCCTCCGGATACACATACTGAAAAAACAAATTGGTATCGACTTCACCAGTGCCAACTGGCAACCCCAACAATTTGTATTCGTAATGGTTCCAGAAAGAGCGGTTCTCCGGTATGTCCCAGACCCATGAGCCCATTTTCCCCGCCTCTAATGCCAGGCGCAGACGTTCTTCATTATCGCGCAATGCGATCTCCGCCTGGAGTTGTCTGGTGATGTCTCGAGTGACGCCTAACACCGCGTAAATTTTATCCCTGTCATCGCGCAGTGGAACCGCATGAACCTCCAGCCAGCGATGGGAGCCTTTCAAGCCGATGACTTCGAATTGGAGTGTGCCGTTTTCACCCTTGATGACTTGTTCTAGCAGTTGTTTATATGGAGAACGGAATGGCGGCTTGACAAACTCGAGAAGGCCATGTTGTATCACCGCATTCAGGGAATCCGCTTCCAGCATCGCCAATCCCGCCGCGTTCATCTCCAATAATTTCCCATCACATGAAATGATCTTGATACATTCCGGTTCCGCATTGATAATGGTACGTAAACGCGTTTCGCTTTCTCTAACAGCTTTTATCGCTTCCATGCGCTCAGTGATATCAACCATCGCATTCATGGCGCCAATCAGGACACCGGCATCATTGCGAAAAGGTGTGGCATAAGCGAGAAATTGAATGCGTGTGCCGTCAGGATGCTGCGCTGCCGTTTCAACTGCTTGAATCCTGCGATTTTCCTGGATAGCCACCGCCATGGGACATTGATCGTGCGGCAGGGGAGTACCATCCTTGGTGAATAAATGGTGTGATCCACACCATTTATCATCCGGCTTGGGGTGGCGCCCCCACAAAGCGGCTGCCGCGGGATTATAAAGTGTGATCCTGCCGTCAGCATCCGTGACATACGCAGCCACCGGCAATCCGTTCATAAAGTCGCGGTAGATTCGTTCGCTCGCCTGCACCGCTGTTTCCGCCTGTTGGCGTTGGTGAATTTGATCTCGCAAAGAGTCGTTTATCTGTTGTATTTCTTCTCCTCTTTGGCGCAATTCCTGTTCACGCTGATTGCGTTCCCGGGTTGATTCTTGTTCGAGGCGAATCCGCTCTTCATCGGTTCGTTGCAAAGCCCTGCCGATCCGCCAGGTGATGATCAGCAGCACCAGAGTACATGAAAGTATCATTATGCAAACCCCGAATTCATTATCATAATAACCGGCGCGTTGGCCAGCAAGTCGCAGCCAGCCAAGACTCAGAGGGGCAATGGTTATCACGGGAAGAAAGTACCGCGTCATCTGCCCCCCCAGAGATTTGTTTACAACGAGTCCCAATACCCCTTCTCCAGGGCGGGCGCACGGTATGGCAATGCCAAGCAGCAGGATGGCAGCCGCGGTGTGCAGCGCCATCTGGGTAGCTGAAACCACTGCATAAAACGCGTGTTCATCAAAGGCGTATCCGATCAATCCCATGAATCCAATCAATGCCGCACTCAGAGCCAGATATTCATGAAATTTTTCCCCCATTATGGGGCCATGAAAGAGGAACAGAGATGTTCCCAGCAGGGTCAGGCACAAGGCAGTATTCGCCCCCATTCTTCCGGGAAATACGGTGCCGATTGCCTGAGCCGACTCTTTGAAAAACAGTTGATCAATGCCCAGGTTCCAGCCGAGCAGGTATTCCGCGAGCGTCAATACCCCAAGAAGAAACGGTATGACCGCGCAGAGATAAGCTGCCAGGGATAGACGGGGATGGATGTCGACCCGATGCCAGCACCACAAGGACAAACCGGCCAGCGCCAGCCCCACGGCAGTATTGGGCTTCATCGTCACATAATTGGGCAGAATACTGGTGAGAACACGGATATCGAACATCCAGCCGGCCATGACCAGCAAACCAATTGCGACTGTCAGTATACTCGCAAGATAAGAAAATCGCCGCAGTTTAGCTATGATTTCATCGTCATACATCAGAATTGGAAATTAAATAAAGATGATTCAAAATTTACCTAGTTTAAACTTACATAGATTTGAAATATGACAAGTATTGATTCCATAATGTTTTATGCAGATATCTGATTGACCATAGTGTTTTTTAAAATAACACCCCAATACGATAAAATACAGCGCCATAACGTGGTGAACCTCCGACAGAGGCCATGGGATCTGATTCCCGTCAAGTTCGGATTGACAGTGACAAACGCAACGTTGATCCCCCATGGTCGATCGGCAACAGCTGGTCTGCACCCTGTCGGCGGGACAGACGTGTCAGGCGAAACTGTTCAAGCGCGGACTGAATTCAAACGGTAAAGCGAGATGCGCTCAAATACTTGGAGCCTGCGCCTGCGAGATATACCTTTTATCATCGAGATTGCGAAAAACGATCATCTCATAATTTTGGGAGTAGACGTTCGTAGTAAGCCACGATTAGTGGCGTTCTTAGGCGTGCATGCATTGTCGCTCACGGCACTGATCGTGCCTTACTTCCAACTACTGTTCAATGTTGAATTTTCGAAAACTCGAAGACGATGAGTATAACAGCTGTTGGGATAGTTGCGTCTTAATCACGAAGGGCATGATCCGGAGTTGTTTGCTGCGGATTTTTGTTCTGGCTCGCAGTTGCACTGGTCTGGCAGCCGCGGCGGATAATCCCTTAAAACTCATGGATGGCTTGGATGAAAGCTTGAATGTCCGCTTCTGTATGAGCGGCGGAGATGAAGCCAACTTCAAACTGCGAGGGCGGCAGGTAGAAACCGCGGGCGATCATATAATGAAAGAAGCGGGCATATTCATCAAGGCGGCAATTTTTAATCTGATCGAGATTGTCTAATTGTCCCGGTGCGAAGAAAATAGTAAACATGCCGCCGGCATGAACACTGTGAAAACGATTGCCCAATGCGCCCGGAGTTGCCGCGATGCCTGTGGATAAGATTTTGCCTAGTTTCTCGATGCGGGGATATGGATTATCCAGGGTCAGCTTTCTCAGGGTCGCCAATCCCGCGGCGACCGACACCGGATTCCCACTGAGCGTGCCCGCCTGATACACTGGTCCAAGAGGCGCCAGCTTGCTCATAATCGCGGTGGGGCCTGCCACCGCGCCGATCGGCATTCCCCCGCCAATGATTTTTCCCAGGCATGACAGGTCGGGTGTGATGCCGCACAATGCGCCATAGGTTGTTGGCGCGAGCCGAAAACCGGTGATGACTTCATCAAAAATCAACAATGCCCCGCAGTCCCCGGTCATCGCACGCAACCCGGCTAAAAAACCGGGTGCCGGTTTTACCAGTCCCATATTGCCGGCCAGGGGTTCAACAATAATGGCAGCCAGTTGTCGGCCATAGGTAGCAATCAGCGCTTCGACGGTTTTTAGATCATTGTAAGGCGCGACCAAGGTTTCCTGTGCCAATGCAGTGGGAACACCGGCGGAGGAGGCTATGCCGCCGGTCAATAACCCGCTGCCGGCAGACACCAGCATGGAGTCGGAGTGCCCGTGATAACAACCGCTGAATTTGAGGATTTTGCTGCGCTCAGTGTAACCGCGGGCCAGACGAATGGCGGTCATCACTGCTTCGGTGCCCGAACTCATCAGACGCACCATTGCGACCGAAGGTATGAGTTCAACCAGCAATTCAGCCAATTCAACTTCATTCCTGGTGCTGGCGCCGAAGGATAATCCGAGTATTGCCGCCTCTCTCACCGCGGTTACCACTGTCGGATCGGAGTGTCCCAGTATCAGGGGACCCCAGGAACCGCAGAAATCGATCAACTCCTTGCCTTCAACGCTCCAGATGCGGGCGCCGCTGCCGCTGGCCAGGTGTAATGGTGTTCCTCCCACTGAATTCCATGAACGTACCGGACTGTTAACTCCTCCGGGTATGACTTTTTGAGCGCGTTGGTATAATTTTTCCGAATTCGGCATTTCAGACTCCATGATCTAGGGGGTAATAACAGTGATCAGAACAATGGCTGATCTTGAGTATGTATTTAGCGTAATCATTGAGGGGAATCAATGCTGGACTGGACTCCAGCCGACGTTAAACACATTCGATCTTGATAGTGCATATTGTAACCGACCATGTGGATAAACCCAATTGCCGGATCAGGATTTGTGATTTAGTTATTTGCTAAAGGAAGAAACGACGGGATAATTGGGATATGACAAAAGTTCACCGAATATTTATGGATTCATCTGCGTATCACTATGAAATCTCAACATCGTTTACATCCCGCGAATGAGTTTAGTCCCTTCCCCGAGTCCGTTCGCGAGGGCAGTATTGGGGCTAGATTCGAGCAGATCGCTCGACAATTCCCCCAGCGTTTGGCGGTATGTTCCAATGATGATCAAATTACCTACGAACAACTCGATCTCCAGTCTAATTCCATCGCCAGAGCATTATGGCGACAGGATGATAGCCTTAATGGCGACCCCATCGCCATGTACTTCAACCGGGGAATAGCCGTTGTTAGTGGCATGATCGGGGTCTTGAAAGCAGGAAAAGCATTTGTTTTACTCGATCCGGATAATCCCCCGGCAAGGATTCAAAATATCCTCCAGGATAGTCAGGCTTTGGTGGTATTGACGGATGAATGTCTCCGGCAGCAAGTTGAAAATATCATCCCCCCTGGAGCGCGAATTCTGACTGTCGCCGGACTTTCTTCTAATCCTGATGACTTCGTCCTGTCGCCGCATATAACCCCCGATACCCTGGCTTCACTCACCTATACTTCCGGTTCCACCGGTCAACCCAAGGGGGTGCCCCACACCCACCGACAAATACTTCATGACATTTCCGTGCGCGCTCAATTATTACATATAGATCACCATGATCGCCTGACCCTCTTTGCTCATGCCACCGGACAGGCATTGTATAACATCCTGCTGGCGATTTTATGTGGCAGCACATTGTATTCTTATGATCTCAAACGCACATGCCTGAGCGGGATATTTGAGTGGTTAAAAGGTCACGAAATTACTGTCATGATGATGAGTGTCTCGATCTACCGCCGCCTGGTCTCGCAATTGACGACTTGTTTGGCTCTGCCGCATCTGCGCTTGGTGCGGTTGGCAAGTGAAACGGTCATTGCCCGGGATGTGGCAATGTTTCAACAATTTTTTCCTTCTTCCTGTCAGTTGTGCAATACGTATTCGAACAATGAAAACGGGATGATCTGTTGTTACTTCATCGACCCTGACAGCGTTATTAAGGGGGGATCAGTTCCCATTGGTTTTCCCTTGCCTGAAAAGCAGGTGGCGCTGGTTGATGAAACCGGGGCGCCAGCAGGGCCGGGTGAGGTGGGTGAAATCATTGTGCAAAGCCTTTCCACCGCCCACGGATATTGGCGTCGTCCGGATTTAACCGCCACGGATTTCAAGCTTGTCGATCACACGCGTCAAATATATTGTCATCATACTGGTGATCTGGGACGATTGAACGCGGATGGAGCTATGGTTTATGTTGGGAGAAAAAATTTCCGCGTCAAGATACGTGGATATACCGTTGATTTAGCGGAAGTGGAAGCTCATATATTGTCATTTCCCGGGATTGAACACGCCGTTGTCAGCAGCATCTCGGAGGAGGAGGCTGAGCCGATATTGCTCGCCTATGTGGTGGCTGAACAGAACAAAGCGTTGACCATCAGCGCCATCCACCGCCATTTGCGGCAGTATATTCCTGATTATATGTTGCCGCATAAATATTTACTGATACCTGAGATACCGCTATTGGCGAATGGAAAAGTTGACCGCCTGGCATTAAGCGCCCGAGTGGGTGAAGAATTGCCATTTGAGCGGAATCTCATTCTGCCGCGTAATCCTTGTGAAAGCGCGTTGCAGGCAATCTGGGAAAAATTGTTGTCGATACATCCGATTGGAGTAACTGACAATTTCTTCGCGCGCGGCGGAGACTCTTATTTGATTCTCGATCTCTATGCTCAAATCGAGGCATGCTGGCGGACACGATTGCCAGTTTCCGCGCTTTATGAAAATCCGACGATAGCTCAATTTGCTGGTCTGCTGCAGGAGCAATCGCATTCATGGTCGTCGATCATCCCGATTCGAATTCAGGGCAACAAGCCGCCTTTGATTTTTTTGCATGGCATCAGTGGCGATGCCTTGTATTGTCATCGCTTTGTTCCATATCTGGCGCCCGATCAGCCGGTTTATGGCATTCAATCGCCGGGATGCAGTGAAATGAATCATCCGCTTGCCAGTATCGAGGAAATGGCGGCATATTACATCCATGAATTAAATCAGGTTCTCCCTGAGGTGCCCTTCGTTCTTGTTGGGTGGTCATGGGGCGCGCGGGTGGCATATGAAATGGCACGGCAATTATTCGCCCAGGGGCGAAAAATGGTGACCGTCATCATAATCGATGCCGCCACCGAACGTCGCTACCTGCTCAGTTCTATCCCTTACTTTATTCACCATATTCCTGGTTTCTTAACCAATCTCCCCCGCTGGTTAAGGGACGATCTTCTGGATACTGATAAAAATCTCACGATTCGATTTCCACAACGCGTGCGCCGAACCCTGAAGGATTTTTATAAATGGGTGAAATTGCTGATGCATCGTCGGGGGACGAAAAAATTTTGTCATGAATTGGAAGATGTCCTCAATCCCGATAAATATTCCCCCAATATCCAGGCGTTGATGGCGATTAATTTTCAAGCGCTCCGCCAATACAAACTCCTGCCTTATGCCGGTCAGGTGACGTTGTTTCGTGCCCGGACACGGCCCTTTTTCCATTCACATGATTGGGATTTGGGATGGAATAAGTTGGCGCTGGGGGGGATTGAGGTCATTTCAATCAACGGTTATCATTACAGTATTGTCCGCGAACCGCGGGTGCGGGAATTAGCGATGAAATTGCAAATGGTTTTGGATCGTAACCAGTCAAGTCCCGTGACGAATGAATCCGATGGCATTGAACGATAGGCGGGAGTTATACCAGGGCAGCATAGCCGCAACCCAATTTTCGATTGCTGATTTTGGATTGGGCCAATGTAAACGAATGGCTCAGATCGTCCAGAAATTCTTTTTATTTGTCGTGGAAGTTGGAGGATAAGCGACTAATCATCATCAGGTTTTCGCCATTTGATTTCTCTGCTATGTATGTCTTTTGCAGTCCCGCTCCCTGGAATCTGAGATTACCTGGCTCAGGGCTCAGTACCCGGGGAATATTCAACGCAATTAAAATCAATCACAATATGATTGGTTTTGCGACTGATTATGACATCAGTTCTCCGTGGTATCGCGATTGGGTGCGGCTATAAAACTCACGATCACTGAATCCATGTTCCGCAGGGCCGATCCCCGAGGCTTTCCACCCGCCAAATGCCGCGCGCGGATCAACCCCGGCAGTTGCCTGATTGATCTTTAATGTACCCGCTTCTGCGCTAGTGAAAAATTCTTCCTGCCGTTCTCTGGAACCCGAAAATAATGCGGCGACCAGACCTTGCCTTACATGATTGCAACGTGAGATGGCGTCCTGCCAATTCCGCGCCTTTTGTGTCACCAGTATCGGACCAAACGATTCTTCCTGAACCACTTCAAGATCGTCTCTCGTGCTGAAAATCAAGGTGGGGAGATAATAGCATCCATCCGTGTCGAACATGTTAAAAGGTGCAAATTCCCGATGCGGCACGATGATTTCACAACCAGATTTTTTCGCGCGCTCGACCACCCCGGCGATGCGTTCACATGCTGACGGTGATATCAATGGCCCGACAATGGTATTTTCCTTCATCGGGTCACCGATTGGCAATGCCGCAATCGCCGGGATCAAGCGGGATAAAAATTGATCGTAACAGCTGGCATCGATGATCACGCGGCGATTGGCGGTGCAGCGCTGCCCGGCAAATCCAAACGCGGCCAGTGCGATTTCTTTCGCCGCCGTTTCCATATCATCAAAATCAGACCAGACAATGGCGGCATTGTTTCCGCCCAATTCAGCTTGCAGGGGTTTAAAATATCGTCCGCAAATGTCTTGAGCGGCACGACCCGCCGCATCACCTCCGGTCAGAGTTACCGCCCTAACATGGGGATTAGCCATGACCTGACCTGCCGTGACGGCATCTCCGTTGACGACTTGCACGACTCCGGGAGGAACTCCGGCCGCGCGGATGAGTGCGCTAATTGTAGCGGCAATCGCCGAACCCGGAAGGGCAGGTTTCCAGAGGATCGTATTGCCATAGAGGAGGGCCGGGACAATCTTTGCGAATGGAATGGCAAGGGGATTATTGAAGGGAGTGACCATGCCAATGACGCCATGGGGTTGAAATGAGCAGGAAATCCCGGCCTGAACAGTCGCGTGAGGAGATTCACTGAAGCAGTGGCAGGCGGAGATTATGCTGGCAACCGCAAAGTCAACTTCCAGACGGGCTAGCTGCACCGGTTTTCCTATATCTGTTACCAGTTGTTCGACCAATCCTGAAGATTCCAATCGCAACACTTCAGCCAGGTGTGACATCATCTCGAGGCGTTTGCCGGTGTTGATCTGTCTCCAAATGTTATGGGTGTCATGGGCCGCAAGTGCGGCTTTTTCTATTTCCACCTCACGGTTGTAAGCGACCTGCCACAAAGCCAGATGCCGATGGCTGGGTGAATAATGGCGATAGAATGAATGGGAAGAATCGCCACTTTCAGATGGCACTGCCGGAGATAATTTTCCCCCTGGTAGATCCTGGAGCGCAACCGGGTTGTGATCAGGACGGTGAAGGCCGGCGACCGTTTTTAAGAGATTATTGACCGAGTCAAATTGTATCGAACGGGCCAGGAAATAACGCTGTGTTATCGCGGCATGCAGAGGATCATCGGAAGCCACCGCGTCCGAGGCGATCCCAACCATATACCCCTTCTGATAGGCATCCATGGCCGTGGCGCGAATACAGCCATGAACATGGAGGCCGGCTAAGATCAGCAGCACTGGTTTTAATTGTTTTAACTCGGTCTCCAGATTGGTATGGTGAAAGGCGCTGAACGCGGATTTTTCAATCACCAATTCGCCATCCAGAGGACACAGGGCAGCGGGAGGTTGATGTCCGTTTGTACCGGCGCGGCAAAGCCATTTGTTCTGTTCCCGCCAATGGCGCATGCGATTGTCTTCATCTTGGTTAATGGTTGTCCAGACATGAATAATGGGGATGCCAATGCGGCGGCATCCCGTGAGCAATTTTGTGGTCTGTTGAATCAATTCGCCTGGGGGGGGTGTCAGGGAGGATGATTGCAGGTAATCCTGTTGCAGATCAATGAGTATGAGTACCGGCGACACTCGCCATATCCTCCCGATGTAATCGTAAAATGGTTTCACATATCAGATTGCCCATGTCGATTGTGCCCGCCTGTCGACATCCCGGCTCAATCAGATCAACCGTTCGCCATCCTTGTCTCCATACTTCTTCGACCGCCTTCTCAATCATACAGGCGGTATGTGTCAACCCAAAACTCTCGCGTAACAACATGGCCAACGAAAAAATTTGACCGACCGGGTTGGCGCTATCCTGACCCGTCAATTCATACGCGGCGCCGTGATTGGTTTGATATACCGCGGCGCCTTCAGAAGAGAAATTTCCCGAGTAGGAAATCCCGCGGCCCCCTTGAATCACTGCTCCAAGATCCGCCAGCACATCACCAAATAAATTGGGGGTGACAATTACATCAAATTTGTGCGGTTCCTGAATGAGGAGATATGCTGCCAGATCCACGTTCATGAAAAGGACTTGAATATTTTGTTCATCCGCAACCTCCCGGGCGATATCACGCCACAAAGTACTGATCGCTGGAATTCCCCCATCTTTTATAACCACGGTCATTTTACCCCGCCGCTGTTCCGCAATCCGCGCCGCTACCGTGACAATGCGTCTCACCTCATATTCAGAGTAGGAGAATGTATGTTCTGCCTGGCGCTCTCCTCTGTCGTTGATTGTTATCGATCCACTTCCTTGATAGATGCCGCCCACATTTTCACGGATCAGGAGAATATCAATCTCGTCAAGTCGGTCAAATTTCAATCGATTCGCCCCATAAAGCACGGGAATCGGACGCAAGGGAACAATTTTGCAGTAGAGATCAAATTTCTTCCGCAGATCGTAAACATAACGATCACCACCAGGACCGTTCAACACGGCACCTTGAACAGCAAATACCTGGCGGCAGAAATCAATGACTTCTTCAGGTAATGGCTTACCTTGATGGGTGATGGCATCCATCCCGATCTTGCCACCATAGCGGAGGGAAAATCGATGAGAACCACAGGATTCCAAGGCTTGCAACAGTTTTATGGTGACCTGCATGATTTCCGGTCCAATGCCTTCGCCTTCCAATACCCCTATGACATTGGAATTGGTGGTAGTGGCAGTTGCTCCTGTTTGGGGCACCACAAAATTTTGCCAACGCTGATCTGATTGATACATATAAACAATGATTTAATCAATAGAGATATTTTTTCTATTTGAGATTCGTAAATCTATTTTTCAGGCAATCGCAAACCCGTGTAAACTAACATCAATAGATTAAAGAGCGGCATTGGACATTTCAATTCAATCTCAATTTAAAAATCTCCCCTATTCAGGTGATCTGGTTAAGGATAAAATGCCATTCGAATTAGCATTGAAGAAATGAATTTTGCCGAGTCGAATAATTTCTCTTGATTTTAATAATGTTTTTTTGTATCATAGTCGACGTAACACACAGGTTTTAATTAACCAATCAACATTTCAACAATAAAAAACAATAAAAGATGAGGTTAAATACATGCAAAAAATTCGTCGCAAAGGGTTCACATTAATTGAGTTGCTGGTCGTAATCGCAATCATTGCCATCTTGGCAGGTATGTTATTGCCAGCATTGAGCAAAGCTCGTGAAAAGGCTCGTCGTATTAACTGCGCAGGAAACTTAAAACAAATTGGATTAGCGTTATTGATGTATTCAGGGGAAGCGGATGGTTTCTTCTGTAATGCCGCACCCAATGGAACGACACTGCAAACATTAAATTCAGAAGCCTATTTGCAAGATGGTAAGGTTTATGGTTGTCCAAGCAAATCGAGTCCGTCGACGGTTTCCAGTCTTATGGATTACCAGTTCATCGGCTCAGGGTTGAAGGATGATAATGATGAACCTACTGATAACTCTCTTTGCTACGACACGTCAGGCAATCATCCCGCGAACGCATGGATGAACACATTGTTCATCGATGGTCACGTTCAAGGCGCGAAACCTGGCTCGGATAGCAGAAGGTTCAG
This sequence comes from uncultured Lentisphaerales bacterium, assembly GCA_964615975.1. GTDB lineage: Bacteria > Verrucomicrobiota > Lentisphaeria > JABSQK01 > JAJFLO01 > CAZTTH01. The sequence goes on along the minus strand of CAZTTH010000022.1, from coordinate 15,689 downwards.
TAACTAATTAATCAAATATAGTTGATTACAAAAAGCGAGTGGTCCGCCACTCGCTTTTTTATTTTTAAACATTTTGCAGAAATTGTGAAATCCCATCGATCTCACTCTAACCGGTGATTTCCTTGATGAGAATAAATGACTGTCATTCTTTATTGGCAATTTCCTTAAGTGTCGCAACTTAATTGCTAATTCTTTTGTGAATGTTATCGATGGGATGGATGATTTCATCTATAGTATCAGAATGAAATCCCCCATTGAGCTCCGCGAATATGAAGTTGCATTTTGCAGTGAAGTAAAATCCTGGCTGGATACTTTGTTTGCCACCCATTCCGAATGGCCGTTTTCCATTGCCAGGATCGAACAATATGGTTTTGGCACCAACAAGCGCTCCGATCTAAGGGTTTTCAGAAAAGGCAGTCAGACCCCGGTGCTTGCCGGTGAAGTCAAATTGCCGGGAACCACCGAGGGACGCAGCCCCTACGATTACGACCTCATGCAGGAAGCCTTTATCAAGGCGGACAATATCCAATGCCCTTATTTTTTTACCTGGAATATCAATACGTTTGTCCTTTTCGACCGGAGTAAATGGCAGGTTTCAATAATCGAACGGCGAGTGAAGGATTGGCAATTAGGTCTTCAATTGACAGCGCCAGTGGATTGTGTCCGCCCGGAAGTCATATCACGAATTCGTGATCATTTTTTACCATCAATATTTGCATTTTTCGCGGATATTGTCGACCATCGGATCGTGGAATGGGGCATGCCACCCGATCTGGTATTTATCCATGCACTGGAAAGTCATTTGGAATGGCCGGTATTGGGGACGCGTGATCATCTCATCCATGCCGCGGCGAAGGATCACTTATTTGGCGCTCAATTGCAATCCTGGATGTCAGAGGAAATGAATTGGACATTCGATCCCAGCGATCCGGAAAATTGGCGCGACACCGTGGAACGGGCGGCTCGCACCCTTTGTTACGTCTTTTGCAATCGGGCAATTTTTTACGAAGCAATACGCGCTAAATACTCCGATCATCTCGCCGAGCTCAAAATGCCGCGCTTCAAACCACAAAATTACCAGGAGATTTATAATGGTTTCCGCAATCAATTCCAGATGGCAGTGCGTGAAAGTGGCGATTACGAACCAATTTTTTATCCCCAGGTTGAAGATTGGGCTGGATCGTTAATCTTCGCCGCTGAAATGGCTTGTCTCGGCTGGAGTGGTATTTTCGCCAATTTAGCGCTGTATAATTTTCGCGAAATTCCTTACGACATTATCGGCGGTATTTTTCAAAAGTTGATCGCGCCGGAAGAACGGCAGAAATTCGGGCAATTCTATACCAATGAGGATATCATCGATATTATCAACGCATTCTGTATTCGGCATGCCAGTGACACGGTGATCGATCCGGCTTGTGGTTCTGGCAGTTTCCTGATCCGGGCGTACCATCGAAAAGCCTGGCTATCCGAACAAAAAAGTGGCGGGAGAAAACACCGGGATACGCACAAAAAGCATCATGAATTATTGCAAGAAATTTATGGCAGCGATATCGCCTTGTTCGCCGCGCATTTGGCGACGTTGAACCTGGCATCCAGACAGATTGAGGATGAAGATAATTACCCCCTAATTGTCAGAGCTAACTTTTTCGATGTGGTGGAACGCCGCCAATCGTTTTGCCAAATTCCTGGTCTGCGAAATTCCCAAGGAGTGAGAGAGCTTCGTCCGGTTCCGTTACCGGATGTCGACGCGGTTATTGGCAATCCACCTTATATTCGGCAGGAGAATATCCTCAGAGCAGCCAATTTAAAGCGACAGGCTGGCGAATCGAAAGATGCGTATGATATCCGCTATAAAATGACCAAGGAGCATTTGCAGACGTTGTGCAAACATTTATGGCCGGGATTAAAATTGTCAGGTCGAAGCGATCTGCATTGTTATTTCTGGCCGGTTTCCGCCGGCTTGCTCAAGGAAAATGGTTATTTCGGATTTCTCACCTCGTCGAGTTGGCTGGACGTCGAATATGGGTTTGCAATGCAGGGGTGGATACTGAAGAATTTTAAGCTGATTGCAGTGATAGAAAGCCTGGATGAACCCTGGTTCCCTGATGCGCGGGTAAAGACCGCGATCACGATTCTCCAACACTGTAATGACGAATCGGAGCGGATGAAAAATATCGTCAGGTTCGTTCGACTCCTGAAGCCGGTGAAGGAAATTCTTGGGGAACGTCCGGATGGCGATGAAGCCGCGCGCCAACGTGCGGCAGAGAATTTGCGACAACGAATTCTTAAATCGACGCAATCGATTGCCAATGAGCAGATGCGGATCATTCTGGTACCTCAAGCGCAATTATGGGAGGAAGGTGTGGGCGCGGGAGCCCTGGTGAAATCGGATCCAGTAACCAATGATGTAGATAACGATAGCGATGAAAATGATTCATCGGGAGTCAGGGAAGCTGCCGCCATGTACCGCATCGGCGCGGATTATGTGGCCGGTAAATGGGGGAGATTCCTTCGTGCGCCCAACCTGTATTTCCGGTTGATAAATGACTATCGCAACCGGTTCGTTCGCTTGGGAGAAATCGCCGATGTGAAATTTGGTATTAAAAGTGGCTGCGACGCGTTTTTCATGCCCCATGATGTGACTGAAGAAATTATGGATCAGGTGGTTAAAGGGTTGCCATGGAATCATGTGGGAGTAATGACACCCTGCAAACGAAAAGAAATCGAAAGCGGCAAAGTGCGTATTATTCGCGCCGGGGATAACACCATTCATCCCATTGAGAGCATATATCTGCGTCCAGAAGTTCACAGCCTGATGCAGGTTGATCGGCCGGTAATCCGTGCCGCCAATCTTGATCGGGTTGTATTGTGGGTGAATCAACCGTTAAAATCCCTCCGCCATACTTATATTGGCAAATACCTGCGTTGGGGGGCGAAACAAACCTTTTCCTCGAAAAAATCCAAAGCCGTTCCCGTTCCACAACGATCCACCTGTGCTTCTCGACCATTATGGTATGATTTGACGAAAGTAGATACAGGAAAACTTTTTTGGCCCATGGCACATAAATATCGTCATATTGCTCCTCAAAATCCTGACCGTTTGGTTTGTAATCACAACTTATTTTTTATTAATCCCCCAAACTTAAATCCCGATGAATCATTAGTTCTGATTGGTATACTAAATTGTACTTTAATTTCTTTATTCAAACACTTTTATGGCCGTTACGCCGGTTCGGAAGGGACACTAAAAACCGAAGTCATCGATACCATACTTTTGGAAATACCCGATCCACGTGGCGTTTCCCCGGCATTGGCTGAACGCTTCACCAAAGCGTTGACGCAGATTTCTCAAAGGGAAGTAACCCATCTGGTGGAGGATGCCTTGATGCAATGCCATACCGAGGAAACGATGCGTATGATTTTGCGTCGAAATCCGATATGGCCGGAGGAATTGTGTCAACCGGACCGTCGTGAGTTGGACGACTGTGTCTTTGAACTTATCGGCGTTGCCGATCGCGAGCTCCGAGGCCAACTGATTGATGAATTATATCGTGAAACGACCTTGTATTATCGCTATCAACGCACTCAGGACATTCAGGCCATGGTCGATCGCTCGGGCAAGAAAAACCGCCGCTTCAGCCCGCACGATCTGGCTGAGAGTATCTGGCATACATTAACCGACATCCAAAAGGGGCCGGCATTGATAAAATGGATAAATTCTACTTATCTTGAGGTTGAGCTGGTTGAAATTCCGGAAGGAAAAGCTGAAGCATTAGGTGTTGGCGATCTCTTCAACCCCAATGGCGTTACCTTTCGCGGCAATCGAGAATCTCATCATATCAATTATGCCCATCTCGAACAGGCTTCACTTGTGGAGGATTTGGCGAAAATTGGGATCAGCGGTCAGGTTGCATTGCCGAAATCGACAACTGATTGTTCGAGATGTCGGCAATTGATTCACGAACGTCTCGAGAAAGCCAGGGAAACTTATTTCCAAATCGCCGGAACTCGCACAGGAAATTCCGCACTCAAGGAAAAAACCGCCGCATTGTTATTTCATTGGTACGTTCATGGAATGAATAAATAGCAATTGAAGGCCAACAATGCCAAATTTAATTTTCTTCCTTCCTTTCTTCCACTACGATCCGGGTTTCAGCGCTGTTGGCGCGGATCTCGGGCACGTACATCGCGTGTCCCATGACCGGCAGGGCATGGAAAGTGCCGGGTACTTCCGCGCGATAATCATAACGAATCTCCCAGATCCCCTGGGGTAATTTATCGACAAACAGGGCAACCTGACGATCGCGCAATTCCTGATACACCCACCGGGCACGACCAGTATAATCCGAGTCGGATACAGTGGCGCGGGCGGCGAAGTTACTTTTTGAACTGACAGCCGCCTTGATCTCACGGGCATATAACATCTCGCCACTGCGAATTTGCACTGCTTCCCAACCCGCGGGTTTAAAATCTTCGCAGATCAAATATTCATAATTGTTCTTGGCATCGATAGTCAGGACTGTTTCAACTCGTTCGCCGCTGCGAATGGATTCGCCGTCATTAAGGGGGATTTTCTCGTAGACATAACCTTTGAGCAAGGTGGGGCGGGTAACCAGTTTGAAATATTGGCGGTTGACAAAGATTTCGTTGCCGGCGGGGGTCAACGGTTCTTCAAGACTGAAAAATTTGGCCGCGACGGCATAATAAAGCGGTCCAACGCCTTGTTTACGCACAATGTGAATATTATTGACCCCATCCCTGACGATTTCCGGATCGATCACGAAACGGCTGGGCGCGCCCAATACTGATTCTGGAGTGATTGATTGGGTGGCAATGAGATGATCATTGACCATTAATTCATAGGTCAAATCCGACTGCAATTCATTGCTGGTGCGCAGGTAGTCATTCAAGGTTAAAATCACGATCGCGGTGTCGCGGGTATTGCTCCATTGCGCGCCGCGGCGATTTTTTATCAGCCAGTTGGTCGTGGGTTCGATCATCTGGTTCTGTGGATCAATGGTTAACAACGCCCGCAAAACAAACGCCGTGGCTTCAACTCCGCCGTCTGACCAGCGCCAATAAATGCCATCCTCGCCCCAATGAGCCGTGCCCAACACGGTTGGATCCGATTCACCGCCGGGAATGAGCACCGAGTTATCGGGGGTATGATCGATCGCCGCGCCGTTCTCCAGATTTCTCACCAGGGTTTGGGCTTGCTCATCATAGCCGAAATATTGGGCGCTCAATGCCAGCAAGGCGCGGGTATAGGCATTAAGTTGATCGCGCCGGTTCCACAGGTTGGAAAATGCCTGAGTCTGAAACTCACTGACCTTTTCGTCCGGGGTTAATGTGTGATAAAGCGCGAGGGCATGGAGCATCCAGGCCTGTTGATCGTAGTTTAACTCTTCCTCGACAATTTCCTTATCAAGGTATTCGACGCCATGATTCAAAACCGCTTTGTCGATGGTTATTCCAGCCTGCCAGGCGATAGTTAAACCCCAGATAACATACGCGGTCATAAAATGATCACTGTCGCCCTCCTTCCACCATCCCCAACCGCCATCACTGTGCTGCTGATCATAAAGCCGCTTTAATCCCTGTTTTACCATCTCCTCCAGTTCATTCAGATTCGCTTTCCCATGGGGATGAGTTGAGGATGCGGATGCGGATTCGATGCCGCCAAAGAGCTTATCCATAATGGCGTCCGGCTTAATACCCTGATCCCGCAGAGTTTTGGCGGTGATTGCCGCCGGCAGAAAGCGGCTCATGGTTTGTTCGACACATCCATAGGGGTAAGCGATCAGATAGGGCAGGGCATCGAGCATGGTCACTGCCAGGCTGGGAGTGAGTTGCACGGTTAACATAGTTGAATCCGGTTGTCTTTCCGTGGGGATATTAATTTGGATGGTCGCTTCGTTATTGCGCAATTTGCCGGATTTGGCCACGAATTTTTCGATGCCATGCGCGTAAACGGGATAAGATTTTTCCATGGCATCGGCATAATCAGCGGCTCGTGAAGTGACCTTCAGCTTCGCGGTTCCGGGATGTGCTGCCACCACCTGCCAGTCGAGCCGGATTTCACTTGCTGCTCCAACCTGAATGGAAGAGGACGCCGCAGCCAGCAATTGGCCGTCCTCAAGCAATCCGCTGATGGTTATTCCCTCAGCTTCCAGAGTAGTGGACACTTCCATGGCCTTATCAGTATTGTTGTTGATGACCGCGGAAATAATAGTGCGATCGCCGACGGTAAAAAAACGTGGCGCCTGCAAGCGGACTATCAGCGGTTGTTGGGTGCGCATCGTGGCCGTTGCGATGCCAAAGTGATTGCCGGTGGTGACCGCACGGGCAGTTGCCTGCCAGGTGGTCAGGGAATCGGGAAATTTAATCTTGATTACTGCCTGACCATTAGAATCAGTGATGATATCCGGTTGCCAGAATATAGTGGAACGAAAATCATGACGCACCTGTACCGCCGCCGCATTGTTCGTGGTTAATGGCTGAATTGCCGCTGCCAGCCCGGAAGCATCCGCCATTTGGGCTGGGAGGTCTGATTCTTTGGAAATGCGCATATCATCGAATCGAGATAAAGCCAATTGTCTGATGGCGCCAGCCGCAGTGGATTTTCTTTTGGCGAATTCATTCTTATCCGCTGACATTTCCTGAAGACCGGCCTTGCCGCCAATCATTTGATGCTCTCGCTCTTCAATATCCCGGTGCTGGTCATAATTTGACCGTTGTAAATAGCGTTCATCGATCAATTGTTTTTCATTATTTTCAATTAGTTTGACATAACTTTTAGGTTGAAATGAACTTTGGGTTTGCACCTGATTCTGGCGTTTGGCGCCAAAATAAAACTGCCTGGGATCCCCAGCGTAGTCCTGTTGAATATAAAAGACTGAAGCATCCACCAGTCCCAGCGCCAATTCCGTCGCCATCGGATTGCCGTTTATATCGCGGGTGGTGATTGCCAATGTCCCTTCTTCACGTGGCTGATAAAGTTCGCGGTCAGGGGTTACCGTGACCTCAAGAAACTGCTGCACCGGAGGGACGACCACTTCCTTGGTGTCAGTAAAAATTTGACCGGAGTCAATCATTGCGGTGTTGAGAAACACATTCGGCACATGTTGTTCAGCAATCGGTAGTTCGATAAGTTTTACCGTTCCGGTCACATGCAGCAGGCGATAATCATATAGATCATCACCCTCAAGACTGAAGAGGACATATCGATCATTGGTTGGCACAATGATCATGACGGGAACGTTCAGACCCGCAACAACGGTGTCCTTATCAACAATGATCTCCAGGCCGCCATGTCGGACCTGCAGATCAGTGGTGGTAGTGGTGGCCGCCCACACAATGGTTTCGGCGGTGATGGCCGTCTTATCCCGATCCACACTGCTCCAGGCAACCCGGTAATAGCCCTCGCGTTCAGGGGTAAAGATAAATTCCGCTTCGCCATTGATGTCGGTCTTGACAACACGGGACAGGATTTCATCATGCTGAAATCCCTGGAACTTGAGCTGCCAGGGTTTGCGGTCCGGCGCCGGCGGCGGGGGAGGAAATATCCTGTGGGCATCACGCGCCTGCTTGAGTTCATCGCCCCGCACCTCCCTGCCGGTTGGATCCAGCCAGATTTCATAGAAGACATCACGCGTCAATGTGATTTTTCCCTCGGCCTCCTGAGGCTGCTGATTGGCATCCAGGGCTTTAACCTTTATCATGACTTTATCCTGCGGCCGATAGATTGAATGCTCCGGATTCAGGTAAACGTAATAACGCTGCCGGGTCACCCGCACATCCCCGCCGCCAATGATTTCCCGGCGGGAAGCATCGGTCACCCGTGCTTCGATATGATAGTCGAAATCCTGATTGCCGGAAGCAGTAGTGGTAAAAGTACAGAGTGCCTTGCCGGCGGCATCGGTCTTGATCATATCGCGTTTGATGATCTGTCCCTGGCCATAACGATCATAAGGCCATGTCGACCGGTCATAATACCAGGGATAGGGCTTGGGAGGCTGCCACCAATGATAAAAGGGTTTCTGGGTAACGATCAGTTCAACATCGGCATTGGCAACCGGTCCGCCGAAATAGTATTCAGCCTGGATCTGGGCTGCAATGGTTTCTCCCAACTTGAAGGATTTTTTTTCCCCGTTTTCCTCCGGGGTTTGCACGGTCACTTTGAATTCCGGCAATTTATATTCTTCCAAGCGGAAAAGCGTGGCTTGACCGATCTGCCGGCTTTTGTTTTCGTCGGCGAATGTGATGCGATATTCACCAAGCGGCATTGAGGTGGTCAGTTCAAAGGCATCCCAGGCGCAGCCGAACGCATTCAATTTGAGACGGTCCTCCTTTACTTTGACATTGCGAGGATCCCTTATTTCGTAATCGATGGTGGTGCTGGCAGGAGTTGAATAGGTTGAGTTGTCATAACGGCGGGCAAAGATCTTCCAGTACACCTGTTCCCCCGGGCGATAAGCCGGTCGATCAGTAAAGGCGTAAATCCGGTAATCATCATAATCTCGTGAGTATGTGGAGAGATAATCATGCACGAATGCCTGGCGTTGGTCTTTGGCGGCAGTGACCAGAATCCGACCATTATTCTCACCGGGGAGAGAAAAAATCTTCAATCCATCTTTGTTGGTTTTGCCTGTCATTTCGGTCAGTTCCCAACGATTTTTTTCATGATCGGACAATTTCCATAACCGGACTGCGGCATCCGGAATGGGCGCCCCATTCAACGCATCGGCGACATAAACCAGCGCTTTATTTTTTGCGGTTTTCAAGAGTATCGACATGTCGCTGATCAGCAGGAGATCGCGTGCCGATACAGCGCCGCTGCGCGCCTCGATCACATAGGCGCCCGGAGTCAGAGGTTCATCGAGTCGCATGGTCTTCTGTCCGGGGTGATAGTCTCCCTTATCATCCGTGGTTTGAGTCCAGACCTTGAATGCCGCGCTTTTATCCAGCTTGATTGATTTCAGCCATTGATCAATGCCATCGCTTTGCGAAGTAATATTAAGATCACCTGTCAGATCAACCGGATAGATGGCAATCGCGATTTCCTTGACGTTACGCCAGGTGAGGTAGTACTGAATCTTCGAGTCGGGGAGAAATACATGGCTGACGCCGATGGTGACCACGGGTTTGGTTATGTTGTCGATGTGCTGTTGTGCCTGATCATGGAAGCGGGTTTCTCCTTTTCGGAAAGTGGCGATCAATTTTCGGTAAAGCTCAAGCGCCTTGACAAAATCCGGTTGATAGCGCGTGCTGCCATTATCCTCCCGCATCTGAAAGCCATAGGTTTCCAGCCAGTTGGCATATTGAAAAAGGGCATCATCATACCACGAAGATGCTTTCCCCAGTGTCAAGGCGGAAGAGAATACCGCGGAAATTCGCTGCCACTGTTCATGGTAATTCCCGGTGCGAATCAACGTCATTGCCATCAGGTAATCGATATGAGCCTGATCGGTTGGGGACACGGCGATTTGGCGTGCGTTTTCCAGCACTTCATGGGGAACATAATTGCCATAATAACCATAATAATAGTAGGTATCCGTTGACCCTGGCCGCGACATGGTCCAGATGAGATTTAAATATCGATTTCGCGCGAGCGCAATGTTTTTGGCGCCCGCCCACCCATCAAGTGCGCGTTGATAATAAGGCCATGCCATGCCCCAATTGCGGGAGGAAGGACGGGTCCACCAGAAGTCGCCAAGAGATTCCTGAATCTCGGCCCAGATCTGGTCTTTGGGTTCCTCATTCTGGAGGTCGCGAAGCATGGTTTCGAGTTGTTTTTGGGCCAGATCCAAGAGTGAGGAATCGGCGGTCTGAGTTGCCGCCCGGGCGCGCCAGAGGGTATCCGCAAGGCGGAATGTGACCCAACGCTGTTCGGCTGGAGGCAAAGATAGAAGCTCGACCTGACGATACCGATCATGAGCCTGCTGGTAGGAATGTTCGGCATGGAGTTTTTCCGCTTCGGCTTTGAATTGTCGATATCGGGCAGGATAAGAAACCGATTCGGCGAAGGCAATGATGCTGATATGGGCACAGTAGAAGAAGAAGATAATAACCGGCGAACCGCGGATCAGGAAATTTTTCATGGTGAGGCATTCAGGATTAAAAATTATGATTGCCGGTATTACTGAAAGGTTATATTTTCATTTGGGTGCCTGGACTTCATGAGCTTGAAAAGGTATGAATCCAAGTATATCTCCCCAGGGTTAAGGCTCTCAACGGGTAGATATAGTGGTTCAGACCCCTGATTCCCGCCACCAAGTTCCCTATGCTTGAACATTTTATCGGGATGGCGAAAAAAAAGGGCTTAAAATGCCGGTGATCATCGGAGCCGTTCCAGCAGATGCCTCAGTGCGGTGGCGGCGGCATGCTTGCGAATGACTTGGCGGCTCCCCGAAAACCTGATGCATCGGACTTGTATGTCATCGTTTATTATGGTAGAGATATACACCAGCCCGACGGGCTTTTCGATGGTTCCGCCATCCGGTCCGGCAATGCCGGTAATGGCAATACCCGTTTCTACCATGAAGCGGGTGGAGATTCCCCGCGCCATCGCCGCGGCAGTTTCCGCGCTCACGGCCCCGTGAGTGTCCAATATGGCGGGAGGAATACCCAGCCAATGGCGCTTGACCTCATTGGCATAAGCGATGATACCACCGACATATACCGCTGAGATTCCCGGTATCGCGGTCAGGTATTCACCCACCATGCCGCCAGTACAGGATTCGGCGGTGGCCAGCCGCCATCCGTGATGCTTCAGGATGGTTAAAAGCTTTCCGGCCAGTTGGTGTCGTGATCGCTGCGTGTAGGGGGATTCTGTATTTGCCGTCATGATGAATACAATGTCAGACGGATGATTGGATTTATGGATTGAATCTTTATATAGTAGCGTTAATTCACATTACTGAAATCTAAATCTGACGAGTACTTATGAAAATGCAATTAATGAAGAGTAAAATTCACAAGGCATGCATAACCCATGTCGACCTCCATTACGAAGGCAGTTTGCTGATCGATCTCGATCTCCTGGAGCGTGCCTCCATTTATCCTTATGAAAAGCTTCTGGTGGTGAACATGAATAACGGAGCGCGACTTGAAACCTATGCCATCCCCGGCGAACGGGGGAGTCGAAAATTCATGTTGAATGGCGCGGCTGCCCGCATGGGCATGGTGGGCGATCGGTTAACGATCATGACCTTTGCCTGGCTTGATGCGGCCGAGGTTCCCGGTTTTACCCCCAGGGTGGTTATTCTGGATGAATGTAATCAGGTTGTTGAAGAGCATTAATGCTCCTTATGAGCCGGGAAAGAAATTAACAAATTTGCGACAAGGTTACCGATCATGACACAAGAAGCGACGTATGAATTGATGAAAGCGCGGCTGAATACGATTCTGCCTGACTTCGAAATTCGCGACAAAGCAGTATTGGCCCATGAGATCAATGAACTAAAAGCAGCCCGAAATGCGGTTATCCTCGGACATAATTACATGGAACCTGCACTCTTTCATTCGGTCCCGGATTTTGTGGGTGATTCATTGGAACTCAGCCGGAAAGCCGCGACCACAACCAAGGATATCATTGTGTTTTGTGGCGTACGTTTCATGGCGGAAACCGCCAAGATTCTTAATCCCGGCAAAACCGTCCTCCTGCCGGCAAAAAAGGCGGGATGCTCGCTGGCAGCAAGTATTACCGCCGCCGATGTGCGCGAGTTAAAGCAGCGTTTCCCGGGTGTGCCGGTGATCACCTACATCAATACCTACGCGGAGGTGAAAGCGGAAGTGGATATTTGCTGCACCTCCAGTAATGCCCGGGCGGTGGTCGAATCTTTTGGCGATCAAACGGTGATATTTCTTCCCGATGAATATCTGGCGCGCAATGTCGCGCGGGAAACCGGTAAACATATTATTTTCCCCACTCAAATCCCCAAAACCGATTCATTGATTGATTATCAGGTCATTGGTTGGCACGGCCGCTGTGAGGTGCATGAACGCTTTACCGTGACGGATATTGAGAATGCCCGGCGCCAATTTCCCGGGGTGGTTGTGCTGGCCCATCCGGAATGTTCGCCCGAGGTGGTCGCGGCAGCGGATTTCTCCGGCAGCACCACCGCCATGGTGACTCACGTCAGGAATTCCACCGCGGCCAAGCTCTTACTGCTGACCGAATGCAGCATGGGAGATAATGTCGCTGCTGAGAATCCGGATAAGGAACTGGTGCGAATGTGCAGCATTCGTTGTCCGCACATGAATGAAATTACCCTGGAAGAAACCCGGGATGCCTTGCGTCACCAACAATATGTAATTGATGTTCCTGAAGCGATTCGCCAGCGCGCCTATCGGTCTCTCGAACGTATGTTGGCGATCGGTCCATCTGGCCCGAAAGATTAAATCAAGCAGTCGTGCTGAGGTGTTTCATAAAATTCAGTTGGTTGCGCCAATTTGGAGGGTGCTGATTTCTGTTGTTATCAGTAAACATATTAACCGTCAATTAATCCGCGATGACGATGAAGCAATTAAAGAGCCCCATTTTGATTTATACCCATCCTGTAAGTCTGGGGATATTAATCGGTATCGGGATATTCACCACCGCCTGTATATCGAGCTCCATTCTTTACTATCGTTCGCTGAACGCATTACAGGTTGAAGTGCGAGCCAATTTGATCCGGTTGGCACAGGCCGCTGCTACGGTGGTGGATGGCGATCGGCATAAAACCTTCACTACCCCCGAACAGGAATCAACCCCGGCCTATATGAAGGCGATCGATCCGCTGAATAAAATACTCAGTGCTTCGACGAATTGCCGCTACATTTATACCTGCATTTATCGTGATAACAACGTGTATTTTATTCTCGATCCGACCCCGGCTGGTGATGAAGATGGAGATGGGGTCGACGATAAATCTCATATCATGCAGCCTTATGACGATCCTTCGGCGGAATTATTGGCGGTCCTGCAGACTGGTGTCGCTGGCGCTGATTCCCAGCCCTATCCCGATATGTGGGGGACTTTTGTCAGTGGCTACGCGCCATTTTATGATAGTGAAAACAAGTTGATTGGTGTGGTGGGCATTGATTTGGATGCCCAGGAATACATCAATAAACTGCATGATTTGAAGATTGCGGCATATCTGGGGGGGGCATCAGCCTTGGTCATGGCCATCATGGTTGGAGGTTTTGTTTTTATCTTGCGTCGCCGCTATCTGGTCACCCATAACCGTCAATTGCAGGAGCGTCAAGAAGCGGAACGGGAATTACAGGCGAGTGAAAATAAATTTCGCAATCTGGTTACCACGCTTAATGAAGTGGTATTTAAACTTGATAAAAACCTGGTCTGGACCTATCTGAATCCCGCCTGGCATAAGCTGACCGGCATACCGGTGGGAGAATGTCTGGGGCATTCGCTTGCGGATTTTCTTGTTGATGATGATCGGGAGATGGTCTTAGCAGCCTTGGCGGCATTGTTCGATGACCAAAATAATCAATGTCGTCTGCAATGCCGCTGGATCACCCGGAAGGGAAACTATCATTGGTTTGAAATCGATGCCTATATTACCCGGGGCAGCAACGCCGAACCGATGGAGATTTCCGGTGTGTTGTATGACATTCATCAACGTCAGGAATTCGAGATCGCCCTGCATAAGAGCGAGGAAAAAGAGCGTGAAACCATCAGGCGGCTGGTGAACGCGATTGAAATTATCGATGCGGGTTTTGCGATTTACAATCACTCCGGCAAGCTCATTATCTGCAACCAGAAATTCAAGGAAATCTATGCTTCCGCCGCGCATGCGATCAAGCCGGACAGCACCTACGAGGAATTCCTCCGGGCACTCTATCGCAGCGATGCGGATATCTCCCGACGTCAACCGGAAGACGCCTGGGTCGCACACTGGCTGGCGATCAAGGATCATCATGGCAAGGATATTGAACATCGCATGGGAGATCAATGGATTCGCGTTTTTAATAATGTGACTGAGAGTGGCGACCTGGTCACCTTGCGTACTGATATAACCAGTGTGAAGAAAAATGCGGCCATGCTTCGCGATGCCAGAGACGCCGCTGAGCAGGCCAATAAGGCGAAAAGCCTATTCCTTGCCAACATGAGCCATGAAATCCGCACCCCGATGAATGGCATTATCGGCGCCGCTGAATTGCTTTGTTTGAGTGATTTGGATGACACCCAGCGCGGCTATGTCAATATGATCGATCGATCCGGTAAGTCCTTGCTCAATCTAATTAACGACATCCTCGATATATCCAAGATCGAAGCCGGTAAATACACCCTCAGAATCGAGGCATTTAATCTCCCGCTGCTGTGTCGGGATATACACCAATCCTTCATGCCGTCGATAACCAAAAAGAAGTTGCAATTTAACTTCACCCCCCCCCCGGAATTCCCGCCTATTCTCTATGGCGATCCCCAGCGGCTGCGCCAAATATTGGTGAATTTGATTGGCAATGCCATCAAATTTACTGATGTCGGCATCATCGAAGCCGCATTCCAGGTGGTGGATGAAAACGCTGAATTGATCAGCCTGCAATTTACCGTCCGTGATCAGGGCATCGGGATACCTGACGCGGATCAGAAGAAATTATTTCAGGCTTTTACCCAGATCGATGATAGTTCCACACGAAAATATGGCGGCACAGGTTTGGGATTGTTTATTTGTAAAAAGCTGGTGCAGATGATGGGGGGGGAGATCGGGGTTAACAGTACCACCGGCAAAGGCAGTGAATTTTATTTTACTTGTAAATTAGCCAAGAAAGATCGGACCATTTCCGGGGTGTGGTCCATACCCGGCATGAGTACTCAGGAAAAGTCGAACAGTCAGCTTCAAAAGCAGGAAGGCAGTCTTCTGAATACCGCGATCTTCATCCGGCCGATCCGCATTCTGGTGGCGGAGGACAATAGCGTCAACCGGGAGATGATCAAGAATATGCTGGCTTCCTTGAAAATGACCTGTGATTTCGCGTTTAATGGGATTGAAGTCCTTGATAAACTGGCCAAGCGTGAATACGATGCGATTCTCATGGATTGTCAGATGTCCATGCTTGATGGTTATCAAACCACGCGGGCGATTCGCCAACAGGAAATCCACAGTAAAAAGCAGATTCCGATTATTGCCTTGACGGCAAGCGCGCTCGAGGGTGACCGCGAGAAATGCCTGACGGCCGGGATGAATGATTATCTCAGTAAACCGGTCAAGCGCGAGGAATTAAAACAGATGATTGCCAAATGGACGATTGACTGTGACATCACGGTCTGAGATCATCCGCGGTTCATGTCAAGGTATTCGAGTTTCCTTGGAAGAACAATTCCAGTCATTTCTTGATCGGTATGTAAGCGACGATGATTTATATGGAGAAACTGCACGCGGTCAAAATCTTCGCTTTTCAGCAGAGTGGATCCACGTCGCGGTCATTCCTCTGAAAGGATGAACTTGAGACTATACCGGTACCTGGGTTCACTCTATGGCTCCGCCAATTTTTTGATTCTGATATGATCTACTCAACGCACTCAGATTTTCGCAAACTGAGTGCGTTGAGTAGATCATGATCATCCACCCCAAGCCCTGAGCCGAATCCTGCTGGTTCGGCTGGACAGCAGAACCAGCAGGATGGTGCAACGCGTTAACGGGCGCCATAAAAAGTCAATTTTGTGACAACCTGATGTATCG
>CAZTTH010000021.1:14543-59199 GCA_964615975.1 uncultured Lentisphaerales bacterium | reverse complement strand
CGTTGCGCTTCGCTCCGTTATTAACCGGTTGACTTCGCAGTCAACAACACTGAATCCTTCGTCTATCATTCTCTACAGTTGTTAGTTATTCCATAAATCACTTTGCTACTGCCAGAACACTTGAAGAATACTTAAGCGCGGCGACCTTCCTGAATAAAAGAGATAATCTCTTCCTTGCTTAATCCCAAATCAACACCCTCGATGTCCAGAAGGGATTTTCCAGTTTGTTCCGGTTTGATTATGAATGTCTGCCCACCCCGCCGACGAATTCGAACTAGTCCCGTCTTCGCGGCCTCCTCTAACAAAGTGGATAAACTCTGCCGTGCCTCCGAAATTGAATAAACTTTCATGATTTGACCTCTATTACTTTAATGCCGAGCTGTTTTGAAATTCGACTTAATCCTTGATCCAACGTCAATAATTCACATTGTAATTTGAGCGCACAATTTAGAACATAAGCATCATAAGCGTATGTGGATCTATTTTCTGCCAAGTAAAGAGCAGAAGATAGATCCACATCAATCAACCGCAGTGGAATTTGGTGATAAGCGTCAAGTGCTTTCTGTGATTGAGCAAGGGTAATGCGTTGGCGCTTGAGCATGGCTGAAAAAGCATTGCCAATTTCTCAATGAATCGAGGCAGGAGCAAATAGCATGGCATCCTTGGTCGTGGCTATCAATTTAGATTTTTCTGGCTCGTTGGCAATGACGGCGATAACCACCGAAGTATCAATGATAATATTCATATATTATTACGTTACACAAAACGACGTGTGATTTAATCACGCCCCATCCCCCGTTTGATAGAATATATCTATCACGGTACGCACTCAGCGTATGCCCAGGGGAGTGCCTAAAACGCTGTCTCTCAATATAAATGCCAGTTTCTTGAGATACAGTATCCGAAGCACGCAATTTTGCGATTTGGATTGATAATGAGAATCAATCTATCCGGTTTTTACAAAATAATGAAAATCATTGGAAAGATATCGCAAAATTGATTAAAAGATCAACTGTTTCCAATAATTCAGTGAAACCTATATTAAATCATATCCTTAGTATTCCATGGGCTTAATCCAATTTCCTTATCTATTGCCATGACCATCGTTGAATTTCATCTTCATGCCTTTGGGCATTTCACTGATTTCCACTTCGATTATTCACGGATGGAGCATGGGATTCATTTGATCTATGGCGATAACGAAGCCGGGAAAAGCACGGCATTGCGGGGGTTGCGCGCCGCCCTGTTTGGCATTCCCGTGCAATCTCCCGATAACTTTCTTCACGATTACGAGCGTCTTTTGCTGGGAGTCCGGCTGCATCAGCGCAATGGCGATGAGCTGGCTTTCCTGCGCCGCAAAGGGCGGAAGAACACCTTGTTAACCACGGACCGCCAGCCGTTGCCCGACCAGGCATTGCAGGTGTATCTTCAGGGGGTCAACGAAGAGATGTTCATGATGCAATTCGCGCTCGACCACGAAGCCTTGGTGCAGGGCGGGGAAAACCTGCTCAAGGATCGCGGTGAAGTCGGTGAAGCCCTCTACTCAGCGGGGTTGGGTAATATCGATGTGCGCGCCGCGCTCAGCAAATTGGAGGCTGAAACCGATGAATTATTTAAACCCAATGCCCAGATTCCCATCATCAATAAATCCCTGAGCGAATGGCGGGATTGCAAGGAATCGATCCGCCGGTTATCCTTGGACCGCCGCGATTATGAAGACCATCTGGAACAACTCAAGACGGCTCGGATTGCCAGAGAAACGGTTGTCGCCCAGCTCACTGCAATGCGCCAGGACGATCGCCGGCTTGAGCGAATCCAGAAAGCCCTTCCATGGATCACTGAAAGAAAACAATTGCAGATAAAAATTGCAGAATTAGATCAGGAAGGACCAACACCTGATCTGCCATCCAATTTTACTGAAGGCAGAGTCGCCCTGATCGCGCAATTGGACTCATTGCGTTCGGGGCTGGAAGAACGCCGCCAAAAAAAGTTGGAACTGCAGCATGAAATCACTGACCTTGAAATCGCCATTCCGGCGTCTATTCTTGAAAACCAGGGCACCATTACTGATCTGCAAAAACGTCTCGGCAGTTATCAAAAAGCTGCACATGACCTGCCGAAAATCACTGCGAAGCTAAACTCCCTGGATGCCGAAATCGCCAAAAGTCTCGCTCCACTGCATCTTCCTCATGAGGATACCACCATGGACCGCCTGCGTCTGAGTCAGGCACAGGAAGCACGGATCAAAGCGCTGGCCCAGCAAAAACGCGAAATTCAAGAACAGTTTGACGGTAGCCAGAAGGAAGAACACAAGCTCAATCTTAAGATCGCCCAGGTGCAAACGGAATTGGATCAAATTCCACCGCCACAGGAGTTATCGGCACTGCGCGCCGCTGTGCGTGCCGCCCACAAAGCCGGTGAACCGGAAAAGGAATGGGAACAACTCGAGCGCACCCTCAAAAGCAAAATCAGTAAATTAAATGGGGAGATGAAACGACTCGGATTGTGGTCGGGAACTTTGGAAAATTTAGCGCTTCTGGCCGTTCCTTCTCTGGAGACCGTTGATCGTTATTCCGAATCGTTTAGCCAGGCAGAACATTACGCCAATGATTTGCAACAACAGAGCGCGGAACGTCAACGCGTTCTTGAAGATTGCAACCGTGAGTTGCTGGTACTCCAGCTCTCCGGCGCTGTGCCCACAGAATCGGATCTCGAACAAAAACGCGGGGAGCGCGATCATGAATGGCAACAACTGCGTTCACACTGGCTGGAATCAAAGCCACAACCAGTTGCGGACATGCCTGACGGCGTCAAGGATCAACGAAAGGCGGATGATTTTGAACTATTGATACGTGAAGCCGATGATCTGGCAGATCGTCTGCGCCGCGAAGCCGAACGTGTCAATCGTCAGGCAACTCTCATTGGACTTCAGGAACAGACCCGTCAAGCGCTCGCTGATATCACCAATAAACGTCAACAGATTGAAGGTGATCTGGCAGGCGAGAAGAACAACTGGCAGGAACTCTGGCAGCCTCTGGGAATTGATCCATTGCCGCCACGGGAAATGCGTTCATGGATTGACAGGCAAGCACGGATAATTCAGCAATATGCACAACTGACCAGCGATCATGAGCATGAAAAGGAATTACGCGAACGAATTACCGCATTGAAAACGTCATTGCAGGCTGCCCTTCAAGACCTGAACCTAATCATTGACATGAATGGAACCCTTGATGCGATTCTGGAATGTGCTGAGTCGGAACTCAAAAACAGGGAGGAAAATCGCCAGCGCCATCAGGGGCTTATGCGAAACTGCGAAACCCATAAACTTGAACTTGAATCCACTCGTGAAACAATCCGCCAATGTGAAGAGAAGGTGATGCAATGGCGGCAGGAATGGCAAGTGGTACTGAAATGGCTTCCCTATGGGGAAGATGCCACGGTCGATGAGGTGATGGCCGGCATTGCCGAATTGCGGGAATTATGTGGCAAAAACGATGACGCCGGAGAACAACGCAAGCGCAAACTGGGGATTCAACGGGATGCCGATGATTTTATCGCTGATGTTAAAAAGGCGGCCGCCACCCTGGCGCCTGAAATTAATTCCAATGACTGTGAGGTCATTGTCCCGGAATTGTATGAAAAACTCAATACCGCCATTGAAATCCGGGCCAGGCGCAAGGAACTGCAAAAACAAATCGCCGATATCGAGCGGGATATCAGCCGCGACGAACACCTGATACAGGAGGACGAGGCAACCCTCAATCGGTTGTGCCAGCTTGCCGGCACTGCCGATCCATTGCAACTGGCAGTGGTCGAACACCGTGCCGCCGCCCGGCAGGAACACCAGAAACGGATTAAGGAATTGGAACAGTTGCTGATCCATGAAAGTGGTGGTTTAACATTATCTGAATTCATCTTACAGGCGGAATCGGAATCCAGCGATGCCATACCCGACAAGCGAACTGAGTTACAGCGGCAGATTGCCGAATTGGAGCAGCAACGAACGACATACGATACCACCGTCGGCAGTGTTTCGAACCAACTGAAAACCATGGAAAGCGGCGGACAGGCAGCCCGGGAAGCCGAAAAGGCACAAACCCTCCAGGCTCATATCATTGCCAATTCCGAACGATATCTGCGGTTGAAACTGGCCGCGCTGGTATTGCGACTGGAGATCGATCGTTATCGTGCTGAAAACCAGGATCCCCTGCTGCAGCGCGCCGGAGTGTTGTTTCAGCGTCTGACCCTGGGATCATTCGCGTCATTGAGCACTGATTTCGACCGTCAGGATCATCCTATTCTGGTTGGACTTCGTCCTGATGGCAAGTCAATTAAAGTGGATGGCATGAGTTCCGGGACACGCGATCAATTGTATCTGGCTTTGCGTCTGGCGAGTCTGGAAAAATACCTGGCAGCCAACGAACCAATGCCATTTATTGTTGATGATATCCTTTTGAACTTCGACGATGTCCGCGCTGCCGCCACCCTAGAAGTATTGTCCGAGACCGCCCGGCATACTCAGTTATTATTCTTTACCCATCATTCACGTTTGGTGGAACTCGCACAAAAACACATTCCCGGTGATCAACTTATTGTTCATCCACTCCATCGGACTCAAGGATAGGATGAACCGCTGTAACTGAATTTCCGCGGGATTTTGAAAGTCAGAGTGTATTTGATATTATTTCAGTATAAAACATGAAGAAGAAACATAAAATCGAGGAACCGTTTGATTTTGGCTATCACCCCTTCACCGCCTTAAGCAGTGAAGGATTGCCGCCTGCTCCGGATAACAGTCATGACGATGCCGGTGCGCGATCGCTATCATCCTCATCGTCACCCAAAAAACATCGCGGCCGGGTGGAGATAATCCGGCAGACCGCGGGGCGGGGCGGCAAGACGGTAACAGTAGTTTGCGGCTTTGTCGGTATCGGTCTTCCTGAGAAGGAAGCGTTAGCCAAAACGATGCGGAAAATTTGTGGTGTCGGCGGGACGGTGAAGGACGGGCAGATTGAGCTCCAGGGAGATAAGCGTGAGGTCGTGGCGCAGATATTGAGGGAAGCCGGTTTTCGTCCGGTATTTGCCAGCGGTTGAATATTCTGGGCGGGGGAACCCCTGCAAGTAAATCTAATGTTAGTTATGAGGATCTAACAAATTCAATCATCTTGAAAATTTCTCGTTGCATATCGGGTTGATTGCTGATAGAAATACAAGGAAATTATTACCATGGCACAGTAATCACGTGATCTTCGAAACGTGACTCAGATGGCCGAAACTAAATATGTTAACCACGGATTTCGCGGATCAACGCGGATAATTTTTCACATGAACGCATTTACCCTTCTCAATGACCGCGGTTTCTTTTATCAACACACTGACCGAGATGAAATTGAACGCCGTTTGCAGAGCCAAAAGGTGATCTTTTACCTCGGCATTGATCCGACCGCGGACAGTCTTCATGTGGGGCATCTGCTGCCATTGATGGCGGCGTGTTGGTTGTATGAGATGGGACATCAACCGTTGATTCTGATTGGCGGGGGGACCGCGATGATCGGTGATCCCTCAGGTAAAACTGAAATGCGGCAGATGTTAACCAAGGAAGAAATCGATAAAAATGCCACCGCCCTGCTCACTCAAGTCACAAAACTTTTTGACATGACCAGTGGAGTGACTAAACCTCTCAATCTACCTCTCCCAGCCTCCCCGGGAAACCAAAAGCATACATGCAAACCAATTTACCGCAATAATGATGAGTGGCTGAGGGAGTTGAAATATCTGGAATTTTTGCGCGAGTTTGGCCGTCATTTCAGCATCAATCGCATGCTTTCGATGGATTCGGTAAAGCTGCGTCTCGAAGATGGATTGTCCTTCCTGGAATTCAATTACATGTTGTTGCAGGCCTATGATTTCTACATTTTGTCGCGAGATTACGATTGTGTGCTGCAGATTGGCGGTCAGGATCAATGGGGCAACATCGTTGCCGGGGTGGAATTAATTCGCAAGTTGACCAGCAAACCGGGATTTGGTGTCACTCTCCCGTTATTAACTGATAAGCTGGGACGCAAGTTTGGCAAAACCGTCAGCGGCGCGGTGTGGCTGGATGAAAACAAAACCTCGGCTCACGATTTTTACCAGTTTTGGCGTAATGTCGAAGACAGCGAGGTCGGTAAGCTGCTGGCGTTGTTTACCTTTTTACCGCAGGACGAAGTAATCCGGCTGGGGGCTCTCCCCGATCCGCAGATTAATCGTGCCAAGGAAATACTGGCATATGAAGTCACCGCTCTAATTCATGGACATGATTGTGCCGCCCGGGTATTCAGTGCGATGACCGCCATGTTCGGGGTTGCCGATCCGGAACAACTGATCGAGACTTCAAGTAAAATCAGGTCATTAACTGCCGTCGGTCAGGCGGCAGAACTGCCGACTACTGCTTTTCCAGCAACCCGGTTGATGGGGGGGATGTGGATTGTTTCCCTGCTGGTGGAATTGGGTTTGGAGAAATCCAATGGCGCTGCCCGGCGTTTGATCGAGGGCGGCGGCGCCTATGTCAATGACGAAAAGGTCATTGATGTCAATCGGCAAATCAACCGCGGTGATTTTAAGCAGGGTGAATTGATTATTCGTGCCGGCAAGAAGAATCTGCGGCGGGTGGTGATTGACGGTGATTGATTGTTACCTTGCAGTTTTTGTTGCCTGTCAAGGTTCAAATAATCAGTAGAACCTTTCGGTCGTCTGGTTGGGATTATCCCCGGGGCAGATTGTATATTCGCCTCAGAGAATAAAGTTCGATTCGACTCTCAGGAGATTAGGTAATTTCGTAGAGGAATTATGTATTAATATTCCGGAGAGATAAAATGAAAATAACCCACTACTTTAGTGGTGGGAATCAGGCAGTTATTTAAATGTGCGACCCGATAGGGGCGATTGATATATCAGAACATGAATTATGATGGCATTGCCCATTCATCCCTCAGTCGTCCCGTTTGGGACTGGATTTTTCAATGCCCTATTCCCGCCAATAAATTGGTGGGCTACTATCAGTTCTGTCCCTGCGGGACGCATAAGGTTACAACTTATGCTAGATAGAACTTGGATGGATTGAGTTTTCGAATATCAGATTTGTTTGAGTATCTCTTACAACTCGACTCCACTATCCGGAATTACTGGGTTACCAGGAAGTTCAAAGGATATATGACACGGTCACAAAATGTAATCACACCCAGTTTTTGAACATTAATACCAATGGCCATAAAGAATCTTAGCGAAATTATTAATAGCGGTCAATTCTCACTTTTTCTTGAAGGGAATTTGATTGCCGACAGACTGGGGCCCGAGCATGATTTCCGGGAGATTAAAAATGTCGCGCAACTGGCCCAACGCGATGACCGCATTGCCGGATTGGCGCTGGTGGCTGAAGGCCCAATCGCCGCGCCACTTGATATCATCGGTGCGATAACCGCTGTAGCAACGCACTGTTCCAAGGAGATTTTGGCATATTTATCAGGCCGAGAATTGAGTCAAAGCAGGATTACTGAGGCGCTCTCGCAGTGGCATCAAGCCGGGATAAAATCCGTGGCGATGGTTTCTGGAAATGCCGAGATTTCCGCCCCGGCACACCGTGGCAGGACACGAACTCCCAGGAAAATCCCACACCTTGATAGTTGCCGGATGCTGACGTTGGCAGGTAAACATGTCCCTGACCTGTTTCTTGCCGCGACCGTCAATCCCTTTAAGTATGTTATCAACGACACCATGCTGCAGTATTTGAAAATGATCCGCAAACTGAATTCGGGCGCGCAATTATTGGTGGCTCAGGCCGGTTGGGACATGAAAAAATACCAGGAATTGCAATGGTTCCTGCGCAATCGCGATCGCGATGACGCTGTATTTGCCAGGGTAATATTCCTGCATCCCAACGAGCTGAATGCCATTCTGGAAAATAAACGCAGCGGCATCCTGATATCCCATCAATTGGCGGACTTGTTGAAAAAAGAAATGTCGTTGAATCTTACCCAGTCGCTGACCACGCAATTGCAACGGGTGGCGCTCCAGGCGGTTGGGTGCAAATTTCTGGGTTATAGCGGGATCCAATTGGGAGGCTTGCCGGATATCAGGACGGCGGAATTGGTTGTGCAGAAAATTAGTGAAACGCTGGCAGAATATCATTCCTATAACGATTGGCTGGCAGCTTGGAATGATTTTCACGACCACTGTGAAATGGCGCCGATGCCGTATCATTATTATATGTACAATCGACTGATGGAAAAGGACCTCGCCGCCTGTGACACATCGGTTCCCCTTGCCATTAATGGCCATTTACCGGAATTGGAGCTGAAGCCAAAGCTGGAATATCTATGCGGGGAAATGATTGCCCTGAAAAGGAACAGGATTTTCAAGAAATGTTGGCGCCGGTATGGTTTGCGAAAGGAGGACGAACGGTTGTGGAATTTTGCCGCGACGCAGGCCTGGACTGCGCGGCAATGCCCCAAGGGGTTGACTGATGGCGCCTGTGGCGGAAGCATGGTGGATGGACGATGTGAATATGGCCACCGCACCTGTGCCTTTCATCGCATTCTGGCGCTGGCGAACTGGCAGCATCGAGTGTATGAATTCGAGAATCCCTGACCAGTAATTGGAGATCAATGATGCGAGTATCGTGATTGCTCTGTGGTATCATTATACTCCGCGAGCGGATACAAAACCCATGAAAATTTGACACTTCCATGAAATTTATGGGTGAAAATTGAAAACGTATCGAGTTATACCTCCACAGTCGCTGACTCCGACGACCTTTGAGTGCCTATTCTCGTCGGTACCCTGGGTGGTTATAGCGCACTGGCAACCAGTCGGTCTCTTTGATTCTTGATTTTTTCACAGTGATCAACACCGAAGCCCCCCCATTTCCTCCATGTCTTGGCTCGTTTTCACCTTCGCAAATATTTTGCCGACACGCTGGATCAGGCGCGCTGCAGCGAAGCCCCTCGCTTATACTGCGACTTTTTCCTTATATACCGGAGTGGGTGAGTGATTATTTTCCGGTGATTGGTTAAGGAAATTCCACGAGTTTTTCAGTTTTCATTCCGGTTCCTGGTTCAGGGAAGCGGGAATTCTCACTAACTGAGCGGGGAAAATCTCGATGGCAAGGTCGTCGAAGTCGGTATAAACGACTTTGAGAGCAACCCGGGTGGTGGGGAGGTTATCTGGTCCGATCTGGGCGATGAGACGGTCGAGAACGGCGAACGAATGGGAATTGATTGGTTCCGTGGGGGGCTCTGACGGCCATTATGAAGCTGACGGCAAAGCCTTTTTAATATCGGTTTAAGGGAATAAATGATCGGCGAAGGATGCCTAATCCATAGTCTGTCGCCCGCCGTTCCGACGAGTTTTGATACTCATTCTCACGGTAGGGGAAGACTGTGGATTACGCGCTACACTCCCGTGACGGAATTAAACATGCCAGAAATATGCCTGAACCGGAAGATATTTTGAAAATCCCTAACACTTCAGTGCCAGATTAAAGACCGGTTAATAACGACGATTGCCGATTATTAAGATGACAATCGGGATTGAGAATTCCGGTACCTAATGTGAAAAGGAACAAGCAAGCTCATGAACAGGATCTTGCCGAGACTTTCGCTCAGTTCAGGCTTTTTGAGTAAAAGCTCGTTGACAATGTGAGGGGTATTAAGCTAATCGAATTACTGTTCGATGGTGCTTTATCCTTTGTCAGAGCGTAAGAGTAATTCGCCGCTTTGGGTGTCGTTGCCGGTAGCTGTTCGGTTGGAGATGGGGCTCCTGCCGGACCGCAGCGACTCACCGATCGGCATGATTGGCATAATGCTACTTTATGGTTTGCGGGGTATGTTTGCGGGCCACCGTCTGGAGATCGACAAAGCGATCTTTTTCATCGACAATTTCGGCGCCCAACATGGTTTCAACCAGATCTTCCAGGGTGATCAGGCCGGCAATGCCATCGTATTCATCGACGACTATGGCAAGATGTTTGCGTTGTTTGAGAAACATGGTGAGGGTGACCAGGCAATCGGCAGTTTCGGGCACAAAGGAGATGGAGCGGCAGAATTTGCGAATCACCTCCTGCCCTTGATTTTCCAATTTGGCATTACCCAGATCAAATAACATGACATAACCGATGATGTTGTCGGTGGAATCCTGATAAATGGGGACGCGGCTGAATCCCTTTTCCATAATCAGTTTGAAGCTTTCATCCACTGTCGACTCGCCATTGAGAGCGAACATTACCGAACGCGGGGTCATGATGGTGCGCACATGTTTTTTATCCTGGTTGATGATATTGCGCACCAAGTGACTTTCATCCTGGGTGATATCTCCCTGGTGTGCGCTTAATTTCACCAGTGCCAGAATTTCTTCCACAGTAATGGAGGATTGGCGATGGGATTTTTGGAAGTATTGAGAAATTTTTTCCGTCAGGGCGATTAAAGGCGCCAGCAGCACGCCCATAAATCGCAGAGGGGTAACGATATATGACCAGAGATTCTTGTTATAGGTCACGCCAATGTTTTTGGGCACAATTTCGCCGAAAATCAGGATTGCCAGGGTCAGTGCGATACTAAACATCGGCAGCCAGGATTCAGGATAATGCTTTGCCGCATACATGCCGGTATACGCCGCGCCAGCGGTATTGGCGAGGGTATTGATAATCAGAATAGCAGCTATCGGGCGTGAAATCT
This sequence comes from uncultured Lentisphaerales bacterium, assembly GCA_964615975.1. Lineage (GTDB taxonomy): Bacteria > Verrucomicrobiota > Lentisphaeria > JABSQK01 > JAJFLO01 > CAZTTH01. Next base: position 48,487 of record CAZTTH010000021.1, on the reverse strand, counting down.
GCTTCTTAAAACCGAGAAACTGTTCTGCCGCCTTGCGGCGCCGATCTTTGGTTTTCGCCGATTCAAGCGCTGCGATACTGGTTGAATAAAGAATGGCTTCACATAATGAACACAGCGCCGATACAATTAGGGTTGCGGTTACAACGAAAAGCAAAATAATCATATTCAACTCCCGATAAATGATCTTCTTAAATGGTTATATTCAGGTTGGCATCGGGTCTTCAAATTGGAGAAGACTGACTGGGCGGTCGACGAAAATAAAAATTGTCATTGAAAAACCGATAAATCACAATCATTGTCCCGCCTTTTTTATCGATATCCAAGACTTAAGATAACACTTTGAGGAATATAAGAGATGATATCGGAGCGAGAGCTGACAAACAATCAGGTAGTGGCCGCGGCAGTCGATGTCACCCCATCAGCGCGCCATGCCGGAACGCGCGGTGGGAAAATCGTGGACATGCAGGCACGAAATCGTCGAATGTCTCTGATTATTAAAGGAACCGCACGGAGCAACTGTCTATCTATTGCTTGACATTTATGTATCACCTCTTTACTCTCATTATCGTCTGATCAAGTATACAACCGTGGAGCGACCATTGTTGGGGCTGAATTAATACTTGATTTAGTATATCGTTTCCATTCACAATGGAGCGCTGCGGTTTGATTCCTTATCACTCGCGTAATTACCAAGGGATCAAATTAACCTCAAATCTGTGATCAGGCAATGTATTTCACCCGCGTAAATATCGTGTAAAATTTTATTATCATGAATAAGCGATCAACATCTTCATTGGAAAAGAATGAATTGCAACCGGAAATAATGACGCAGCCCAATCTCCGTCATTCCACTTATGACGGCATGTCTCATGCCGCCATGCTGGGATGTGGAGAGACGTATCTGGGCGCTTTTGCCATTTACCTCAAGGGCACTGTCCTGCAGGTGGGGTTGCTGAGCACCTTGCCGGCATTAATTGGCGCGCTCTGTCAATTGCTGGGGGCCTGGAGTATGGAGCGCAAGGTCAGTCGACGTATGTTGATTGTCGCCATTGCCAGTGTGCAGGCAATCCTTTGGGGAGTTCTGGCCTGTATACCCTATTGTTGGGGGATTTCGTATTTCACCGTCTGTATGGTGATTCTGCTGGCGACTCTTTATCACTGTTGTGCTGGTTTTATCGGACCGATTTGGAACAGCCTGATCGGGGATTTGGTGCCGACCAATATCCGTGGCGTTTATTTCGGCATTCGCAATTCCCGCATCAGTACCGTTACGTTTCTTGCGGTTCTCATCTCCGGCGGCATTTTGTCCATTGGAGAGGGCTGGGGTAATTCTCAGGCTGGTTTCGCGGTCATATTTGTTTTGGCTGGAGTGGCACGGTGGGTGTCAGTTTATTTTCTGTCACGGCATGATGATCCGCCGTTTTGCCATTCAGCGAAAGATAAGTTTTCCTTTTATCAATTCCTCAAGCGTTCGCCAAAATCTAATTTTGCCCGTTTTGTCTTTTTTGTTGGTTTTATGAATTTTTCCGTGTGGTTTTCAGCGCCTTATTTTGCGATTTATATGTTAAGTGAACTTAAATTCAGTTATTTTGAGTTCACCGCCGTGTCCGCTGCCGCGGTCTTCAGTCAAATATTGACGTTGCGTTATTGGGGGCAGCTTTCCGATCGTTTTGGCAATAAAAAAATCCTTGATATTTGCGCCATCGGGATCACGATCCCTCCATTCCTCTGGCTGTTTTCCGACCAGGTTTTGGTGTTGATCCTGGCGCAATTATTTTCCGGATTCATCTGGGCGGGTTATCATTTGGTTACCGCCAATTTTCTCTTTGATGCGGTATCGCCGCCGAAGCGGGGGCGATGCGTGGCATTTCAGGGAGTGATCAGCGGATTCTTTATTCTTTCAGGATCATTAACCGGGGGGTATGCCGCGAATCATTTGGGCGCCGGAATCCCTTTTAATTCATGGTTTTGGGTTCCCCAATCGGTTTATCTGACGATCTTTTTACTTTCCGGTTGTTTGCGGGCGATCACCACGCTGTTATTTATCCCGATGTTCCGGGAAGTGCGCGAAGTCGAATCTATCCGCCACCGCGATTTAATCTTTCGCATTGCCCATATCCGCGCGTTTGCCGGTGTCACCCTGCGTCCATTGTCGATCTCAACCAGCGATAATCATGATAATGAGAATGGTGAAACCGACGGCGGGAAAAGGGAATGAACTAATCAGTGCCCTGTTTTTGAGATCAGTCCGCGATGCTGAACCAAGAACGCATGCAAAAATTTAATTTCCCTACTGAACCTTTGTATTTTTGCTGTGTATAATCCAGTATGTGTTTAATGTCGCTTGGAGTACAATCCCGTGTCCGGGACAGCCGCAAAGCAATGAACGTTCAAACCTCAGCCTGATCCTGCCATTCGGCAGGAGGACTCCCACACTGATTCCCCTCAATGATTACGTTAAACACATACCTAATCCTTGTAAAACTTCGCTTTGGCATAGACAGTTAATGGATTAAATGAGAATAAAACCATAAGATCAATTCATCGGAATGGAGGCAGTCAAAATGAAAAAAACAGTGATAAAATTTCTCCTTATTGTCGGGGTGGTGGGCCATACTCAGGCGCTTGCTGAATCAGAACCAAATCCAACCCCAGAAAAAGAGGCGGTACAGGACTTAGAAAAACAACCCAAAAATGATGACTATGGTGGTCCGAGAAGGGATCGGGTTCGCGATCAGTTGCGGCAACAGTTGAGCGAAGAACAAAAACAGGCGCTGATAAATCACAAGGATTCGTTACAATCAAAGAATCAGGAATTACAGTCCACGTTGAAATCTCTTAACTCTGAGTATGCTGAGCTAAGTGACAAGGAAAACAAAACCCGGGAAGAGCAAATTCGTCTGATTCAATTGCGGCGGGAATTATTAGCAAATTCGCCCGAGGCACAGACTAAATTGAATGAGATTAAACAGCTTAACAGCAACTTTGCCGAAAGTAATCCGGATTTGAGTGCACAATTTGGACGAGGTGTAAATGAAGCGCATGCGGTAAAAAATGAAATCGATTCCCTCCTGGCCGCTCAATCACCTGAATACGCGACTTTATTGGCAAAGGAAAACAAAACCCCGGAAGATCGTGAACGGCTTAAAAGTTTACGCCAGGAGTTGATCAAGGATAATCCCCAGGCTCAGGAATTGCGACTCAAGGGACATGCAAATCGGGAACGGATTCGCGACCGGCATGAGAATCGTCGTGAACGGCGTGAGAATCGCCGCCAGGATCATCAACCGGAGGCTGCGCCAGGTGATGCCGACATTCCCGAGCAGGGAAATTAAGCCTGACTTGCTGAGTTCAATTGGCTGCTCTTGGGTTGCCCTGTTTACGCGGTTGCGGTCTTGGGCAATCGCGCTGATCGGTTCTTGAATACGAGAATCAGATCTTGATCTGCTGACCGTGATGAATGGTGATGGTAACGCTCACCGTGATTTTAATATTACACTCATCCATTAACATTTTATGATACCAATATGGAATTCCACATCGAAACCATAGACCTGCTTGAACAAAATGCTGACGAACACAATGGTGGTTTGACCAACTCGACTCTGAGTTGGAACGGCAATTGCCCGAACGCTGTCGCGATGGCGATGATCAGGCATTCGACGACCTTGTAGAACCCACCAAGCGTGGTATTTCTCGACATCGCTCGCGCAGAGGTTGGCGCAGTGATGGATGACTATTGGGATCTGCTTCAACCTAGGCCCGCAAATAGATTCAAGTTTTAGACCGCAAACCGCCAATTTTTCGAACACCATCATTCCAATCAAGTGGTTATCATGCCCTCATTTTCTAAAAGCAGATTGGGTTCAGTAGCACCCAGGGGTGCGGGTAGGGACGTGAATAAAGGGAGGAGGACTGCATGATCGCGTTGACCGCTTCATTTTTGGGCATGGAGAATTTTATGGAGATGGCGGGCGGTCTGTACAACCCGCGGACCGGGAATAAGAACATAATCGTCGTCGATCACATGGACTCGCTGCGATCGCACAGCGGGCAGCATCGGCAGCGCCTGCCAATCGGCACGACGCCTTTCCCGTTGATTTGGTTTGAGTTTGTGGTGAGAAATATCGATGATAACTTCGGGCGCCAATTCGATGAGGGCGGCCAGGGATGGAACTGGATAGGGCTGCATTGAGGTGCGAAAAATATTGTCACCGCCGGCCAGTTCCAGAAGTTCACCGGCAAATGTGGTTTGATTGGCGGTGATCATATCACCAAGCGCGGATGAAGCACGACTCAGGCAGAGGAAGGTTTTGGGACGATGTTGATCCCGGGTTTGCCAGTGAATAGCCCTCAAATCCCCTTGGATCTGATCTATCAACACCATTGCCGCGGGTTCACAATCATATAACCGCCCCAGTTTGGAGATCGCGTAATAGATTGATTCGATCGACGTCAGATCGAATGCATGCATTGCGATACCGGTTGCCTGGCTGAGGTGTTCCAACGCATGGTTTTTTCCCTGGATAAGTACCGATTGGGGTTTGAGAAATAGAATCTTTTCCAAATTGGGCTGCAAATAACTTCCGGCAATCGGAAGATTCCGGATGATTGGGGGATAATGACAATGTTCGCCAATCGCCACCAGCTTTTTATCCAAGGTCAAGGCATGGAGAATCTCGGTAATCGCGGGAGAAAGACAAATGATGCCGGTATTGACCGGCTTTTGATGATGGTGGATATGAGTGATTAAAAATTGATCAAACGTCCAGACCGACCATGACAGCGCCATTCCAATAATGGTTAGAATCACAAAGATGAGCCAATTGCTGGTGCCGCGAATCATCTTCCTGAGCCAGGACATGATCATAACGATCCGCTTTGATGGTGGGCATTGTTTTTCCGTTGACTCGTCCTTTCAGCCAGGAAATCAAGAACGGCAACCGCGTAGATACATAAAATGCCATCGAGGACGAAGCGCTGGCGATACTGGGGTATGATCAAGGCCGCGACGATGATTCCCAGCAGATAGATCACCGGCAATAACCAATTTTTTCCGGGATGTCGCCAAAGCGCTAATCCCATACCCAACAAACCGACTATCAACAGATCGCGATAAGCGGTGGATGCGAGCAACAACGCGACAGGCCAAAACATGGATAAGAACAAAATCAGGCCTAACACCAGCAGGAGCGGCAGATTGATGGCAAGCGCAATCTTGGTCATGTCCTTGCTTGATCCGACTAAGTAACCTGCCAATCCTAAACACAGCAGGACCAGAGTTAAATCCGGATCTTGGGAAGGGGGTACCAGGTAATTCTTCAGTTTTATCCAGTTGTTGCGCCCGGCTTCCGCCGGTTGTGAAAGGATAAATTCAAGCGCTTGTTTTTGGTAGTAACTGGCAGTTTCAAATGAATCAAGGGTTGAGGTATCACGCAGTCGAGTTGCCAGGGAGTAATCGATGCCTTGCGCCGCGACATTCGGGTTATTGCCAGCATAGAATTCTGTCGCTCCAGCAGTGCTGAGAGGGAGAAAGTGCCGCGATTGAACATAATTGCGGATGATCCAGGGCATAAAAATCAGCCCATTGCCCAAAATGAAACAAGCGATTAATTTTCTTAAATCCGCCGATCCGGATGATCGCATGGTGGTGATCAGGAATATCAAGCTGATAATCGCATATGCGGCAATTTCCTCACGGCATAATGCGGCCCCTCCGAATGCGATGCCGGAAAGACCCGCGAAATGCGGTGAAAGGGAGGTCGTTCGCGAGGCGGCGAGCAAAAAGAGAATGGCAGGATAAAATAAACTGGCCGCAACGGTTTCACGAGTCACCAATGCGGTTGAAAATATTGTTCCCCGATAAACGGCAAAGAGCAACCCAGCTAGAAATGCCCATCGTCGGTATCCCATCATACAGGTGATGGCGGCGATCGCCACGGATGCCACTGCCACCGCCACCACCTGTCCGAAAACGATTTTATGCAAGTCCGAAGCGCTCCCCGGCAATGCCAGACAACCGGCGATGAACCAGGGATACACTGGGACACGGTGAAAACAGAGCGGCTCATGTTCGCCCATGGCAAATCGATGATGATGATACAGGGTTTTCCCCAGCTTGATGAAGCCCTCACCATCCGGTCCCACTACCGCTGGCGCCAGTGACAGTATCGTCCCATAATAAGTCAGACACACAAAAAACAACAGAGTGAACCACCGGGCATCCTGCCGGTAGTTTCGCCATAGAATGGTGGATAGAGATTTCATTAGCGGTAAATTATACCCTTGCGGCAGAAAATAGTTTGCGGGATTGAATAATTAATATCAAGAACGGGTTATTTCAGGATGAAGAACCACATGTTGGAGCGCAAGGATTATCGTACCCAGGCCATCCCCCGTGCCCCGGGGGTTTATGTTTTTCGCGATCGCTTCCGCGAGGTTATTTATGTGGGGAAAGCCAAATCATTAAGAAAACGTCTGGCGCATTATTTCCAACCCTCGCGGTTGAAATTGGCTGATCCCAAGATTCGTTCCCTCATTAACGGGATAGAATTTTATCAGTTATTTGAAGTTCGCAGCGAACAGGAAGCCATCTTGTTGGAATCGCAATTAATCAAAAAGCACCGTCCCCGGTATAATGTGGTCATGCGGGATGACAAACGCTTTCTGCTGATTAAAATCGATCACCGCTCGCCCTTTCCTCGCTTGGTGTTGGCGCGCCTCAAAAAACAGGATGGCTGCGTTTATTATGGGCCATTTCCTCATGCCGGGGCGGTGCGTGAGACCGTTGATTTTTTAACGCGTCATTTTGGTCTGCGTTCCTGCACGCCGATGATTCCTGGTGAAAAAGAGCGGAATCATTGTCTTGATCATATCGTGAGATATTGCAGCGCTCCCTGTGTCGGGCAGGTAACCGTTGAAGAATACCGGCATCGAATGGAGGATTTAATCGCGGTGATTGAAGGCAATACCCGGGAGATTCTGGTGGTATTAGACGAAAAAATGCGGCACTACTCCCAACAGCAGAACTTCGAAACCGCCGCCAGGCTGCGCGATGTCATGGCCAATATCAAAGCGGTATTTGGCCAGCACAATCGGATGTTTCTTCATGCGGGGTTAACGCGCCACACCGGCAGTGAAGGTCTTGACGCATTGCAGGAAGTGCTGCATCTCGATCAGATGCCGTCAGTCATTGAATGTTTCGATATCTCCAATATTTCTGGCAGCCTGGCGGTCGCGAGCATGGTTTGTTTTGTCGAGGGCCAGTCCGCGGCAAAACTTTATCGTCATTATCGCATTAAAGCGGTTTCAGGCAGCGATGACTTCGCGATGATGCGTGAGGTTGTCGAAAGGCGTTATTGCCGGTTGCAAAAGGAACAGGCGAGACTGCCTGATCTTATCGTTGTCGATGGCGGCGCCGGTCAGGTGTCCGCCGCGCACCAGGTGTTGACACGATTACAGCTGGCGCATATCCCGTTGATTGGACTTGCCAAGAAGGAAGAAGCCATTTATCGTTTTGACCAACCGGAACCCTTGTTGCTTGAGCGCTGCTCTCCGGCGTTAAAATTACTGCAGACGATTCGCGATGAAGCGCATCGATTTGCCAATACCTTTCATCAGGATTTGCGCAGCCGGCGGATCATGAATTCATTATTGGATGATATTCCGGGTATCGGCAGGAAGCGGAAACAGGAATTACTGCAGGCGTTTGGCTCGGTAAAAAATCTTCGTAGCCATGACCGTGGGGAAATTCTCAAGCGTTTGCCGCACTTGGGCGAACGGCTGGCCGAAACCATTGAATTATATCTCCAGCGAACCCGGGACTTCCCCGCTGCAAAGAATACCGTTAAATAAAGAAAATATTTGCGGTACAACCGGTGCCGTGACGCGATATCGCAGGAGATCAGTTGAGCATATGCTGGAGATAGCGGATCTCGACTTCCTTTTCTTCCAGATTGGCAATTTGAGTTTCAGCTTCGGCTATAATCGCGTTCTCACTCATATCCAGCTCAATCGCCTGAAGTTGAATCCATGATAGAATCGAGACCAGGACTTCGCGAATTTCCCGGATTTCGTTGGCACTGATAGTGCGTGAATTGCTCTCATGCTTCAGGTAAAGCGCCCAGTACTTCAGGATATTGCTCCAAATCCCAAAATCCATTTGATTATCTTTGAGTTGATTGACCACATCCAGTAAATTTAATTTTTCTGAGGGCCATTCAATGGCGGGCAATGAGAGTTGGATAAAATCGTGGATTTCACGATTGCTCTTGGCTTCATTTCTCAACCATTCCGAAAAAGTCATGAGAGTATAACCTCCTTAAAACAGATCGTGTTAAATGGGGTACCGAATCATGTCGCGGCATATGCATCAAATGCAACTGGTGCTTTAATGTGAATTGAGATTAGATGAAAAGCAATTAAATTGAATCATTTTTTACGAAATATAATTTCAGGTTTCGAGTTGACATGTTTCCCAATTCACTCACTATAGGTTTTTCGTAATTGAGTGAATTGCTGAATGATCACGTTTTGAGTGGGCGCTCATACTACGATCCGATCAATCGGGCCCATAGCTCAGCGGTTAGAGCAAGCGACTCATAATCGCTTGGTCGTAGGTTCGATCCCTACTGGGCCCACCATTACTACCACCGCTATGTCGTGTGTGAAACAGGCCGCGCGAAAAACGAAGAATACTAATCATAATCAACCGAATGGGAGGACAAGCCATTATGGGAATAGCAATCTTAACCAAAGATAATCTGACAGAAAAAACCAAAAGTGGTGTGGCGCTTATTGATTTTTGGGCGCCTTGGTGTGCTCCCTGCAGGGCGCTCACGCCAGTCATCGAGGAAATTGAAAAACAGGTCGGCTCCGAAGTTACCGTCGGCAAGGTAAATTGCGATGAAGAACCTGAATTGGCGCAACAATTTGAAATCAGAGGAATTCCAGCGGTGTTTATCATGAAGGATGGCGCGGTTGAGGAAATCCTGGTTGGCGTCAAACCGAAGAAGGAATATCTCGATGCCATCACCCGGGCGCTGGCGTAAATACCTGATTTGCCCCAGATCTATCCAGTGCTGTCATGTCACGAGTGGGACCAGAAAATTTATGGAATTTTCGGTCGAATTTGAAATCAGACTTCACTTGAATCGCTTCATCTAAGAAGACTGATGCGTGATACTGACTAAATACCAGATTGTCCCAGAATGAAAATAGAAGCTGATGCAGTGGGGGATTTCAATGAGGTTAATGATTTCTTCTATTTATACCTTTTATCATCGAGATTGCGAAAAACGATCATCTCATAATTTTGGGAGTAGACGTTCGTAGTAAGCCACGATTAGTGGCGTTCTTAGGCGTGCATGCATTGTCGCTCACGGCACTGATCGTGCCTTACTACCAACTACTGTTCAATGTTGAATTTTCGAAAACTCGAAGACGATGAGTATAGTGACTCTGGCATATTGGTGAATGCGCTCCTTCTCAATTGGTATTGCGGATGATGATTTCGACGGTGCCCACATTGGAATCGTTCTTGCCGTCATTGACAATGAAGGTGAAGATATCGGTGCCGCTGGCATTGGCATTGGGGGTGTATACAAATGCGCCGGCAGAAGGATCGACGATATTAACCGTGCCTTTCACCGGTTGAGCAATGATTTTGTAAACCAGCGGATTGTCCTCCGGATCTGAAGCCTGCAGAATACTGGTGGTCGGGATACCGGCATCGGTCGTGATTTTCCAATCGAAAGCGCTGGGGCTGTCGTTGACGGCTCCGACCTCGACGTTAAAGTTATTTCTCACGGTTGTCATGCCATCGCTGACCATGATGCCAATGACCGACTTTCCGATTTGATTATTTGCCGGGGTGATATCGATCGTGCCGCGTTTGGCATTGGTGTTGTCGTCGGTGAAGTTGATTATGATATTTTCCACCGGAATGAGTTGGGGATTGGAACTGGTTGCTTTGATCGTGATAATTTGATTATCCTCATCCGGACCGCCGCCCTCATCAACAATTAATGGAATACCCTTGATGGGCGTGTTTTTCCTGGTCTTCTGGTTGACCAGATCGGCTATCGTCGGGGGATTATTCTTGCCCACCACATTGACGGTGAAACTGGTTTCCGCCGTCGCCAGGCCGTCGTCGACAATCAGAGTAATAATGGCGCTGCCGATTTGATTCTCCGCGGGAAAGATGGAAAATGTGCCGCCCTCGGCATCGCCCAGACTGTCATAGAAATCGAATTTGACGCTGGTATCCGGAATCAATTTGGGATTCGAACTTTTGGCTCGGATGGTTACTTTCTGGGCGTCTTCCTCGCGTCCTCCGCCTTCATCAACGGTGAATTTTATGTCTTCAAGAATTTGATTTTCATTCACGGTTTGGTCGGCGATGGCGCCGATAACCGGCAGATTATTTACCTCGGAAACAGTCAGAGTGAATGTGGTGGAAGCCGTCAACAGCCCATCGCTTACAGTAACCGTTATGGTCGTGCGGCCGCTTTGAGACGGCAGCGGGATGATATCGATCGCGCCGCCGCTGGCGTTGCCGGTGTCGTCATGGAAATCGATATGGATATTGGCGTCAGGGACCAGTGATGGGTTGGAACTGGTGGCGGTGACGCTTAATGCCTGCTGATCTTCATCACTTTTCCCGCCTTCATCAACCTTGAATATAATGCCAGACAGGGTTTTATCTTCATCGGTCTTCTGATCTGGAATCGCTGCGATTGTGGGAGGATCATTGACCGGTTTGATGGTCACATTAAAACTGGTCGAAACGCTCTCCTGGCCATCGGATACAGTGACGGTAATCCGCACGGCGCCGATCTCATCTTGAGCAGGAGCAAGCGAGAGGGTGGCGCTGGTCGCGTCACCGGTATCGTCCTTGACCATGACCTTGATCGCATTGTTGGCGATCAATTTTTCATTATCACTGACCGCGGAGACGGTTACGATCTGCGTGTCCTCCTCGGGCCCTCCCCCTTCATCAATTGCGAAGGTGATGCCGGAAATGATGGTATCTTCATCGCCACTCACATCGGCAATGGTTTCGACGGTGGGGGGATCGTTGACGGGGACGATATTAATGGTCACCTGAGCGACGTTTGATTCGGCGGTGCCGTCGTTGGCTTTGAAGGCAAAACCATCCGCGCCGGTAGCGTTTGGCGCCGGGGTGTAAGTGAAGGTGCCAGTGGCGGGATCGGTGATGACGATTTTGCCTTTGACGGGTTGTTTGACCAGGATAAAGGTGAGCGGATCTTCGTCGATATCGGTGACCCGAAAGATGCTGGTGGATGGAGTATCTTCCTCCACGGTCATGGTATAATCGGAAACTACTGACGGATCATTAACCGGCTTTACAGTCACATTGAAGCTTTTATTTGTGGAAGTGAATCCATCGTAAACTGCCAGGGTGATGGTGGTTTTTCCATTGGCGTTGGGATTCGGGGTGATATCGATGGTACCTCCCGGCGCATTGCCTTCATCGTCCGTGAATGCAATCACAATGCCATGCTGCGGCACCAGCGCCGGATTCGAACTCGACGCAGTGACGGTAATGATCTGCGTATTCTCATCATCACCGCCGCCTTCGTCGACGAAAAAAGTGATTCCTTTCAGGGTTTCATCCTCATTCATGAATTGATCCTCGATGGTGGAAACTACCGGGGGATCGTTGACCGGATCAACGGTTAAATCAAACTCGGTTTTCTGGCTCAATTCACCATCGGTAACCGTGACGATAATCGTGGCGGTTCCCGATTGATTGGGCGCCGGAGTAATTGCAATGGTGCCGCCCTTGGCAGCCTCCTGATCGTCGCTAAAGTTTATCTTGATATTTTTATTCGACACCAAACTTGGCAGCGAACTGACCGCGGTGACCTTGAGTATTTGTGTTTTCTCATCCGCCCCGCCTCCTTCAAAAACGGTGAAGGGGATATTATCGATCGGAGTATCTTCCGAAGTAGACTGGGGAGGAATGGTCGAAATCGTGGGCGGATCATTCATGGGCAGTACTGTGATCGATATGGTCCCGATATTCGCTTGGCTGGTGCCATCCCCGGCACGATAAGTGAAGCTGTCTTTGCCATTGAAATCGGCATCGGGTTGGTATTGGAAATGCCCGACCGTAGGGCTTACCAGTTTTATTGTTCCCCGAGTGGGTGGACTGACAATTTCGAAGCTCAGGGGATCGTTGTCAACATCGCTGGCCTTGAGTATGCCGGAAGCTTCCGTGTCCTCCTGACAGGTCAGGACATCATCGGTTACCACAGGGGGATCATTAACCGCACTGACGATCACATTAAATGAACTTGACGCGGAATTGACTCCATCACTGACGGTGACCGTGAGGGTCGCGGTGCCAAAGCCGTTGGCCGCCGGCGTCATCACCAGTGTGCCGCCATCGGCATCCTCGATTCCATCGGCAAATGCCAGAATGATATTTCCCGCCGGGATCAGTTCCAGATTGGAACAGGTGACATTGACAGTTACGATTTGGACATCCTCATCAGGGCCTCCCCCCTCATCAACCTGAAAAGAAAACTTATCCACAACCGTGTCTTCCAGGATTTTTTTATCGCTGATTTTGCTGATGGTTGGGGGATCGTTCACGGGTAATACGGTCAATTGGAATTGTTGTTCGCTGGTCACTTCACCATCATCGGCAATCACGGTGATGGTGGTGGCGCCGGACGCATCTGCCACCGGCTTCAGTGACAGGATCGCAATCGTGGCATCCTGAAGTCCACTGCCTCCGGAAATGGAAATCTGGTCGTTGGGGACTAGTTGCTGATTTGAACTGGTGGCGGTCAGCCGCAGAAATTGATTATCCTCATCCGCGCCGCCGCCTTCGTCGATTTCAAATTCCAAATTATTCAGGGTTCCGTCTTCCTCGATTTTTTGTGCCGCGATGGGGGCGATGAATGGCGGATCATTAACTGCTTTCACGGTAATTGTTACCTGTGCCGGGGCGGAGGAAATCTCGGTGTCAGCAGCAAAATAAGTAAAATGATCCACACCATTATAATCCGCGGTGGGGGTGTAAGTGAAGGCGCCGGAAGCGGCATCAAGGCTAACGACCCCATATCCAGGAGCCACCGAGATTTGATAGTCGAGTTTGTCACCATCAGGATCACTAGCGTTTACTTTGCCTTTCAGGGGGGTATCCTCGGTGGCATCGAATGCCAGTTCGGCCGCGATCGGGGGATCATTTTGGGGCAGTACTTTGAATAAAAATTCCTTATGAGTTCGGGTCGAACCATCGAAAGCAGTGACCGTCACAGTTGCGGTTCCCGTCTGATTCAATGCCGGAATGAGATCGAGTATGGCATCGCCGGCATCCCCTGCCGCGTCTGCGAAATGGAGAATAATTCCGTCATTGGGAAGGAGAGTGGTATTGGAACTGATTATCCCGATGCGGACGGTTTGTTGATCTTCATCTCTGCCGCCGCCTTCATCGACGCTGAATTTGATATTATTTATCGGGGTATCTTCATTGGTTGATTGATTGGGAATATCGGAAATAACCGGGGGATCATCAACGGCGTTCACCGTTAACATAAACTTGGATTGGACCTTGCTGAAGCCGTCATCAGCAGTGATCACGATCTCGGTTTTGCCAAATTCATTGGCCGCCGGAGTAATATCAATGGTGCCATCGCCAGCATCTTCACCAGCATCGGAAAAGTTGATGGCGATATTGGCATCAGGCACCAGGGTTTTATTGGAACTGACCGCGGTTATCACCACGCTCTGCGCGTCTTCATTGGCATTTCCGCCTTCATCGGCGTTAAAGGTTATGCCGTTAATCGGGAGATCTTCATCGGTCGTCATATCCTTGAAGGCGGTAAGGGTTGGCGGATTGTTGACATAGGTAACGGTAAAATTAAAGGATTTACTGATGGAGAGAGCGCCGTCCGATACCGTGAGAGTGATATCCGTGGCGCCAAACTCACCTTGAACAGGAGTCAGCGTCAAGGTGCCGCGTCCGGCATCACTGGCGCCATCGCTGAAATTGATTCTGATCCCATTGTCGGGGAGGATATGATGATCCGAGCTGACGGCGGAGACCACCAGATTTTGACTGTCTTCATCACTGCCACCGCCTTCATCGACGCTGAATTCGATTTCCGGTACAACCGCTCCTTCGAGTATGGTTACCGCGGTGATATCGGTCAATGTCGGCGGATCATTGACCGGCTTCACTGTGAACATGAAACTTTTACTGGTTGAACTCAAGCCGTCGGACAAGGTCAGGGTGATCCGGGTGGTACCGATTTGATCCGCTGCGGGAGTTATGCTTAATTTCCCGGTGCCGGCGTTAAGTTTGCCATCCGAATATTCAAGCTGGAGATTGGCATCCGGTACCACCGTTTGATCAGAGCTGGTGAGCGTAATTTTAAGTTCCTGTGCGTCTTCATCCGGGCCGCCGCCTTCGTCAGTGGCAAAGGTGATGCCTGACAGGGTGATATCTTCATCCGTGGTGTAATCCTGGATGGCGGACAGGGTGGGTGGATCATTCACCGGTTTCACCGTCAAATTGAACGATTTACTGGCCGATAACAGTCCATCATTGACGGTTAGGGTGATTTTGGCTGTGCCGACCTGATCGGCAGCCGGTTTGATGGTGAGTGAACCGGGTCGGGCATTGTTTTCATCGTCAGTGAATATGATCGTGATATTCGCATCCGGAAGGAGCGCTTGATTGGAGCTGGTCGCGGTTACCGATAAAATCTGGTTATCTTCATCGTCGCCGCCGCCTTCATCGACACTGAAAGCGATATCCGCGAGTATCCCATCCTCATCCATGTCCAGATCCTTTAGATTGAGAATGATCGGCGCGTCATTCACCGGAGTGATCGCAATTCTCACGGTCGCGGGCAGGGAATCTTCGCTGCCATCATTGGCGACAAAGGTGAATTCGTCATTCCCGACCCCATTCGGATCGGGAGTGTAGGTAAATGTCCCGGCCACGGTATCGGCGATTGTCAAGGTTCCCCGTCCCGGGCGATTTTGCACCTTGAAATTCAAGGGATCACCGTCCAAATCCGCCCCGAGAAAGCGGCCGTTTACCGGGGTATCTTCGCTGGTATTGAGACTTTGAGCCATGGCCTCGGGAGCATCGTTGCTGGAATCAATGGTGACATTGAACTTCCTTTGAATGGTATTCTCTCCGTCAGTGACCGATAAGGTGATGGTGGTCGTGCCGTTTTCATTGGTTAGGGGAATCATTTCCAGAGAGCCGGCGCCGGCATCACCCGGACCATCGGAAAAAATGACCTTGATATTTTCATTGGGAATCAGGCGGGGATTGGAACTTGACGCACTGATTCGGACATTTTGCGGGTCTTCGTCGTCGCCCCCTCCTTCATCCGCGGTAAATTCAATTATAATCCGGGCCGTGTCTTCGTTGTAGCTCTTATTCGCGATCGCGGAGAGTTCGGGAGGATCGTTGATTGAACTTACCGTGAGGACAAAGGTGGTTTGCGCGCTGGCTTTGCCATCGTCAACCTTCAGGGTAATGGTTGTAACCCCGAACTGGTTGGGCAGTGGGGTAATGGTTAATGATCCGGATTGGGGATTTCCGCCATCGGCATCAGTGAAATCCATGAGGATATTGGCATCTGGAACCAGCTCTGGATTGGAGCTGGAAGCGGTAACCCGGAGCACTTGTTTATCTTCATCCGGACCGCCGCCTTCATCCGCGGTAAATGTAACTTTAGTGAGAATGCCGTCTTCCTCGATCACCCGATCCGTGATCGGAGAAATCGTGGGAGAATCGTTGATCGCAACCACGGTGAACTTGAAACTTTTCTGGACGCTCTGATTGCCGTCATTGACCGTCAGGGTGATTATGGTAGTGCCATTCTCATTCGGAGCTGGAATGAGATCCACATTCCCCGTGCCCGCATTGGAGCTGTCGTCCTTGAGATGAATGATAATATTGTTCGTGGGGACAAGCTGGGTATTGGAGCTGGCGGCGGAAATAATCAGCACCTGAATATCTTCGTCACTGCCGCCGCCTTCATCGGCTCTGATTCGGAGCCCCAGCAGGGGCGTATCTTCGTCAGTCATCTGGTCGGAGATATCATCGAGCAGGGGGGTATCGTCAATCGGTTTGACTTTTAATACAAATGAAGTTTGGTTGGTGTTTTTGCCATCATCAGCCGTCAGAGTAATGGTGACACTGCCATTGCGATTCGGAGCGGGAGTAAGATCGATAGTACCCGCGCCGGCAGCAGTGTTGTCATCGGTGAAATGAATGACAATGTTTTCATTGGGCAGCAAGTCTGGATTTGAACTGACGGCGGTGATTTTGACGATTTGTTCATCTTCGTTGGCGGCGCCGCCCTCATCCGCTGTGAATCTGATGCCGATGAGGGGGATATCTTCGTGGGTGTTTTGGTCTGCAATGGGAGAAATCGTTGGCGGGTCATCAACATCGCGAACGGTGACTTTGAAGTACTTTTCGATGGTTGAATTGCCATCACTCACGCTGACAGTAATAATGGCGAAGCCGCTTTCATTCTGAACCGGTTTGAGTTCCAGAGAACCGCCGGTGGCGTCGGTGTTGGTATCGGTGAAATGAACGATAATATTTTCATTGGGAATCAGATAAGGATTTGAACTGAGCGCCTTCACCGTGATCATCTGGGTATCTTCATCGCTGCTGCCGCCTTCGTCCGCGGTAAAGGCCAGATCCTTGATCCATGTGTCTTCGTCGATTTCCTGATCCGCGATCGTGGAAAGAGTCGGCGGGTCATCATAGGTGGTCACATTGAGTTTGAATTTTTCCTGGGCCAGACTAACGCCATCATTCACCGTCACGGTGATGATCGTGCTGCCATTGATTCCTGGCGGAAGCGTGATATCCAATGTGCCGCCCACCGCGTCGGTGTCGTCATCACTGAAGTTAACCGTGATATTTTGATCTGGCAACAGGGTCGTGTTGGCGCTCCGCGCGGTGACCTCGAGAATCTGTTGGTCTTCATCCGCGCCGCCGCCCTCATCAACCTCAAATGGAATACCAATAAGGGGATTGCCTTCGGTGCTATGCTGATCCTTGATTTTACCAATGGTTGGTGAATCATTGACAGGATTGACCGTGACCTTGAAGCTTTTCTCAATCGTGGCGGCGCCATCGTTAGCGCTGACAGTAATGATGGTTTCACCGAATTGATTGGACATGGGGGTGATGTTGAGGGTGCCGCCGGTGGCATCTCTTTCGTCATCCTTAAACAGGATGACAATGTTTTTATCAGGGATCAGGAGGGGATTCGAACTGGTGGCTCTTATTGTGACGATCTGCGTGTTTTCATCGATGCCTCCCCCTTCGTCGACGGTGAAGGCAATGCCGATAATCGGGGTGTCTTCATTGGTGGTTTGGGCGGAAAAGTCAGATAATTCGGGGGGATTATTATCGTCGGTCACAGTCAGGATAAAGCTGTCCTGAGCCAGGCTGCCGCCATCGTTCACAATCACGGTAATGGTGGTGACGCCATTCTCTCCCGCCGCCGGGGTAATGCTCAACGTGCCCCGATTTCCGGTCTGTCCCCGGACGGGATAGTTTACCCTGATGTTCGCGTCAGGCACCAAGGTTGGATTTGAACTCGAGGCAGTGATAGTGATTGGTTGTTGGCTTTCGTCTGCGCCGCCGCCGGGATCAACGGTGAAGGAAATTGTCGCAATGGTGGTGCTTTCCTGGGTTGTCTGATTCGGAATATCCGAGATGATTGGGGGATCATTTACCGGCTGGATGGTCAATTTGAAACTATCCGAGGCCGTGTTGGCGCCGTCATCGACGGTGACGGTGATCACGGCGGTGCCGTTAAGATCGGGCGCTGGTTGAATTGAGATCGTGCCGCCGGTGGCGTCCTTTTCATTGTCTTTAAAATCGATATAAATATTCTCATTGGGAATCAGCGTGGTATTCGAGCTTGCGGCGGTAACCTTGAGTATTTGAATGTCTTCGTCACTGCCGCCACCTTCATCCGTGGTAAAGGCGATGCCGGTAATGCGCGAATCTTCGTATCCGGATTGATCGGGGATTTTGGAGATGGTGGGAATGCTGTTGACGCCGGTCACATTGATGTCAAACCGGCTCTGTGCCGTCAAGGTCCCGTCACTGATGGTCAGGTATATGGTGCTGACACCATTTTGATTGGGCGCCGGAGTAATGCTGATGGATCCCGGAGGCGGATCACCGGTGGTGTCGGCCAGGTGGATTCTGATGTTTTCATTGGGGATTAATGTGGTATTTGAACTCTTGGCGGTGACGGTAACAATTTGGGTGTCTTCATCACTGCCGCCGCCTTCATCGACATAGAATATGATGCCGTCTATGGTGCTGTTTTCGGCAACAGTTTGATCCGGGATTTCAGTGATGGCCGGTGGATCATTGACGGGGGTGACGATCAAATTGAAGCGGCTGGTCGAAGATTTTTCGCCATCGCTAACGGTCACGGTTATGGTGGCGCTGCCATTTTGATCAGGCGCTGGGATAATCTGTATGGCGCCATTGCCGGCATCTTCCGGACCATCGGTGAAATCAATGGTGATATTGCCATTTGGAACCAGGATGGGATTGGAACTGGACGCGGTGATAGTCAGTTTTTCCACATCTTCATCGGCGCCCCCGCCTTCATCAGCAGTAAAGAAAATTTCCCTGATGGCTTTGTCTTCATCGGTTCTTTGATCTTGAATTTGCGAGATCCCAGGGGGATCATTCACCGGGGTTACGGTAACGCTAAAAGTCTTTTGGGTGGTGGCAATCTGATCGCTTACAGTCACTGTGATTGTGGAGGCGCCGTTTTGATCAGGCGCCGGGGTGATATCGATGGTTCCGCCTTTCACCATGGCGGTGTTATCCACGAAATTAACCTTGATATTGGCATTGGGTATAAGGGTGGTATTTGAACTGGTGGCGGTAATGGTCAAGAGCTGATCTTCCTCGCTTTTACCGCCGCCTTCATCGGTGATAAATTTTATCCCGGACAACGTGGTATCTTCCTTGGTGGTTTGATTGCCGATCTCCGACAGGCTGGGGGGATCGTTGGACTCGTTCAGGCTGACCATGAAGCGTTGTTCAATGCTGTTAATGCCATCATTAACCGTCAAGGTGATTGTGGCAGTGCCTGAGGCATTCTCGCGCGGAGTGATATTAATCGTTCCGCCCTTGGCATCCGAGGTGTCGTCGAAAAATTTCAGCTCAATCTGATCACTGCCGATTAGCTCGGGATTCGAACTGGCAGCGGTGATGATCAGCGCTTGTGAATCCTCATCGCTGCCGCCGCCTTCATCGGCTGTAAACGTGATGTTCTTAATATCTTGATCCTCTTCGAGGGTAAAATCCGGTATTTCTGATATCGTTGGCGGATCGTTAATGGGAATGACCGTCAAGGCAAATGATTGGGACAGGGAATTGGCGCCGTCTGACACATTGATGGTGATCGTGGTGGCGCCATTCTGGTCAGCTGCCGGGGTGAGTTGAAGCATGGCGGGCTGGCGATTGCCTACCCCATCCTGATAGGTGATATTTATATTTTGATTCGGCAACAGGGTGGTATTCGAGCTGATCGCGGTGATGCGGAGATTCTGATTGTCCTCATCTGCCCCGCCGCCCTCATCAACATAAAACACCATGTCAACGATGCTTTCATCTTCATTAATGACCTTGTCCGGGATGGTCGACAGGGTGGGGGGATCGTCAACCGCAAGAACGGTTAAAACAAAAGAGCTTTTCGTGCTTTCCATGCCGTCATTGGCGGTTAAGGTTATGGTGGTCTTGCCGTTTTGCTGGGGCAGCGGCGTTATCGACAGCGAGCCGTTGCCGGCGGCGCCTTTCGCATCGCTGAAGTTAAGCATGATGCTGGCATCGGGAACCAGATCATGGTTGGAACTGGTCGCGGTCAGGGTGACCGTTTGTTCATCTTCATCCGCACCGCCGCCCTCATCAACATTAAAGGAGATGCTAGTGAGGGTGCCGTCTTCTGAAACGGTTTGATCGCCGATCGCGGAGATGACCGGGGGATCGTTAACCCGATTGACTGTGACGTTAAAACTGTTTTCGACACTGTGGGTTCCATCATTGGCGGTCAGGGTGATGGTGGATGAGCCGCTTTGTTGCGCGGCCGGAGTGATGGAGATATACGCCATGCCGGCATCACTTTTATCATCCGTGAAATCGATGACGATTTTTTCGTTGGGTATGACTGCGGGATTTGAACTGGAGGCGGTCAGGGTGACAATCTGAATATCCTCGAATTTGTATGTCCCTTCATCAATATCGACCTGAATTCCGGTGATGGGAACATCCTCATCCGTCTCCTGGTCAGTGATCACGGACATGGTGGGGGGATCATTGATTTCCTCGACACGCACATATTTGCTTGAAATCCAGACAATCATGTCGGCAGTCGGCTGGATTTTAGCCCATTTGTTGTCCTTGGTATCGATAATCGTGACCGGATCACCCTCCTGTAACAGGCCAAGCGAAGAAAAAATTGTGCCGGCGCCAGCGTAAACGGGGATGTTGTTACCCACCACAACCCCATCTTTCAATTGATTCATGGCGACCCAGGCTTCCGTTTCCTTCGGGGCAACAATTCCCAGCCACTCGTCGTCTTCGTCAACCACTTCCACCAATGCGTCTTTAACCATTTGACAGACGACTTCTGATTTGGTGGTTGGTTTGGCGCGCACATTCAGGGAGGTAGCGGTGATCACACCGACCCGCCTGGGGATCTCCTGTTTCTCCTGTGCCCGCATCAGCCTGCTGTCGAATAATATCACAGCGAGCAGAAATATGATCATATGATGACCGGTGACACGGATGGTATTTCGCATGGTTTTATACTCCCATAATTTAAGTTGATTTGTTATTATTTTTTGGTGTCATGACACCCACTTTCCTTCCGGGATTACACCGGTAATGACGCGTGATGTCGTTGCATAAGCGAGAATGATCGTGACTCGGATCGCTGTCCCGCGGTGTCGATTTATCTTGGCGATCTTTTCAATGAGATCATCGCCAGGGATTTGGACACCTCGATGCTCGTTGTCTCCCCGCGCTGTGCCTGCACATCTGAGCGGCGCTCGCCAAACGACACGATATTTACTTGACCCGGGAAACAAAGGTCGTTGCTATCGCCATTCAAGGTCAGCCCTAGGTTTTTTGCGAGCAATTATACTTCAGCTGATTGGGGAATACAAAACGACTTGAAATAATGGCTGACAGCACCGTTTCGTATAAAACAGACATAAAGTTTAACTCAATAATCGGCATCTTCAGTTCGCCAATCATTAATGATTATTTTTTCTTTGCCATGGATTCTTGTTTCTTGTTCGTTGAGATTATGGCAGTGGACAAGTTTAATCTCACTGATTGTATCCCATGCGTATCGTCATTTCCATTATTATCCTGATCGTCAGGTTGCCTCTGGATTTTTGCCTGTTGACATTTCATTTGATTAAGGGATGTATGTGGCGGTGGTACTCCGCTTTTAATGACTTCTTTGATCTTCCCCATCAAAGCAAATGGCCATTTGGCTGTCTGACCTATAAAACAGAATCCAATCATGCGGGTTGCATCCCCGGGAAAAAGTACCGCTGGGGAAAAGTTTTCCATTGCCTGTGCCCGGATTATCAACGCGTTCAGGTGGACAAAATCTGCGAGCACCAATGTCTTTTAACCTTATATGATCAACATCAATGCTGGCAGCCCTCCTGGGTACGCATGGTGCTCGTAGGTTTTATACTCGTTATTTTCTGGGCGATCTTTGGTTATGGCCTGTTGTTGGTCACACGCCCATCGCTCCCGGGAGCAATGCAAGCGCTCTTGCCGGCAACAATTACTGGCGATCAAAACGACCGCAAGACCTCCGTGAAACATCGCTCCAACCGGGCGGATAAAACCAGTCAGGAAAAGTCCCTGCATGCATTGCAGCATGCAGATGAACTGGTGGGACAGGGCAATTTCTCAGAAGCCTTATTGGATTATCGCAATGCGGTGCGGTTCGACCCCCACAATGATCAGGCTTATTTCCGTCTGGCGCTCTGTTTGCTTAAACTCAATCGGCAGGAACAAGCCTTGGATGCTCTAGCGGATTGCCTGTCGGTCAATCCCCGCCATTGGCCAGCAATGATCGAATCCGCCAGACATGCCCTCAAAAGTGGTGACATTGATTCAGCTTTGAAATATGCCAATCAAGCATTATCGACCAAAGATGATGAACCAGAGGCATATCTGATCCGTGGCGCTTGTTTCAATCGACAGGGTAACTCTGCCGCTGCCATCGCGGACGTTAAAAAAGCATTGACTTATCCAATTAAGGATCCAGCAATTTATGTGCTGGCTGGCGCTTTTTTCTTTCGGGTGGGAGAAGTTGTGACTGCTGCGGAGAGCTACAATCTAGCTTTGAAACTAGCACCACATCATGTCGATGCCCTGGTCGGGCTGGCGAATCTTTATGGGTATCAGGGAAAATTTGACCAGGCTGATCTCTATCTCGAACAATTGTTGAAGGACAATCCCAATCAGCTTCAGGCCTTGGCAGGAAAGGCGGAATTGGCGGCGATGGCGGGTGATGTAACTGGTGCCGTCGAAAAATTCAAGCGCCTTATCACCCGCGATGATGCCCGCCCGATTGATCACGTTCGTTTGGCGGAATTATTGCTCCAGGCAAATCAAACTCAAAACAGCATCGAGATTCTGGAGAACATATTGAAAAAACACCCGCAATTCAGTCGCGCCCGGACTTCGCTTGCGGGGATATACCTGAGATTAAAATGGTATGACTCCGCGATTATTCAGGCACAGGAGGTATTGCATCGTGAACCAGATAATCGCGATGCCCGAATGCTTCTTGGACAGGCGTATTTGGCCGTGGGTAATAACTCCGCGGCAATTACTGCTCTTGAAGCCATCACCTCCGGAGCAGAAAAAAATCTCGATCGATCAATGTGGTTGGCGACTGCCTATGTGAATACAAATCGTCTCGATCAGGCAGCGGCAATGTATCGCCAGGCGGCAGCCGATTTTCCCGCCCTGGCCTTGCCATTGATCGCTTTGGCGCGACTTCAATCCCAGCGTCATGATGTTGATGGGGCGGTCATGGCATTGCGCGCTGGCTTGGAACGGGCTCCCGATGATGCGGTTGCGGCAACCACACTTGCTCTCCTGCTTCTTGATGACCCGAACCGAATTGATGAAGCTTTGGAAATTGCCGCCCGATTGGTGCGCCGCCATCCCAATCATCCCGTGGTGCTCAATGCCTATGGCCAGGTGCTTTATGCTTGCGCTGATTTCGAACAAGCGCAACAAGTTTTCATGGCATCGCGGTTTGCCAATTCAGAGATCCCCGAAACCCACTTTTTTCTAGGCAAGGTATTGGCCATCCAGGAGAAATGGGAATTGGCGCGTGCAGCACTGCAGCATGCGCTCTCCATCTCCGACTCCTTCTCGGGCGCGGTTGAAGCGCGGCAATTGTTGGCCAAAATACCCATGGGAATCAGATAAGAGGTGCTGACACGAAAAATATTTTTCTTTCGCGATTGAAAATTTCATAAAATCAGCTTTAATTATCATTAGTATTTAGTTGTCAATTGTCAGTAGTGCTTGGTAATAATATTCTTACAAACAGTTTGTTTCATCTATAAACAAGTCAGTTGAACCAGGGAGCGTGCTTTCATATGAATGGATTAACCATATCTATCAGTGGCAAGTGGCAAATAATCATGGCTGTAATAGCGCTAATGGGAGTTGGATTGATGAAGGCTCCGCGAGTTGAAGCGCAAACATTTTCGAATCAAATCACCATGTCCAATCCCAACTGGTTTATTAACTTGACGGATTTCGGTTATTCTGATTTCCTGGTTTACACCGCCGGACCTTTCCCCGGTAATTATCTTCATGAAATGATTTCAGGAGAATGGGCGGCTGCGATTGGTTATGACAGTATTCAAAGCAATCAAAGTATTGCCCAGAATTCCATGTGGCTGGAACCTAATTTCCTTTATCCTGATTGGACTACCAATGCGAAATTTTCCGTTATCGAAGCAATAAATATTTTACCAGATACTGATTCCGATGGCTTGCCGGAAGCGCGCTCGATTATCAGTAATGGTGATGTGAAAATTACTATTAACCATGATATGCGCAACACGCTGACCGGGACGCCGATGGGGATTGGGGGACCATCCACTACCACTCATGTCATGAGTGATCAGTATGTATTGGAACAAACCTACACGGTAGAAAACATCAGCGGTGGGCAGCTGGATAATCTGCGCGTTTATCAGATGCTTCATGGCCATCCGGCGAATAACGAAACGAGCACGGTAAATGAAGTCTATGATTCCAATTTCTATGCGGGTCCGGAGTCGAATTTTCAGTATGATATCACCCAGTTTTCAACCACTACCGGCGCCAACGATAGTTCCGCGACCGGATTCATTTTCGAAGATTACATCGGCTTTTCTCTCGCCAATGCCCCGGCGGCATGGCAGCTCAACCATTATCGTGATCACGAGCCTGGTAAACCCATTGATGGTCTCCATGTTGATATTGAAAATGACAATCTGACAACCTCAACGTTTACCAATAATACTGTTTTCGGACCCGATCAGGTCGCTGGCGCCCAGTTGTTCGGCGTAATACCGGTATTTTCTAGCGGGCAAATCGCCACCTTTACTACCTTGTTGAGTGTGCAATCCATCGTCCTTCAGGCGATTCCTGAACCCTCAACCTATGTCCTGATGGGGTTGACCTTGGTCGCTCTGTTGATGTATAAGAAAAAGCGCATCACGCACGCCTGATAGGCGGTAAAATCCACCGCCAATAGTTACTCACATTTAGTTGGACCGCATTCTCTGCAACTCATTTGAATATTCCCACAGCCATTCCGCTCCGGAGAGCGGAATGGCTGTAGTGTTTTTGAAAAATCAGGAAATCCGAATAGCTTATCCGGATAATGGGAATATAACTAACAACGCAATCAAAATAGTCATGTCTTTTATGGTCATTGAATCCAGTGCCTCCTGACATCAAAAACAAAAACCAATGAAACTTGACCAACAAAATATTGTCTACATCGCCATCTTCATTCAATTTCTCGTGGCTTTGGGATTTATCGTGGTGAGCATCGTCCTGACCCATTTGCTGGGTCCAAAACGATCGACCAAGGAAAAGCTGGATAACTTTGAATGCGGCATCGAAATTCAGGGAAGCTCGCGGTTGCCGTTTTCGATCAAATATTTCATGACCGCCATCCTTTTTGTTTTATTCGATGTCGAAGTGATTTTCATGTATCCCTGGGCGGTAAACTTCAGGGAATTGGGTATGCAGGGCTTTCTGGCGATGTTATTATTCATGAGCACGATCGCTGTCGGCTTCATCTACATCGTGAAGAAAGGCGCACTGATTTGGGATTGAAGGGGGAACTTGCGCGTGAGGTGCTTATTTACTAATTTTTGCTTTAAAAAACAAGAAAATATATTTCCCCCGGTGATCCTGCCGCAGCGGCAGGAATGGTAGCCCACCAACTTATTGGTGGGAAAGGAGTGGTGAAGATGAATCAAACCCCAGCGATTAATCGCCGGACTACCAACAGACATCCCTGCCGGGATGATGAGGAAAGTCTTTCCCAAAAGTCGAGGATAATTGGCGGGTTCTTAATTAAATAAGGTTGCGGCTATGCCGCGTTGGTTTTTGGGTTACACCAGTTTTTGATAGTCATCAGTAACCTGCCTGAGAAATAGACCGGGAAACAAGCGAATGACAAAAGATCAAATCCAGACCGCGGTTAATGAAGGAATACCGTTCGTGATTAAAATGGCGGATGGCGAGAAATATGAAGTAAGAAGTCGCTACCAAGTAGCGATTGGCAAGACCAATATCGTGGTGATGAGTGATGATGATTTGCCTCATCTTCTGCCGCTTCTGACCATGACCGAGATAAGTTATTAACCTGCGAATAAGGAATCACAATAAAATTTAGGTTTTCTTATGACCACCAGCGCACCAATCAAATCCAACGTCAATCTGGCGCCGCCGCCCGAAGGTTATCGGGGTGAGGGATTTTTCGCGACCAGCGCCAGCAAGGCCATCGGTCTGGCGCGGGCCAATTCGATCTGGCCGCTCCCGTTTGCCACCTCCTGTTGCGGTATCGAATTCATGGCTACCATGGGATCGCATTATGATCTGGCGCGGTTTGGTTCGGAGCGCATGAGCTTTTCTCCCCGCCAGGCGGATTTGCTGATGGTAATGGGGACGATTGCCAAGAAAATGGGGCCGATATTGAAGCATGTCTATCTGCAAATGGCGGAGCCCCGCTGGGTGATGGCGGTGGGTGCCTGCGCTTCCAGCGGTGGGATTTTCGATACCTACAGTGTGCTCCAGGGGATCGACAAGGTTATCCCCGTGGATGTCTATGTGCCGGGATGCCCGCCACGGCCTGAACAAATCATTGATGGCATCACCAAGATTCAGGAGCTGATTAAAAACGAATCCCTGCGCCGCCGCAACTCACCGGAATACAAACAATTGTTAGCATCGTATGGAATTGAGTGATGCCTGCCTTGACCAACGCCCATGTCAGGGAAAAACTGGAACAGCAGTTTCCCACCGAAATCACCTCGTATAGCGAACCCTACAATCTCTTGACTGCGGTTTGCGACAAGGCTGCCATTATTCCGGTGCTGAAATGGCTGCATGATCATCCGGAGTTGCCGTTTACCTTTTTAACCGATCTTTGCGGTGTGAATTTTCCTGATGACAAAGATCGAGAGTTGGTGGTGGTATATCAACTGCACGCTCTGACAGTCAACCTTCGCTTGCGATTAAAATGTTTTTTGCCCGCCCATCGACCGGAGATTGATACAGCGACCAAGGTATTCTCCGCCGCGGATTGGATGGAGCGCGAAACCTATGATTTTTTCGGGATTCGTTTTCGCGGTCACCCGAATCTCAAGCGCATTCTCAATGTCGATGACATGAACTATTTTCCCTTGTTGAAAAAATATCCGTTGGAAGATGCCACCCGCACCGATAAACAAGACAAGTATTTTGGACGTTAAGGTATGTCAACCGCAATCGCCACACTCGAATCAACTCAGCCTGACAAGAAGGAGTATAACATCCTCAATCTTGGCCCCACTCATCCGGCAACACATGGGGTGTTCCAAAACATCCTGAAGATGGACGGGGAGATCATTGTCGATGCCGAACAAACCATCGGCTATATTCATCGCGCCTTTGAGAAGCTGGCGGAACATCGCCCATTTTATCAAATCACTCCATTAACCGACCGTCTCAATTATTGTTCCTCGCCGATTAATAATATGGGCTGGCATATGACCGTGGAAAAACTGATGGGGATTAAAACTCCCAAACGAGTTGATTACATGCGGGTCATCATCATGGAACTGGCGCGCATTTCTGATCATTTGATCTGCAACAGTGTGCTGGGTGTCGATACCGGCGCGTTCACTGGCTTTCTCTACATGTTTCAGGAGCGGGAGTCCATTTACGAAATTTATGAAGAAATCTGCGGATCACGACTCACCACCAATATCGGAAGGATTGGGGGGATGGAACGGGATTTTAATGATACCGTGTATCGAAAACTAAAGGAATTTTTACATGGGTTTCCTGCGCGTTTCAAGGAATTCTCACAATTACTTGAACGCAATCGGATCTTCATGGATCGCACCATCAATGTCGGCGCGATCAGCGCCGAACGTGCCTTGAACTATGGCTTTAGCGGTCCGAATCTGCGCGCGGCCGGAGTAGATTACGACGTGCGGGTGATGAATCCCTATAGTTCCTATGAGGATTTCGATTTTATCATTCCCGTTGGGACCAATGGCGACACCTATGATCGCTTCATGGTGCGTCAGGAGGAAGTCTGGCAAAGCCTGAAGATCATCGAGCAGGCACTGGAGAATATGCCGGAAGGAAATTATTACGCCGATGTCCCGGAATTCTATCTACCGCCCAAAGCGGATGTCTATACCAAAATGGAAGCGCTGATCTGGCATTTTAAGATCGTCATGGGCGAAGTCGATGTCCCGGTTGGCGAAGTTTATCATGCCGTCGAAGGCGGCAACGGCGAACTCGGCTTTTATCTGATCAGTGATGGCGGGCGCAGTCCATATCGACTTCATTTCCGGCGTCCCTGCTATATCTATTATCAAGCATTTTCGGAGATGATCCGCGGCAGCATGTTGTCCGACGCCATCGTCACCCTCAGCAGTCTGAATGTCATTGCCGGCGAGTTGGATGCGTAATAAATTTTGGGTAAAAAATTTTTTATTTGATTCATTTTGGATTTACTCATATCAAAAATACGCTATATTGATCCTAACTCAGATGTAAGGAGCGAGTCGTTATGGAGTTAACAATCGCGGATGATTTATGGCAGGCAGCGCGTATAACGGAATCAGAATTGCGACAAGAACTTGCTGTGATGCTTTTTCAACGTCATAAATTAACCATGGCCCAAGCGAGTCGGTTGTCTGAATTAAGCCAATTACAATTTCAACATGTATTGGCCAGCCGTCAAATTCCATGGCATTATGATGAGACTGATTTAGCAGCTGATTTGGTTACATTGCAGCGGTTGAATCGGATATGATTGTTGTTAGTGATACTTCCCCGCTTATCAGCCTGGCTGCTATTGGGAAATTAAGTTTGTTGCAAGAGCTTTATGTGCAAATCCTGATTCCCACGGAAGTCTGTCAGGAAGCAACAGGAAGTGTGATAACCCGTCCTGATGGAGATGATATAATTATTCAGGATTGGATTATTTCTTTGTCAGTTAAGAATGCAATTTTGGTTCAAGCAATGGAGAGCGAATTGGATCGTGGGGAGGCCGCAGCAATTTCCCCGGCTTTAGAACTCAAGGCAGATCTGGTTCTTATTGATGAACGACTGGCTCGTCAAGTCGCAAATCGAATGGGATTAAATGTAGTTGGCGTGCTTGGTGTATTGCTTGAAGCCAAGAAGAAGGGAATGCTTTCATTCGTCCGACCCAGCTTGGATGCGTTATTAACTAAAGCTGGCTTTTGGTTTACTCCAACTTTATATGACCGCGTTTTGTTCGCAGCCGGAGAAAATACCGAATATAAATCATAGGGTAAAATTTATAATCTGAAGCAAATACCATGAACACCATTGAAAAGGCAATAAATTTTTCTGAAGAAAAACTCCAGAAGGTCAAGGAAATCATCGCCCGTTATCCGGAAGGCAAGCAGAAATCGGCGATCCTGCCGGTCTTGCATCTGGCCCAGGAACAATGGGGTGGGTGGTTGAGTGTGGAGGTCATGGATTATGTCGCCGAGCTCTTAAATATCACTCCCATCGAAGTATACGAGGTCGCCAGTTTTTATTCCATGTACAATCTCAAACCGGTGGGCAAGTGTGTGCTGGAAGTATGCCGCACCGGCCCCTGTTGCCTGGTGGGCGCGGAAAAGATTATCCGTTATCTCGAAGAGAAGATTGCTGCCAAAGTCGGCGAAACCTCGGCAGATGGCATGTTCACCCTGAAAGCGGTCGAGTGTCTCGGTGCCTGCGGCTATGGCCCGATGATGCAGGTTGGCGAACGCTTTTATGAATTCCTGACCGAAGAGAAGATCGATCAGTTACTAGCGGAGATTCGATCGTCACCGGAAAAATATCGCTGATACCTGTTGGACTTGTTTCCCGTTGTCATGAGTTCAAAACTAGTGTGCTATAGGGTCACATCTCCTATTTGCATTGTAGCGCAATCTCTTAATTGCAAATAGTAGGTGTGACCCCGAGGTTTCCTCTGATCAAATTATCCCCGCAGTGCTATCGGGGGCACTGCTGCAGAAAGAACAACCAAATGACCAAAATCCGTGTAGAAAGCTTCACGATTTCGATTGACGGCTTCGGCGCAGGCCCGGACCAGAGCCAGGAGAACCCGCTTGGAGTCGGCGGAAAAGCCCTTCATGGATGGGCGTTTGCTACTCGCACGATTCAGACGCAACTATTCGGAAGTAAAGACGGAGAGACCGGGATTGACGACGACTTTGCCGCGCGCGGTTTCCACAATGTAGGCACCTGGATTATGCGGCAGAAATATGTTTGGACCAGTCCGTGGTTCCTGGCTTGATGAGAGTTGGAGAGGTTGGTGGGGTGATAACCCTGTGTATCATACGCCGGTTTTCGTGCTTACTAATCATTCTCGTGCGCCACTCGTAATGGAGGGCGGAACGACCTTTCATTTCATTACTGACGGGATTCGAATCGCACTTGAACGAGCTCGCGATGCTGCCAACGGAAAGGATGTCCGCATCGGAGGCGGAGCGGCGACAATCAGGCAATACCTTCGGGAGCGACTGATCGATGAACTCCATGTCGCCATCTCACCAGTCTTGCTTGGCGCGGGCGAGCGGTTATTCGACGGTATCAACCTGCCAGGCTTGGGCTACACATGCACCCGGCATATCGCATCGCAGCGAGCCACCCACATCGTGCTAACCCGTACATGAACCCAATGTCGCCTAACTATGTGCTGCTGCGAACCCGGCCATCGCACACCGGTTGCAAGCGAACCCCCTCGTGGGCCGGGACGCTGAGCTTGGGCGTTAAGCGTTAAAGGTGTCGACGATGGCAAAAACCAACAATAGGATCGTCATTGCGGGGTTGGCTGGCGGGTTGGCTCTCAACATCACGATGCTTCTGACGTTTCGTCTAATCGGCTTCGGCTGGAACGGTGGCGGCATCCTGCTGAATCCGTCAATCCAAAGTAAGAAGCTGATCGCGGTGTGGACGCAGATCGAACCTTTGCCGTTGGTCGTGTCGAACCCAGTCCTGATCGTCGGCGGTCTGTTCATATTCGGTCTGATCCACGGCTTCATCTACCACTGGTTGTCTCCCGCATGGCCCACCGGCATTACCACACGTGCCCTTCGCTTTGCTGTGCTTGTGTTCGTGCTTTCGTACGCTTTCTGGGAATTCTTTACACCGTTCAATCAGTTGGGCGAACCGGTTCGGTTACTCGTCTTGGAGTTGGGGTTCTGGCTTACCATTGCGCTCGCCGAGGCGTTCGCGATAGCATTCGTAATGGAATGGCGAGGCTGATAGCACTGGTAGGTTAAATGGGTCAGGTAAAGCCTAAAATGCGATTACAGGTGTCGCACCGCAAGCGGGGCGCGCCAGAACAGAAACATTAGACCAGGAAGTATTGCCATTTAATTTTGTGTGGCTATTCACAGTCAATATCCATCGGTGCCAGTCCGGTTAAGTTTTTTATCATGAGAATATCGGTTAAACTTCGATACCTGGCGTCCCCAAGTTTTGCTTCGCAATTACGGCATCATACACGGCGAGGGTCTCAAGCGCGGTTTTCTCCCAGGAAAATTGCCGGGCACGCGCCAAGGCGAGCCGGCTGAGTTTGCTCGCTAACTCCTTATCTGTAATCAGGCGATGCAATTGCGCGCTGATGTCACTGATATTCGCAGCATCAGCCGCCATCCCGCATTCCCCGATGATCTCCGGCATTGAACTGGTATTGCCATAAATTACGGGTATTCCGCATGCCATTGCCTCTAATGGCGGTAAACCGAAGCCCTCACAATAAGAAACATAAGCCAAGGCCATGGCACCCGAAAAGATTGCCGCCAAATCCGCTTCGGCAATGAACCCGGTGAATCGTATCCGGTCAGGAGCCATCTTCCTGGACTCAAGTATTTCCGTGAATTTCCACCCTTTCTGTCCGGCAATGACGAGGATGACATCAAGTTCGGGAGATTTCTGACACAGATCGAGAAATGCCTTGATCAGATTCACCAGATTTTTTCTGGGCTCAAGCGTGCTCAGGGAAAGAATATAGGGTGTGGCTTCCGGAAGGTGATATTTTTGGCGGACTAGAGATAATTTCGCGATGTCGGTTACGGGATAAAAAATACGCGGATTACAGGCCTCATAGACGGTAATCACCCGGTCGAGATCGATCGCCGGATACAGAGTAAACAGATCGTGCCGGGTCGCGTCGGACACGGTGATGTAAGCGGAATCATGTGAGATGGCAAAGTGCATGGCGTTCTCCGCCGCCAGCACATTATTTTGAGTATGAAAATCGGGATAATTGCGGTGGGACAGATCATGAATGGTGGTCACGATCCGGGTATGACAATTGGGGATGGCTTCATAAAACTGCGGGATGGTGAGATGAACCACATCGTATTGGTGGTAAACAAGCGGGCGCCCCCGCTGAGCGCCCCCCCCAAAAAAATGCCAGAGTACATGAAGGATACGCTTGTATATCATGAGACGGTCAAAGAGTGCCGCCGGCAGATTCGTTCGCATCCAGTTATACACGCATGAATCGATGCGCAACCGGGTGGCGATTGATTTGAATTCCCGCTCTAGATCATGAGTCTCAGGCGTTCCTGTCGCAGTGTAATCCATGGGGAAAATATGCCCGGCGATAGCGCGGAGATCATAGACCTTTCCCATGCCGATATGGATATCGATTTGCCATTCTTCGCGTTTGCTCCTGGCAATTGGAACCAGTGCTCGCAACAGTTCAACGACATACCGCTGACACCCATCATTCGCGCCCATCATGATCGCGGTTGCTTCGATAAGCACATGCTTGGGTTGCTTCTTTGAAAGCGCACTATCGCTGCTGAATCCAGATGTTTCACCATGTCTTTTATGACCGAGGCGCGGACTCCCTTCATGGTAACCAAAGGTATCCATGACCGGACCATGCAATTGCCAGAACAGTTTATGGAGGTCCGCCGGCATCTCATCTTTCCAGGAACCGATCTTGCCCCGGCGAAAGAATTTATGCTGCCATTCGAGCCGCTGATTTTCCGAGCGTTCCCTGGCATAAGGCATGTTAAACGGCAGTTTTTCATGTCGTAGCTGCTCAATGGTTGGGATCATCCGATCCGGGCGCGGGGGCGGAAGATCCATGATCCCGCGCATTGATTCGATGCATCCGATCGGGTCGTTGATAAGTTCTTCGAATCTGAGGATAATGGATGCGCGTCGTTGCCAATGCCGGACATTTTCACTCCAACCACCGAAAAAGGTGCGCTCTTTCGCGATAATCGCCGCACGAAGATTTTCGCGATAATCAGATCCGGGCGCGACGATATCTGATCGATGGTGTGCCATGGAGACCAGCGCGTCGCGACCATCGCGGACGATATAGACGGCCTTGATGTCCGGATCCCGGGGAATAAGTTGATAGGGCAGAAGGTGCGTTTTCACCACCGGATATCCGGCATAACCGGGATCAACAGGCCGTCCTGTTTCGGCATGGAATTCCGTGGTTTCAATGCCATAGAATTCATGGAGGATAATGCGAAAAAATGTATTGCCTGATCGGGGAAAAGACGCCAGCCAAATCATTGTATCAAGCCTCTTGAATATAGTTCAGTATCCCCTGATGACACGGTGTCAGGGATCGGGTATCATCCCCATTCCAGGCACAGTTGCAGGGGAAAATTAGCACCGGTATAGTTGCGTATTTATTAACCACAATGGCCATCAAATTTTCCTCACCGATTTTGTGATTATTTGACTCAGAAAGAGGATGTGAGAATTATAGCATTATGAAGCAATTTCATATCGGGTTGGTTCCCAATTTTCGCCCGCAACCCTCTGAGAGTGACGGCATTAGTGTGTATTCGCTGTCTCTCATAACTGCCCTCAGTCGCATCGATTCGCCCTTCCGCTATTCCGTTTTCATCGCTCCGGATCATCGTGCCATGCTCCAACACATCAGTCACAATATTCAATTTGTTACGGTCAAGCCGATCACAACCAATCTGATTATAGATAATTCCTGGTATTTTTGCCGGTTGCCATTATACGCGAAACAAAAGGGGATAGATTTGCTCCATCTATTTGCCGGCAACCGCAGGCTGAGTCTTTTTCCCTTTAGCAAAACCGTGGTTAC